>PDSZ01000040.1 GCA_002748705.1 Candidatus Fermentibacterota bacterium
GTGCACTATCTGTCTGAAGGTGGGTGGTCATTCTCTAATCTTGCAGCGATGCTGCGAATGAACCTCTTTACTTACAGAGACTTACTCGAGTGGTTGAAGGATCCGTTCGGGTCTCCACCAATTGAACCTGAGCCACAACAGCTCAAGCTGGGAATCTGAATCCTGGACAGCTGAAGTTCATCATTTACAGAAAAACCCCCGAAAGGAGGCCTGGTCACGAGAATCTGAAATTGAACGCTCTAACTTGTTAGCCTGTCACACCGGCAAGGGGATTACTGCGCTGTTTTGGACAGCTCTGATCCTCCACCTCCAGAAACTCAATCCTGAAAGAAGGCTTCCTGCGTTTCTCTTTAGCCATTTTAGCTCCTCTCGATAAATTCTGATTTGCGTATTGCTGCTCTGCCCTTCCTACAGAGCTTTTTTAGTACTTACATGACTATAACCTCAGCAGCCTGACACCGTTCAGGTGTCTACTAATCAGTTACCGTCATATTTCGGTATTTTTCAAGGAGCTTACGGAAAAGTACAAAATGGTGGAAAGATGTTTCTGCCGGAAGCTGTCTATCTGCCTTACTGAAGATGCTCCGTCAGGAACTCCTCCATGGCCAGGCAGAATTCGAACTGGTTCTCTTCTTTGAAAAAACCGTGCGCCTCATCCTCTTTCAAAATGTATCTGACAGGAATACCCCTCCTGCGCAAACCATTCACAATCTGGTCAGACTCAGTTCTGTTTGATCCGAGATCATTGGCTCCCCTGCTGATCAGAAGAAGCGTTTTCATTCTGTATTCATTGCCGGAAACATTGCTTTCAGGCGATCCCTGTCTTTCTCCAGATGGCCGATGTCATATCCCTCAGGCATTCCCGATATGGGGCATGTTCTCAAGTATTGTAAAGAGGTTTGAAACTCCTGCAAGCTCCGCTGCAGCAGCATAGAGCTTAAATACGGCACTGCACAGACAACAGCTTCCGGCTTACCCCCTGACTGAAGAACAAATACCTCATCTGCAGGATCATCTGTAATAGAACCGACTACATATACATTCAGCACATGGAGCAGTTCCTTCGGAGCATTCAGAAATGACGGTGAATCATGATTTCCGGCAACAACCCACAACATGACGGCAGCAGGATGCTGCCATGCGGCATAGAAAACTATAGTAAAGCTCCTGCGCCCGGTTTCCAGGCGTACCGGTACTAAACACATCACCTGCAACCAGCAGCGTATCAACCTTTTCATCCTCAATAGTCTGAGCCAGCCAGTCCAGAAAAGCAGAAAACTCCTCATAACGCTTCCGACCATACAACGACCGCCCTAAATGCCAGTCTGATGTGTGGAGAATTTTCATTGAACCTCCACTATTGTTTGAAGCTCTTCAGCAGCTTCCTCGGTTACGCCAATACTCTGGAGTAAAGCTGAATACTGCTACTCGGGGTCCTTTTCCTTGGTTTTCCACAAAATGAAGTTTGCTGCGGTCTTCATTTCCGGAACATCAACAGGTAAAACACTTCTCTCAAATACGCCCGCTTGATGGGAAAACTCATTGTTGATGCGATCCGTTAGTGACACAGCCAATGCATCATCTACTAAAACAGTTTGCAAAAAACAGGAGGTACAGACAGGTACAGATGTTTTCAACCCCCAAAAACACCATGAGCAAGAATCATTACTCATTATAGCATTCTTTTATTGAGGCTTCGATCTGCTTAACAGCTTTGTCGAAGTCTGATTCTATGCGCTGAGTTTTGTTGAATGTGTCATATTCAGCAAAAGCCTTTTCTTCTGCCTGTTTGCGGGAAATACTGCCATACCCTTCAAGAATTTGGTATTCGTTGAACTCCAGAAAACGGTTTACGCTTTCGGCAAAGCTCTCCATGGTAAAGGTGGTACGGTTTTCGATGATGCGCTCAATGTAGTCGAAGAAAGCGCTGACGGTCCTCTCCAGTTTTTTGATTTCATCTTCCCGCAGGTAGTTTTTGCCAATGGCTGTATCGGATTTCAGCACACGCCCGTCAGGCGCGTTTTTGTAGGTCTGCATTCCCATCAACGGTTTGTTTGCATTCGCATTCAAGTAAATTATTTCTGCCGCAGTGTGGCCGGTGATGGCGAAATGAAATTTATCCTGTACATGGGCAAAGAATTTTCGGGTGGTTTCTGATTTTGGATCATAATCAATACTGCATTCTGTAAAAATATCGGTTATCTGCTGATAAATACGGCGTTCGGAAGCACGGATTGAGCGAACCCGTTCCAGGAGTTCACGAAAATAATCTTTGCCGAAAAAATGACCGTTTTTCAGTCGCTCATCATCCATGGCAAAGCCTTTGGTGATATATTCTTTTATCAGTTGCGTAGCCCAGATACGGAACTGTGTGGCCTTGGATGAATTGACCCTATAACCAACGGAAATGATGGCGTCCAGATTGTAGAATTCCAGGTTTCTTCTGACCTGGCGGGAGCCTTCCTGCTGAACTGTTTCCAAAATGGAAACAGTTGCTTTGCGTTGCAACTCACCATCAGAAAAGATGTTATCAAGATGCTTGGAAACAGCCGGCACACCGACACCGAACAATTCCGCTATGCGCTTTTGAGGCAGCCAGATAGTCTCATCGCGCAGAATGCACTCCACTTTCACTTGTCCATCTGGAGCCGTATAGAGAAAAAATTCCGTCAGCTCGTCTCGTGTTGTCAAGCGACGCTCTTCCTTGTTTTCTGTGTGTCCCGTGGAGCCACCTGATTCGTGTTTATTCGTGTCCATTCGTGGTTTCTTTTTCATCACAAACTCCTTACATCAAAAATCACAGCCTGCTTGAGAATCTGAACCGCATTGGTTTCAACCACGAAAAACAGACCAAAATTGGCGTTGTGGATACTGAAACGGAACATAGAACCTGCAAAAGAGTTTGTGGACATTCTGTAAGCGACAAACAACTTTGTGTATCATTAACCAGGAAATACAGTACACAAGCATTACAACGGTAAAGATCCATGGGAAGTGCCTTAAAACCAACCTCTTCAAGAAGAGAATCAACATGAGCAAGATCCCTGCGAACATATCCAGGCTGCCGGGCTTTCCTCAGTCGGCTGCCTCCGGGCTGTTTCTTCTTCTGTACCGAAAGAAAGACCTTGCGAACTCTCTGCAGGTAAGTCCATGGGTTCCGAAAACCCGGCTCAAGCTCTGAGTGAAGCAGATCAACCATACTCTCCAAAAGCTCTCGGCTCTTGTTCAACAGCTTCAGGTCAGTGGGAAAGGTTATGTCTGAAGGATGGGCAGTGGCATCAGCGAGAAGCTGACCAATGTCAGAAGAACCACCTTCAGCATCTCCGTCGTGTATGTCGATATCAGTGTTCTTCCTGCGGAAAGCCCTGATGATCTCATTGTTGTTCTCTGCTATGGCTTCCGCAGAAAACCGCTTCTTGAATCTGCACACCTGAGAGTGATCCAGAGGAGGTTTTATCTGAAACTTCTGCAGCCCTATGAACCACTGAAGGTATGGATTCTCCTGTATGTTTTCAACAGTTCCTCTGTCAGTAAACCCCAGTCTTTCCTGTGTAACCAATACACCGAACGCAAAACGGCTTGTGCAGGCTCTCTGCCCCTTTCTCTTCCTTTCGGGCTGACTAACATAGACATCCACCACTTTGTCCCATGGAATCAGCTTCAAGAGCCTGACCCATCTGTTTTCAGTATTCAGCGAAGTTCTGAACGGGGTCTTGAAGGCTTCAATCTGACGAGAGTTATGCTGATACAATTGAATCTCCAGGTGCAGGGGTTTTAAGTTGAATGGCTCATTTTGTGTGCACTTACGAACCTTTAATATAGCACTATAATGTTGCGCTGTAAATGGTTGAAAACTCAGCACCAAGCCCCGGATTAGCTTTGTGATGTACTCGAATAACCTGAAAGAAAGCAGTCATACTGTATAGAATGCTTTTGAGAAACGGTTTGTTTTTTTCTCAATGGTGGAGGCGGCGGGATTCGAACCCGCGTCCGTTTACGGGGACTGAACAGGCACTACATGCTTAGTCCGCTTTTAGTTCTCATCCTTGCGGTAGGTGCGGACAACCACGCCTGGACCAGTTTTCATTAATCTCGCCGATTCCCCCGGAAAACACGGGTTGGCGGCCAGTTCTCTGATCAACGCCCCTTCCGGGTCCGAGAACACGACACCGGAGGAACGGCTGCCCTTTATGCGGGCAGCTGTCGCAATTTATGCGGCAGTTATTTCTATTCCCACCTTTTTAACGAGGCCGGTGGAACCTCGGCATGCTCCTGAAAAGCCACTTCCGTACCCGTCGAGACCTGTCGCCCCCACTGTCAGAATCTGAAATATATACAATTTCCCGCTTATGAGGTTCCAGCTTGATTTTGCGCGGTGGATTTGCTATATATCTCTCTCATTAGAAAACGAAAAGGGAGACAACAATGTCCTGGAAGTGCGATATATGCGGTAAGGGACCTGCGGTCGGCAACAGAGTCAGCCACTCTGACAAGAAGACAAAGCATATTTTCAAGCCTAATCTTCAGAGTGTGAGAGCAGTTATCGACGGTAAGCCTAAAAAGATCAAAGCATGTACAACCTGCATCAAGAGCGGCAAGGTTGTAAAGGGCTAGATCGGCTGAAACGCTATCAAACAGGGGGGGGGAATCGCTTCCCCCCTTTTCTTATCGGTTCTGTCAATTCTGCCGGTTTCAGAATATGCTGTTGAGACTCTTTTTTTTACGGTATCAGGGTTGATTCTGCTGGTTACCTGAAGACTCCACCTCAGTGCTGCGGTTGTAAGAGCTGTGACAGGGTTGATTCTGCTGGTTATCTGAAGGCTGAGGGTCTATCGGTTCCATGGGTTCTGTTGGGTTTCTGCCTGTTTTGAAATGGCTTTACTCGAATGCGTAACTGATTCTCAACTCTGGGGAAGAGATGATTCCGGTTGCCTTTACGCGGCTGTGTGATGGGTTTTCTGTTCCAGCTAAAGGAGTTTGAACCTCAAGCCAGTTTACATCAATCTACGGAAGGGACCACAGAGGGCAAAGACCATGATTGAACCACCGGGTTTGATGGTTCTATGGGTTTCGGGTCAGTTGTATCTTGTTCCCGATCGCTTTCTCTGAATTCTGAAGAGCTGAAGCTTTTGTTTCTGCCTGTTTCGAAATGGCTTTACTCGAATGCGTAACTGATTCTCAGCTCAAAGAAGGAATGATTCCGGTTGCCTTTATGCGGCTGTGTGATGGGTTTTCAGTTCCAGCTAAAGGAGTTTGAACCTCAAGCCGGTTTACATCAATCTACGGAAGGGACCCAGAGGGCAAAGACCATGATTGAACCACCGGGGTTGACGGTTCTATGGGCTTATTACGGTATGAACTGTAGATGAAGGAAGAATGCTGGAAAGCGAAGGAAGGCTGGTCTTCGGCGCTATAGGCTTACTGCTGTTGGCACTATCGGTGATTGGGTTCCATAGCTTCCACAGGGCTGGAAGCGGTATTTCTAGAATTCTTCCTCTTCTTCAGGGTTGTCTTCGTTGGCTGCCTGTGCCATGAGGAATTCCCTGGCGAGTCTGGTGTAGCCGAAGCCCATGTTCAGGAACTCCCATGGGAGCCTGGTTTCCTGGTTTGAAGGTTCAAAGACTGAACTCATATCTATGCCTGCATGCTCGAAGGCGGTATTCCAGCCCACGCCTTCAAGTTTTTTGACAAGGGCGTTTCCAACCCGTTTGTCGCCTCTGATGAGAAGTGCCTGAATGTGGGTTTCTCTGGGGTCAAAGCCTTTGATTTCCTCTATGCCAAGCTTGTTCAGCTGAGTTTTCAGATCAGCCAGATGCTGTCTAACATCCCTCAGCCCTGCCATTGGTGACCACTGGAAAGCTGTCCAGGGCCTGGGAATGAACTGGTCGATTCTTACCTTAAGCGGAAGCTTTGTGATTGATTTGATTTTCTTTACAAACTTAATATTCTCTGCTCTGTGTTCATCTGTTTCAAAAGGAAATCCCAGCTGAAGATTTATCTGAACCGACTTTATGGATTTTGGTCTCTTTCTGACAGCATTGAAGTAGCTGCTGTTTGTTCTGTACTTGCCAATAATCTTTCTGAGTTTCTCGCTGCCTGTTTCCGCAGTAAGGAGCAGGGTTTCCTTATCCATTATGGTTGGCAGTTCTTCTGCCAGCTCAGGAGTTTCACGCATGTGAGAGCTGATTCTGGCATTCAGACCTGCTTTATTCGACATGCGCATAAGGTCTTTAAGCTCTTCGTGATCTTCAGGAATACAGGAAGTGTACACCACTGTGTTTCCCTCAGGAAAACTCTTTATCTTCTCCTCCAGATCCTCTGCTCTCTGCTCCCTGTAGGGAAGAAGCAGGTATCCTGTCATGCAGAATCTGCAGTTGTAAGGGCAGCCTCTTGCTATTTCCAGAACATACATATCAGGAAGTATTGAGTTGGCGGAAACGGTGTCGGTAAGCGCTCCCACGCTCTCTGCACTGGCCCACTGACGCATTATGGAATGCCTGGGTTCTGTGCCGTGCACAGCTGGAACATAAAGGCCCGGAAGATAAGAGAGCCCCTGGAGTATTTCAGCCTTGGGCCTCCGCCTGGAACCAAGACTTTTGATGATATCAAGCACAGGCCCCAGTGTAGGTTCAGTCTCACCTATGATGAAGGCGTCAAAGAAACTGCTCAGTGGTATAGGGTTAGCTGTAACGCTCATGCCGGCAGCCAGAAGAATTGGCCATTTGTGTTCTCTGTTCCGGTTCTCCAGAGTTATTCGAGAGAGTTCAAGCATCTCCAGAGCAGGCATCCAGTCGGTCTCAGAGGGCATGAAAAAAACCAGCAGATCAGAATCCTTTATGGATTTTCCTGTATCTGTGGTTTCTATGGGTCTTTCCTGCCGCTTACGCCAGTTGAACTCGTCCTTTTCAGGCATAAAAGCCCTGGCACAGACAGTGTCAGGCCAGGTTGACAGCTGCTTGTACAGCCTGTGAAATCCCAGATGCCCCATGGCCTGTGAGTACTCACGGGGGAATGCTGCAAGGGTCTCAAAAACGCCTTCTGAATTGCCGGAAGAAAGCCTCTGCTCAGCATTTACCAGCTGGCATCTTCTCTCTTCGTACTTGTCACTGGCTGACTTGCGGCTCATAAAATTCTACTCTCCGTTCAAAAGTTGAACAGGAATATACTCAATGAGGTTGGAGTCACCCAAAAATCGTCATTTTATTGACTATCTTTAATCCACATCCCTTCTGAGAAAAATGGGCATTTCAACATCACCGGTGCTCATTCTGCCGGGACTGCCGGTGGAAAATCTCCTTGGCAGTTCTTCTGTTCCCTTTCGTTCCGCGCTGAAAGGGAATGTCGGCTGATCCCTTGTAATAGAAAGCTCATCAGGTGCACTTTCTTCTGATCTGCCGAAACCGGTTGCAATTACTGTAACCTTTATCTCATCGCCCATCTTCTCATCAACGCTGCGACCTATTCTCAGTTCCACATTGTCTCCCACCACATCCGCAATGGCTTTCTGTGCCTTGCTGAACTCGAAGTACTTGAGTTTCTGCGATGAGTGGATGTTTACCAGTACCTCTCTGGCTCCTTCTATGGAGATGTTCTCCAGAAGCTCATTTGAGATTGCCTGTCTGGCAGCCTCCTCGGCTCTGTCAGGGCCAACTGCCACACCGGTACCCATCATGGCGCCGCCTCCACTGGCAATAACCCTTCGAATATCCTCAAAATCCAGATTGATCTCACCTGGGCATGAGATGATGCTGCTGATTCCCTCAACTGCATTGGAAAGAACGCCGTTGGCTATTCCCATTGCCTCGTCGAAAGTGGCATCTTCATCAACAACGCTGTCAAGACGGTCATTGGGTATGGTAATCAGTGTATCCAGTTCCCGTTTCAGACGCTGAATACCATCCATTGCTCTCTTGGCCCTTATGGCACCCTCGTAGGCGAAAGGCAGTGTAACCACACCTACTGTAATGATACCGTTGTCTTTGGCAAGCCTGGCTATCACAGGGGCTGCACCGGTTCCTGTTCCACCGCCCATGCCTGCTGTTATGAAGAGAATGTCTGCGCCGCTTATCACATCCTCAATGGCATTAACACTCTCTTCAGCAGCCTGCTCGCCCAGTTCCTGATTGCCTCCGGTTCCTCTGTTTCTGGTTACTCTGCTGCCTATAAGGAGCTGCTCTGTACACAGACATCCTTTGAAATCCTGCTGATCTGTGTTGACTGCTATGTACTCAACGCCCTTAACCTGATCCCTGATCATTCTTGTTATGGCATTGCATCCGCAACCGCCGACACCGATAACCATAACACGGATGCTGCCATTGAGATCCTCACCTACCTCTTTGAGATCAAATACTGCTGCCATAACTATTCCTCCTACTTGAGTTTATTTATAAATTCTCTGAATTTCCTTATCATTCTTCCGGTCTCGGTTTTTCTTCCTGTACTGAAGCCGGTTCCACTGCTTCCGGCTCCGTGCACCACCAGACCCACAGCAGTTGCCATCTCCGGAATACAGACAAGTTTGCTGTCTGAGGTGATTCCTCTGGGAACTCCCGGTTCCACCTGATGACCTGTTATCTCTGAAGCTGCTTTGAGTATGCCGTTCATTCTTGCACCTCCGCCGGTTACCACAATACCCCCTGTAAGGCTTTCCGGAGACAGTCCTGAAGCAACTATCTCTTCTGAGACATAGCTGAACATCTCCTCTACCCTGCTGGAAGCAATCTGCACAAGAACAGGAAGGCTTATGGAAACGCTTCGCCGTCCTCCAACCTTTCTGACAGAAAGCTCCTTGGATTCAGCAAACATTTTTATGGCGGTAACACTCTCTTTTTTAATCTTATCGGCTTCTGCCCAGGAGATTCCAAGGCTCTGAATGTCGCTTGTTATTCTGTTGCCGCCCATTGCAAATGAAGAGATGTAAACAGGTGACCCTCTGTGGAAGATTACCATGTCAGTGTTGGAAGCGCCTATGTCCACAACAACAGTGCCAACCATTTTTTCATCATCGTTGAGAACAGCTTCAGCACTGGCAACTGAAGATGGAATTACTCCCTCCACATCAACCCCTGCGTCGGCTATGACTGAAACAAGGTTGTCTGTGGATATTCTGTCTGCATAGATAGTGAAAACTCTTGCCTGAACCGAAGCTGCAATGAGTCCTAAAGGAGGTTCAGGAATTTCTGTAAATCCGTCAAAAGAGTAATCTCTGACCTTTCGTTCAAGAATCCGGCAGCCTGAGGGCAGATTAATGTTTTCTGCAGCCTTTACCACTTTTCTTATCATATCCCAGGTGATTTTTTCAGGCTCACCATTTCTGTTTTCACTTATCTGGTTCGTGTGGGAACTGAGCATTCCACGGACATGAAGACCGGTAATTCCAGCCCAGGCAGACTCTATTTCCAGCCCTGAAGTCTGTTCAGCTTCTTCTACCGCCCTTCTTACAGCCTCTGATGCAACACCTGCATTGATAAGCACACCCTGTCTTATGTGTCCGGAGCATGGGGCAATACCGACTCCTGCGATTTCAGGCATTTCACCTGGAGTATCCAGCGCTATTGCGCATTTAACCCCTGAACAGCCTATGTCTATTCCGGCAAGAACCCTCTGACGGCTCATACACCTGTCCCTTCTCCGCTGCGGACAACTGCCTGCCCTGAGTATCTCAGATCGACAATGCACGGGGTTTCTCCAATAAGGTCTCTCAATGAAGTCCAGGTGTTCCAGTCGGCTCTGGTGGAGAGTCCGCTCATCAGTATCAGATTGTCTCTCTCCCTGACTTTCAGCCCTGAGTTATCCACAGTAATTGAAACTTCTTCGGCAAGATTATTCTTTACCAGAAGATCAATGCCTGAAACAATGTATGCTTCATCGGGATTTCCCTGAATTCTCAGTTCAGGAAGATCGCTGCTGTCCCATGCAGAAGGCAGAACTCTGCCTTCCATATCAACAGGGAACCAGCCACCTTCATTTAGTATTCGTGCCACAGGAGCCCTGGGAACCATTGCCACAACCATTGAATTAGGGAAATGCATTTCAACGGTTACAGAACTGAGCCCTTCTATTTCCATAATTGCATTTCTCACAGAATCCGGATCAAGAGAGAGGAGTGATTCACCGAAGAAAGGTTTGAGAACCTCTGCAACAAGCGCGGAATCCACAGGCCCTGAATTGTCCACCCTGACCGTTGTAAGATCAAACTGTCCTTCTCTTTCAGCATGGCGGAAAATCAGTACTCCCACCACAGCAGCAATCACCAGAACTCCAGATATCCAGATTCTCTTTTTCATAGGTTACTGCACAACTCCCTGGCATATCTGTCCACCGAACCTGCACCCATGAAAATCAGAACACCTCCAGTGAGATTTTCAACCGCCTGCATCAAATCTTCAGGCTCAATCGGTGAGCAGTCTGCTCCTGTTTTCCTTGCCGACTGAACCACAAGTGAAGAGTCAACCCCCGGCACCGGAAGCTCCCTTGCAGGATAAATGGGCAGCACATAGGATTTGGTGGCTATTTTCAGAGCAACACCCATTTCCCTGTGAAGAAGTGATGTTCGGGAATAAAGGTGAGGCTGAAAGACCACTGTAACCGGTCCGTCAACAAATTTTCTGAGGGATCCCAGTGCAGCTGCCATTTCATCAGGATGGTGGGCGTAATCACTAACGAAAACTGTATCTCTGAATTCACCGAGCTTTTCAAGCCTTCTGGATACTCCCGGCCAGCTTTCCAGAGCTGCCACAGCATCACCTGGTTCAACACCGAATGCTCTGCATAGCGCCACTGCAACCTGAGCGTTTCTTACATTGTGTGCTCCGGGAGCAGGTAGAAAACCTCTGTGTCCAAGAAGGGTGTACTTTTCTCCCCAACCGGAATATTCACCAAGCTTTGCGTCAATCTCTCCTCCTGAACCGCTTCTGAGAACTTTTCTGCCTATTCTCTTTGCCCAGTACCCAAGGCCTGGTTTTTCAACAGGAACAATCACAGTACCTCCAGGCAGCACAGACTCAAGAAAAGCCTGAAATGCCCACTCAAGAGCCTCTGGAGAACCGTAGCATTCAAGGTGTTCAAGGGCATAGCTGGTAACAGCTGCGTGGGCAGGTGTGAGCCTGAGAAAGGTTCTGTCGTATTCATCTGATTCAACTATCGCAAGGTTTCCGCCAGGTCTGAAATTTCCGTTCCAGCAGTTCACATTGCCCCCTACAAAAACAGTAGGGTCAAGACCGCACTCCTGGGCAATCCAGCCAGCCATGGATGTTGTTGTGGTTTTTCCGTGGGCTCCTGCAATTGCAACCACTGAATGGGAAGAGCAAAGCTCTGCAAGAGCCTCACTTCTTCTGAGAACAGGAATACCCGTTTCAGCAGCAGCGTTCAGCTCAGAGGTGTCCGGTGGAAGAGCAGCTGTGAACACTACTCTGTCAACGCCTTTCAGGTGTTCAGGGGAATGGCCTTTCTGAACAGCTATTCCAAGTTCCGCAAGGGAAGCTTCCTTCTCTGGAGAGGGAGATCCGTCGCAGCCGGTAACTTCAGCTCCGAGAGCCTTGTACCAGGCGGCAAGGGCACTCATTCCAGCTCCGCAGATACCTATGAGATGAACCCTCATTCAACCATCTCCTTCAGAATACCAACTATCTTCTCTGCAGGTTCAGCAGGAAACAGATTCCCCATGGCCTGCTCCATTCGTTTGAGTTCTTTCCTATGGGTGATAAGCCGGTGCAGCAGTTGCGACAGCTTTTCAGGCGAAGACCCCTTCTGCTTCATCATTACCGCTGCGCCGGCTTTCTCAGCGACGGCAGCATTTGCCGTCTGATGGTCTTCAGCAGCATAGGGGAAGGGAACGAGCACTGCAGGCAGTGAGGTGGCCGACAATTCCGCAATAGTCTGCCCACCTGCTCTGGCAACTGCCAGCTCGGCTGCTGAATACCAAAGTGAAAGATCATTCAGAAATGCTTCTGCAATAATGCCGGTTCTTCCGGCAACTGCTTTTCTTACCCTCTCTTCGTCCCTGACGCCGCACTGCAGAAGAACTGTAAACTCACTGCCGAGGCCGAGAGCAAGGTCATTAACTGCACTTGCTCCCTGGCTGCCCCCCAGAAAGAGTACAACAGGTTTGTCCAGAGGAATGCCAAGGATTCTGCGGGCTTCATTTCCTGGAATCCGTTTCACCGAAGAAGAGACAGGAGTTCCTGTGTGGTGAACGGCGCACCTGAGCCCCTTTCCTCCTCCGGGAAGCCCTGTAAAGGCAGATCTGCAGAATCTGGAAGCTATTCTGTTACTGCGGCCTGCATGGGCATTGCTCTCGAAGAGGGCGGCAGGTTTGCCCATAAGCCTTGCTGCAGCCAAAGCAAAGAAGGCAGAATAGCCACCAGTTCCCAGAACTATGTCTATTCGATTCTTTCTTATGTACCCCATTGCCCTGAAAAGAGCGGCGGAAGCAGTAAAAGGAAAAAGAAACTTCATACCCTTGTCTATTCTGGGGGGATTCATTACGGTAACTCTATCAGCTACAATTGAATACATTGTTTTGTCCACAGGTCTCGGTGTTGAAAGCCATGATACCTGAAATGACTTCTCCGCAGCAAAACCCACAGCAAGAGCAGGAGAGATGTGTCCTCCTGTGCCACCTCCTGCTATAAGCAGTTTCTTCATGACGCAGCCCTTCCAGCCATACCTGCAACTGTACCGATACAGATCATATTAACAACCATTGAACTGCCACCCCATGAGATAAGCGGCAGAGGCATTCCGGTAACTGGAATCATTCCGGTATTCACCAGAGTGTGTATCATCATGCCTGTAAAAATCACTGCGGTGAGACCTGTTCCAGCTATGGCATCGAACGCGGATGAAGCCTTTCGGGCAATGTGAAGGCACGAGCCAAAAAGAACTCCGAAAAGAGCCAGAACAGTAAAGGTTCCAATAAAACCTGCTTCCTCGCCTATCACAGCAAGTATGTAGTCGGTATGGGGTTCAGGAAGGAAACCCCGTTTCTGTCTGCTCTGCCCCAGCCCTCTCCCTGAAAAACCGCCGCTGCCCAGGGTTACTCTGGCCTGATAAGGCTGATAATTAGCATCGCTGTTGCCCTCTGAGTTGTGAAGAACAGCCTGTATTCTGCCAAGCTGATAGTCGTCTTTTATTACTATCATGGAGCCTCCGACAAGAAGAATTGCTCCTATGAGAATTGCCAGGTGCTTAAATCTGGCTCCCCCTGCAAAGAGAACCACAAGCATGACGAAAATGGTAAAAGCAGTGCCTGAGAGATCAGGCTGCAGATATGTAATCAAACCGGGAACCAGAGCCAGTAAAGATATTAACAGAAATCCCCTGAATTTCCTTATGTCAACTGAGCCTCTGGATATCATCAGAGATGCGAGAAGAACAAAACCAAGCCTCAGAAAATCTGAAGGAAGAATATTTGTGCCCAGATCAAGCCAGCGACTGGAACCGTTGGCCTTATGAACAATCTGTGAATCTGGAAAGATCACAGTAACAGCAACTGCAGCAACACTGAGAATGTATACAGGAACAGCCGTTTTGCGAAGTATGGCAGCAGGGCATTTCGCAGCAAGAAAACCAAAAACCGTTGCGACAACCAGCTTTGCAATGTGCTGGTTGAGATAATGGCTCCATGAGCCGTGGTCTCTGAAGGCAAGGAAGGAGCTGGCACTTCCAACGGCAAAGATACCAATAAGTACAAGTACTGCTGTTACAGATATCAGAATAGTTCTTGCTCTTGCAACTCCGGAGGTCATTGAATTCCTCCTACTATTTCTCTGAAATCTTCTCCCCGTTCCTCGAAATTTCTGTACTGGTCAAAGCTTGCGCATCCAGGTGAAAGAAGAACAATGTCTCCAGCTGCGGCAACCTCAAGGGCCTTTTCAACAGCCTCTTCAAGATTGTTCACAACCACTTCCGGTACAGTGTTCATCCACTGTTTCTGAAGAGCCTCCCCACCGGAGCCGAAGAGAATAATCCTGCAGGTCTTTTCCCTGAGAAGGCTGCTGAGAACCGAGTAATCGCTCTCCTTCTCCTGGCCGCCTGCAAGAAGAATGACCTTTCGGGACATGCTCTCCAGAGCCACCTTGAGAGAATCCACATTGGTGGACTTTGAATCGTTGATCCACTGTACTCCTCTGTGCTCACCGAGGTTTTCCAGGCGGTGCGCAACACCTCTGAACCTGGGAAGCGCCTCTCCTATACCCTCAGGATTCATTCCACAGGCAGCACAGAGACACACCACTGCAAGAGCGTTTGAGAGATTGTGTCTTCCAGGCAGAGGCAGTCTGTCTTTATGAATAACCCTGGTTGACCGGCTGCTGATGGAGAGCGTCAGATATCCTTCACTGTCCACCCATGCTCCGTGCTCAACAGGTTTTTCAGCTGAGAAAAGCATAACTTTTCCCCCTGCGTCTTTTTTAAACCGTTCAAGCCCTGGATCATCCAGATTAAGGATGGAGGTATCGTCCTTGTTCTGATTCATGAATATTCTTGCCTTGGCATCACCATACGCTTCCATGGTTCCATGTCTGGCAAGGTGGTCAGGGGTCAGATTCAGAAATACTGCTGCACTGGCTTTCAGATCCTGAATCATTTCCAGCTGATAGCTGCTCAGTTCCAGAACAAATACAGGACAGTCCGGATTATCAAGAACAGCATCGGAAAATGCATAGCCAACATTGCCTGCTGCTTTTGCTCCGTGAAACCGTGAATCTGAACCAAGAACCTGAGATGCCCAGATTACTGTGGTGGTCTTACCGTTGGAGCCTGTTACAGCCAGAATATCCGCTGAGGTTGCCGCCCATGCCAGTTCAACCTCTGCTGCCAGAGGAACTCCCTTATCACGGCACATTCTGCATATCTCTGAATCCGGCGGAACTCCAGGGCTGAGAACCATCATGGAAAGCTGGTTTATATCTCCTGCTGAAGGAACTCCTGTTATCAGTCTGCTGACATGTTCAGGCTTTGCTGCTTCCATGGAACTGTCAAAGCCGACAACAGAATACCCTAAGGAGGCCAGAAGCCTTGATGCAGCCGCTCCGCTTCTGCCCATTCCTGCAACTCCCGCAGTCATTCCCTTTCCGGAAGGAATAGATATCATTACCGTCCTACCTTATCTTGAAGGTGCTCAAAGCCAGAAGAGCCAGTATGGCTGCCACTATCCAGAAACGAACAACCACTTTTGTCTCCGACCAGCCAAGAAGTTCAAAATGGTGGTGTATGGGAGCCATTCTGAAGACCCTTTTTCCGGTTCGTTTGAAATGGGAAACCTGTATCATCACGCTAAGTGTTTCTGCAACGAATACACCGCCTGTAAGAACAAGAAGAAGCTCGCTCCTTGTAACCACCGCCATAGAACCGATGGCCCCTCCCAGAGCAAGTGAACCTGTATCCCCCATAAAGATTTCCGCAGGATGAGAGTTGTACCAGAGGAAGCCCAGACACGCACCTCCTGCTGCACCGGCAAAAACAAAAACTTCACCTACACCTGGAAGGTGAGAGAACTGGAGATATTCAGCAAAACTGGCATGTCCAAGAAAATAGGCCAGAGCGCCGAAGGCGAGGATTGAAATAAGGCTTACTCCAGTGGCCAGTCCGTCCAGACCGTCTGTAAGATTTACCGCGTTTGATGTGCCTGCCAGAACCAGCATCACCAAAAGCACATAGAAGATTCCAAGATCAAGACGAATGTTCTTGAAGAAGGGAACTGTTGTCTCTGATGATGTTATAGTTATCTCACCGGAATCCTCCGATAGATCAATGGTTCTCACAGACGGTACAAGATCAGGAGTTTCAGTAGAAACCGACGGCTGGGGAGGTGTAAGAAAAAGCCAGACACCTGCGATAAGCCCCAGAAGAACCTGACCTGCAAGCTTGTAACGCCCTATAAGCCCCCTGGAAGAATGTCTTACCACTTTCAGGTAATCGTCCATAAGACCTATAAGGCCCATCCACACAGTAGAGACAAGTACAACAAGAAGCGCTGTGGAATCCAGCCTTCCCCAGAGAAGAACAGGTACAAGTATTGAAAGAAGAATTATCAGCCCTCCCATTGTGGGAGTTCCCTGCTTCTTCAGGTGACTCTGAGGTCCGTCATCTCTTACTTCCTGTCCTATCTGCTTTTTTCTCAGATATGCAATAATTCTGGCACCGAAGAGAAAACTGATAATCATGGCAGTAAGGGTGGCACCTGCACTTCTGATGGTAATGTATCCGAACAAATTGAAGAATGAGGCAGAGTCTCTCAGAGGATAAAGAAGCCAGTAAAACATCAGACTCCTTCCTTTCGAATCTGCGCAACCAGTTTTTCCAGACCTGTTGAGTGGCTTCCCTTTACCAGAATCCTGCACTTGTCCGGCACATTGGCTTTCAGAAGTTCAAGCGCTTCCTGCCAGTCCTCTGCAAGAATGACAGAGGGCAGACTGATATCTTTTGCCGCCTGGGCATAGTTTTTACCCACAAGAATCAGGTGTTCATAGCCTTCTTCGGATGCACTCATCAGTATTTCCTTGTGGTAATCAACTGCCCTGTTACCCATTTCCAGCATATCCCCGAGAACGGCAGCAAGCGGTTCTCTGCTCTCTGCTGCCACTGCTCTGAGACAGGCTGCAGTTGAATCAGGGTTCGCATTGTAGCTTTCATCAAATACAGTTCTGTTTCTCCACAGGAATCTGGCCCCTCTTCCGTCAGAGGGGTTCAGAGCAGCTATGGCATTAAAAGCATCTCTGGGCTCAATTCCCATTCTTTCAGCAAAGGCAATGGCGGAAACCGCATTCATCATGTTGTGACAGCCTGCATAACCAAGTTCAAGCCTTATTCCCCAGGGCATGCCGTACATACCGTCCAGCCAGCAGTCACCATCTTCACCGTGTGTGATTATCTCCAATTCCTTTTCTCCGGCCACTTTCAGCAGAATTTCCTCACCGGCTGGAAGAACAGCTATTCCACCTGGAGCAGTTGTTTCAAGCATCTCTGCTTTTGCGTGGGCTATTCCTTCTATGGACTCAAAGAATTCCATATGGGCACGGCCTATATTGGTTATCAGAGCATGGTCAGGCTTTGCAGCCCAACCGAGTTTCAGCAGTTCACCGTGGTGATTCATACCCATCTCAAGAACCAGAAACTCAGCATCATCAGGTGTATTCAGAAGTGTCAGCGGAACTCCCAGATGATTATTGAGATTGCCTTTAGTCTGTGCAGTATTGAATTTTACTGAAAGGGCTTGAGCAAGCATCTTTCTTGTGGTTGTCTTTCCACTGGAACCGGTAACACCAACCACAGGGCAGCCCATGGGCTCCCTTGCCCATGCCCCTGCTTCCAGCAGAGCGCCCTCCACTGAATCCACTTCAAGCACATTACCGGTAAAGCCGCCTTCTGATACCACAGCTGCCCCTCCGGCACCGAGGACTTCAGGCACAAAACGGTGACCGTCTGCCCGGCTTCCGGCAAGGGCAAAAAACAGAGCACCTGGAACAGCTTCCCTGGAATCAATGATTGCCTTATGGAACAAGAACTCTTCAGGAGCAGGACACCCAAGCCTTGCTGCCAGTGATACCAGTGATCTCATCGGCACCCTCTGTTCTTCAAAGCCTCAACTGCTTTCTCACGGTCATCAAAGTGTACCTTTACAGTACCCAGTATCTGGTAGTCCTCGTGGCCCTTACCTGCAATAATCACCACATCTCCTGTCATTGCATGGTTGATGGCATACCTTATTGCCAGTGATCTGTCAGGCTGAACCACAATTCCATTTTTTCTGTTTATTCCCTCCATGATGTCCTGTATTATTCTGTCAGGGTCTTCTGTTCTGGGGTTGTCACTGGTTACCACAGCCAGATCTGCTGTTTCAGAAGCGATGTGCCCCATTACAGGCCGTTTCTTTCGGTCTCTGTCGCCTCCGCAGCCGAAAACAGCGATGAGCTTTCCTTCAGCCAGTTGTTTTCCCTGTTCAAGAACCCGCTCCAGAGCGTCAGGTGTGTGGGCATAGTCAACTGCAACCAGAAAATCCTGCCCGCAGTTAACCGCTTCCATTCGACCTGGAACACCGGTGAATGTTTCCAGAGCTGCCGCTGCAGCCGGAGGGCTTACTCCCAGTTCCACAGCTGCTGCCAGAGCCCCTGCTGAATTGAACACATTGAATCTTCCAGGGGCAGCCACTTTCACAGGGATTTCTTCACTGTTCAGGTGAAGGGTATACTCTGAACCTGTAATGAACACTTTTTCATCAGAGATTCTGTAGCAGTCGCTGTTTCCTGTGCCGAAGGTTCGCACACCTTGAACAGCAGGGATTCCAGAAGCATAGGAACCAGCCAGACCCGTGCCTTTATCCTTCAGCAGATTAAATATCTCAAGCTTGGTATTCAGGTATTCGTTCATGTCAAGGTGAAAATCCAGATGATCCTGTGATATATTGGTGAACACAGCCGCGTCGAACCTGACAGAGCTTACCCTTTTCAGAGCAATTGCATGGCTGGAAACCTCCATAACGCAGACCTTGTCGCCTGAGTCCGCCATCTGTCTCATGTATTGTGCGATGTGAACAGATTCAGGGGTTGTAACTGAAGCAGGAATCTCTTTCCCTCCTGCTATGTGTCCCACTGTTCCCATTACTCCAGTTGAAATACCGTTCTGCTCCAGTATCCACCTGAGCATGTGGGCAGTGCTGGTCTTGCCGTTTGTACCGGTTATTCCCACTGTTTTCATATCCATCCAGGGGTACCTGTAAAAAGCTGCTGATGTTTCTGCAAGGAATTTTCTGTTGTCTCCCTCGGGGTTTACAAATACAGGTATTCCGAAAAGGGTTCGTTCCGCAACCACAGCTGCAGCTCCAGCTTCAATGGCTTTTTTAACATAATCATGCCCGTCTGACCTGTAACCTCTGACTGCTACGAAGAGACTTCCCGGCTTAACTTCTCTTGAATCGTTGGTGATGGATGTGATTTCCGTATCTGATTCTGACAGCATGGATGCATAACCGGCTGTCCTGAGTATATCGTTCAGTTTCATGCTATCGTCCTCCAACCACCGCAGCAATCATTTCATCACCTGGGACACTCTCTCCAATGGCTATTTCAGGAGATGTAGCAAGCACACCGGAAACAACCTGACTGAATACCGGAGCTGCCAGAGCACTGCCCCACCTGTATTCGTATTCAGGCTGGTCAAATACAACCACTGCGACAAGTTGCGGATTATCTGCAGGAACCATTCCTGCAAAAGCACTGAGATATTCACCTTGAATCAGTCTCTCAGCTGTTCCTGTTTTACCTGCAACAGTCACCCCTGGTACCGCTGCTGAAGAACCTGTACCGGTCTCCACCACAGTGGTCAGAACGCTTCTCACCTGAGCGGCAGTTTCAGTTGAGACAACCCTGTGTCCAGGGGAGTTGGCAAGTTCTCTCTGGACTCCGTTCTCAAAAGTTGCCTGAAGAAGCCTGGGGCGGTAGAGAACTCCGCCGTTTGCGATTGCTCCGTAAGCAGCTGCCAGCTGAAGGGGAGTCACTGACACTTCCTGACCGATGGCTATGCTGGCCTTGGAAAGCCCTGACCAGTTTGAAGGTGCAGGAAGAGAACCTCTCTGTTCAGAGGGAAAATCAATTCTGCTTCTTTCCCCGAAACCGAAGGAATGACAGTATGAAAAGAGAACAGAGTCAGGTATCAGCTCTGCCAGCTGAACAGTGCCAATGTTGCTTGACCGGGCAATAACCTCCCGCAGGCTTAGTATTTCTCTTATTGGGTGGCTGTCATGTATTCTGTGTCCGAAAAGCTCTATGTAGTCTTTGGTGCAGTCAAAATCATCTTCAAGATCTGCATATCCCCCGTCAATTGCCGCTGCAAGAGTAATGGCCTTGAACACCGAACCAGGTTCGTGTGAACTCTGAACACAGTGGTTTCGAGCAAGTGTTCCATCCTGGTTGAAAACAGGATAGCTGGCCATTGCAAGCACATCTCCGTTGGAGGGATCAAGAAGAACAATGGCTCCCCACTGGGATTCAGAGCTTTCAACAGCATCTTCAAGAATCTGCTGGGCGGTTTCCTGATATCTGGCATCAATTGTGAGCTGAACATCCCTTCCGTGAACAGGCGCCTGATTGTCTGCTTCCGCGTCAAGTGCTCTCAGACCATTCCATTCGCTTCTCTGGTAACAGGTTAAACCATCAATACCGAGGAGAATATCATCTATGTGGTGCTCCAGACCCTGAGATGCATTCTCAGTATAGCTTCCTATCACCGGAGACATGGATACTCCCATGGGATAGGTTCTTCTGGTGACATATCTGCAATCAACAAAATCAGGCATTGAGGCTATGATATTCTCAGCTTCTTCCCATGAAACATCACTTGCAATAACAAGATTACTGCCGGTTCGGCTGAGGGGATATTCGCAGTCAAGATACTCTGAAATACCACTGGCAAAACTATCCAGAAGACACTCTTCAGCTTCAGAGACATTGGGCCAGAATATGCTGAATGATGCGCTTGTCACATTTCCAGCAAGAAGAAAACCGTTTCTGTCAAGAATACAGCCCCTGAGAGCCTCCACAGAGACCTGATAAGACTGCTGGTTATCTGCCAGTGCCAGACACTCACTGTGATGCATTATCTGTATTCCTGCAAGCTTGGCAGCGGAGAGAAAGAGAAAAGTAATAATCAGAAAGAGAATCAGACTGATTCTTGCTGAAACCCTCTCCATGCAGTTTACCTGCCAGCTCATTCTGCCACCTCCGCCATGACAAAGCTCTCTACCGGCAGAGGATGGAGATCAAGCAGTTTGCCCATAGCGCTCAGTCTGGATGGAGATTCAAGGTATGCAATTCTGGATTCCAGGGCCTGAATGGTTCTCTGCAGTTCAGCTGTCCTGTCAGCCTCAGACGCAAGTTCAACTGATGCGGTCAAGTAAAAATTCCTGCTGGCCAGCTGGGCTGCAAATGCCAGGAAGGTACCTGCAGCTGTTGCCATGAGAAGCCTTCTGCCGTACTTCCTCACAGCCTCACCCCCAGTCTGAGCCTTGCACTCCTTGACCTGGAGTTGGCTCTTATCTCTTCCTTTGAAGGTACCATCCAGGGAGGATCAAACCTGGAGAAAAACTCAGAGTCTCTGAAGTGGAGCTTCACCATACGGTCTTCCAGGGAATGGAAGGTCAGTATTGCTATTCGGCATCCCCGGGCAGTCCACTGGTGCATCTCTGAAAGCATTCTCTCCAGATGCTCAAGTTCTTCGTTCACCAGTATTCTCAGTGCCTGAAATACTCTGGAGAAAGGTTTTACAGGATTACCCCTGACAGCCCTGCGAACAGCCTGGGCAAGTTCTTCAGTTGTTCTTATTTTTCCTGATCGCTTTATCTCACGGGCAATTACTCTTGACCTGCCCTCTTCTCCGTACCTGTATATCACATCGGCAAGCTGCTTCTCGGTCATTCTCATCATGTGCTCCCAGGCAGGTTTTCCTGAAGTTCTGTCAAATCGCATATCAAGAGGGCCTGAAAGTCTGTGGGAAAAGCCTCTCTCACCTTCATCCAGCTGAATGGAACTGAGCCCCAGATCAAAAAGCGCAGCAGTGGCAGGAGCAAGATTGTTCTCGCTGATTACCTTTGGAATTGAGGTATAGCTCCCTGTAAAAACCTGAACACCGGTCCCTGCAAATCTTTTGCGCAGAAATGCAGCTGTGTCAGGGTCCCTTTCAAAAGCCAGAACCGGATTACCCTGAAAAGCCTGGTAGAGAAGTACCGTATGCCCTCCGCCGCCTGCAGTACCGTCAACAACAGTTCCAGGGGCGGCATCGCAGAGATATTCCATTATCTCCACCGGCATTACCGAAACATGACCTGAGTCCATCATCGCACTCCCTAAAGAGGCAGATCATAGTCCTCGGCTATATCCTCCAATGGAATCTCCTGGCTCTCACAATGGGCTTCGTACCGTTCTGGCTGCCAGAGCTCCATCAGGTCTATCTGACCAAGGAACAAGACCTCACCGGTTATTCCGGCTTTTTCAGCAAGATCTGCCGGAACAGAGATCCTTCCCTGGGAATCAAGGCTGACCGCTCTCAGGTTCTGTGCCAGCTTCCGTCTCAGATACCTGGCTTTCCTGCTGCCTCTGGATATTTCCAGAAGTTTTTCTTCAAGCTGATGCCATCTTTCTGACGGATAGAGCACAAGACACCCTTCCATCCCGACATTCAGATACATGTCCTCTGCGGTGAGTCGTTTTCTGAACTGTGCAGGTACGCTGACTCTCCCCTTGTCGTCAAGCGTATGAATGTGGGTGCCAATGAAAGCTGCCATAGTGTTCCCTTCCACAGCTATCATTATCCCACTTTGCCCCACTGTCAACCCATAATATCCCATTCTATCCCATTTCATCCCCCAACTTTTATAAACACAAGAAGAGACCCCGAAGGGCCTCTTAGCTTATTCACATATGCTGCAATAACTTAGCTAGGATTTACCTGAATAGTAGTACTGATATCTGTAGGTGTAGTAGGAATAGGATGTGTATGAACTGATAGGATCAAAATCGTTCATCACAGCACCTGAGAGATGGGCGCCTGTTCTGAGAAGCTTCTGCCAGACTCCCTGAACAACCTTCTGCTGAACCTTTCCTGATCTGGAGACAAGCAATACCGAATCCATTGATGGAGCCATTGAAACTGCATCGGTCACAACTGCCGCAGGGGGAGAATCAACAATGATCAGGTCTGCGTGCTCTTCAATCCTGTTAAATATTTCCTGTCTTACAGCAGACTCTATAATTTCTGCAGGGTTACTGGGGATATGTCCGCTGCAAATTACTGAAAGACCTGGAATATCAGTCTTCCTAATCACCTCTTCCACTGTGGCCTGGCCTGTTATAAGCTCAGTAAAACCAGGCTTTCGCTGAAAACCGAAAGCCTTGTTGATCACTGGTCTTCGAAGGTCACAGTCAATCAGAATAACTCTTTTTCCAGCATGAGCCTCAGCAACTGCCAGGTTGGAGGAAATGCTGGATTTACCCTCCTGAGGGCCGGAACTGGTTATAAGAAGTTTCGAGATCCCTTCACCGGGCCTGACAAACGACATACTGGTTCTGAGATCTCTTATAGCCTCTGCAGAGGGTGATTTAGGGCTTTCAAGAATAGCAAGAAGGAATGTACTCTTTTTTATGCTGAACTGTGGAATTACTCCCAGAAGAGTTATTCCCATTTTTTCCAGCTGCTCAGGACTTCTCAGTGTGTTGTTCACCTGATTAAGCATGAATACAATGCCAATACCCAGCGCAAACCCCACAAGAATACCCATGATCAGATTCCGTCTTGTGGTGGGTTTTATCATGCTCCCTGAAAGAGCGGTATCAACAATGGTTACATTACCCATCTGACCCACTTCAGCAATACGGATTTCCTCAAACCTGGTTCGAAGAAGAATGTAAATATTCTCACTAACAGTTCTGTTCCTCTCCAGAGCCACAAGCTGATATTCCATATCAGGCAGCTCGGAGAGCCCGGCAGACATCAAATCAAGTTCATGCTGGAGAGCCTGCTTTCGCGCAGAGCTTGATCTGAAGTCAGCCTCAGCTGAAGCAAGTGAAGAGAACAGGTTCTCCATTCCTCTTCTGGGCTCATATGGATAATCCATCTCAGAAATTTCAGAGAGGGCTTCTTCCAGTTCCTGTCGCCTGGTTTCAATGTTCTGTTCCATTGCAGTCACAGGGTCGGAATCAGGGGCTGCTCCCTGCGCAAGAAGTGATGCTCTGGCACTTTCGTATCTTGCCAGATCACGCTGTATCTGATCCACATACGCACTGTTTGCATCAGATATTTCCACCTCTACAGATTCTCTCTGCTGATTGAGAAGCTCTGTCAGATAGTCCCGCCTTACCCTTGCTGCTTCACGGTCTGCTCCAGCTGCCCTCATCTGGGTCTCGAAACCGGCAAGCCTGTTAATAAGCTGTCCCGTCTCAGCATCTATATCTGTAATGCCATTGGTCTCCTTGAAAACCAAGAGTGCATTCTCATCGTCGGCCAGCTGTGAAGAGACAAGATTCAGCTGTTCCTCAAGAAAAAGCCTGACTTCACGGTTCTCTCCTCTTGCCTGAAGCCTGTTCCACCTGTAATAAACATGAAGAACAAGATTGGTAATTACTGCAGATGCCTCTGGAGTGTAGCCGGTTCCTGTAAGAACAAAGAAGTCGGAATCCTTTATCCAGCTCACTGAAACACAGGACTGGGCCAGACCTGCAAGGGAGTTTCTTATGTACTGTCTTTCAGGGATATCTCCCTGAAAGAGCACTGCAATCAAACTGTCTGCGTCAGGAGACTGAAGAACAGAATCTGCTACCTGTTCAGCCAGTGTTCTGCTGTTGATAAGATATATCTGGTCATTCCTCATGGCATCCATCTGGAACCAGGATGATACAGGCATATCCAGAGTACGGGCCATGCTGTTGTCGGTGTTATAGATAAAAGTGGAACTCGAGCTGTATACAGGTACAGTGGTCATGTTGATCCAGCCTGCGGCCAGAAGCCCGAGCAGAACGCAGATCAGTATGATCCATTTCCCCCTGCGAAGCATCCACAGATAGTAATGAATATCTATGGACTCCTCTTCACTGGAGAAGTCTTCTGTATTTATCAACCTGCCTGAAGGATTTTCCATCACCGGCTCATGACCCATACCACATTGACCATGATAAGAACCTTGTAGCTGAAATCAACAATATCTTTCCACCACTCATAGCTGGATACTCCAACATAAACAGTAACGCCAGGCTCCATTACAGGAACAGGTAAACCGTCTCCGTGAAGAAAAGCTTTCAGGTCGTACTTTATCTCCAGATCATTTGAGACTATCCGTATACAGGAAAGGTCAGCGGTACTCACAGGACCTCCTGCAGCTGATAGAGCATCCCTCAAGTCGGAATTCCATGGTATAAAATGACGACCTGGGTTTCTCACCTCACCCCAGACATTTACCTGTATGTTGACAACATCAGACTCCACTCCTGGAAGAGTGTACTCCGACGGCTCAGCCAACAGCGTAAATGCAAGCAAAGGCAGCAGGTAAAGAATCTTCACGCCTTGTATATCCTCTTTTCAGACACAACATCAACACAGGCGTTTCTGGTGTCAACAACTATACTGCTGTTATCAACTATCCACTGGTAATCATAGCAGTCATGATCGGTTATGACAACGCAGCAATCGTAACAAGCAAGGCTCTCAGCACTGAGTTCTACAGATCTGGGCTGAAGGATTGTCTGCCTGGTGGCAGGGGGTATTGATGGAATGAAGGGATCGTTGTAATCCACCTCTGCCCCTCTCTCCATTAGTTTATGCATCACCTTTAGAGCAGGAGTTTCCCTGTAATCATCTATATTCGGTTTGTATGCCATACCAAGCAGAAGCACTCTGCTTCCCTTCAGAGACTTTTCAGCATCGTTGAGAGCATCGCAAACCCTGTCGACAACATATGAAGGCATTGATGTATTTACCTCACCAGCCAGTTCGATGAACTTTGTAGGCAGCTCATACTGATGAGCTTTCCATGTGAGGTAAAAAGGATCAATTGGAATACAGTGGCCGCCGAGACCAGGGCCTGGGTAAAATGGAGTAAAGCCGAAAGGCTTGGTTGCAGCAGCATTGATAACCTCCCAGATATCAATGCCCATTCTGTGCGCAAGAACTTTCAGTTCGTTTACCAGGGCAATGTTTACAGCTCTGTAAGTGTTCTCCATGATTTTTGCCATTTCAGCAACCTCAGGAGAACTGACAGGCACCACATTATCAATGGCAAAACCATAAACGAATACACTTGCATCGGTACACCGGGGAGTAAATCCGCCTACAAGCTTGGGAATGGTTCTTGTATTGAAGTTCTTGTTTCCAGGATCTTCCCTCTCAGGCGAAAAAGCAATGTGAAAATCTTTACCTGCTTTAAGACCGCTCTCTTCAAGAACAGGGATCATCTCTTCCCTGGTGGTACCTGGATAAGTTGTGGACTCAAGAATTATCAGCTGTCCTCTGGTGAGATAACGGGCCACTTCCCTGCACGAATTGAGTACAAAACTCAGATCAGGCTGACGGCTCTTTCCCAGAGGAGTGGGAACAGCTATCAAAATAGCATCTGTCTCACCAAGAACCGAAAAGTCAGTGGTGGCTTCAAGAAGACCTGTATCCATCGCTGCTGCAATCTTCTCGTCGGGAAAGTGCTTCAGATAGCTCTTTCTTTTCTCAAGAAGGACAGGTTTCTCAGGGTCTACATCAATACCCAGTACCCTGCATCCTCCCAGAGCAAACTCCATTGCAAGAGGAAGCCCCACATAACCGAGACCGATTACTCCTATAACCGGTTTATCCCTGCCATTCATTCTCTCTTTGAAAGAACTCATAAGTCTCCTCTGCCTATTCCGTAATAGACAAAACCCTTCTTACGGAGAGAACTGGGGTTCCAGATATTCCTGCCGTCAAAAATCGTTCTGGTTCTGAGAAGCTTGCCTATTCTGTCAAAATCAGGTTCTCTGAACTCAGTCCACTCGGTGACCAGAACAAGAGCATCTGCCCCTTCAATGGCATCATAGCAGGTACTGGAATACTCTATTCTGTCTCCCAGAATTGTTCTTGCATAATCAGTGGCCTCAGGATCGTATGCCTTGACAGAAGCGCCTCTTTCCAGAAGCTCATTGATTATCACAATAGCAGGTGCCTCTCTCATATCGTCGGTGTTCGGTTTGAATGAGAGACCCCAGATACCAAAAGTCCTGCCTTTGAGATCTTCACCGAACTCTCTGGTAATCTTTCGCCCCATGACCTTTTTCTGAGCAATGTTAACCTCTGTAACCGCCTGAAGAATATCCAGATGGTAACCGTATTCATCTGATGTGTGTCTGAGAGCCTTTACATCCTTGGGAAAACAGCTGCCGCCGAAGCCCACTCCAGGAAAGATGAAATGAGGACCTATACGGGTATCGCTGCCGATTCCACGCCTGATATCCTGAACATCAGCCCCTACAACATCGCAAAGGTTGGCTATCTCGTTCATGAAACTTATCTTGGTGGCCAGAAGACTGTTGGCAACATATTTGGTAAGTTCTGCAGACCTGTTGCTCATTATGTAGATAGGATTGTTGGTTCTGACAAAGGGCCTGTAAAGTTCCTCCATGGTCTCGGCAACCTGCTGGTCATCGGTTCCTATCACCACCCTGTCAGGCTTCATGAAGTCATCAATGGCGGCGCCTTCCTTGAGAAATTCAGGGTTACTTACCACATCAACCCTGAAATCAGTGAATTTCTTCACCTCTTCAGACACGAGTTCTGCCGTACCCACAGGAACTGTACTCTTGTTGACAACTATTCTAGGGCCGTCCATTGCTCTTCCGATATCTCCGGCTACTGCAAGAACATGCTTCAGGTCGGCACTGCCGTCTTCGTCGGGAGGGGTTCCCACAGCAATAAACACTATACTGCTGTTTCGCACAGCCATAGCGGTATCGGTGGTGAAAGAAAGCCGCTTCTCTCTTACATTTCTCTCTATGAGCACATCAAGACCTGGCTCATAAATAGGAAGAATCCCATTTTCAAGCCCTGCTATCTTCTTTTCGTCCTTGTCTACAGAAATGACGGTATTGCCCATTTCTGAGAGACACGCAGCGGCTACAAGACCTACATATCCGCTTCCTACTACTGCTATTTTCATCTGGTTTCTCCTCTGATCTGGGAGTATAGAAGATTTATTTCTGCTCTTTTCCGTATTCTAGCTGAAAGGCCGAGAATACGAAAAATACAGCCGTTTGTAAAGAACGGCTTAACTGAACACTGACAAGGGTAAGGTACCCTGATCAGCGGCGGTGGTTCAACCATTATGTTTTATCTTTGCCTGTGAGCACCCTGCAATCATCTATCCTTTTTGTATCACCGGAACTGTCCATAAGCTCAGCCCACAGCAATGCTATTCTGCGTGATACTCCAAGGCTCTCCCTGAGTTCCCCCAATCGGAACTGGTTTGTTCCGAAACTCTCACTAACTTTTCTCACAGCTTCTGAGTAGATACCTGGAGTGGAAACCAGACCTTCTGTGAGAAGAATAACCATACCTCTGGCAATAAGTCCATCCACATCCTCAGAAGTACAGTTGCTCAAAGGAAGCTGACACCCCTTTAATCCGGCTTTCTCTATATCGGAGACTATGTACCTTGCAGCAACTGCATGTTCACCTTCAAGGTCTGCAGGAAAATCGGCAACAGCAAGGAACTCTCCTCTTCTTTCAATCTCTCCCTTTTCCTCAAGATCAGCCAGAGAGAACCTTATGGCCCATACAGGTGTCTCTGATGGCAGATTTCTGGCCAGAAAAGCAGAAGGAAGACCTGGACTCAGAGGCACCCTTCGGTGAAAGGTTTTCACACTTCCCAGTATTTTCTTCTGAAGATCTTCCACTGCAGCGGTGAGCATTATTCTTGCTGATTTTCCCTCGCCCACTGTAACTGCTCTGCCCTGCTTCTCCAGAGATTCAACTGCCTCCTGAAACTCCACAGGTTCCACTCCTGTACGGTCTATCCAGCTCATGACCTGAATGAAGTGGCCTTGAGCGTCTTCCATTGCTTCATAAAGCAAATCCTCAACATCACCGTGGGAGAGGAGATCCAGGTGTTCCATTCTGGCAGCTCTGAACCTGGACCTGACTTTGCTTGTATCAGTGTCAAGTATTACCCCGCCACCGATGGTAACCACAGGGGAGTACCTTCTTATTACAAAGCGGTCTCCAGGCATTGCCACCACAGGATGTTCAAGCTGAAAATGAACATATCCTGTTTCGCCTCTGGGAAGAGGGCGGCCTTCAACAGGTACAGCCCTTGCCATAACTTCGGCGGTTCCCACATGAAACCTTACCCTTTGCCTGACAAGCAGATCAATATTCACTGAAAGCATGGTGCAAATGGTATCCAGACTGCTGAGTATTTTAAGAAATCCCGGCTCACCTGCAACACTTCCCCTGTGAACATCTTCCTTTTTCAGTCCAGTTAGATTAAGGGCTATTCTGTCCCCTGCTGTACCGCTCTTCACATTCCTGGTGTCGTTAACCCCAAGCTCTCTGAGCCTGTACTGTTTCCCTGCAGGCTGAAGTTCAATTGTATCTCCCTCTCTCACCGTTCCAGAAAGCCCGGTTCCGCAGATAATTGTACCGAAACCCTTAAGGGAGAATATTCTGTCCACAGGCATCTTGAAACGGCCCTCAGAGCTTTTGCCCTCTATACTCTCAGCCATATTCACTATGGCTTCACGGAGCTGCTCAATGCCCTGACCGGTAACTGATGAAACCCTCACAACAGGGGCGCCTTCAGCCGGGGTTCCCTTCAATGCTTCCATAATTTCTTCCTGAGCCAGTTCAATAAGCTCTTCATCCACAAGATCGCACTTGGAGAGCGCCACTATACCCCTGTCAACTTCCAGCAGTCTCAGTATGTCAAGATGCTCTCTTGTCTGGGGCATAACACCCTCGTCGGCGGAAACCACCAGCAGAAAACAGTCAACCGTTGAAACACCTGCCACCATTGTCTTTACAAATTTCTCGTGACCGGGAACATCTATGCAGGATATGGTCTTACCTGATGGGGTCTCCATGAAAACATAGCCCAGCTCAATGGTGATACCTCTGGCTTTCTCTTCCTTCAGTCGATCAGGATCCCTTCCGGTGAGCTTCAGCATAAGGGTACTCTTGCCGTGGTCTATGTGCCCTGCGGTTCCTATTATTACCCCCACAGCTCACCTGCTTTTTCTGCTACAAGCCCTGCAAGCATTTCATCCTGCTCAGGAGCTACCGCTCTCAGATCAAGCTGCAGAGCATCGTTCTCCACCCGGCACGCAACAGCAGGGCTTGAAAGCCTCAGGGCAGAGGCCAGCTTTTCAGGATCAGGACACCTTACAGAAACACCTGCAGAGGGAATGGCAAAGTCAGGCAGACTTCCGCTGCCTACAAAACTGTCCATGCTGCCCACTGAAACAACAAGATTCTCTGACTGTTCAAGAATCCCTGTAATTACCTGAGCCCTCTCTCTGAGTTTTTCAACAGGAACAGAGAAAGAACGGTACACAGGATGGTTCTCTGCGATGTATTCAGGGGTTTCCAGGAAAATGCGAAGAGAAGCCTGCAGCGCTGCTATAGTTAGTTTTCCAACCCTGAGAGCCCTTGCCAGAGGATGTTTCTTTATTCTGCTCAGATACTTTTCTCTGCCAAGAATAATACCTGCCTGTGGACCCCCGATCAGTTTGTCTCCGGAACAGGTTATTACATCAGCACCTGTTTTTACACTGTGAACTATGGTAGGCTCAGATGGAATACCGAACTTATTCAATGGAATCAGGCTTCCTGCACCGAGATCATCTATTACAGGAATTCCCCGCTGCCGGCCCAGAGCCACCAGTTCCTCAAGTTCCACCTCACCGGTGAAACCCTTTACCCTGTAGTTGGAGGGATGAACCCTGAGAATGGCAGCAGTGTTTTCTGTTACAGCATTCTCATAATCCCTAAGATGGGTCCTGTTGGTACACCCTACTTCAACCATTGTGCAATTGCTCTGCTTCATGACTTCAGGTATTCTGAATGAACCGCCTATCTCTACCAGCTGTCCTCTGGAAACAATAACTTCCTTTCCTGCTGCCATAGCCGATAGAACCAGAAGAGTGGCTCCTGCATTGTTGTTAGCAACTGTTGCAGCTTCAGCGCCTGTAATGGCAGTTATCAAGTGAGCAATATGCTCATCCCTGCTGCCCCTCTTTCCTGTTTTTCTGTTCCACTGCAGAACAGAATACCCGCTTGCCACCCTGCGAACCGCCTCTATAGCCGCAGGAGGCAGGCTGGCCCTTCCCAGTGCTGTGTGCAGAACTATACCGGTTGCGTTTATAACAGTCTCCATAGTTGGTCTGCTTCCGGCAGAGGCCAGCTCAACACATCTGCTTATTATCTGATCAATACCTGGCAGTTCGCCTCCTGACGCAACTGTCTCACGAGCCCATAGAATACCGGCTCTTGCCGCTTCCCTCAGTTCAAGAGGGGTCAGACCTGTTAATTTGTCGTTGATTACCGGTACTATCTGGTGAACTGCCGGCAGGTTCTTAAGTTGTTCCATCCCCATGATAACTCCTGACAGAAGAATGAATGCTGCTGTTTTTCATCCTCTGAAGAATAGGAGGAAGTGATAGCTGAAGCAAGCACCGGAGAGCAGCGGAAGAATCAGTAAACCGTTACAACTCTGAATGACGCATGGAACAGCTTCTTCATAAAACTGCAGCCAATGCGTAAGACATTATTAAATCAAGTCTTTCATGTGATTTGGCAGGAGAGAAAAGCCATTAATGTTTTCTGCTTCCTTTTCTGTTTTAACTAAGATAAGAACCTGGTAAAAGAGTATGCAGGTTTCAGGCCTGCCAGAGAGAAAACAGGTATTACCATGAGACTTTACATATTTTATATAGCAATAAAGTGAGTGCAGATTCAATATTATTAATTTAAAAGGTAGAACATTTCAACTGCTCAGGTTTTGATTCCTGCCGATACACCTTACAGAATACCAGCTATTCCATAACTGAGATTTCACACAGAACTTGAAAAGTTAACTTCTTAATCTTTCTAATGTTACTCCTGCTGTATCTGAAAAATCTGCTTACGAACTGCTTGAATCAACACACCTGCCTGCATACTCCGGCACTTCAGCCTGAGCGGTCATCGTTCACCTTACAGGTATTCATTGCTGCCGGTCAGGCCGGAAACCAAAGATCATTCAGACTAAGGAATAACAACGCTCCTTGTGACAGCTGTTCTTCCCAGGGCTTCCACTGTTACGAAATACATTCCAGGAAGAAGATTACAGCTGAGTTCCAGTCTGCCTGATTCAGGAACCGAGTATCTGGAGTCTACAATTCTTCCGGAAGTGTCGTATATACTTACAAGGGCAGGTTCACCTTCGGGATAACCGGAGATACTGAGTGAAATCATGCCGTTTACGGATGGATTAAGAGCGCAAAGCCCGAAACCCTGAGAAGGGCTTTCTTCCTCAACACCCAAAGGATCAATATCTATTGTGAGAAGATGATCACCGTCAGGTCTTGAACCGGCCACCGCAAAAAGCCTGTCTCCGCTTCTGAGTTCCCATGGAATTGAATTGCCGTCCAGATAAACTCCATTGACAATATCAGATGGACCAAGCATGGCGCAGAAGGTAAGTCCCTCAGGCACATATCCGTTAAAAGCCAGACTGAGTTCATCCCCCTGGCCAACTATAGAGGTGGTATTTATATTAAAACAGTCTTCAAGAAAATCTCCGTATTCACCTGGAAACATCCACATAAAGTTTTCGTAGTCGTTTTCCAGGCTTGTGAGAACGCTGTCCACTCTGTTGTAGGCAGTGGGGTTAACAGTTCCGCAGCCAGCGTCAAGCATGTTAATGGGATGACATCCCATCAGCCCGAACTTACCCCTGTCCATCGAATAAGCAAGAATCTCACCTGGAACCGGAACACTGTAGTCACCCCACCAGACGGAATTAGAACCCCATATTCTACCATTTACTGTCTGATAACGGGATATCCACTGGTTCTTGAATTGCTTTCCTGCATACCAGTCGATAAGCCTCCATCCGTTGCAGAAGAATGTGAAGCCATGGTCAATTATGGCCTGCAGACCGCTCAAGGAAGTACGGTGACCGGAGAATCGTATAACTCTTACCATGTTGGTGTCCAGACCGCAGGCGTCCAGATCCAGCATATTTACCCTGAATCTCTCCTGATGCTCTTCAGGTTCATAGGTAATGAACTCGTGGAATTCTCCGTATGAAGAATCAGGATTGGGAGTATGATGGTATCCGTGACTGCCCATTCGAACCCTGTCAGCCCAGGGGTAAATGTCGTTCTGAATGTTCAGCATCCACTGAAGATACTCAGGAGTGGCTTCTGTTGACATGCGCCAAGTGCCGTGCCAGTGGGACCAGCTGTCCTCATAGCCAGGCTCGTACCATACTGAATCCCTGTTAGGTGTCAGTATTCCATCTGGAAGGATTATCCAGTTCATTTTCATTTCCGGATGGATTTCAAGCAGGTTTATCAGAGCGGCACTCACAACCTCATCGCCCTCCGGTGTCTCCGAAAAACCCCATATGTCTCCCTGATCCGGATGAATGAATGTAAGCTCATCCATCATCCATGCCGCTGCCCTTTCAGCGCCGTTCAGATGACCGCTGATGAACACAGGGGCAAAATACTCATCAAGTGAAAGCCTTACATAGTATTCTTCTGTCTGTCCGGCAGGAATTATGGAATGAAGATCAGGCCCTACTGCAGTTTCCCTGGGCTCCTCAACCTCAAGTATTCGAAGGGAAAGGTAGGCATAACTGTCATGATCCAGAACCACCGACATACTCTTAGCAGTGTTGGGCATAAGGAACACAGCAGAGGGGAGCCCTCCTGAAAGCCTGAAAACCTGATCACCTGAGAATCTCTGCCAGTCATGTGTTCCGTCGAGAGCAAATACTTCATCCACAGCGCTCTGGTTCATGGCGCTGATGGTGTCCCAGCCCATAATGCCGTAATCTATCTCAAGCGGTGACAACACCTCTGTATCTTCCGTGAAAAGGAATTTGTATCTCATCTCGAGACCTCTGCCTACAAGGGTGTAGTCGATGGTTATTGCCACAGGAAGAGCGTCAGAGCCATCGGTCATGTGGGTGGAGTGAAAGGTGAGGGATGTATCGCTGGAAACGGTTACAACACCGTTTGCCGGAAGATAGCAACCGGTATTGATACCGGAGAACTGAAGCCCTGAGGTAATCTCAGAACCTGACCACTTGTCCTTAAGAAGGACAATAGCGCCAGGTCTGTAAGCGCAGAGAGCATCGTTCACTGTAACCGAAACCGAACCATTTTGAATAGTATGATATGTTGAAAAGAGAACGAGTATAAGGGAGAACATTTCTAACCTCCATTCTGCTATGGTTTATTGATATGCATAACCCCCCGTTCCGTCAATCCCAACTGATAACATACTAATATGATAAAGATTACCTTCGGGCAATGCAGCAGTTTACCATATTCGGTTGAAGCGGGACTTTACTCAAAGTCCTGCTTCAACCGGTCAGCATCTCTGTGCGAGAACGCCGCCCATCATTTTGATGGATTTTTTTGGGCATTTCTCTACACACTGGCCGCAACCAATACACTTATCCGCTATTACCTGATGCTTTTCTTTGACAGAACCCTCAATTGCATCAGTGGGGCAAACCCTTGTGCAGAGTGTACAGCCGATACAGGTACTGTCGATGAAGGCTTTAGGCCTGACAGGTATTCCATCCACTATTGCGCCTATGGGGCACTCAGAAGCACAGAGACCGCAGTTTATGCACTTCTCAGGATTGATTTTCGCAAGAAAGCCGTCAATCTCGATTGCATCTGCAGGGCAGACCTTTGCGCACTTTCTGCATCCGATGCAGGCAACAGAACAGGCTTTTCTGGCAACACCGCCTTTGTCTCTGCTTGAACAGGAGACTATCACCTTTCTGCTTTCAGGCCAGAGTGTAATGATGTTCCTGGGACATTCCTCTATGCACTTGCCGCATGCAACGCACATTTCAGGGTCAATATCAGGAACGCCGTTATCCCCCATCTCCATTGCATTGAAGGAACATACCTCTATGCAGTCTCCGAATCCAAGACAGCCGTATGAGCAGCTTTTCTGGCCGTTCATCACGAGAGCAGCTGATTTGCAGCTTAGAGGGCCATTGTAGTTGAAGGCGTTTACAGCGGATTTTCCTCCGTTACAGAGAATAACCGCAATCTGCTTCTCCTTTTCCTCAACCTGGGCGCCCATGATCCTTCCGATTTCAGCTGCTGCAGCTGCGCCTGCAGGAGCACAGCCGTTTACAGGAGCTTTGCCCTCCACCACAGCCGAGGCATAAGCAGCGCATCCTGGAAAACCGCATCCGCCGCAGTTGGCCCCTGGAAGAACTGCCTCAATAGCCTCCATTCTCGGATCCCTGGGCACTGCAAACTTCCTGGCTGCAAATGCCAGCCCCAGGCCAAGAAGCAGACCTATGGCGCCCATTACTATTGCCGGACCGCCAACTGCTGAAAGGGTGTCCTGCTGCCGGGAAACAATGGTCAGCGCAATCATTGCTGTTGTGAGCATCGCTTAACCTCCCAGCCCTGCAAAGCCAAGAAAAGCTATGGACATCGCGCCGGCAATAAGAAACGCAATAGGCAGACCCTTCAGCGCAGGGGGCACAGCTGCTGTTTCCATTCGCTCACGGAGTCCGGCCATGAGCACCAGGGCCAGTGTAAAGCCAATACCTGCAGCCACAGAGTTTATCAGAGAGTAGCCAAGGTTGAACTTCTCTTCAATGTTCAGCACAGCAACACCGAGAATGGCGCAGTTGGTGGTAATCAGAGGCAGATAGATTCCCAGTGAGTCATAGAGAGCCGGGCTGAACTTCTGAAGAATCATCTCCACCAGCTGAACCAGGCTCGCTATGATGATAATGAAGGAAATAGTTCTGAGATAAACCATATTGTAGGGCATCAGCACATTGTGATAGACAAGCCATGATCCAAGTGTTGCAAGAACCATGACGAAAATCACAGCCGCTCCCATTCCGACAGCGCTGTCCAGCTGCCTGGACACACCAAGGAACGGACAGATACCGAGGAATCTCATAAGAACAAAGTTGTTAACAAAGATAGCGGAAAGAATTATGGCCATCATTCTGGCTATGCTGAAAGATGGTTCGCCCCCTTCGGGAGCTGCAAGTATCACAGAAAGGAGTGCTGCAGGAGTCATTTGTTACCTTCCTTTCTGCGCTTCTCCATGATGTTGAAGAAACCAAGAATGAAGCCCATGAGTATGAAAGCCCCTGGAGCCAGAATAGCTATAAGAACAGGCTGATTCTGGTAGGCTTCACCAAGAAGATTGATGTTAAGCCATGAACCATTGCCGATAATCTCCCTGAATGTTGCCATGATCACCATTGCGATGGTGAAGCCAAACCCCATTCCTATACCGTCAAGGATTGAGGGAAACACCTTGTTCTTGTTGGCAAAACCCTCTGCTCTGCCCAGAATGATGCAGTTCACCACGATAAGCGGTATGAAGATACCCAGACTCTGATGAAGTGATGGCAGATAGGCATTCATCAGCAGATCCACCAGTGTAACAAAGGTAGCTATAATAACGATGTATGCGGGAATTCTCACCTTTGCAGGAATAGCTTTTCTGAAAAGTGAAACAAGAAAATTGGAACACACCAGCACAAAAGTTGCAGCAGCGCCCATACCGAGAGCATTCTCAACACTGCTGGTAACCGCAAGGAAAGGGCACATTCCAAGAGCCTGCCTGAACACAGGATTCTCTTTGAAGAGACCCTTTGTCAGTTCCTGCATGGCGCTCATTCCTCACCTCCTTCCTGTGGAAGAAGACCGGCGCCTGCCAGGGCATCAAGACCGCTTCTGACCGAGTTGGTCACAGCACGGGAAGTGATGGTGCTTCCTGTTATCGCGTCAAGAGAACCTCCGTCCTTGGAAAGCATAAGCTCTGAAGCAGTGCTGCCGGAGAACTGGTAGAGGAACCTGGCAGGATCGGAAACATTGGCTCCCAGGCCAGGTGTTTCCTGCTGATAGAGAATAGTAGTGCCGGTAACAGTACCGAGTATGTCCACAGCAACCATTGTCTGAATGGTACTGGAGTATCCTCTGCCGTACGCAACAAAAAGATAGCCAAGCTCTTTCCCGAGAGAGTCAGATACTGAGACTACGGCAAGTACCTGATCAGCATCTGCATAAGGGTTGGAAAGCCCGTCCACTGAAAGGCTGTCGAAAGAGAGCTGGCCGGAACCCAGACTTCCTGCCACATCTATCATGGCATCCAGCTTTGCCTGCTCTTTCTGCAGGGCGATAACAGGTTCAGTAACAGAATTGACATATCCCAGGGCAACTGCAGCTATCACCGCAATAAGCATCAGAATAAAACCAAGCTTTAGTATTTCACCCATTCTTCTTCACCTCCCCGAAAACTGAAGGTCTGGTGTATCGGTCGATAAGAGGAGTGGCAAGGTTCATAAGAAGTATTGAGTAGCTGCATCCCTCAGGATACCCTCCCCATCTTCTTATAACCATGGTCAGAAACCCTGCGCCAATACCGAAGATGATACGGCCCTTCCTGGTCACAGGAGTGGTTACCATATCAGAAATCATAAAGAATCCTCCCAGCATCACACCTCCTGCAAGAAGGTGGAAGAAAGGATTTCCGTCAAACCATCCCTGGCCGCCGAACAGCCATGCAAACAGAGCGACTGAACCGAGATAACTGAGAGGAAGACGAAGCTCAAGCACCCCTCTGAAAACAAGGTACAAGGCTCCAAGAATGAGCATGAGAGCACTTGTCTCACCTATGCAGCCCCCTATACGGCCCATAAAAAGGTTCTTCATGCTGCCGGAAGAGTAAAGCATTGAGCGAACCTCTTCGCTTCTGGTTTCCTCGCCTTCCCAATTGAACGACTGCTTCAGTGCGTTAAGGGGAGTTGCGCCGGTAAGGGCATCCAGCTCTCCCCGATCACTCAGTGAAGCTGTAGAGACGCCGCATGCCTGAACTTCAGTGCGGTCACCATTCTGCCACTCCATTGGAGCAGACCATCCTGCAGTCATAAGGACAGGGAAGCTGGCCACAAGAAAAGCTCTGCCCAGAAGTGCAGGGTTAACAATGTTGTGCCCCAGACCGCCGAAGGCCTGCTTGGCCACAGCGATTGCAAATGCGCTTCCAAGCACTGGAAGCCACCAGGGTACCCCTGGAGGAACATTATAGGCAAGAAGAATACCAGTAACCACAGCACTGCCGTCAAAAGCATAGTTCAAAGGTCTCTTCATGAACTTGAGACAGAGCCACTCTGTAAGAACTGCAGTAATAACACTGGCAGCCACCAGAAGCAGAGCAGAAGGCCCGAAAAACCATACTGCTGCTATCAGTGCAGGAACCAGAGCAATGGCAACATCCCACATTATTCGTTTCGTTGTCTGGGAAGAGCCCACATGAGGCGACACTGCAACATCGAATGTTCTGCTGTCAGCCATTATGCCTCCTTCGCCCGTTTAAGAGCTCGAATCTCGTTCTGAGCCCGTTTGATTCTGTGCACCAGATACCTTCCTGCAGGGCACACGAAGCTGCAGGTGCCGCACGCCATGCAGTTAAGGGCTCCAGCCTTGTCAGCCTCCTCCCACATACCGTACTGGGAGGCACTGGCAATAACACTGGGACAAAGTCGGAGGGGACACACATCAACACATTTTCCGCACCTGATACAGGGGCCTTCAGAGACATCCCTGACCTCTTTCGGTGAAAGGGCCAGAATACCGCTTGTTCCCTTTGTTACTGGAGCAGCATCTGTAAACATGGCTGTTCCCATCATAGGGCCGCCGCTGATAAGCCTTTTCACATAACCTTTGTAGCCCCCTGCAGACTCAATAAGGTCAGAAACAGTGGTTCCCACACATACATCAAAGTTGCCTGGCGCAGCCACACCGAGACCGGAAACAGTGGTAATACGACGCATGACTGGAATGCCTCTGAGCACCGCATCAGCCACAGCCACACAGGTTCCCACATTCTGAACCACAACACCTATATGCAGAGGAAGGCCGCCTGCAGGGACTTCCAGGCCTGTTGCAGCATCTATCAGCTGTTTCTCAGCGCCCTGGGGGTACTGAACCTTCAGAGGAAGCACCTTGACACCCCTTTTCTCAAGGAGTTCAATGGCATCAGGCTTGTTGACCTCAATACCTATGCACGGTTCAGCAACTCCAAGAATGTGTGCAATGATATTCATGCCCTGAATGAGATCATCGGGTCTTTCGATCATCAGCCTGTGGTCAGCGGTTAGATATGGCTCACACTCAACACCGTTGATGATAAGGTGTTTGATGGTGGCGCCTCTGGGCGGTGAGAGCTTGACATATGTAGGAAAGGATGCTCCACCCATTCCGCAGACCCCTGCTTCCTTTATTCTCTCCACAAGAATTGAAGGGGCAGTGGAACTCCAGGAAGGGATCGGTTCAAAGACCACTCCTCCATCCTCGGACGAGGTTTGAATAACAACAGCCGGACCGCTTCTCATGTGAGGCATAGGCGCATTCTCCACACGGAGAACCTTACCGTTCACAGGCGAATGGGTGGGAAGACTTATAAAACCGTTCTGTTCCCCGATAACGGCTCCTCGAATCACCTCATCACCAGGTTTTACAACCGGCTTTGATGGAGATCCGAGGTGCTGACAGAGGGGAACAGTCACTTTCTCCGGAGCAGGAACAGTAACAGCAGCTGCACCGCTGGTCAGTTCTTTATTGCCCGGAGGATGGGTCCCACCTGCAAAGCTCTTTACTCTGCTCATGTTCCTCCAGTGTTTGTGTCTCTGTCTATCTTGCTACTGCACAATTTATTACAAGCATACCCCTTGCAGGAGCACAATCAACCTGAAAGGCAAAACAGGAAAACATATGGATTAGATGAATATACAAAATTGATAAGGCTGATTCAGCCCTTCAAAAGTTTGTCCAGCTCTTCCCTGAACTGTGATACATCCCTAAACTGACGGTAAACACTTGCGAACCTCACATAAGCTACCTGGTCTACCTCCTGAAGGATATCCATTATGCACTCACCGATGAATTCAGCTTCAACCTCATCAGGGTATTCTCCTGTTATTCTTGAAATTACCTTTTCAACCATTTCCTGTATCTGCTCACGGGAAACCGGCCGTTTCTCGCAGGACCGGGATATTCCCTTCTCGAGCTTGCGGGGATCGAATTGTTCCCTCTGGCCGTTCTTCTTCTTGACAGTCGGGTAACTCGTTTCGATGTACTCGTATGTTGTAAACCTGTACCCGCATTCGTTGCACTCCCGCCTTCTGCGGGTTGCGCGGCCTTCCTTAACCGATCTTGAATCGATCACTCTGTCATTGCTGCTTGAACATCTGGGACACCTCATAATGATGTTACTTACTCCCAATACTGCCGCAAGTCAAGATACCCGCCTCTGAACTTGACGAAGAGTATTTCCGGTTATAGGATTGGTGCACTTCTGTGGTGGGAGTAGTTCAGTTGGCAGAGCCCCTGACTGTGGCTCAGGTGGTCGCCGGTTCGAGCCCGGTCTCCCACCCCAAAATGCGTCCCTGGCTCAATTGGTAGAGCAACGGACTCTTAATCCGTGGGTTCCGGGTTCGAGTCCCGGGGGGCGTACCAAAGGGGGCATCACGGATGTCCCCTTTAACATCTTTGTCGGTGCGCCCGTAGCTCAGCTGGATAGAGCAACGGACTTCTAATCCGTAGGTCACAGGTTCGAATCCTGTCGGGCGTGCCACATTGAATGCGTACTTCCTGAATCACAATACAAGTTTTCTGAATTGTGCTGTTCTTCACTGGTATCTGCATTTCTCTGTGTTCTTCAGCAGTAATAATACATTCAAGATTAATACATTTATCAGACACTTAAGGTGGCGCTCACTCAGGACTTGTCATAGGCTATTGATAAGGTTTTCCGGTACAGCATTCATGGGATGGCAATCTCCTGGTTTACCGAAAAAGCAGGATCGCCTGGAAAAGGCCTCTGACTTTTCATATTTCGTAAAATAAGTAGTATCAATTTTCAGGCCCTTGACAATGGGAAAGAACTTCAACAGATAGTAACGAACAATAGTTTAAGAAGTTAGACTGTTGTCAATCTGCGAGGGGTCGTGGTAATTTGGGTATCCGAAGGGTAGAAGGAAAGTCTCTTGAGCTTTACCTGCGGGAAATCGGCTCGAAAGAATCTCTTACTTCAGAAGAAGAAGCTGAGCTTGCAGGGAGAATCAAGAATAATGACACTGAAGCACAGGAGATACTTGTAGAAGCAAACCTCAGGTTTGTTGTGAGCATAGCAAAACAGTACGCCAACCAGGGGGTTGCCCTTGAAGACCTGATAAGCGAAGGTAATTTAGGGCTTATCAGGGCTGCCAGAGGATTTGATGAGAGCAGAGGCTGCCGGTTTATCACATATGCTGTATGGTGGATAAGGCAGGCTATTCTTCAGACGCTGGCAGAGAATTCACGAATAGTACGGCTTCCTCTTAACAGGGTTAACGAACTGTACAGAATGGGCAGGGCCAGCAGAGAACTGGGGCACTCCCTTGGAAGGGCTCCTTCAGCTGATGAAATCGCAGGAAGGCTGGATCTTCCCAGAAAGAACATTGAAGGCATGCTCTCTATTCACAGCACACACCTCTCACTGGACAGACCTGTATACGATGGAAGCGACAAGACATTTCAGGAAATGATGCCCTCCGACATTGAAAATACTCCGGAAGATGCCGCTGCAGAGGAATCAATGAGGAACAGTGTTTACGAAATGCTTACCGCTCTTGATATAAGGGAAAAAACTATCATAAGCCTCTTTTTCGGCCTTAACACCAACCGAAGGCATACACTGGCTGAAATCGGCAGAACAATGGGAATCAGCAGGGAGAGGGTGCGGCAGCTCAAGAACCGTGCCATCGACAAGCTTCAGGAATGCACTGATCCTGATAAGATACTGATGTTCATTGAATAATCAGCGGGAATAGCAGCGACTTCCAGACACAGGTCCCACTGACTCCTCAACTCTGTCAGGCTTAAGACCTTTCTTACCTAAAGCTTCCAGAAAAGCTGCACTATGTTCAGCATTCAGAATAATGCACATTCCGCAATCTGTGGAAAGTTTTCTGGGAATGGGAACCATTCTGCACTGAACACCGGCTTCTCTGGCAGCCCTTTGAGCCATAAGCACATGTGTCATGGTCTTAAATATCATGTAAAGCCTGTCAGCCATTGAATTCCTTCAAAGCCTTCAGAACTGTTTCTATTTCTTCAGCCTCTGTGAAGATGCCCGGACTGAGGCGGACAGTTCCACCTGGAAAAGTGCCGATTGTTCTGTGGGCATACTGGGCACAATGGAAACCATGACGGCAGCAGATATCGTACTCTGAGGCAAGGTAGTGAGCTATTTCTGAAGTGGAGCAGCCTGCAAGGGTAAAGGAAACAACAGCCGTCCAGGGTTTGCCTTTCTTCGGACGATAGACCTTTGCTCCGGGAATGCCTGCTATTCCATCTGCAAGAGCGCCGGCAGTGAGCAACTTTCTTCGGTGAATCTCCTGAAGGCCAAGAGAGGAGACATACTCAACGCCAGCATGCAGACCTGCAATGCCTGGGCCATTCATTGTTCCGGCCTCAAATCTGTCCGGCATGAAATCAGGATGTCTGTTTTCCTCTGAAAAACTGCCTGTCCCCCCTTGAGCAAGAGTTCTGATTCTTTCAGTATCAAAGCTGTCGGAAAACACCAGACCGCCGGTTCCAGGAGGCCCCAGAAGAGCCTTGTGGCCTGTAAAGGCAATGATATCTGCTCCTGAAGAAAGACTTACAGGGACTATACCGGCACTCTGAGCAGCATCAATAAGAAGAACAGTTCCGTTCTCTCTGCACATGGCGGCGATGCTCTCAACATCCTGAACGGTTCCTGTTACATTAGAACCGTGGTTGATAACCGCAAGTATTGCTCCCTTGAGGTTTCTGCGGAAAATATCAAGATCCAGATTTCCTGTGGAGTCGCATGGAGAGTAGCAGACATCTGCACCTTTTCTTTCAAGTTCAGAGAGAGGTCTTGTTACAGCGTTATGCTCCATGGCAGTTGAAACCACCCTGTCACCTTTACCAACCATTCCGTGAAGAACAGTGTTAATGCCCCAGGTTACATTGTGGGTAAAGACCACATTAAGTGGATTATTGGAACCAAAAAAGCCAGCTATGCTCTCACGGCAGTCAAGAACAACTCCCATGGCTTCCACTGATGCGCTACAGTTACCCCTTGCTGGACTGGTTCCGATATTCCGCATAAAACCCGACACAGCATCTATGACACTGTCAGGTTTAGGCCACGATGTGGATGCGTTATCAAGATAAATCAATTCCCCATCCTTTCATCGTCGCAATATAAGGGAAGACAGCGATGGTGGTAACACTGTCTTCCCTGTGTATGCTAGTTGCCCAGCGTGGCCTTTATGGCACCGAAGGTTGTGGCTGTTAAATCCAGTGCTCCGTTGAGCCTCATGTGCAGGCTCACCTTCTCCAGGTCACCTGAAGAAGCGCCATAGGATCCAAAGAGAGTCTGATTCAAGCCTGGATCCCAACCCCAGACATATATAGAGTTCGACCCTGAAGACCAGCTAAACTCCATGAGCAGGTTATCGTCTCCGTTGTACCAGAATGTACGGTCAAGGGGAACCTCAAGCCAACTACCTGGACCGGAGGAGGTTAAGGTGACAGTTGAACGGTCGTACACCTTTATCCTGGTTCCGGAAATAAAGTTGTCATCAAAGACTTCAGTCAGCTCATCATTGGCACAAGTACCCATGAATATCTGCAGTCCGTCAAGAGTAACTTCTGTTCCATATTGAACATGCCAGGACAAAGATGTGATATCCATAGCGGTTCCTATATCATCCGAATCTACCACCAACTGGTGGCGTAAACTTTGATATCAAGAGCCGCAGAAGGGCTTTTGACTGGGCTGCTGCTGCATACCGAATTCAACATATTCACCGTAGAGAACGCCTGCAATGACGATCATAACGATTACTGCCTTCATGCATCTCACCCCTTTCTTCAGACTAGTGTTTTTTTCTGCCGATAAGAACAGTATATCTACCGCTCTACCAGCACTTGCTTTCGTTCATCCACCATTTCAAGGCCACATTCATTCCTCAGGTTTTGTGTGAACCGCCTTTTCCCTGAGACCTGAAAGTGACAGTATCTTCTGTACTGAATCTTCATTGCCTGACACAGTTCGGAGGCAGACTCCGCATGATGATGAGAACTCCCTGGGTATGGGAACAATCTTGCAGGCAAACCCATTCCTCTCCACAAATCTGGCAGCAGAGACAACTGCACTCACAGAGTCGAATATCCTGTATGTAAAACTGTTCATATTGAATAGTGCCGCTCTGCTCTGCCAAGCTCTGTCGCAATTTCAAACATGTTAGATATTTTGCCGGCAGACAATCTCTTCATAACATCAAAATGCTTCAGACATGTACCGCACACCAGAAGATTCACACCTCTCTCCTGAAGGGTCTTGAGGTCTTCCAGAACAGGAGAACTGTCAATAGTGAGCAATACTCCTCTGTCGTAGAAGATAATGGTGGAAGGCATCTCATCCAGTTCAGTAAGGGTGTGGAAGTAGGCTCGGCACAGGACATCCTCCAACTCTGAATCGCCGCCATGTCCGAACGAATCACCTGGAACAGATATTGCCAGATTAACCAGCTTGCTTTTTTTCTCAGGGGAGGCCTCTTCAGAACAGCTGATTTCAACTGTATCGAATTGAGAACCCTGTGTTATCTCTGCACTGACACCTGCCCTGAGAGCAACTCTCTTTATGTTCTCAGCCTGTCCTGAGCCGTTAACAAGAATACGAAAAGGATGTTTCTTAACTATCTCCTGCTTTGCAAGAATCACAGGTTCAGGGCAGGAAAGACCCCGTGCATCAATCTCTATCACAGCAATCACCTTTCAGTCACGCTCCGCCGGAACTCTTTCATGAAGGGTGAAGTGTCGCTTTCAGAAAGAATCAGATGGCGGAAGCTTACCGCCGGTACATACCTGTACCTGAAAAACAACAGATCAAATTAAAGGAATCTGCAGGCTTTTCATTCCGCCTCCTCTCAAAGATTTCAATAATGCTAAAAGTCTTTTCATGAAACAAGGGTCTTCTTCAAGGCATCTGCCAGCCATTCATACTGACTGAAGGAATTGTAAAGCTGTGCAGACAGTCTGACCAGTCTGTCAGACCCGAAGCCTGTTGAAGTAACTGGAACAACTATGCCGAACTCCTCTCTCAGTTTTCTCTGAAGTGGATCTATCCAGTTAAACTCTGAAGAAAGATCAGGAGAATAGCCGGGAAGAGGCACTGCTGCCATTGAGCCGACCATTGCGGAAGGATACGGATGTTCCACTCCCAGGGAACTGCATATCATCTCTGAGGCTTTGATGGCAAGATTGCGGTTTCTTTCCATTACTCCAGACCAGCCATTCTCATCCATGGATGCCATCAATTTCATTGTAAAGGGAATTGTCAGCTCCGGAGTGGGATCAGGTGTTCCGTTCCATCTGAACATAATCTGATAGTCTGAAAGGTCTGAGGCTATCCGCCGGGGAAGATGGCTGATAACAAGAGGTTTGAAGTTTCTCTGAAAATCAGGCCTCACATAGAGCATTGCTGATGATCTTGGTGAGCATAGCCACTTGTGGCAGTTGCCTGCATAAGCCACACAACCCATTTCCTCAAGGGCAAGAGGAAGCTGACCAGGGCCGTGGGCTCCATCAACCATTGTTTCTATTCCGTGCTGCTTAAGCAGGGTTATGATCGACTCAAGCGGCATAACCATTCCAGTGGAGCTTATCACATGATCCACAAGGGCATACCTTACAGAAGAATCAATGGCACTCTGAAACCGTTCAAGTATCTGTTTTTCGCTTTTAACAGGCCAGGGCATTTCAACCACTTTCACATTGAAGCCACGATGTTCTGCCAGTGTTTCAAGGGCATTGGCAGAGGAGAAATACTCCTGATCGGTGACCAGTACAGTATCACTGGAATCAATGTCCATATTTTCGAGAATGGTGTTCACCGCTGTGGTTGCGTTCTCAACCATTACTACAGAACCTGACTGGGCTCCTGTAAAGGTCTCAAGCTCCATGATGGTCTTTTCAAGAAGAGGCTGATGGTGTTCCAGAAGAAATTCCATAGGGTTTTTCTCAGCAGAGCGGAGAAGTTTTTCCCTGTAGACAAGGGCTTCTGCGGGGCATGCTCCGAAGGAACCGTGATTCAGGAACACTATGTCTCTGTCAAGGCACCAGTTTTCAGAAAGAGCGCTTCCTTCAGGTAACCCTTTATGAACACTCACAGGTTAGTTCTGCCTCTGCAAGGATGTGACCTTCCATAAGTCTTACCAGTTGATCTGCTGTCAGATCTGATTCCTGCTCCTCAATCAGAGTATCCAGCGCATAAGCATGAACAGTAATGGTAAGACCTGGTTTCTTCTCGTAAGGACCTGTCCATCCTATTCGGGAATAGTCGTTGATTCCCTGCCTTATTCCATTACTTAAAAGCCTTTGAGCAGGCTGCTTACCGTAAATGGTCTTTGTATCAGGAGGAATATTCCACAGAACCCAGTGCACCTGCTCCTCACTGGATATGCACACCACTGCCAGGGAAACTGTACCATCAGGTTCACCTGCCCAGCCCAGAGGAGGAGAAGAGTTGAGACCTGAAGCGCAGTACCAGCAGGGAAGATTGGCGCCTTGAGAAAATGCGCTGCTTGATACAAGAAACTCCATAAGAACCTCCTTGTCTGCATACAGTATAAACCAAAGCGGCTGCAAATTACAACAGCCATAATTAGGGCTTGATGATCAACCCATCATCCCACTCAGCCCCGGCCATGCATACCTGACCAGTCCAGTTTGACCCAAAGGACATCCAGTAACAAGCAGGCTTTCAGACTGTGATAAATCCTCATAAGGTATGAGGAAGCACCCTCCCTCAACAGCCTCTCAAGATTCATTACCAGGTAGACCATGCTGATCACAGTCTCGCTCGTTTCCCGGAGCTTGGTCATTACCCGGTCGGTTGAATACCTCCGCTTACCTTCTCCTATCTTACCCTCTATTGCGTTCCTGATGCGCTCATCTTCATAGCGCTGTTGACGAAGTGCCTTCATTACCGCAGGGTCTTCAAAAGGACGACCGAGCTTGCGGCCGGAAATCCGTATCCCGCGATCCTTACAGAAACGCATGTTCTCTCGCGTCCGGTAGATCCGGTCAGCATGAACTGACTCAGGCCAGCAGCCGAACAGCCGGTGGTACTCCTTGATCTGACCGATCAGATCAAGACTCTCGTTGAAGTTGTCCCACTCTATCCGATGAATCATCGCAAGACCGGAGGAAAGCCCTATTGATACCTTTGCGCCAAACTCCCAGACTGCTCCGGCTTTGTTTCGCTTGATGGGACGTACATGCGGCTGTGATATGCTTACTATGCGGTGGGGTATCGTCCGCTTTCTCTCATCATACATCTCTTGCTGCTGACGGTATACCTCACGGATGACAAGCAGCTTTCTGTAAAGATCCAGATCCAGTACTCCAAAGCCAACTTCATCAAGCAGGGCATCCACATGACCAAGATCCCTGCGCACATAGCCAAGCTGCTTCCTCATTGCCTTTCTGAGTTTTCTGCTGCCGGGCCGTCTGGTTTTCTGCAGGCTAAGGAAAGCTTTCCGTGCTCTCTTCCGGTAGGTCCGGGGCTTTGTGCTGCCCGGCTCCCGTTCCGAATGGAGTACATCAACCATCTTCTCAAGCAGCTCTCGCCCCTTGTTCAGCAGTTTCAGGTCTGTGGGGAATGTGATGTCAGCAGGGGTCGCTGTTGCATCAACGATCAACCGGCCTTTATTCACAAAGCCTCCATCATCACTGGAAGACGATTCATCATCTCTGTGGCGCTTGCGGGCGGCCAGGAGGATTCTCTCGTTTATCTCAGCTATGGCCTGTGCGGGAAATCTCTTCCTGAACCTGCAAAGCTGTGACTGATCCAACGGAGGCTTGATCTGGAACTCCTGCAATCCTAAGAACCACTGGAGGTAAGGATTCTCTCTGATCGTGTCCACTGTCTCCCTGTCTGTCAGACCAAGTTTCTCCTGGATCAGTATGGAACCGAACGCGAATCTGCCGGGGAGGGCTCGCTGTCCTTCTTTCTTTCTCCCGAGACTTCGAAGATAAACTTCTTCCACGAAATCCCAGGGAACCAGCTTTGCCAGCTTGACCCATCTGTTCTCAGTATCCAGCGGTGTCCTGAATGGAGTCTTGAAGGCCTCAATTTCCAACTGACGGTTGTTATGCTGATACAATTGAATCTCCAGGTGCAAGGGTTTTGAGCAAATGTGCTCATATTGCGTGCATTTCTATGCACCTAATATACCCTCATTCCGTTGCGCTGTAAAGGTTTAAAGCTTCAGCATCAAGCCCTATGTTATTATTGACATTGTCAGCAGGTATGTGGCGGGCTGAATGGTTGCTCCACGAGAGAGTGCTCAGCTTGCCAAAAGGCTTATCAGAGAAACCTGTCGCAAGTAGGGTATAGAAAAGGGACACGCTGACGCTTAAAGGAGATCGGGACAGCTCTATAAAGAGCAAATCTGTTGACAAAAAAATATTCATAACTTCAGCAGGAATGACTGTTTTTCTCTGAAGAGTGCTTTTCTGAGCACAAAAATATTTATCATTATCAATAGAGAATCTAACTACCAGTATTTAAATTGGCAGTATATGGCATTCAGTTGACAGCCGTATTCTGTGAAAAGTTTTCATACTCTTTCACAAGCGTTGAACAGAGTTCTTTCACTGAAACTATTTCTTTTACCCGATAGGCGTTTGCGCCGGCAAATGCGAAACCATTGCAGAAGTCACCCATTTTTGCATTGTTAAGAGCTTTGCCGATACAGTAGGGAGCAGTCTTGACATCACAGGTTACCAGACACTGCCATATACATCCCAGCGGTTGCTTTATTCCCGCTCTGACCTGATCCAGAAATCTGCCGCCGATAGCTCTGCCTGGAAGACCTACAGGGCTGTCGATAATGACGATGTCTTCCTTTTCACAGTCAATATAGGCCTGTTTAAAACTCTGGTGAGCGTCACACTCATGAGTAGCCACGAACCTTGTTCCCATTTTGACCCCTGCTGCGCCAAGGGAGAGCATTCGGTGTATGTCTGCACCGGTGTAGATGCCTCCAGCTGCTATTACTGGAATACTGCCGTAATCATTTTCGTAAGGCTTTACAGAATTGATTACACCTTCCAGTATATCCTCAAGATTCTGGCTCTCAGTTTCAAGTTCATGTCTTGTAAAGCCCAGATGACCTCCTGCCAGGGGGCCTTCCACTACGAATCCATCCGGCACTCGGTTGAAAAGCCTTTTCCATGATTTAAGTATAACAGCAGCTGCCCTTGCAGAAGATATTTTGGGTATCAGCTTTGTTTTGCAGTTTCTGAACTCTTCAACTGTAAAGTTCTCTGGAAGTCTTATTGGAAGACCGGCACTTATGAAAGCTACATCAATACCTTCTTCAATTGAAGCTTTAAGCAGAGTATCGTAATCAGATAGAGCCATCATCAGGTTTACGCCTATAATGCCGTTGGACAATTCTCTTGCTCGTCTGATTTCTTTTCTGAGAGCCCTTTCATCAGCCGCTCTGAGGTCCTTGTAAAAATCCTTTTCTTCCCTGCCTATTCCTGCTGCTGAGATGACTCCTATACCGCCTTCTTCAGCCACAGCTGAAGCCAGGCCGGACAGTGAGATTCCCACCCCCATACCGCCCTGAACTATTGGCAGACTTAATTCCAAGTCTCCTATAACTAATGATGGCATGCGGTTAATGGTCATTTGAAACCTCCAGAAAACAGTATGCTTAAGCAGGCTGGTATGATAAGGTATCTCACTCATTGAGTCAACCAAGTAGACATATTTCGTTCTTCTATTTGAATGAAATATATCAGTAAGAGATATGATAACAAAAAATATAGACTTAAGCAATTATACATTATATCATTATACAATATCAATATTGATACATTGAATCAAATCAAGTCATTCAATTATACCTATATTATAAATAATAGGCTATAATAATTATGCAATTTCATTAAATTTTTGCTGTACATAACTAACAATACTTGATTGGTTATGCAATTTTATGTATCATATTTTATATCTATTCTGAAATGCTGCTGCAGGCATTCTTCACCGGCGAACCGTTGAAGTTATGCAACACCGTTGAATAAGTGCAAAAGCAATGATTTTCAACATTGACTGAGTATGGTATACAGTACCGTTGCAATTCTGCTATAATACCTTTATGGAAACTATTACTGAAGCAATCCTTGAAAGCATCTCTGAAGGTGTTTTCGCAGTTGACAGGCAGTGGCGGATTACCTCTTTCAATCGGGCTGCCGAGGAAATTACAGGCATTCCCCGGGCTGAAGCTCTGGGCAGGCAGTGCAGTGAAGTTTTTCGGTCTTCCATGTGCGAGGTTGCATGCGCACTCCGAAAATCCATGTGCACAGGAAAACCGGTTCGCTCCCAAGCAGGCTATATTGTTAATGCATTGGGGGATAGGATACCTGTCAGTGTCTCAACTGCAGTACTTGTTGACGAAAACGGTAATGTGTCAGGAGGCGCGGAAACCTTTCGCGACATGAGTGTTGTGGAAAGGCTCAAGGATCAGCTGAACTCCAGATATGGCGCAGGTGATCTGGTGAGCAGGAGTTCTGCAATGCAGAGCCTGTTTCGTCTTATGCCTGCTGTAGCATCGTCGCCTTCTACAGTTCTTCTTCAGGGGGAGACCGGAACAGGAAAAGAAGTGTTTGCAAGAGCCATTCATTCTGAAGGTCCCAGGGCATCTGAACCGTTCATTGGAGTGAATTGCGGTGCTCTGCCTGATACTCTTCTTGAGTCGGAATTGTTCGGATACAGGAAGGGAGCCTTTACCGGTGCAGAGAGGAACAGGGACGGTGTGTTCATCTCAGCTGGAAAGGGAACTCTCTTTCTGGATGAGATAGGAGAGATAAGTCCTGCAATGCAGGTGAGGCTTCTCAGGGTTCTTCAGGAAAGAGCTGTAACTCCCCTGGGTACAAGTTCATCGCTGCCTGTTTCTGCAAGGGTAATCTGTGCCACCAACAGAGATCTTTATCAGATGGTTGAAGAAGGCCGGTTCAGAAGCGACCTCTATTACAGAATAAATGTTGTGAGAATGGTGATTCCACCTTTGAGAGAACGATCTGAGGACATTCCTCTTCTTCTGAAGTCTCTTCTTGAGAAACACTGTCTTGCCCAGGGACGGGATACCATGGACTATGACCCGGCTCTTCTGCCTCTGCTCATAGGTTACTCCTGGCCGGGGAATGTCAGGGAGCTTGAGAATCTTGTGGAGAGAGCTATTCTTCTCACTTCTGGAAATGTGATAGGGCTGGATTCCCTGCCTCCGGAGATCCTCCCCCAGTCTGCCTGCCCTTCTTCTTCAACTGATCTCAGGAGCGCAAGGGAAGAAGCTGAGAAGAGCCGTATACTTGCAGCCCTTTCATCCAACAACTTCAACAGAGAAGCAGCTGCCAGGGAGCTTGAGGTTCACAAGACCACCCTCTACCGAAGAATGAAAACACTTGGAATCCCTTTGCCAGAAGTGGATGGCCGTAGCAGCAAAGCAACTTAACAGCAGTGATATAGTTGCAAATATGCTACTATCGTGTGCTGAGTTACTACTCATGTGATTTAGATATTTCATTGTATAGCAATATTTCAGGCTTACTATTCCAGAGTGGCATGATTCTTGCATAGTGCATCACCGGAGGTGAAAGGATGCGAGTAGCACTGTCTGTATGGAATGGAAGAATAGCTCCTCTATTTGATGTTGCGTGCAACATGCAGGTATACGACTCTGAAAGTGGAGAAGTAAGGGAGCTGAGTTTTCCTGAAGGAGCCGGAGTTATGGGAAGAATTGATATTCTTTCCGCTTCTTCAGTTGATGTTCTCATATGCGGTGCTGTTTCAAGACCTGTTTACAGGATGATGGCTTCTTCGGGACTGGACATAAGGTCCTTTGTTTCAGGAGAGACCAATGAAGTGAGAAAAGCGTTTTTTTCCGGCGAACTTGATGACATTTCCTTCACAATGCCAGGCTGCTGGGGATGCAGATGCAGAGCTGGAACAGGCCGCCGCGGAAAGGGACATGGTTCCCGCTGTGGCAGGAAAGAGGTGTAGAATGCCAGGTGGAGACAGAACCGGACCTTTGGGAAGAGGCCCTGGTTCAGGAAAATGTGTCGGAGCCGTAATCAGACCATGCGGCAAAATGGGCAGAGGTGCGAGAATGGGATACAGACGGGGTTTTGCCTGGTCAGGCTACTGTCTGTCTGCTGATTCTGAGGAGGGTTTTAGAGAAGCTCTTGAGAACCGTGCAGCTTTCCTTGAGCGTGAGCTGGCAGCGGTGAAAAGTAAGCTTTCAGAGAACAAGATCCGGTAACAGATATCACCTGTGACCGGCGCTGTTTTTTCGGTGCCGGTCCTGTATAAGGAGAAAAATGAAAATAGCAGTGGCATCATCAGGCAGGGAAATGAGTGCCCCACTTGATTCGAGATTCGGCAGGGCAGAAGCATTTGTGGTTTACGACACCGATTCAGAAACCTTTGAGGCTGTGAACAATCAGATGAACCTTAACGCAGCTCAGGGAGCAGGAATTCAGGCGGCGCAGAATGCGGCTGCCACAGGCGCAGGAGCCATTATAGCAGCAAATATTGGCCCCAAGGCTGCAAAGGTGCTGCAGACAGCAGGGGTGAAGATGTATCTCTGTCAGGCTGGAACAGTCAGGGAAGCTCTGGAACAGTACAAATCAGGCAAACTTACAGAGGCAGACGGAGCCAATACAGAGGGCCACTGGTAATGATTCTTGCTGTGGCATCCGGCAAAGGAGGAACAGGAAAGACAACTGTTGCAGCAGCGCTTGCCTCTGCAGCGGAATGTACTGTTCAGTACATTGACTGTGATGTGGAAGAACCCAACGGTTCAATCTTTCTGAAACCATCGGTATCCTCTGTGGAGCCTGTCAATATGGAGATTCCTGTTATCAATGAGAACCTGTGTTCGTCTTGCGGAAAATGTGTCCGTTTCTGCAGATTCAATGCACTGGTTTCACTGGGAACGACTCCTCTTGTTTTTTCTGAACTCTGTCACAGTTGCGGAGGCTGTGCCATTGTCTGCCCTGAGAATGCAATTTCCTGGGAGGAACACGAAACAGGCCATCTGAGTTTCGGTCTTACTGAAAAGGGTATCAGTGTAATTCAGGGAAAGCTGAAAGTTGGAACAGTAATGGCTCCTCCTGTAATTCGCGCTGCTCGAAATGCCGGAGGTGAGTGCGCTCTTACCGTTGTTGACTGTCCTCCTGGAACATCCTGCCCTGTAATAGAGTCCCTGGAGGGTGTTGACTATGTCCTTCTGGTTACTGAACCTACACCTTTCGGACTCCACGACCTTAAACTGGCTGTGGAGACAGTCCGCGAGATTGGAATTCCTTGCTCGGTGGTTATAAACAGATGTGATGAGGGGGATTCCGGTGTGGAGAATTACTGCAGCAGAGAGAACCTTCATGTGATGCTCCGTATTCCCCACAGCAGGAGAATGGCAGAAGCATACTCAAGAGGCGGCATCCTTACTGAAACCATGCCTGAGTTGCTCAATGAGTTCAGGAGTATTCCTGCAAAGGTGAAGGAAAGGCTCTCATGAAAGAGATAACTGTTATCAGCGGAAAGGGAGGCACCGGCAAGACCAGCATAACCGGTTGTTTTGCAGCACTTGCTGAAAACGCTGTGGTTGCCGACTGCGATGTTGATGCTGCAGATCTTCACATGCTGCTGGATCCTCAGATTCAGGAAACACATGACTTTATAAGTGGAAACATCGCTGTGATACGGGAAGAAGACTGTATCGGCTGCATGGAGTGCCTGAATAAGTGCAGGTTTAATGCTATCTCCTCTACAGACAATGCAAAATGTCGTGTAGGAGTCTGGGGCTGTGAGGGCTGCGGTGTTTGTACAGAGGTGTGTCCGGTGAATGCAATAGATTTTCCTCAGCGTCATTGCGGAGTATGGTATTTTTCCCATACCAGATTTGGCCCTATGGTTCATGCTCGTCTTGGCATTGCTCAGGAGAATTCCGGCAAGCTGGTGAGCACAGTTCGCAGACAAGCCGCCGCAAAGGCAGCTGAGCTGGAAAAAGAGCTTATATTAGTGGACGGTCCTCCAGGAATAGGATGTCCGGTTACAGCATCAATTACCGGAACATCACTTGTGGTAATTATCACAGAGCCAACCATGTCAGGGCTCCATGACATGACAAGGGTAATGGATCTGGCTGATCACTTTTCCATTCCTGCAGCGATAATAGTGAACAAGTGGGACATCAACCCTGATATGACCGTTAAAATAGAGGAACTTGCTGCAGGCCGCGGTGTTTCACCGGTGGGCAGAATTCCGTACGACAGAGCTTTTACCGAGGCTCAGATACATGGCAGGACCCTTCTCGAACACAGAAGGGGAGAGCCTGCAGAAAACATCAGAAAAATCTGGGAGAATGTATGCCGAAAAATGAGATGAAAGAAACACAGGAGTGTTCCGGAAGCTGCGATTCCTGCGGAACATCAGGCTGTGATGCCATCGAGAAGAAGCCTGGAGAGAGTGATGAGGATTATCTGAAGCGACAGAAGATGGCCATAAGAATGAACTCCATTAAGCACAAGATAGTGGTGCTTTCAGGAAAAGGCGGAGTGGGGAAGAGCACTGTTGCTGTAAACATTGCAGTGGCTCTCTCGCTTGCAGGGAAGAAGGTTGGCCTTCTGGATGTGGATATCCACGGCCCATCCATTCCAACAATGCTCAACATTGCTGATGCAGGAGTTACATCTGATGGAGAAAACCTCAATCCGGTGGAGATAGGCTCACTGAAGGTAATGTCTGTGGGGCTTCTTCTTGAGAACAGGGACAGTGCGGTAATCTGGCGCGGTCCCATGAAGATGAGCGTTATTGAACAACTCCTGAGAGATGTTAACTGGGGGCAGCTGGATTACCTTATCATCGATTCTCCTCCGGGAACCGGTGATGAACCGCTCTCTGTTGTTCAGCTTACAGGAACCATGGACGGAGCTGTTATGGTTACCACTCCCCAGAAGGTTGCAGGTGCCGATGTGAGGAAGTCGTTTAACTTCTGCGCACAACTCAATCTGCATGTACTGGGTATTGTTGAGAACATGAGCAGCTTCATCTGCCCTGACTGTGGAAGCGAGCACAGAATTTTCGCAGGAAACAATGGACGGGAAATGGCTGAAGCTTATGGAGTTCCATTTCTGGGCAGTATACCTATTGATCCCAATGTGGGTACTGCGTGTGATGACGGTACTCCGTTTGTTTACCATTACGGCAAGACGGAAACAGGAAAGAGATTCGAGAAGCTTATCGAACCTCTGCTGACCCTCCAGAAGAAGGAGAAATAATGAGAGTAGCTATACCAATGGCAAACGGTGCACTCTGTATGCACTTCGGACACTGCAGCACTTTTGCCCTTGTGGATGTTGAGAACGGTGCTGTTTCATCTGTGAATGAAGTTGTTCCACCGCCTCACCAGCCTGGACTTCTGCCTGAATGGATAGCGGAACAGGGTGCAACAATGGTAATTGCCGGAGGAATGGGCTCCAGAGCACTTGCCCTTTTTCAGCAGAATGGTATCAAGGTGGTTACTGGTGCCAACGGCACAACCCCTGAGGAAATTGTAAAGAATTATCTGGCAGGTACCCTTCAGACAGGTGCCAACGCCTGCGACCACTGATCTCAAACGGGGCGGTCACAGGGCCGCCCCTTGCAGCTTCTCCATAGAATCATAAAAGTCCGTCTGAGACAGTTGCTCAGAGACTCAAAATGATATTTTCCGCAATCTGATTGTGATGTTCAACGGAGCATCAGAAGAATGCTCTGCAGAGAGAAATCAGACCGGCGCGGGAGTGGTAGTGATCCCCATAACAGGAAAAAGAGGGCAGAGTTTGTTCTGCCCTCCCGTAATATCTGTACAGAATTTAGCGTCTGGGTCTGGCTTCACTGACTCTGACAGGTCTTCCGTCAAGTTCAACACCGTCGCACTGAGCGATAGCGTTTCTTGCGGCTTCTTCAGGCATTTCTACAAAGCCGAAACCGCGACTGCGACCGGTTTCTCTGTCAGTGATGACTCTGGCATCTGTGACTTCGCCGTAGTTTTCGAAGAAAGATCTGAGTGAATCGTTGTCTACACCCCATGAGAGGTTTCCTACATAGAGGTTCATATGGTACCCTTTCAAACACATGTCATCAAAATTAACGAACCGATATCACGATGACACAATGAACCTCGGTCGTATCCCCCTGTGGGAATCTGTCTGTAATATGTTCAATAAACAGAGAGTGTAACAGGGCTATGAAAAAGGCGGCTCCAGGGAGCCGCCATTAAGCCTTTGCCGGTTATCGTCTTGGTCTTGCTTCGCTGATCCTGAGAGGCCTTCCGTCGAGTTCAACCCCGTCTGCCTGTTCGATGGCGTTTCTGGCAGCTTCTTCCGGCATTTCCACAAATCCGAATCCACGGCTGCGACCGGTTTCCCTGTCTGTTATCACTCGTGCAGCAGTAACTTCACCGTAGTTCTCAAAGAAAGATCTGAGAGAATCGTCATCAACACCCCAGCTCAGGTTGCCCACATACAGGTTCATTGCGTATCCCTTTCATATATGTCAATATCTAAATCAACCATGGTTCACATGACACCTATGAAGCCCGGTTGTATCCCCCCTGGGATTCTGTGAGTAATATGCTACTTTATTATTGGATGTAAACACCTTGCACAGACCTGACTGATTGTTTGCAAAAGGTGTGCTGAAAACACCATATTACATAATTGGCAGCACTATTCTCTTTTGCTCTGTTTACACTTCTGAAAGCAGTTCGAGTCGTATGATATTTTACATGTATCTAATAAATATCTCGATGTTCACTCTGGCAGGACCTGACGGTCTGGATGTGACAGCTGAAGGTTTGTTCTTCTGTCTTGAAGGGAGTGGAGCGGTTATGTTCAGAGACTGGTCAGGCAGGGATTCAGTTATCGCTGTCGGCTTGAACAATCCTGAAGGAATTTGTGTTACTCGTGAGGGAGAAGTGCTGGTAACAGAAGATGTGCCTGACGGCAGGCTGCTTCTAATAGATGAAGGCAGTATTTCTGAGCTTGCATCTGGTCTGTCATGTCCTGAGGGCGTGTGTGAGGCACCTGACGGTTCAATCTGGTTCACAACAGGAGGGATTGAAGCCGGTGAGCTGTTAAGTTCTTTGTGGACCATTAAAGAGCAGGGGCCTGAGCAGGTTTTTTCTGTGCTTTCTGTGTTTTCCCTCTCTGATATTACCATTTCTCAAAGCGGTACAGTATACATCTGCAGCGAAGGGGCAGGTTTGTCAGGGAGGGTTTCGGTGCTCAGATACGATCCTGTTTCAAGCCTGGTTGAGCCCTTTGTATCAGGTGTTGCTGCATGTGAAGGTATCTGTCTTACTGAAGGCGGTTTTCCCATGTACCTTGCTGCAGAGGAAGAAGGTGTCTTTACAGTGGATGAAAATGGGAAGGTTTTACTTCTCTTTTCAGAGCTGGGGCTTACTGAGGACATTGCAGTGTACGGAGACTCTCTTTACGCAACCCATGACGGTGCAGGAGTTATAGGAAGATACGCTCTGCATGAATAGATATCCTGATTCCTTCAGGGAAATACTCAGAGTATCGATTCCAATAATTGCAGGAATGGCAGGCAGAACAGTAATGATGTTCTGTGACAGGCTCTTTCTTGCTCAGCACAGTCAGCTTGAACTGCAGGCTGCACTTCCTGCAGGTATTCTGAGTTTTACTATGATGTGTATTATCTTTGGAACTGTGGGATATACCGGAACATTTGTTGCCCAGTATTTCGGTGCAGGGGACAGAAACGGGTGTTCCCGCTCCCTGGCCCAGGCACTGTTTCTTACACTGTTTTCCATTCCGGTTCTTGCAGCGCTAATTTTTCCAGGGCTTTATATACTCGGGCTCAGCGGTCATGCTCCTGAAGTGCTTGAACTGGAAAAAACCTACTTTACCATTCTTATGCTTTCTTCTGCAGGCCCCGTTTTCACCCAGGCTGCTTCATCATTCTGGAACGGAAGGGGTAAGACTGTTTCTGCAATGATGGCAGTTCTTGCAGGGGCCGGTCTGAACATTGTGCTTGATTACATCATGATATTCGGTAAGCTGGGGCTTCCTGAAATGGGAATCAGAGGAGCAGCTGTTGCAACTGCAATTTCATCCTTTGTGCCGGGAACGATTCTTACTGTTGCTGCTTATACCGGCAAGACAGCCAGAAGGTACAGAACCTGCGAGAACTTCAGATTTTCCAGGTCGCTCACAGGAAGAATACTGCGATTCGGACTTCCTTCAGGTCTTCAGATATTTCTTGATGTTTCCAGCTTTACAGTATTTATCTTCATTGCAGGAAGGCTCAGCCCTGTAGAGTTCACAGGGAACAATCTTGCATTCAGTGTGAACAACCTTGCGTTCAACCCGCTGCTTGGATTCAGTTTTGCCACAACTGTTATAGTGGGAAGATGCATAGGTATGGGTAAGCCTGACATGGCAGTAAGGGCCACATTGCGAACACTGCTTCTCTCTCTCTGCTACTTTATTCCCCTTGCTGCAACATTTGTTCTTTTTCCAGGGTTTTACACTAAGCTGTTCTTCAGCCCGAATTCTGCCTGCACTCTTGAGGAATTAACAGACACAGCAGGGAAGCTTCTTGCCATAGTTGCAGTCTGGGGTGTGTTTGATGCAGTAAACCTTGCTTACAGTGGAGCCCTGAGAGGAGCAGGAGATACCAGATTTGTGGTGATTGTTTCAGGTCTTCTGGCATGGCTCTTCTGGATACCGGGGGTTCTCTACCTGCATTATGTAATGGATGCCGGTATTGTACCCTTGTGGATATTTTCCAGCTTCTATGTTGCCGTTTTTGCCCTGGTCTTTTTCATCAGGTTCAGAAAAGGTGTATGGAGGCATATTGATCTGCTGGGAGATAAGAAGAATAACACCATTGCTGACTCTCTGTGAACGGAGGAAGGATTGACTACGCTATTTTTTGTTTTCCTTATTGCAGGCCCTCTTGAACACTCATCTGAAGAATTGCCTGCTTATCCCTCGGTACATATGGCAGCTGTTGAATACTATGGTGAAGGAGAGAACCAGCCGGTTGAGATTACAGGATCAGATATGGGAAGGGAGCTTTACGGAACGGTATACGGCTTTCTTCCTTACTGGGTAAACCAGGCATGGCTTCAGTACGACCTCATAAGTGTGCTGGCGGTGTTCAGTGTGGATATGTCTTCATCGGGTAACATCAGCAACTACCACGGATTCCCTTCACATTTTACCTCCGCCATGGATCAGGCCCATGCTGCAGGCAGTGAAGTTGTGATTACAGTAACCAACTTTTCCGTCTCAGCAATTCATTCCATTCTTACCACTAACAGAGCCACTGCTATTGCAACCATTACTGATCTGGTGAACGGAACGGTGGTGGATGGTGTATGCATCGACTTCGAGAATGTCCAATCTGCAGATGCAGAGAGCCTTGTTACATTCATGCAGGACTTGAGAACGGCACTTCCAGATGCCCATATCTCCATATGCACACCTGTGGTGGACTGGGGAGGAGCCTTCAATTACAATGAACTGGCAGAGAGTTGCAATGCTCTCATGATGATGTGCTATGCTTTTGCAGGCAGTTGGAGTTCTGTGGCCGGGCCTAACGCTCCACTTGTGGGCTGGGGTGCATCTCCTGAGTCTGCCAGCAACATGGCATGGGCACTATGCGATTATGTGCGCTATGCTCCTCAGGTGCATGAGAAGCTTGTGGTCGGTCTGCCATACTACGGGCACCAGTGGAAAACCTCTTCCCAGTCAACACATTCTCCCTGCAGCAGCTGTGCCACCCTTTTCTATACAACCCTCTCAGACAGAGCAGCTTCCTACGGCAGGCTTTGGGATGACGAGTCTCTTACTCCATGGTATGCATTCAATTCTGGAGGATGGAATCAGGGATGGTACGACGACGCAGAATCGCTTGAGTTGAAATACAACATGGTACGAATGGCGGGAATGCAGGGTATCGGAATCTGGGCACTTGGCTATGACGGTGACAGGCCTGAACTGTGGAACCAGCTTTCAGAGAGCTTTACCGGACCTGTTTCAAATGACATGATGACAGATAACCTTGAGGACTGCTGCGTTCTCCATGGCCCGGCCAACTACTGGCATCCTTATACAGAAGGAGGTCAGTATCACACATTCTTCTTCACAGGCTCAATCTCTTCCCCTCCTGATGTGAACTGGATTGAGTGGAATTTCCATCTTCCTGACAGCTCAGGAACCTGTACACTGGAGGCATTCATACCTCCAACCGGTACTGCTGAAGTGACTTACCACATTCTTCATGAAGGCGGAGAGGACAGTGTTTCCGTTGACCAGCAGGCATTTTCAGGCCAGTGGGTTTCCCTGGGAGGTCCTTATGCTTCCTCTTCAGGTCTTCAGGTCAGAATGGGTGACTGTACAGGTACAGAAGGCAACAGAATCGTTGCTGATGCTGTAAGATTCAGCAATGTATCCGGTACAGAAGGTTCCCGATTCTGTTTATTTGACTCAGGCTTTTCTGTTTCTGCGTCTCCTGCAGGCAGTGTAACTGTCATGGCACCGGAGGGGGGCAACCTTACTGTCTTTGATGTGAGCGGCAGGGCAGTATGTACAGAAACACTTGAATCAGGTGCAGGCTGGACATGGAACAGTGACTGCCCCTCAGGTGTATATGTACTCAGTCTTGAATCAGAGGGAGTTCGTTATTCCTGTTCTGTTGTTATACTGAAGTAAAGAAAGGCACATATGCGAACAGCAGTTCTACTTACAATGATTGCAACTCTTTCGGCATTTGCAGCTGAAATAGTTGCAGGCGTTCAGGAGCATCCTTCAAGCGAACCGTTCTGCGGCAGTTGAGGCACATCTTCCAAACACCTCCAGGTGGTGGTGCCGGAATCATACTTTGACGGTCCGATGACAATTACCGAAGTTGGTTTTAAGAGGGCTGCTTTTGGCTCTTCATCGGTTACTCTTTACGATTTCAAACTCAGTCTGGGTTATGCAGGCGGCGTGGAGCTGGGCAGAAACTTTCATGAAAATGCGGCTTCTGAAACAGTACTTGCGCCTCTCTTCGCCGGAAGTACTGTTACAGCCGCAGATAATGGTCAGGGACAGGTGATGTTTACGCTGAATGAGCCCTTCGAATACACTGGAGGCAATCTTCTGGTGGATCTGAGTTTTTCCGATATTTCAGGGAGCATGTATCTATGGGCATGGGATTCAGGTGAAAAAAGAGTTGTAACTGCTGACAGAATCTCCTGCGAAAACGGTAATGCCTGCAGTGTGCCTCCTGTGGTGGTTATCAAAGGGGATTAACCTGTTGCCATAAACTGATTCAGGGGCAGTGTGCCATCAAAAGCAATAACCAGAGCGCCTGCCCCTGCTGCTATTCCGGTTATCTCTGCTTCACCCTGATATTCTGTGTTACTGACAGCTTCTGCCAGGTCAAGCACAATGGTTCTGTCTACTCTGGTCAATCCCCATTCGGCTCCTTTCCTGGTGGCCATATCCAGAAGATTGCCAACAAAAGGACTGGAAATCATACCTGCATCAACAGTGGCGGCAAGATGTTGTCCGTCAGTGGTGAAGGTGACATAAAAGGTAAATGAAATCAATTTCTTTACCTTTACTTCCATTCTGCCGTTATCTGACTTTACTTTGATGCTGTTTACAGGCAGTTCAAGCTTTTCAAGCAGACTGTTGATTTCCTCATCGGTTACTGTGAGTACTGCAGAGTTTATCTTCATTTATCACTCCTGTATGTTATTGGAAACAAGGAGGCCGTTTCAATGATCTCACGGAACACTTTAAGCACTCTGACCGCCGCTGCTGCCGGTCTGCTTTTAGTTCTGGCAGTAACCTATTCATCACCGGTTCAGAGAGGCGGATACTACATTCTTTCTGATCCTCTGGGAAGCCTTCTTGTTACGCAGAATATAATTGATGAAGGGTCTGTGCAGCTTGATCGTTACTCCAATTGGCGAATAAATGAAGAAGAAGATCTGAAATATCAGATAATAGATGGTCATGTTTATTCATATTTTCCTGTGGGCAGTTCCATTGCAGCGATTCCGGCAGTTGCAGCGGCTAATATTCTGGGCAGGCATATGTCTGTTATTGAGTATGAAACATGGATGAACTGTGTTCTTGCCTCGGTCACTCTTGGAATTCTGTTCCTTCTTGTTTTTCTGGCTCTTAAAAACACATACGGTATGTTTCCTTCGCTGGCTTTTTCCCTGGCCGCAGTTCTTTCCACACCGGTGACTTCAACTGTCGGAGCAGCTTACTGGAGCGTTAATCCTGTTGTTCTTCTCTTTACCCTTGCAATAATTGGGGTACAAAAGAGGTGGAACGGTTACCTCACAGGTTCAATCCTTTTCTTCTCTGTTGTATGCCGGCCTCAGTCGTCTGTTTTTACAGTCTTGTTTCTAATCTATATGTTTTTCAGGGAAAGGAACCAGTTTTACAGGGCTGTCTCAGCTTTGGTGACAGGCACCATGCTCTTCATCATTTTCTCTATGAACCATTACTCACGAATACTTCCGGAATACTTTTCACCTGCCAGAGCTGGAAGTTTTCAACTGGAAGTCTTTTTTCAGTTACTTATAAGCCCCTCCAGGGGCATTCTGGTTTTCTTTCCCCAGGGAATTCTTATCTGCGCTGCGGTTCCTGCAGCTTTAAGGGAATACAGGCTTGAGCTTGTTCTCTGCATCACATATCTGTTGCTTATGATGGGTGTTGTGTCCGGCTTTCCCCACTGGTGGGGCGGCGTTTCCTATGGGCCAAGACTCCTTGTGGATACCATGCCTGTATGGTTCCTGACAGCACTGATTACCTGGAGTTCACTTAAGGGTATGAGGAAATTATTTCTTGCAACGGGCATTCTGCTAAGTATTGCCGGAGGGTTCATCAATCTTAAGCAGGGCCTTCACAACCCTTCAACAGCTCTATGGAATACTGAGCCTGTGCATATTGACATTGAGCCTGAGAAGATTGCCGACTGGAATGATCCTCAATTTCTTCGTTAAAGAGGAGGGCCCTGAAGCCCTCCTCTCTTGCGTATGGTTTCTCTACTCGCCGCCTGCCCAGCTCATTTGAGCCATCTGCTGGTAGAGATGGAATCTGCGGTCAATATCCTTCTGAGCTTCCGCAATCAGCCTGTCAGCATGGTCGGGGTTGCTCTTTATCAGTGTATTCCACCTGACCTCAGTCTCGGCGAAGTTCCTGAACGGCATTGAAGGTTTTCTGCTGTCAAGCTGAAGGGGACAGTCTCCGTTCTCAATCCTTCTCGGATCAAAGCGGAAGAGTGGCCACATGCCGCTGCTGACAGCGTTCTTCTGTTCATTCATGCCTCTGGTCATGTTGATACCGTGGGCTATGCAGTGGCTGTATGCCAGAATTATGGAGGGGCCGTCGTAGCTCTCTGCCTCATTGAAGGCCTTTACAGCCTGGTTCCAGTTTGCGCCCATGGCTATCTGGGCAACATAGATGTTACCATAGGTCATGCTTATCATTGCCAGGTCTTTTCTGGGCATAGGCTTGCCTGCTGCTGCAAATTTTGCCACTGCTCCCATCGGCGTTGCCTTGGAGCACTGTCCGCCTGTGTTGGAGTACACACCGGTATCCATAACAAGCACATTCACATTCCTGCCCTGGGCAAGAACATGGTCCAGGCCGCCATATCCGATGTCGTAGGCCCATCCGTCGCCGCCCAGTATCCATACAGACCTTGGTACAAAGTAGTCTGCAAGGGACTCGAGCTGTCTGGCTTCAGGGGAGTCTATTTCAGCAAGGGCCTTTCTCAGGTATTCAACTCTTTCCCTCTGCTGGGCTATCTCTATCTCACTTGAGCAGCTGGATTCAAGAAGGCTCTCTATCAGGTTGTCATCCAGTTTGCCGCCAAGGGACCTGAGTAGTTCCGTTGCTGTTTCAGTATGCTTGTCGGCAGTAAGTCTGAAACCGAAGCCGAACTCGGCAGCATCTTCAAAGAGGCTGTTGTTCCAGCTTGGTCCTCTTCCTGCAGGATCAGTAGCGTAGGGGGTAGTGGGAAGGTTTCCGCCGTAGATAGATGAGCATCCGGTAGCGTTTGCTATAACAGCCCTGTCACCGAAGAGCTGGGAGAGAAGCTTCACATAAGGGGTTTCACCGCAGCCTGCGCAGGCGCCGGAGTACTCGAAGAGAGGTCTGAGAAGCTGGCTTTCCTTGACTGTTACAGGGTTAAGCTCGGTTCTGTCAAAGTCAGGAATGCTCAGGAAGTACTTGTAGTTATCCTTCTCGGCGTTTCTCAGAGGAGGCTGAGGCTCCATGTTGATGGCTTTCCTGCCCTCAACTGCCTTGTTTTTGGCAGGGCATGTATGAACACATGCGCCGCAACCTGTGCAGTCCTCAGGAGCCACCTGGTTGGTGAAGACGAACTCCTTGAATCGGGCTTTGCCTTCAGCATGTTTGAAGGTCTCAGGAGCATTTTCCAGAAGAGCCTTGTCATAGTACTTCATTCTGATTGCCGCATGGGGACATACCAGGTTGCAAAGCCCGCACTGAATGCACACATCAGGGTCCCATACAGGAATCTCAAGAGCAATGTTCCTCTTTTCCCACTGGGTGGTTCCAGTTGGCCAGGTACCGTCTGCAGGCATTGCGCTTACAGGTATATTGTCTCCCTGCTGGGCCATGATGGTTGCAGTAACATTCTGAACGAACTCAGGAGCATCAGGGGATACCACAGGAGGAATCTGTATGGTGCTGGTGACTTCCTTCGGATACTCTACCTTGTGGAGGTTTGCAACAGCCTGATCCACAGCCAGGAAGTTCTTCTGAACGATCTGCTCACCTTTTTTGCCGTAGGTCTTCTGAATGGCATCCTTGATCTTTGCTATTGCGTCATCTGGAGGAAGCACTCCGCTGATGGCGAAGAAACAGGTCTGCATGATAGTGTTAATCATGACTCCCATACCTGTTTTTCTGGCAACATCGTAGGCGTCTATGACATAGAAGTTCAGCTCCTTCTCTATCATGTCCCTCTGAACTTTTTCAGGAAGATTGTTCCATATCTCATCGGCGCCGTAAGGTGTATTCAGGAGGAATGTTGCTCCCTTGTCTGCATACTTGAGAACATCGTACTTTTCCATGAATACAGTCTGGTGACATGCCACGAAGTTGGCTTTGCTGATAAGACATGTTCGCCTGATAGGGTTGGGGCCGAACCTGAGGTGGCTTACAGTGAGGGCCCCTGCTTTCTTGGAATCGTATACGAAGTAGCCCTGTGCATAGTTGTCTGTTGTTCCGCCGATAATCTTTATGCTGTTCTTGTTGGCTCCTACGGTACCGTCAGAACCGAGACCGAGGAAAACAGCTTCATGAAGGTCCTCTGAGCCGATGTGCAGCTCCGGAATCTCCAGGCTGGTGTTAGTAACATCGTCGTTGATCCCCACAGTAAAGCTGTTCTTCTGCTCACCTTTGGCATTGTTGAATACAGCGGCAACCCTTGAGGGGCAGAATTCCTTGCTGGAAAGGCCATAGCGTCCACCCAGCACCTTTACATCAGTTCTTCCGCACTGGGCAAGAGCAGTTGCAACATCCTTGTAGAGAGGTTCTCCGTCGTTGCCAGGCTCCTTGGTTCTGTCGAGAACGCTTACTGTTTTTGCTGAAGCAGGAATGGCGGAGACGAAAGCTGAAGCATCAAAAGGTCTGAAGAGTCTGACCTTGATAAGGCCCACTTTCTCACCTTTTGCAGTAAGGTGCTCAACGGTCTCGTGGGCGACTTCGCATCCGGAGCCCATGAGCATCACAATGTGCTCTGCGTCAGGTGCTCCCACATAGTCGAAAAGGTTGTACTGTCTGCCTGTAAGCTTTGCGAACAGGTTCATGTATTCCTGAACTATTGCAGGTGTGGCTTTGTAGTACGGATTAACCGACTCACGGCCCTGGAAGTATACATCCGGATTCTGGCTTGTTCCTCTTACCACAGGGTGGTTGGGGTTCAGCCCCCGGTGTCTGTGGGCTATGACCAGTTCATCATCAATCATTTCCCTGAGAACCGAGTCTGCAAGAGGCTCTATCTTCTGTATTTCGTGGCTTGTTCTGAACCCGTCAAAGAAGTGGATAAAGGGTATTCTGCTCTTCAGTGTAGCAGCGTGGGCGATTGCTGCAAGGTCGGTTACTTCCTGTACACTGGAACTCGCAAGAAGAGCAAAACCGGTGTTTCTTACAGCCATTACATCACTGTGGTCTCCGAAAATGGAGAGTGCCTGTGCCGCAAGGCTTCGTGCTGAAACATGAAAGACTGCAGGGGTAAGCTCTCCTGCCACCTTGTACATGGTGGGAATCATGAGAAGAAGCCCCTGACTCGCAGTGAAGGTGGTTGTCAGAGCGCCTGTCTGAAGAGCGCCGTGAACTGCAGCTGAAGCGCCGCCTTCGCTCTGCATTTCCTGAACAAGGGGAACTGTTCCCCAGATATTCTTCTGACCAGCTGCTGACCAGGCATCACTGTGCTCGCCCATGGGACTGGAGGGTGTGATAGGGTAGATGGCTATAACCTCACTAAGCTTATGCGCTACCCTGGCTGCAGCTTCATTACCATCGACAGTAATCATCTGTTTGCTCATAGTTGCCGGCTTTCTACTAGTTTCTGTTAATACATTTTACCGAAAGTTCGCGGGAAGGGCATCACATCACGAATGTTTTCCATTCCCGTCAGGTACATGAGGAGTCTTTCAAACCCCAGGCCGAATCCGGAATGGGGAGCACTGCCCCATCTGCGGAGTTCCATGTACCAACTGTAGGTCTCTGTATCAAGACCCTGTTCTTCAGCCCTCTTCATAAGAAGGGGCAGTCTGTGCTCTCTCTGGCTGCCTCCCACCAGTTCACCCACACCGGGGGCAAGCAGATCGCAGGCGCCGACTGTTTTACCGTCATCATTCACATACATGTAGAACGGCTTCATTGAAGCCGGGTAGTTAATGACAAAAACAGGCCTGCGGAAGTGCTTCTCAGCCAGATAGCGTTCGTGTTCAGTGGCAAGATCGTCACCCCATTCAGGCATGGAGTCAAACTTCTCGCCTGATTTATTCAGTATCTCTATAGCTTCAGTATAGGTAATCCTGGCAAAACTGCTTTCCCTGAGAGTTCTGAATCTTTCAGGAAGGGACTTTTCGAAAAATTTCGCGAAAAACTCGATTTCATTCGGGCATTTTTCCTCAATATAGGAAACGGTGAACTTCACAAACTTTTCTATCAGTTCAAGGTTGTCCTCAAGGTCGAAGAATGCCATTTCAGGTTCAAGCATCCAGAATTCAGCTCCGTGTATTCTTGTGTCAGACGGGTCAGCTCTGAATGTAGGGCCGAAGGTAAACACCTTTCCCATGGAAAGCGCAAACGGTTCCGCCTCAAGCTGACCGCTTACAGTCATGAAAGCTTTGCGCTTGAAGTAGTCTTTCTCGTAGAGAACAGCACCGTCCTTCATTGGAAGTTTGTCCAGTTGAAGGGTGGTTAACTGAAAGGTTTCACCGGCACCTTCGCAGTCGCTCTCGGTTATGAAAGGTGTGTGGACATGGAAGAAACCGTTCTCATCAAAGAACCTGTAGACTGCCATGGAGAGGTGATGGCTAACTCTGAAAACGCTTGAGAAAGTGTTTGTTCGCGGGCGAAGATGAGGTATTGTTCTCAGGAACTCCAGAGAATGCCGCTTCTTCTGCAGCGGGTACTCCTGATCTACCTGGCCCAGGATTTCAAGGGTCTCTGCTGCAACTTCAACAGACTGGCCTGCTCCCCGGCTTTTCACAACAGTTCCTGTGATTTTCACGCAGGCGCCTGTGAGAAGGCCGGAAAGGTCAGTATCTGTAAATGATTCTCTGTTAAATACTGCCTGGAGATTATTGACGGTGGTTCCATCATTCAGTGCGGCGAAAGCCACGCTCTTGCCGGTACGGGCTGTTTTGACCCAGGCATAAACTGCTACAGCATCACCTGTGTGCTCTCCGCCCAGTATTGATTCGATGGTGTTTCGACCAATCATTTCATAACCTCCGTGGTTTTCCAGACCATAAATCGGGAGAATCGGTAATCTACAAAGAAAGGGCAGGAAGTACAATGAACCGGAGGTGTTATGGAGGTTTCGCAATAACACCTTTACCACAGAAACCCGCCGGTATTTCCGGCGGGTTCTGCTTCGTGTTTCTCAACGCACATGAAAGGAGATTCATTACAGGGAAAGGAGCCTGTCATGAACGCTTACTTATATTCGCATTGTACAGAAATGTTCCAGAAAGGCTAACAGGTTTTGATTTTGATTGAAGATGTCGTTAAGCAGCACTGCAGGAGGTATCCATCCATGGAGCAGTGCGATATGTACAAGCTTGTTTATCAGGGAGCAATGGGAAGCGGTCACTTCTTTCTCTCTGAAGAAACTGCAGAGAAGAGGCTGACCGGAGAATTCAGTCTGCTTAAGCCTCACAGAGAAGAATATCTTATCGAGAAAATTCCCACCACAGCAGATATGGTCAGAATCAACCTGAGACCCTGGCTGGCTGAAGGTCTGAACAAATCAGTACTCCTCAGAGCTTTTTCGAGAACCTGCAGAGAGTTCACAGGAAACACAGAAGATATTGAGCATCTCTGGAAAGCCTCCGGAGGCGGTGATTTCATAAGAAAAATGTCTCAGAAAGGCTATCCTGCTGTACACCACTCTGAAACCTACAGAAAGCTCTATCATCCGGCATACAGAGTGGTTCAGGCGTCAATTCTGAAAGAAGAGGGATTTCAGTTTTGACAGCCGGTTTACGGTAATTGCCTGAATGTCGTAAGGCTATGAGAAAAGAGTTTAACTGTTAAGTGAAGGGATATCTTCAATGGAAGCTCCCAGTGCCTTGCCCTGCCAGGAATCCCTGTACAGAAGCTCTCTCTTTACTCTGTTCAGGGCTGCCAGTTTGTTGATGCACCATTCAGGCGCCACCAGCAGCCCGGGAGGAGCTTCACCTGTGAGACGCTGTATTACTGTCTCCGGATTAAGCCTTTCCAGAAAGTCTGCTGCCAGAGAAGCATACTCGCTTCTTCTCAAGAGTTGGATCTCACCGTTTCTGTACTGCTCTGCAAGGGGTGTTTCCCTGAGTATATGCAGGTTTTGTATTTTTACACCTGAAGTACCTGTTCGCCTGATGAAGCCGGTTGTTGCAAGGGCTTCCTCCCTGCTTTCTCCAGGGAATCCGAGAATCACATGGGCTGAGGTTCGTATACCCCTTGAGTGAAGTCTGTCAAAGGCTTTTTCAGAGTCATATACAGTGTGTCCCCGGCGCATCCTTGTAAGCGTTGCGTCACAGCTGCTCTGAATTCCAAGTTCCACCCAGACGAACCGGTCTTTTGAAATAGCTTCCAGTATATTCAGCACCGATTCAGGCAGACAGTCCGGTCTGGTGCAGAGAGCAAGACCTCTGACTCCGGGAAAATCCAGAGCCTTCCGATACATCGTTTCAAGCTTAACCGGATCTCCATATGTGGTTGTGTAATCCTGAAAATAGGCGAGAAACGCTGTTGCACCGTGTCTTTTGCGAACAAAACCTGAAGCCTTTTCAAGCTGTTCTTCAATGGACATTCCATATTCATAATGGTACGGAATGTTGCCGTCAGGGTTGCAGAATGAGCAGCCGGAGCTTCCCAGCTTGCCGTCTCTCACCGGACAGGTGAATCCTCCTGCAAGGCTCAGCTTGAACACCTTTTCTCCAAAGGTGTTTCTGAAGAATGTGTTAAGAGAATGATACCTGTTTTTGTTCATCTGCCGATTATAATATTCATATGAAAAAGGCAGCAGAGATATTCTTTCAGCATTTCGGGCTGACTCCTGACAGGAGCGATGAAGGTGTACACACCATCGGTGAAGCATTTGCGGAAATCCCCTGGGAGAACCTTACAAAGTTTTTGCGCAAGGCTTCAGGAAACGAAACTCCAAGGCTTTCTGAAGAGGTGCTTGAAGGTTTCGCATCAGAAGGTACCGGCGGAACCTGTTACTCTCTCACAGAAGCGCTTGGAACAGTCCTTTCAGCTTGCAGCATTCATGCCAGACCCCTTACAGGCCACATGAATCACGGAAGAAACATCCATTGTGCCCTCCTTGTTGAAAACCAGGGTAAAAGGTTCATAATGGATCCTGGTTATGTGGTTCCCGGAGCTGTACCTCTTTCTGAAAAAGGAGAGGGTAAACTCTCATTTTCAGGCAGGGAAATGATCTGGAAGCCTGTTTCAGGGGGCTGGGAACTGCACACAGTGGAGAACGGAAGGGATCAGCTCCGTTATCGTCTTGAGTCAAGGGTGCTGACCAGAGGTGAATTCCTTGAATACTGGAGAAACTCCTTTTCCGCAACCGGTCTTAACAGTCTTCACCTGAATCTGGCTGGTCCTGAAGGGGGCAGAATCAGTGCTCACAATGAGAACCTGAGAATTATCGCAGAGGGTTCAGGGAGAAATATCAAGATAGGAAAAGACTATGCCGCTTCAGTGAAAAACAGGTTCGGTCTCTCAGATGAGATAGCTGAAGCTGCCTGGAGAGAACTGCAAAGACAGCGCAGGGAGAGGAGCTGATGTCTTTACCGGCTCAGCCTCTTCATGTGGTTCCTGTTGTAAGTGTGCTTTACGGTGATGCTTCCGAGCTGAATAAATCTTTGGTAAAACTGAAGAATATGCTGGGAAATCCGGTTCTTGTCAGCGAATCTTTTCCCTTTGACATGACAGACTATTATGAACCGGAAATGGGCAGAAACCTTGTGAGAACATGGTTCTGCTTTCCTCTTCGAGACCCTTCTGAACTGCCGGACTGGAAGCTTGCATGCATTTCCATTGAAGAAACAGCAGGCGGTGAAGGCAGCAGAAGGGCCAACCTTGACCCTGGATACCTTGACCACGGAAAACTGGTTCTGGCAAGCTGCAAGGAAGCGCCGGACAAGATATATCTAAGAGACGGAGTCTGGGCTCACACCTGTCTCCGGTACAGGTCAGGGAGTTTTTACGGACCTGATCACAGCTTTGCAGACTTCATTGACGGCAGGTTCAACAGCTTCTTTATTGAAGTGAAGAGACTTTACCGGAAACTGCTCAGGGAGCAATGACCACCGAGGCCAGTGCTTCCATGGCAGGTTCCAGCTGTTCCTCTGACAGGCATCCGAAACTGAATCTCAGATGCCCTCTGCCTGATTCTCCGAATGCGTCCCCTGGAATAGTTGCTATTGCGAACTCATCAATGAGTTTTTCAGCCAGTTTGTAGCTGTTGATTCCCTCAGGTATTCCTGCAAGGGTGAAGAAGCCTCCTCCAGGCTCCCGCCATTGGAGTCCCTGGGATTTCATCATTGCCTTTCTGCAGAGATTCAGCCGTTTCTCAACCTCTCTGGAACGCTCATTTACCCATTCCGGATACTGAAGGCACTTCTCAAGGAGAATCTGAGAAGGCGTAGGAGGACATATAACCACGGAATCCTGCACCTTCAGAGCCTCTGTAAGGATGTTTTCGCTTCCAAAAAGGTATCCAAGCCTCCAGCCGGAGAGACTGTAGCTCTTTGAGAAACTTCCAAGTGTGAGAACATGGCTGTATTGCTTCTCTTCCCAGGGGTGCCATGTGCTTCCTGTGAAGTTGAACTGCTGGTAGGTTTCATCAACTATCAGGGCGCACCTGTGCTCCCCGGTGATTTTTACAATTTTCCTGAGTTCTTCCCGGGAGAGTGCTGTGCCTGTGGGGTTTCCAGGGTTCACCAGAACCATTGCCGCAGCCCCGGGTATCCTTTTCTCCACCTCGTTCCAGGGAACCTGCCAGCTTTCCCCTTCTGTCATAGGTATTGAATCCAGCTCAAGACCTGAGAACTGAACCGCAAAAACATGATCGAAATAATAGGGTTCAAGAACTACAACTCTCTCTCCCTGGTCTGCAACAGACATCAGGGCACTTACAAACGCCTGGCTTGCACCGCAAGTGAGATGCAGTTCACTTCCAGGATCCAGGTCGATAGACCGTCTATTGCGAAAGTCATCAGTCAGAGCTGTTCTTGCAGAGAGCAATCCGGGATCCGGACTGTAGAAGTTGAATCCGGCTGTTTCGAACTCTGCCATGAATTCCTTCATTGCCTCTTCAGGAGGGCCGTACCAGGGAACAGCCTGAGCCATGGAGTAGACTGTCTCGCCTCTGGCTCTCATCTCTCTGACCCTGTTCATGATAGGGTGTATAGGCGGCATGTGCACGCCTGCCATTCTCTCAGATGTTCTAAACTCCACTCTGCTGCCTTTCGCCGGTGCATGTATGTTACTTACTGAATTTATAAGGCAGCAGCCCTGAAAGGAAAAGAATGCGGATACTTGTCACCGTGAACTGCAAATGGTGGAATGCCGCTGCACAGGGTGCAGCTCTTGCTGCAAGGGCACTTGCAGAAGAGGGGCATACAGTTCTGGTGCAGAGTTGCAGTGGAGAGGTTCCGAATAAACTCAGGGAGATGGGATTGCCCTGCCGGAAACTGCGAGCTCCCTTTTCGGGTCTGAGAAAGCTGGCAGCCTCATTACAGGCCCAGGCGGTGATAGCATTCAGGAGCCCAGGGCAGACAGCCGCAGCCTTCACAATTCCCTGCATACCCCTCATCAGGTACCGGTCTGATCAGAGAAAAGCAAGGGGAGGCAGGCTCTGGAGTTTGGTGGACAACAGGACTGATCTCATGGTTTTTCCCGGCGCATCCATGGTGGGAAAAAAGCATCAGGGGCCGAGGAACGGCCCTGTAACTGTTATTCCGCAACCTGTGGATACGAATTTCTTCAAACCTTCAGATACTGAAAAGAAGAAGATAATTTTGTCTCTGGCAAGGTTGAGCCCTGTGAAGGGGCACAAGACCCTCATCAGAGCTATGACTATGGTACAGGGCGACTACAGAGCTGTAATAGCAGGTGCTGATGCCCAGCACACAGCTTCAGGCCTTATGGAGTATGCCTGTTCACTGGGTGTCGGTGACAGGATTGAGTTTGCCGGAAGGGTCAGTGATGTGAGACCATTTCTGCAACAGTCATCCATTGGCGTTGTTACAAGTCTTGGAAGCGAAGCTGTTTCCAGGGCAGGAATGGAGATGATGGCTTCAGGTGTTCCGCTTCTTGCAGCTGCCACCAATGGTCTTCTGGATCTGGTTCAAGACGGGGTCAGCGGACTTCTCCATTCTCCAGGGAACTGGAGGCAGCTTGCTGCTCAGATAAACCATCTTGCTGAGAACAGAGGCCTTGCCGGCTATCTCAGCAGCAACGGTCTAAAACACTGTTTAAAAGAGCTTTCGCTGGAGGCTGCAGGTAGACGGTGGACGGAAGAATTGGAACAAGTATGCTTCAGCTGATGTACACTTTACGATTGCTGCTTTTCTGAAAGGACTTGAAATGAAATCTTCACTGGTGTTAACTGCGGTTGTTGTACTTGCCTCATTTGCTGATGTCTCTGTCTGGGACTGGGGAGAGTACGAGAGAAGGTTCGTTGAAAACAGCACCTGGGGTCCTGGAGAAAGGCTTGTTTTCAGTGTTGAATACGGAATAATCAAGGCAGGAACAGCCACACTGAGTGTAACTGGTCCTGTGGAGCATGAAGGGCTCCTGGGTTACAGAATCACTGCGGAAGCAGCATCTAATCCGGCTTTCAGCAGTTTTTTCGAGGTTCGTGATGTAAATGAATCTTTGCTGGATATAGTTCAGCTGCATTCTCTTACATACATGAAAAGTCTCAATGAAGGAGAATACTCTAACAGCGAAGAAATGTATTTCGATCAGGAAGAGGGGTATGCCTACTATCCGGAAGAGGATGATCCTGAAGAGGCTGTTGTTCCAATTCCGCCCCACGCGCTGGATGTTCTCAGCGCCTTCTACTACGCCAGAACCATGGAAATGGAACCAGGGAACAACTTCAGCATTGATGTCCATGTGGACAATGACAACTATCCCCTTGAAGTCCAGGTTCTCGAACGGGGTTCCATCAGGACGAGAGCAGGCACTTTCGACTGCATACAGCTTCATCCTGTTCTAAGAGGCGAGGGCCTTTTCAAGCAGCAGGGGGAGATATTCATCTGGGTTACCGATGACGAAAGACACATCCCTGTGCTGATGAGCGCCTCAATAGTAATCGGTGAGATAACATGCATTCTTGAAGAATTCACTCTTGGCACTCCTCTTGAGGTAGAGAATCCCTTTATCTGATGACAGAAGCACTGGCAGAACATCGCAGAGAAACCATTGATAAACTTGAAAAAACAGGGATATCAGTTGTTTCTGAAAAGGAACTTCCGTACGGTGTTCAGCTGAGGCTTAAAGCTTCCGGCAGAACATGCGCAATAAACCTCTATCACTCAAAGAAAAAAGGCGTTTCCGTTGTGGGTTCCGGCGGCGATTCTGAGCTTTTGGAGCAGGTCATGGCCCTTACAGGCAGACCTGTATATGAAGGGCTGAAACTTACTGGAACAAGGATAGGTACTGATGAGGCCGGTAAAGGCGACTATTTCGGTCCGCTTGTTGCAGCAGGTGTCTGCTGCGATGAAGCTTTGTGCAGAAGTCTTGTCAAAATGGGAGTTGCCGACTCGAAAAAACTCACTGACATTACCATAAGGAATCTCTTTGAAGAGATAACTGTAATGGATTCACTGAAATACGCAGTTTGTTCTTTTTCACCTGCCCAGTATAACAGCATGTTCGCCTCTTTCAGCAAGCTGGGAAGAAACAGCCTTGATATGCAGGCCAGAGCCCACGGCATTGTTATCAGTGAGCTTGCAGAGGCAGGTTGTTCACCTGACAATATCGTGATAGACAAATTCTGCGATTTGAAAAGACTTAAACCCTGGCTGCCTGAAACAAATGCGTCCATACATCTTGAGGTCAGGGCGGAAGACAGCGAGCCTGCAGTTGCCGCTGCTTCGGTTATTGCCCGTGGAGTTTACCTCTCAGAACTTGAAAACCTTTCAGCAAGGTCTGGTATCGCTCTTTTTCCTGGAGCAGGAGCTAAGGTTGATAGAGCAGGTGTTGAACTGGTGCGGAAGAATGGAGAGGCAATTCTTTTCGATATGGCGAAAGTTCATTTCGCCAACACACGCAAAATAACCTCAGGGACTTGACCGGAACGGTTTTATGTAAGATAATAGCTCCGCTTGGGGTTCAGTTGCTTCAGCCCTTAAGCGTGTGATTACACAGTTCTTTGTGCTACTAAAAAGTATAATCTGAAGGGATTACCCATGAGACTTTTCTCAATCGCTCTGCTCGTTCTTGGAATGGCGCTTTTCGGTATGGCCTGTGGCGCTCCTGCTGAGGAAGCTCCAACTGACGAGACAACAGAAGAAGTTACTGCAGAGGCTCCTGCTGATGAAACTGCTCCTGCAGATCAAGAGGAAGCTGAATGCCCTGAGACAGTGAATGGTGAAGAAGCCGTTGAAGCTGAAGAAACCGCTGAAGGCGAAGAGCTGATCGGTGAAGGCGAGGAGCTGATCGAAGAAGGCGAAGAGATGCTCGAAGAGGCCGAAGAGATGGTTGAAGAGGGCGCAGAAATGATTGAAGAGGGTGCCGACCTTGTTGAAGGTGCCGGAAACATCATCCAGTAAATTCTCTTGCAGATGTACAGGGGCGGCATTATTGTCGCCCCCTTCTCTTATTTGGGGCTGATTTCAGGTTGTTTTCCTTCTTGCTGAAAGGTCAATAGATGCTTTTACAGTCACTTCCTTTGATTCCATTGGTTCTGCTTCAGATGGTGGAGTTCACTTATCAGGGCATTGTGTTGTATCAGGGGGAGAGGCTTGATGTTGGAAGCTTTGCGGCTCCTCTTATGGTCGACTGGGACGGTGACGGTATACAGGACCTTCTTGCAGGGCAGTACGACGATGGCAGAATCCGCTTTTTCCCCAATAGCGGTACCAATGAAGCTCCAGTTTTCAATGAGTTCCAGTACCTGATGGATGGAACCGGTTATCTGTCTGTTCCATATGGTTGATGCACCGGAGCAACTAATCCACAGGCTGTGGACTGGGACGGTGACGGCAGACTTGACATTATAGTCGGAGACAGACCTGGAAATGTTCATTTCTTCAAACGGCTTGATTCCGGAACAGTGGAAATGGAGGAGCAGGGTCTTCTTACTGCAGCAGGCAACAGGATTGAGATAGACTACAACTCAGCGCCTTCAGTTACCGACTGGAACAGTGACGGACTTCCGGACCTGGTAATTGGAGCCCTGAGCCCTTTTCCTGCCGGTATATATCTTCTGGTGAATGAGGGCTCTCCCTTTCAGCCGGACTTTCCGCTGATAGATACAGTTTTCTGTAACGGTGAGCCTATAGACTTGTCCACTGCGTATCCTGATTTCCATGACATGACAGGTGACGGTCTTCAGGACATGATCGCAGGCTCCAACAACGGCAGAGTAGCCTGTTTCGTCAACAGCGGTACAGAAGAGGCGCCTTTGTTCAATTACTTCGAAAATGTCAAAGCTGACGGAGTGGAACTGAATCTCGGCTCATATGTGAGGCCCACTGTATGTGACTGGAACAGCGATGGAACCCCTGATCTTCTTGTAGGGGAAACCAGCGGTCTGATTCACATCTATACAGGTATTCCGGAAACAGGCATTCACTCTTTTGAACTGCAGCCGGAACTCTGTGTAACCAATCCATCCTTCGGTTCGGTGAACATGGAACTGACATTGCCCTGCCCGTCTCAGTTCTTATTTGAGATTTACTCCCTGTCAGGAAGAAAGCTCCACACCACTCGCTCCGGTATGCTTTCAGAAGGACACAACTCAATTTCCCTTCCGGTTCAGGGTCTTCAGTACGGCTGTTATCTGCTCAGAGCCAGGAGTGATACAGGTATTGAGCTTAATTCAACTGTAATGGTTATAAGGTAGTCTCATCAGGCCGGACAAGCCTGTAACCGGTTCTGCGACAGCCACCGGAATTTCGTGTTGCCCCTTTATGCGAAGGTCTGCAAGGTCTTGCTGTTTCCGGTGAGTACTTTGTCATTCCTCTGTACTCGCTGTTGGTCAGGCCGCCGATGAAACCCTTGTTTCCGTTTTCAGCAATTTTGCTGATGATGTTCTTCTGCCATCGGTTCAGAAATATCTCATTCAGTTTCAGCGGAAGCTATGCTTTTCCTCACGCAGCAGCCGGCTGTTTCATTACCCTTTCAACGCACTTGAGGAATTGCAGTATTCGCAATGTATTTTGCTGCAGGGTTTCCCTGTTTCACTTCCAAGTGACTCAGCCATATAAAAATACTTCTGGCGCAGATAGTGTATCTTCAGCAGGATCAGCTCAATAGACCACTGTAATCCTCAAAACAAGTAACTCATGGATGCATTACCGGTGAAAGCGAGCTGGAATGCTGATCAGCAACACCAGGTTTTAACCTGACCCGATAATTCTTCAAAATCGGGTCAGGATTCAGAAAGCAGCAGAATAAATCAGCTTTTTGAACTGCCTATGAACTTGTAAACAGCGGCGCCAAGAATACCGCCTGTTATCGGAGCAACCCAGAAGAGCCACAGCTGCTGAAGAGCCCATCCGCCTGCAAACAAAGCAACACCTGTGGACCTTGCAGGGTTAACAGATGTGTTGGTAACAGGAATACTGATAAGATGAATCAATGTGAGGCAGAGACCTATAGCAACAGGGGCAAAGCCCTTGGGAGCCCTCTCATCTGTGGCGCCCATTATTACCAGCAGGAACATCATGGTCATAACCACTTCGGTTACAAGAGCTGCAGCCATGGAGTAACCGCCTGGAGAATGCTCACCGAAACCATTGGAAGCGAAACCTGCGTGAACATCAAATCCTGGCTGACCGCTTGCAATAACCAGAAGTACAGCGCCTGCAGCGATACCGCCGAGAACCTGTGCTATGATATAGGGAATCAGTTCCCTGCCGGAAAATCTTCCCCCTGCCCATAGACCGAAGGATACAGCCGGGTTCAGGTGACATCCGGAAATATGCCCGATAGCGAATGCCATTGTAAGCACAGTAAGACCGAAAGCAAGCGATACTCCCAGAAGCCCTATTCCAACTTCAGGAAATGCCGCTGCCAGAACTGCGCTTCCGCAGCCGCCGAGAACAAGCCAGAAAGTTCCGAAAAATTCAGCTCCATACTTTCTCATTAGTTCCTCCTCTCATGAAAGCTCGGTATGAGTTTTCAGATAAATGCTAAGTGAAAAATAAGCTCAGGTCAATTGGCTGAATACAGAGTAAGTTCTTCAGAGAAAACTGGGTATCTTACAACTGAAAGCATTTGTTCTGATTCAGCTGTATTCTGAAAAGAAAACATCACCTTACAGGTTAAAGATTCGGAAGAGGCCATACAGGTTCTTCAAACAATTTGATATTGTTCGTCTATCAGGAAGCATTGATGGAACATTCCTGACTGAAGTGGCAGATGTGGAGCTGACATTTCCTTTCGCTGCTGTGGTTGGGCAGGATAAGGCAAAACTGGCGCTGATTCTCTCTGCAGTGGATCCGGCTATGGGTGGCGTTCTCTTCTCACAGGGCAGAAGGGCACGGGAAAATCTACCCTTGTAAGGGCTTTTCCCGCTGTACTTCCTCCTGTAGTTGTTCATTCCTGCTCCTGCAGCTGTTCTCCAGGCTCACAGGTACTCTGTCCTTCATGCTCCAGCCAGTCTGCTGAAACCATAGAGTTGAAACCCGGGCTTGTGAATGTTCCCCTTGGAGCTGATGAAGCAAGGCTTCTGGGCACACTGAAAATGGATGTACTTCTTCAGGAAGGCAAGATTCTTTTTGAGCCTGGGCTGCTTGCCAGAGCCAACTTCTGCAGCCGGCAATCTTGATTCATATTCAGAGCTTGAGGTGATCTTTGCCGACGATTCAGGTATTCTTTACACTCTGAATTTGAATCTTGATGCATCTTAGAATGACTGGTCTGCACCTCAGCATGATCCACAGAGAGCAGGGACCGATGGCTGATATCGAGAATGTGCAGGGCACTTAAGGTGAGCAGAAGCAGTTCCTCATTGAACCGACCGCCCTCGGAAATGGATAAATGTCGAGACCGGATAGACAAGCCGGTGAAGGACACCCATTCAGCCAGCTGTAAGGTATATGGTTACCGAAAAATCCAGAGAAGACTGGTTCAGCAGGGCCTTGAACAGTGTTGTGCAGGTACCGTTCGCAAGGCCATGCAACAGTTCGGTATCCGCAGTCGCAGGGGGGGTACCACGAACTCCGATCACAACCGCCCTGTTGCCGAGAACCTTCTTGAGAGGGGCTTTTCAGCGTCAGCCCCAACAAATTATCCCCGCAAAAAAACGAACAAAGTTAATAACTAAATATGTTTTTTCACCTGACATCTAAACACTTAATTGCCAAAGTTTATTGTAGTAAGAATTTTTTGCCAGCAGCTCATCATGCCTGCCTTTTTCTACCAGGTTCCCGCCTTTAAACACCAGAATCTGATCAGCCTCTTTTATGGTTTTTAAATGGTGGGCAATAACAAGTATGGTTCTGTTTCTGGAAAGTTCCGTGATGGCATCCTGAATCAGGGATTCATTAACAGGGTCTACATTGCTGGTCATTTCATCCAGTATAAGGATGGGGGAATCTTTTAAAAATGCTCTTGCAATGGAAATTCTTTGTCTTTGCCCTCCTGATAACAGTCCTCCGTTTTCTCCTGCATGGGTCTGGTAACCTTCAGGAAGGCTCATAATGAAGTCATGAATTCTGGCCCTTTTGCAGGCTTCCACTATCTCTTCCATTGTCGCGCCTTTTTTACCAACCCTGATATTTTCTTCAATGGTATTATCAAATAGCTGAACATTCTGCATAACAATGCTGATTTTATCGAGCAGTTCATCATAGGGGATATCTCTTATATCCATGCCGCCTATCCTGATGCTTCCCCCCTTTACATCATAAAACCTGAGAAGCAGATTGCTGATTGTGGTTTTTCCAGAACCGGATTCTCCAACCAGAGCGGTCATTGTATTTTCTTCAATATCAAAACTCAAATTATCTATGGTAAACTCATCTTCTTCGTAGGCGAACTCTATGTTTTCAAAGGCAATATTATTTTTATCAGGAACAGTACCATTCTTGTTGTCTGGAATGACATCAGCATATAAGATTTTGCCCAGGCGTTCATAACTATCCACACCTGAAACATAGTACATATAGTGCATTTCCATAGAGGCAAAGGGTTTGTAGAATTCCCTTGAAACTACCGCAAATATTATGAATGTAAATACATCCGTACTTCCATTGATAACTGATATACCGCCGCATAGAATGAGTAGAAAATATCCCGCGTCAAGGATGAGCCCAAACAGAGCAAGCTGTTTTGCCTTGAATCGGGATGCCTGTTTACTTGTTTTTCCAAAGGCCATGGTTTTCTTTTCGAGTTCATTTGTCAGTGCCTTGTTGTTCGAAAAACTTTTTATTACTGAAATTCCCCTTACATATTCAACAAACAGGCTGACCATATGGGCCAAGGCAGAATTATTTTTATGCTCTGCTTTTTCTGCATTTTTTATTGATATATATAAGAATACTAAGGCAACAGGAACAGATATGCTCATAATAAGAGAAAATTTTATGCTGAAGAATGAAAGTCCTGTCAGAACAAGCAGGGCTGTCAAAAAATCTCCAAACATCCGTGGGGCCATATGTCCCAGAACCATGGACATATTATCAACATCCTTGTGAAGTATGGTATTAATTTCTCCAAGCCTTTCATTTGTATAAAATCCAAGACTGAAAAGTTTTAATTTAACGATCATTCTTTCCCTTATTTGCTGGACAATATCGAAGCCTGCGCCAT
>PDSZ01000041.1 GCA_002748705.1 Candidatus Fermentibacterota bacterium
ACGAAAAGCCCTCTATACAAGCACTGGAAAGGTCACAGGGCTATCTTCGCTTCAATGACGGAAAAACATTCACGGGCTTCAGTGACAGATACAAGCGCCATGGAACAACAACTCTTTTCGCCGCCCTGGAGGTCGCAACCGGTCTGGTAAAAACCGGACATTTCAAACGGAGGCGTCGTCGCGAGTTTCTCCAGTTCATGAATCAGGTTGTATCACAGTATCCTGAGGATCAGGAGATTCATGTCATACTTGATAACCTGAATACTCACAAGAAAAAGAATGGCAATTGGTTATCGCGTCATCCCAATGTTCATTTTCACTTCACCCCAACGAATGCAAGCTGGTTGAATCAGATTGAAGTGTGGTTCAGTATACTGACGGTGAGAGTGCTGAGAAATGGGAGTTACACTTCCCCCAGACAGGTCAGAAACGCAATTGAGAAGTATACTGAAGCCTATTGTGAAGATTGCAGACCTTTCAAATGGACCAAGGAAAAGGTGCACCAGGTTACTCTCAAGAGATGTTTCGCTGATTTATGCAAGTAGATACTAGGCTGGTGAGAAATCCGGGTTAGTAATGCTTATAACTCTCATTAGTATATCATTTCATACTCATAGACAACTGCATCTTCATATGAAGCTGTATAGAAATAGCGTCCATCAACAACTTCAATGGACACATTAGGTTTTTCTGAAGGAACTTGGGTGAAAAAGTACCCTAGAAGTTCCCCTGAGTCTTTATCATATACATCTACTCTATAACCGCTTTCTGTTACTCCCTGATCCCATAGAACATAGACTCTATCCTCGCTGACACATAGGTCCCATACTACTGGTGTAAGTACTCGCTGTCCATGTGGAGGTTGTGGGTCATAGATTGCCTCATGAGGACTTTCTCCAACAACTGAATACACCATCTCACCTGTCACATCATACTTATATAACCTATAATCAACTATACTGGAGTAATATACATTACCTTCCTCATCAACATCCAATACACAACTTGAGACAGCGTATCTTTCCCAACCCGGCATATCTTCTGTGTCCACCCCAAGAGATCCAAATTGATCAGTAATCTCACCATTTTGATTTAATATTATAATAGGACTATATTTCTCCTAATTCACTATTGCAACTGCATTTATTGCTATTGCTGTTGAGTCAATTACAGCTAAATCAAATATCGTCTCGACTTCAGGGGAAATAGTCTCTATGTATTCACCGTTTGAGTTGTATTTTTCAATCCATATAGGTTCATTTATGAGATATATGATATCTCTTGTGTCTATTGCACAATTATGGTTCAGATAATTGAATTCACCTGGCGCTTCTCCTGCCCGGCCAAAATCATACAGATACTGACCATTTTTATCAAATGCAAGTATCCTCATAGCGACAGGATCAAGAATTAACAATCTACCCATGCTATCAATACAAATGGAGCCTGGTGTGAAGCAAAGCTCATGATTTAAGCTATTACCATCAATTTCCATTTTTCTCTTCAGATTAGCAATCTCATTAACTACGGGACTATTATCACAAGAGAAGACAATAAATAACAAAACGCTTATGAAATATGGTACTAGTCTTAATACTCCATTAATTTTCATTGTACTCCTGTATAAATGTTTGATTCACTTCTATTAACTCCATTAATCTAACTAAGTTTTCCTTAATTCTTCTTCGCTCAATAGTACATGCTCCTTCCCTATCGACAACTGAAAACGACTTACTCCAGCTTTTGCTCCTGGTCATGTACCAGAATGAAGTAAACACTCTGGCTGACTTTCCGGCCTCCTCGTACTTCTTGCGGGCAGCTCTGAGCTGAGGCTTTATCATCTTGTTCAACAGAGGGTTTTTTCGAAAAACCGAGGATATACTTGACCCCATGGTCTTCACACCATTTCATAATGTAATCCCGGCTGAATCCGCTGTCTCCCCGTACAACAATCCCCACCCTGGGCCACCTTGATCTCAACCTGCTGATGATGAAGCTGTTCTGCACTGTTCCGGGCAGGATCAATGCTGGAGGTTCCAAGTAACGCACAGAGAGGATGATCGTTACAGAATATGTAAAGCGGTTGATAGCAATGACTGTCATAGTACCTGTTGAAATGCTTCCCTTCCTGGTCGCCATGTATCTTGTCATCTGTGGCATCTATATCGAGAACAAGCTCCTTTGGAGTCCTCTTCTTCATCTCGGTGATCCGAATGCAAGAACTCACAAGAGCTTCACGGACCATATTCGTGTTCACCTGTGTACGACAGTATCTGTCACACTTCTCAGTACTCAGCTCAAGTCTGTTCAGGGTACTCTTTCCGACAAGTGCTTTGCCTCGGTATTCGGCGGATCGCCGGTTCTCACCAGTGAGATCGGTCTTTCCAACGGCAAGAGCGAGCAGAGGATCTGTTCTCAAACGATCATGATCATCCAGATCTTCGTACCCGAGAGCAAGACTGTAAACCCTCTGAGCAACAAGCTCCTCGACGGTGTGTTCAATGAGGGCTGGATTCCTGTGATCCTGAAAACAGTCAGCAAGTTCGCTTATTACTCCTGTGCGAGCTTCCACCTCACGCAGAAGGAGAGCACCTCCATCTGTGGAGACATACCCTCCATCGAACTTGCCTACTTCAGTCTCCCAGCCCTTGAAATTCAAACTGTGATTGACCATTATTGGAGTGACACTTTGTATTCATGATCAGGCCGTTTCTGTGAGAGTGCTATCTTTGTGCTTTCTAACAAAATATAACACTTTGAAGCGGCCTTTTCAACTAGGCTGGTGAGAAATCCGGGCTGATCAGCCGGTGTGTGTGTATCAGGAAGCGAGCCTTGATAGAGCTGCTCCACATCACAATACCGTAAGCAGCTGAACACGCAGAGTAGTCGAACCCATGCAGGTTGCTTCGTGTTGGGGCAAGTTGGACAATGGGAAAATACCATGAATAAAGTGCTGTACATTGCTATAATCTCCATTATTGCAATTGCCTGGTTATGCTGTTCAGCTGAACAGGAAGATATGCTGCTCGAGTCGCATGATTGTGCATTTGACACCTTGTGTGTTGTGCTGGAGATCGGTGAAGAGTGGGGGGACTCAACCAACACATTCAGTTCAATAGCAGATGCTGCTATCGATGGACGGTCAAGGATATTGATCATGGATGAAATAGAGGCCTGTGTCAAGGTGTTTAACGGGCAGGGAGAGTTTATTCAGCAGGTGTCCCGCAGAGGATACGGACCAGGTGAGTTAAGGTCTCCCAGAGGCCTTTTCACAATGCCTGATGGCAGGATAGGGATTGTTGCTCCAGGACAGCAGGGCTATGTCATCTTCAATGACTCTCTTCATTTTCTTGAGGAGATCTCTCTCTGGCCGGAGAACAGCCCGTATCATGTTACTGCGATTTCCGATCAAAAAGTAGCTGTCTGCAGGTATTTTGACATTTCCCTTGAAAACAGTGTTGTAATGTACCAAACCATATGCATCCATGATCTCCATAGCGCTGATCCCGAGCTTGTACTCTGGCAGGATTCTCTTGAGTTGTCGAAGGCTGACCTGTTTCAGAGTCCCTCATCAGCATTCAGATATGCATTCATCGAAAGGCCGAGAACTTCCACTGGGGTTGGTGGAGGTGTGCTGTTTGCTGTTCCTGGCACGGACACATACTCCCTGATGGGATGGGATTCTAGTGGAACTCAGATCCTATCTATAAGCAGGGAAGTGGAGAAGGTTGAGAGAAGCCTTGAAGAGATAGATGCGGAGATGTTCTTCATCAGCAGCAGGTTCAGGCGGAGTCAAGGCAGTGCTTTACCATTTGCTTACTTCCCCAGTCAGTGGCGTAACCAGATATCAGATGTCGGGATCGGACCCGACTCATTGATATGGGTAAGACGGAGAACAACCACAGAACCCTGCTTCGATATCTACACTCATACAGGAGAGCTGATCCGATCCACTTTGTTCCCCACCGATGGATTGTTCTGGGAAACAAGAATAACAGAGAAAGGCGTGCTTGCCTGGGAGCTTGATCCACTTGATGGGTTCCAGCGGTTGTACCTTATCAGATAACAGTTGCAGGCCTCCTGACTTCGCCGGCAGAACAAGGTCACCAGAACCGCAACAGATGTCCCCGACCTCGTGGAAAAGACAGTACTCAAACAGCCTGAAACTATAAAGCTCCAGTTCATCAGCGACGGCATTGACCCCATGGCGGACTGAATGAAGACCAGCTTGCACAGGTGATAGCCAACCTGGCAGGTAACGTCATACAGGCAATGGGCAGAAAGGGTATTCTTACCATCAGGACCGGGGGTAACCCCAACCAGATCACCATCGAGGTTCAAGACAACGGTCCCGGCATACCCAGAGAGAATGTCAAGAAGATATTCGAGCCCTTTTTCACCACGAAGAAGTGCGGCTCGGGCACAGGTCTCGGACTCGCGGTAACCTGCAGCATCGTAAACAGGACTTTCTGAGTTAAATCAAAAACAGAGCTGTAACATATACGCATACAGCGCGTTAAGGGTTGCGCTTCTGTAAGACTCCTTTTCCGTTTATCTCGCAGCCGAATGCCTTCAGTACCTCTTTCCGGGTCTTCGCAGGGGTCTCGATGACCTTCTTGACCTCAGGCTCTTTCGGAGAGTAACCATGTTAAGATTGGACATCTCTTCAAGTATTGTCCTGCCGCTCAGCCTGTTCTTCCCGCTCCTGTTACGGTTTACCCTGATCTCAAGGAGCGTCAGCACAGTAAGAGCAATTACGCATGTCAGCAGGTGACACCTGATCTTGCCGTCAGTCCATTGGTACATGGGATTTACCCTGATATGCTCACTTGCCTTCTGTCAGTTGAGGTGCTGCATGCAGCTTTCGGTGATGGTGGTGAAGCAGCGGTTCCATGTGAATTGTTCGGCGAAATCTCTGAACTGTCGGCGTTTTTCCCGTGGGGTGTTTATTGCTTTGATGATGGCGTCTGCCAGCGCTTCACCTGAGTCCCAGGGGGCGTAGGTGGAGTTACCTTCTGCCTGGTGCACCAGTTCTGCTGCTGCTGCTTCTCTGCAGGCGACTACAGGCGTTCCGCAGTCCAGAGCTTCAAGGGTTGCCAGTGAAAAGGTTTCGCAGGGGCCGGCTGAGATGAATGCATCTGCGCTTGCCATTAGTTCAGCTGCCTGGTCTCTGGTGTTGATTCTGCTGATGAGTTTAAGTTTGTCAGGGTGGGCTGAGGCTGCCTTCTGGAGTTTTCTTTTGCAGTGTCCTCCGCCTGCTGCCACAATTATGATGTTCTCATCTTGAAAAAGATGGCGGAATGCTTTCAGGAGAACTGATATGCCTTTTTCCGGTGCAAGTCTGCCCATGTAGAGTGCGATCTTCTTTCCGTTAACCGCTCCCAGGTCTTTTCTCAGCTGTTCTGATCTTCTGTCGGGATGAAAGGTAATCGGGTCGGCTCCCAGAGGTACTTTCTTAATGTTGCTCAGCCCTGCTTCTCTCAGTTTTGAGAGGGAGTAGTCACTGGCTGCAAAAACTGTTTTGAGCAGTTTGTACCCTCTTACCATTTTAGGAGAGGCGAGTCTTTTGAAAAGTACAGGTATGGGGCCTTTTCCTATTCCCAGTACGCTTAGAGGCAGAGCTTCAGGCCAGTTTGAGTGATAGTAGGCAAATGTGGGTATTCCGCCGGTGAACTCTTTCACCATGTCAGGTACCACAATGCCGCTTCCCAGTTCAATGATATCAGGTTTGAGTTCTCTGATGAGATTCTGGAGTTTTGTTTTGTTTGTGAAGAAATAGTAACCGCTGCCTGCCAGTTTCGGGGACTTTATGCCGATGGCGGTGCCTCCGCTTACTTCAGTTCTTGTATCGGCTGAAGCAGGGTACGCAAGAAAGTTCTCGATTCCGTTTTGCCTGCACCACTTCATCTTCTGGTGGTGGTAAACTCGTATGCCGCCTCCTGCAGGGGAATACAGGTTGTTGATGTCCAGTATTCTCAAGTTACCTTTCAGTTTCTTGCTCACTACAGGAATCTTCCGCCCTGAACGAATCTGCTTGCGTAATAGGGATGGCTGAGAAGATCTTTTACAACTCCCCTGCTGGTGGATGAATGGACGAATTCACCGTTGCCCAGATAGATACCGCAGTGGGATATACCTGAACCGGATGTGTTGAAGAAAACCAGGTCACCGTATTTGAGGTTTCCCCTGCTCACATTTGTTGCTGCCACTGCCTGTCTGGAAGCTCTTCTGGGAATCTCTATGTCTATGGAGCGGTATACAGCCTGAGTAAATCCCGAGCAGTCAACACCGTTCTTAGAAACACCGCCGTAAACATAAGGAGTACCCATCCAGCTGTCTATCTCCGCCTGCATTCTGTGCTCCACTGAGCCTGAAGGCTGTGGAGGGGTGGGATTTGTTTCAGCTCCTGAACCTGAGGCTATTGCCGATGATGGCATAGGGCCGCGGCAGTTAACTCCGGTGCCTCTGTATACAGGTGCAGCAGCGCATCCTGCAAGGAAGAGTATCAGTATCAGTAATGGGATAACGGTTCTGATAAAAACTCCTTACTGATCTTTTCTGAGCAGTGTGTCCCTCTTAATATGTGAGGGTTCAGGGCAGTCGAGAAGATAATGAAGCCCTACGCTTTCCCTGCGGTTCAGCGCGCTTCGTACAATCAGCCTGGCAACTGCGGTAAGGTTCCTCAGTTCCAGCTGCTCTCTGGTTGGAAGGAGTGTCCAGTAGTCTTCCTCAACCTCTTCAGAGAGAACATCTATGAGCTTCAGGGCTCTTCTCAGCCTCTTGTCTGTTCTGACAATGCCTACATAATCCCACATGACACTTCTGAGGCTTGCCCATGAATGATCTATGAGAACACTCTCTTCAAGTGGCTCTGCCCTGCCGTAAGACCAGTCTCTGATGTTCACTTCAGGAATTGGATCTGGAATATTGTTTTTAATGGCTTCGGCAGCCTTGATACCCATTACCCCTGCTTCAAGAAGACTGTTGCTGCCCAGTCGGTTGGCACCGTGAAAACCTGTTGAGGCAGCTTCACCTATAACCCTGAGCCCTGTCATCTCAGTGCTGCCGTCTGTTGACGCGACAACACCGCCTACGCAGTAATGGGCAGCAGGGACAACCGGAATGGGTTCGTTCCAGGGTTCTATGCCCACTGCGAGAACCCCTGTGGTTACTTCAGGGAAGTTATCTTCGAGGAAATCCTTTGTAAGGTGCGATGCATCAAGGAGCATGTGGTCGGTGCCGTACCTCTTCATCTCGCTGTCTATGGCTCTGGCGACGATGTCCCTTGGGGCAAGCTCCATTCTGTTTTCATCGTAGTACTTCATGAACCTTTTGCCGGCTTCGTTCTTCAGCTGAGCCCCTTCGCCTCTGAGAGCTTCAGTTATCAGGAAGTTGCGTTTCTCAGGGTGAAAGAGGCAGGTGGGATGGAACTGGTAGAACTCCATGTTCCTAACTGTCAGACCTGCGCGGTATGCCATTGCTATGCCGTCACCTGTGGCGAAATCCTGATTGGAGGTGTACCGGTATACCTTTCCTGCTCCTCCTGTGGCCAGAATGGTCTCCCTGGCCAGAAAGGTGCGCACCTTTCCGTCCAGAAGCACATAGGCGCCGAGACACCTGTCACTTCCCTTTGTGAGCAGTGAAAGAGCCTCTCTGGAGGCTGTGATAAGGTTTATGGCAAAGGCGTTCTCTATGAGGGTTACATTCTTTCGCTTTCTGCACCGGTCTGCCAGGTGTTCAGAGATGAACCTGCCAGTCTGGTCAAAGTAGTGCAGGACTCTTCTGAAGGAGTGGCCGCCCTCCATTCCTCCGCCGTCGCCGTCGGAGCCTTCAAGGGTTATTCCCCACTTTTCAAGAGCTGTAATAAGTTCAGGGCCAGCGGAGATAATCTCTCTGGCCACTGCTTCGTCAACAAGGCCTGCACCGGCTCTCTGGGTGTCCTTAAGGTGCTGCTCAAAACTGTCGTCAGGTGAAGTTACAGCAGCCAGTCCCCCTTGTGCCAGAAAGGTGCTTCCTGTGGGAAGCTCTGTTTTGCTGAGAATGGTAACATTGTATATGGAAGGAATTTCAAGGGCGCATGTGAGCCCCGCCATTCCCCCTCCGATAATAAGTATGTCAGTGGATCTTGTCATCATATTCCTTCAGTAAGTTCAAGAATATTACCGAGAAGCTCTTCTTCAGTTCCTGTTTCATCAACTGAAAGCCCTATTGGAAGAACCCTTATGTCCAGTTTTTTTACCATTGCAGGCCCAAGTCGGGCTGCATCCTTTTCTGTTGTTATAAGATACTCTGCACCGGATTTCCTCAGGGCAGAACCAAGCATTCTGATGTCGCTTTCCCGGTATCTCCAGTGGTCGGGAAAGACACGGAACTGGTCGATAGTAAAACCGGTTCTTTCAAGAATGCTTCTGAATCCGTGGGGTTTGCCGATACCGCAGAAGGCCACTACTCTGCCTGGCCTGTCGCTTGACCCGTCATGTCTTACAGGTTTGCCTGGAACGATACTGCTTGCTATGAACGGCGCCTGCCAGTTCCGTGAGGCAATGAGCCTTCTGGCCAGAGAGAGCTGCGGCTTTGAAGTTACTCCGTTGATCCACAGGTAGTCAGCCTTTTTCAGCACTCCTGTGTGTTCTCTCAGTGTACCTGCAGGAAGAAGACCGCCCATGCCGAAAGGGTGCTCTGCATTCAGAACCACCACATCGATATCCCTGTGGAGCTTGTGATGCTGAAAACCATCATCAACCACAACAACATGTGGTTTCTGCTCCCGCACTGCCCTCTGTACCGCCTCGGTCTTGTCCGGGCCTGCATAGACTGTGCAGTAATCCCTGAGTGCCCGTCCAAGGAGTACAGGCTCATCGCTTAGAGTAACAGCCCCTGAAGATTTCCCAGGGCGGACTGCAACAGGCACATGCTTTCCGGCACCGAGATTCTTTGCAACCACTGCAACCTTCAGGCCCATGTCAGAAAGCTTTCGGGCTATTCTGATTGTCACCGGAGTCTTTCCCACTCCTCCAACCTCAATGTTGCCTACGCTAACAATCACTGTGCCTGGAAAACTCCGCCTGGAGAAGAAACCTCTGCGAAACCGAAACCTGTTCAGCATGGCTCCTGCCATATAGAGAAAAGCTGCAGGCTGCAGAAGCCAGGCTGCCCAGAGCCAGGGGCCTTCACGCCTTATGATCTTCTCATGAACATCTGCAAGTCTCATTCCAGCTCCAGCATTCTGAAGAGTCTGCTCAGGTTAACTGTGAAACATTCTGTCTTATTATCAGCATCAGGCGCTCTGTTGCCCAGAAGGAATTCAGCGTGCCGCACAGCTTCTTCTGTGGTTTTGAAAACCCTGCAAACCCCTCTGTTCACCGCCTGTTCAACTTCCTTCTCAATGTTCCAGTAACAGGGGCCTGAAAGAACCGGCACCTTGTGAGCAAGCGGTTCAAGAATGTTATGGCCTCCTGTTTCATGAACAGTTCCTCCGATGAATGCAATATCTCCAAGACCGTACAGTGCGGAAAGAACACCCTTTTTGTCAACAACAAGGCACCTTGAGCCTTCAGGGGAATCAGACCAGAGTTCAGGAGAAAATCCTTCTTTTTTACAGGCTCTTAAAACCTCTTCTATTCTGTCATCGTGTCTGGGAACAAGCACAGGGTTCATTTCCAGAGCTTTGGCGATTTCGAGAACAGTTTTTTCCTCGCCTCTTCTGGTGGAACCGGCTACAATGATTCCCCTTTTCCCAGGCTGAATCATCTTCTTCCAGCTTTCAGAGGGAGCTGGAGGTTTTACCATAGCCTTGCAGTCACCGGCTGTTTCTGCTTTTACGCCAAGAGAAATGTAACGCTCTGTATCGCTTTCGGAACGGGTGAGCACAAGTCTGAAACACTGAAGTATTCCGGTGAAAAGAGGCTTTATCAGTTTGTATCTGCCCACACTCTTCTGCGAAAGCCTGCCGTTCACCACAGCTGAAGGAATACCCCGCTTCTGTGTTTCATAAAGCAGAAGCGGCCAGAACTCAGTTTCAGCAAGTATCAGTGCCGACGGCGCGAGCCTGTCAAGAAAAGATGACACCGCTTTGGGGATATCAAGAGGCATGAATGAACAGCTTATGCCTCTGGATCTGAGAAAATCCCTGCCGGAAACTGTGGAACAGGTTACATGAAAGGGAATGTCCATTTCGAGCAGTTTATCCATCACAGGAAGCAGCCCGTTAAGCTCTCCCAGGCTTGCCCCGTGGAGCCAGACAGGTCTTCTGTCTCTGCAGGCTATCTGCCCCATTCGTTCCCTGCGCTCAGGTTTTGCCCTTGAGAGAAGAACAAGATCAGCAACAGGAGAGAGAAGATACCCTGCCGCTTTCCAGAGGTTTATCAGAAAAGATGGCGCAGGTCTTCCCAGAAGCTCAGCCCTTCTCTGCTGCTGATTGATGGCCCTGGTCAAAACTCTGTCTGTGCACATTTCAGGAGGGACAGGTCTCCCCTCTGTTACAACCAGCCTTGCAAAAGGAAGGGGAATCATAAAACGGTCCCAGCTTTTCAGACGGATTGCCGGAAATGCAGAAGCTCCGTAAGGAACCACAGGTACCCCTGCCCTCTGAGGGATAAGGGAAACACCCTTCTTCACCTGATGAGCAGGACCTTTGGGACCATCAGGGGTAATGGCTCCAGGCACTCCTGTTCTCAGCGCCCTGATAAGTTCCCGGGCAGCTTCCATTCCACCTCTTGATGATGAGCCGCGAACCGGTGAATACCCCATTCTGCTGCATACATCTGAGACAACGCTTCCGTCACGGCTTCTGCTGATCATTATTCTGATACCCATGTTCCTGTGGGTATAGAGCAGCGGAAGCTGAACTCCGTGCCAGAATCCGTAGAGCACCTGCTTCTTTCTTATGCCTGTTAAAGGGCCGAACCTGCCTATACGCCAGCTTATGCCCAGGAGGTGTACCAGAAGTTTTCCCGCAGAAGAGAGTAAATCAGGTTTCATTACGCTCCCTGAGAAAGGTTGTTATTCTTTTTGCAGCCTGTCCTGCTGCATCAGGGGGACCAAGCTCTGTTCTGACAAGCTCAAGCTTTCCGGTTATTTCACTGGTGTTTTTAAGAAGCTTTTCAGTGCTTGCAGCCATGTTTTCCGCTGTGGCTTCATTCTGAATCAGTTCAGGGGCCACCTGTGTTCCTGCAACTATGTTTGCCATTCCGATACAGTCCACCCCTCTCACAAGCCTTTCAGCCATTGCATAGGTTATTGCCGATGTTCTGTAGCAGACGGTAAAAGGCACCTTGTAAAGGGCGGTTTCCAGAGTTGCAGTCCCTGAACAGACCAGTGCTGCAGCTGAATTGCGAAGAACCTCGCCGGTACTGTTCACCAGAGTTACCCCCGGTTCCCTTTCGGCAATTGCATAAAACTTCCGGTCAAGATGGTCTGAAACTGCCAGCATTGCAGTTCTGATGGTTCCCTTTTCCCGAAGCAGCCTGAATGCCTCAATCATCTCAGGAAGCAGCCTTCCCACTTCCTGCGCCCTGCTCCCTGGAAGGAGGCCAAGGGCAGTGCCTGGTCTCAGGTTGCCTGATATTCTGTCACGAAGGGGATGCCCGGTAAAAGAGGCATTCACTCCTCTGGTTCTGAAAAAATCTTCCTCAAAACGAAAGAGTGTCATGAGAAGATCACAGGAACGCTTCAGCTTGCCCACTCTCCAGCTTCCCCAGGCCCACATCTGCGGAGCCACATATTGAATAACAGGAAAACCTGCTCTTTTCAGCCTTCTTCCCAGCCTCATGTTGAACCCTGGATAGTCCACCAGCAGAATGCAGTCTGCTTTTCTTCTCACTGCTTCTTCGGCAAGTTTCTTCTCCAGTTTGAGAAATGAAGGCAGAGAAGATACCACCTCGGCAAAACCCATTACAGCATACTCGGACATATCTGCTGTGAGTTCCATACCGGAAGCAGCAAGCGCAGGCCCTCCCATTCCAAAGGCTTCTGTATTCTGAAGCCTGGAGATAACCTCAGCGCCTCTCTGATCTCCGGAGGGTTCGCCGGCGGAAACGAGAATTCTCACCTTATCTGCTTCAGGCTTTCAAGTGATTTGAACTGGATTGTCTCAGCAGCTTTCAGTGCAGCCAGACCTTCCGCTCCTGAAACTGCAGGAGCTGTCTTCTCAGTTACAGCATTCAGAAAGCTCTTCAGCTCAGCTGTCAGGGCATCGTAGTTCTCCACCTGAACAGGTGCGGGAACTATCCTGCCGTTCTGCAGAGCAAGGGCTGTGATGCTTCTCTCTCCGAAGTCCACAGATACATAACCGTGCCGCTGAAAGAACCTGAGTTTTCTCTTTGGTTCTGCGGAGATTCTGCTTGCTGTAAGGTTGGCCACTGCTCCGTTTTCAAACTGAAGCCTGGCATTGCAGATGTCCACTGTATCGGTAAGTACAGGTACACCTGAAGCATGAATCTCAGCAACAGGTGAACCTGCCTTCCAGAGAACCAGATCAATGTCGTGAATCATCAGGTCCATCACAACTGATACATCGGTACACCTGGGGCTGAATCCAGCCATTCTGTGCCCCTCCATGAAGATGGGATTCTGAATGACATGACTTACAGCTGCCATTGCCGGATTAAACCTTTCAATGTGACCTACTGCCAGAAGAAGGCCTTTTTCCTCAGCAAGGGCAACCATTTTCATTCCCTGCTCCACAGTGGCGGCAAGGGGTTTCTCCACCAGAACAGGAACATTCTCTTTAAGCGCTTTTACCACCACTTCATAGTGGGCACTGGTGGTGCATGGCACATCAAGAGCATCGGACCAGTCAATAAGTTCCTCAAGTGACGATGCCGCCTTGACACCCAGCTCTTCAGCAACCTTCCTGAGCCTTTCGGAATCTGTGTCATGAATCATTACACTGTCTGCAAGCCCCTTGAGTATCCTTGTGTGGTGGTAGCCCAGGTGTCCTACACCGGCTACTCCTGCCTTCATCGCCATTCCTTCTCTATCCTCTCTATGCTCCTGTCAACCAGCTTCGGGTCAATGGAGAGGTGTGTTACCATCCGTACCGAGGAAGAATCAAGCGCAAGCACCTTTATTCCCAGTTCAAGAAAGTCACTCACTGCTCTCTCTGCCATTCCCTCTTCTGTTTTCAGGAAGACTATGTTGCTGTGAATATCGCCGGTATCCGCAGAGAATCGGCCTGTTCCTGCAAGTGCCTCTGCAAGCCTTACTGCATACTCCCTTGTTCTGCCCAGCCTTGGCAGGTTGTTGTCCAGAGCATAGTGACACCCGGCTGCAATTATGCCTGTCTGACGCATGGCTCCACCCATTCTCTTTCTGAACCACCTGGCACGGTCTATCTGGTCCCTGCTTCCTGCAAGAAGGGAACCTACCGGCGCGCCCAGAGCCTTTGAAAAACACACAGATACCATGTCGAAGGGAGCTGCCAGTTCAGCAAGGGATACATTCCTCTCCACATGGGCATGCCAGAGTCTTGCGCCGTCGAGATATGTTGCAAGCCCTGCATTTTTTGCCATTCTGCAGGCTTCAACCATTTTTGACTGCTCAGGTATTCTGCCTCCCATGAGGTTGTGGGTATTCTCAAGGGAAAGGAGAGTTCTGGGAGCCCTGTGAATATCTTCCTTCAGCGAGAGGGCATTCTGTATTTCAGACAGGCAGGGCATTCCGTCTGCACCTTCGTCAAGCCGGTGAAGCTGAAGACCTGAATTCAGGGAGAACTGGCCCCCCTCATAATTATAAATGTGGCTTTTTGAACCGCAGATAACCTGATCACCGGGAGAAGTAAGCACCCTGATTCCTATACCGTTGCCCATTGTGCCGGAGGCGACGAAAAGCCCAGCTTCCTTTCCCAGCAGCTCTGCAGTTCTCTCTTCAAGGGAGTTTACCGTAGGGTCTTCACTGAACACATCATCCCCTACCTGTGCATTTGCAATGGCCTGGCGCATTCCTCTGCATGGCACTGAAAAAGTATCACTTCTCAGATCCAGAAATTCAGCACTCATTTTTCCTCCGAAAGAAGACCGTAAGAAGCTCTGTTAACAGCTTCATCGAGTATGTAGTCAAGCATTCTGAAAGAATCAGTGCCGGAAGCCTTCCAGAGTTTTGGGAACATGCTTATTTCAGTGAATCCAGGAATGGTGTTCATTTCGTTGAACCAGGTGCCGGATTCGTTCACAAGAAAATCAACTCTGGCGAATCCTCTGCCTCCTGCAAGTCTGAAGATTTTCTCTGCCATAAGCCTGATATTCCTGGTATGAGATGCTGACAGGTCGGCAGGAATTGCGTCTTCAGACCTGGAACAGTTGTACTTGGCCTGATAGTCGTACCATTCCCTCCCTGGAATTATCTCTCCGGGAATGGAGCTTAGCACCTGAAGGCCGTTACCCATAACACTGACCTCTATCTCCCTTGGAGCAGTTACAGCCTTTTCAATAAGAACTCTGGAGTCAAAGCCTTTGGCTTTTTTAAGGGCATCTTTCAGCTCATCAGGTGTTTTTACTCTTGTAATGCCCACGCTTGAGCCCAGTCTGGAAGGTTTTACAAAGAGAGGAAAGCCCAGGTCTTCTATTTCAGCTCTGAGAGATTCCAGGGAACTGCCTTCGTTCTCATCAATGTGCACCCAGGGAACAACAGGTATGGAGGCTTCCTTTGCCAGGGATTTCATTATGTGCTTGTCCATGGCTGCAGCGGAACCCATCACAGGCACTCCGGCATACTTCCACCCTGCTGTTTCACATAAACCCTGAAAAGTTCCGTCTTCACCGTAGGAACCATGAAGAACAGGGAATACAACATCAAAGTCAACTGCAGTGTCACCACAGGCAAGTTTCCAGGGAACACCGGAAGCGAAAATGTGCAGCTGCTCACCGTTTTCCTTCAGCTTCCAGCTTCCGTCTCTGTCTATAACAACCCTTGTAACCCTGTGTCCCGCAAGAGACAGCTCTTCAGCCACCCATTCTGCGGAGACAAGGCTGATTTCCCGTTCAGCTGATCTGCCGCCTTCCACCGTGAGTACTCTCATACCAACCTCCAGCGTCTTCTCCACCTGCGGATTATACGATAACAGGGTCTGAAAGGTCTATCTTTGTATATTCCCCCCTCAGAAAACCTAAGCTTCATGGAGGTCAGTCTTGAAGATTCTTATTACCGGCGGCGCAGGATTCATCGGTTCAAACATAGCAGATGCCCTTCTGGAACAGGGGCACCAGGTTCATGTGATGGATGACCTGTCAACAGGTTTCAGGGATAACATCTCTGAAGGAATAGTTTTTCATGAGCTGGATATAAGGTCAGATGAGGCTGCAGCTCTTATAGTTTCCGGCGAATACGACATCCTCTGCCACCATGCTGCCCAGATGGATGTGAGAAGATCGGTAAGAGAACCGCAGTTTGATGCGGATGTGAACATAAAAGGCACCCTTAACCTGCTGGAAGCCTCTGTGAAAGGCAATGTGAAACGGGTTGTCTATGCTTCCACAGGCGGCGCAGTGTACGGAGAACCGGAGTACATTCCGGTAAGGGAGGATCATCCGATAAATCCCATCTGTCACTACGGAATCAGCAAGCACACAGTCGAGCACTATCTCTTTCTCTACAGATACCTGTACAATCTGGACTTCGTGGTTCTCCGCTATCCCAATGTTTACGGGCCAAGGCAGAATCCCTACGGCGAAGCAGGCGTTACAGCAATCTTCGCTGTAAAATATCTCAACGGTGAAGCTCCTGTTATCAATGGAGACGGCGAACAGCTCAGGGATTATGTACATGTGAGAGATATTGCCAGAGCCAATCAGGCAGCAATGGACCTTGAAAAGGAAGGGATATCCGGCGGCATCTTCAACATCGGCCGGGGCCGGGGAAGATCAGTAATGGAGCTGGACAGAATCATAAGAGGCTTCACAGGCACCTCCCTTGAGCCCTCATTCGGCCCTCCTCTCCCTGAAGAAATTCTCAAGGTGGCCCTTGATCCTTCCAGAGCAAACGAAATACTGGGCTGGAAAGCTGCGATTCCCTTCGAGGAAGGCCTTTCAGATCTGGTTGAATACCACAGGAAAAGGATGAATAAGTGAGAGTGCCGGTCTTCCTTGACAGGGACGGGGTCATAAACGAAAACAGGGAAGACTATGTCCGCAACCTGTCACAGTGGAAGCCTCTGCCAGGTGCTGTGGAGGCTGTGGGTTCACTGGCAGCCGGAGGTCACCCTGTGGTGATCGTTACCAACCAGTCAGGTATAGGAAGAGGTTACTACACCCACTCCGCCGTGGAAGAGATACACAGCGCAATGCTCACTGCCTTTGCAGCAGCAGGAGCTGAAGGAGTATCGGTATACTACTGCCCCCATCATCCTTCAGAGAGCTGCAGCTGCAGAAAACCTGAAACAGGAATGATTGAAAAGGCCAGAGAAGAGCTTTCCCTACCGAAAAGAGGCTGGATGGTAGGAGACGCAGACTCAGACATGGAGCTTGGAAGAAGATCCGGCCTGAAAACCATACTTGTGCTTACAGGCCGTGGAGCAGACCAGCTTGAGAAGATCAGGGCAGCAGGAGGGCCTGTGCCTGACTTCGTAACCGATTCCCTTGTTTCAGCTCTGCGAATAATCAGCTGAGAGCATAGGCTGCGATCAGATCCGCTGCGGCCTTTATACCTTCCAGGTGGGTTCTCTCAACTGCGTGTGAGGTATCAACACCGGGGCCTATCAGTCCGTGCTTTGCATCAAGGCCCATACGAAGCGCTGCTGCTGCATCGGAACCGTAGAAGGGGAATGTATCCACCACCCAGGGTATTCCATTCTCTTCAGCCAGTGCCATGAGTTTCTTAACCATTTCATAGTTGAACGGCCCTGAACTGTCTGCTGCGCAGATTGTAACCTTTCTCTCGCTGGAAGCCTGCTCACTGCCGCATACACCCATGTCCACCGCCAGAAACTCGGTGACATTTGCAGGAAGCCACCCTGCAGCACCGTGCCCTACTTCTTCATGAACAGTGAAGAGAAAATGTACAGTTCGGGGAAGCTTTCTTCCTGAAAGCGCTTCCGCTGCAGAAACCGCTGCCGCCACACCTGCCTTGTCGTCAAGATGACGGCTCTTGATGTACCCTGAAGGCATCTCAGCTGCTCTGGGGTCGAAGTGAACGAAGTTACCTGTGCTCACTCCCAGCTTCTCCGCATCTTCCCTGCTGCAGACAGTCTCATCAAGTCTTACATACATTGTTTCATGGGTTCGTTTTTTCGAACATTCCTCTCTTCCCCAGGCATGAACAGAGGTCTTCGAGAAGAGAATTGTCCCTGAAAGGAGCTTCCCGTCGAAGGTCTCAACTGTGCAGTACTCCCCTTCAATGCTGTTGGGAGTGTAGCCGCCTATACAGCGGTACTTCAGTGTTCCGTCTGATTCTATTCTTGATACCATTGCTCCAAGGGTATCTATGTGTGAACTGACAATGATTCCCTCATCTGAAGCTCCGTGTATGGTTGCCACAAGTGAACCCTTGGAGGAAACCCTGGTCTCAACTCCTGTTTCTTCAAGCTTTTCCCTGACCATTTTCATTGCGTCAGCAGTATGACCTGTAACGCTCCTTGTTCTGAGCAGGTTCATGAGGAACGGTCTTGTTTCCTTCATTATACTCTCCTTCCTTTCACCGATTATATTCAGCCTCGTCATGGCAAGAAAAGGAAAATTCAAACAGCTTCTTCCGATACTGCTGCCGATACTGCTTCCACTGGGGCTTCTTCTGGGATACCTTGTGCGGGAAAGTTTCGGACAGCTGAACGACCCGGTACAGATACTGGCTTCTATCGACCCATCAGGTGATGGAACAGCCTACCTCTCCACTATTCTTCCTGACGGTGCCCAGGCTCAGTGGACATGCACCTCAGGCAGGTTTGTTTCAACAGATTCCACTATGGCTTTCGGAAGAAGTGTAACCTGGCAGGCATCTCCTGGATTCGCAGACAGCGTTACCGTTGTTGTCACAACTCCATCTGCAACTGATTCTATACGCTTTCTTCCTGTAATTCTTGAAGTTACCCCTACTATTACAGTATCCAGCGCCTATCACCTGGCTATACTTGAGCGAACCCGTTCCCTCTCCCTCCCTGCAGGAAGCTACTCTGTGTCAGTTGAGGAAGACCAGCTCACCGGATACGACGGCCTCACTATTCTCATAGCCCACTTTCCAGGAGGAGTACGGGAGGCCTGGAGCCTTTTCCCGGGGGACTCAATAACCGTAGACCTTCCCCTTGGAGCAGAGTTTGAAGCAGTGGCACTTGACAACCTTGACGGAGCACTGGACAATGCAGGCTCAATATTCATCCGTTTCGTCTCCGACAGGGAAGGGTCTGCTGAGCTATTAGAGGAGCTGCAGGAAGAAGAGCAGGAAGAGGAGAAGAATGAAACTGCAGAAGAGCTTCCTGAACCGGAAGAAGAGCAGACAGACACCCTTGCAGTTGAAGCACTGGAAGATTCCGTACCTGTAATGCCTGACATCTACATCCCTGCGGATTCAGTGATGGAAGATGGACTGATTGAGGATACGGTACTCCTTGAAACAGACACATTGCAGGAAGATATACTGCCTGATACACTTCCTTCAGCTATCTGAACCTTCGGTTAAAACCGTTCCATTTTGCCCATATTCGAAGAATCACCAGAGCCGGTACCCAGCATATCATTATCACTTCATTGCTTATGAACAGCGGTTCTGCTCCGAGAAACCGAAGTATTTCCATCCATATTGAAGTGATAAGGGTAAGCAGTGGCAGAAGAAACTTCAAGCCTGCAGAGACCAGTGTTCCCGCTATCATCACTGACATGAGCGGCAAAAGGGAAAGAACTGTGGCAAGGGGCCCTGTTGGAACAACTCCTCCGTAGATATGCAGCAGCAGCGGCAGCAGCCCTGCGGTTACCGCAACACCTGCATGGAGCGGTGAGAGAATGAAAGCAGCCTTTCCTCTGTATGATTTCCCTATGAAGATAAGTGAGAGAACAGCAGAGAAGGACATCTGTGCCCCAGGGTCATTCACCACCTCAGGCCACAGAAGAACAGAGAGAAGAAGAGCAGCCCACCACACAGAGAGACTGTGTATTCTGCCCCCTCGAAACCCTGACCACAGAAGCCCTGCTGCAGACATTATTCCTGCCCGCACTGTTGAAGCTCTCGCCCCTGACAGCAGAACAAAGAGAATGGTGAAAACCGACGCAGCAGCGAAGGATGATGCTCTTCTGCCGAGAAAAACCCTGAAGAAAGCTGTTATAACCACAGCCACCATCACTGTGTGAAGGCCTGAGAGAGCCAGCAAATGTGTAGTTCCAGTTGACTTGAACAGTGCAGATACCTCTTTGGGAATAAGCCCCCTGAGCCCCATGGTCAGCCCTCCGGTGAGCCCTCTGGCAGCCTGATCAGGAATTCGCCTTATCAGAAGGTTCCGGTATGCTCTCCGCATTCTGCTGAAGATGCTCTGTGATTCTTTCAGCCTGATGGAGTAAGGGGTAATGAACCTGCCGTGAGCCAGCCCCAGAACAAGAATGGAATCACCTCTCAGGGCACGAAGCGAAAGAGCAGTATCAGAAGCCCAGAAGGTTCCGCAACTAGTGGAGAGCATTACTCCTGCTGCTGTTACAGTTTCAATACGGCCTCTCCATACACCGTGGCCTACTGCGCTGCTCTCATGAGTATTCGCTGTTTTCAGAAGAACAAAGAGCGCCAGCAGCAGGAACAATACAGCTGATACGGAAGGTTTCAGTTCCATGTGTATATTAACCGTCACCATTCACCGAAACCCAAAAAAGGGGGAACTGTGAGCAGTATTCTCTACCGGCTGCCGAAACCGGAAGAAGCGGTTTTCATAAGCAGACCCAACAGATTTCTCATGAATGCTCTCACCGGCTCCGGAGAACAGGTGAAGGTGCATGTTCCCGACCCTGGAAGGCTGAAGGAACTGCTCTTTTCCGGCAACCGCGTACTCATTCTTCCTGTTCCTGAGGACAGTTCATCAGCAAGAAAAACGAACTGGACACTTGCAGGGGCAATGGGTGAAAAAGAGTGGGTGCTGGTGAACACCGCCCTCCACAGCAGAATAGCTGAAAAGCTCTTTCGTTCAAAGTTCTCCCCCTTTCAGGTATCAAAACTCAGACGGGAAGTAAAGGCCCCTTCCGGCAGGAGCAGGTTTGATTTCCTGCTGGACCGGAGGTGGGTTGAAGTGAAAGGCTGCACCCTTCGAGCAGGCAAAAGGGCCCTCTTTCCTGACGCTCCCACCTCAAGGGGCAGAAAACACCTTGAAGAACTCACAGAGATGGCTGCAGACAACATTCAGACCGCTGTTGTATTCCTGGTCTTTGCAGGTGATGTGAAGAGCTTTTCCCCGAACCGGGCCACTGACCCAAAATTCGCTTCAGCACTGGAAAAAGCCATTGAGGCAGGTGTGGTTGTTAAGGCGGTAAACCTCTCCTTCAACGGAAGGGAAGTGAAATGGAAAGGCAGACTCCCTGTCATTCTGAATCCCTGAAGTGTTCCTTGCTTCTACAGAGATATCTGTTACAGCCATATGAATAACTGTTGGCTCTTGGGCTTTAAGTTTATAGATGTGGAGCTGGCGATTGCCGGGCTGGAACGCTAATCTACTGATTCTCATGCAGGTTGACTTTTTTTCTTAGACACTTAAGATAATAGTTTATGTTGCCTAAAACCTTGTACTCGTAACCTTACGATTCTTATCTGAATGGGGCATCCAATGCGGAGGGAAGCTGCGAATGGATTTCGTTTGGTGCTTACTATCTCGTCTTTCCTTCTTACGGCAATCCTGTTTGTTATCGCATGCTCTACGGATGATCAGCTGTCCGCAACACCCGTCCATACGATTTCTCCCGAATTGGTTCTAACAGCCGATTCCCTCGAATCATTACTCTACTTCGGTGCAATTTCTGATGTTGCATGCTTGTCGGATGGCAGTATTGCAGTACTTGATAGACTAACTGCTCAAGTGATGCTCTTCAATCAACAAGGGGATTTCCTGCATGCTGTTGGTGGCTTGGGCGAAGGGCCACACGAATTTAGCAGTCCTGATGCCTTGGTACCGATCAACTCAGGAAGCTTTTTCGTGCTTGACAAAAGTGCACAGCGTGTTACCGAGTTTGGTAATGATGGTTCACTGATTGACAATGTTGAGACTCTGTCTGGTTCATTTCCTTCTTGGCCGGTGAACTGCGGCTCAGGTGAGTTCATAGGTGGTTTCACAGCAATCGACGCCTCAGGCAATGACTTTAACCTTGCTTATCGAGTCTGTAGCTTCACTATCGATCTAGCTGTCATTGATACTCTGTTCACTAATTCGGTTCCTCTAAACGACTACAGCGACATTACTTATACACTTAGCAACACAATCTACTCATGTGCCTTCACAGCAGATACAATGGGTAATGTGTTCATTGCCCCAATATCAACAAGCGAGTATTCAATATATGGCTATGACACAGACAACGTGCAGTTCCTTCAGATCGAGAATGAGCTTCCGAGAATCGGAAAATCCTCAGCAGAAATTGCGTCGGAAGCGGAGCGAATTAACAGTGCGCTAAGAGCCCGTAACCCTGGGTATTCAGGCAGTTATACACCTTGTGAGTACAGGTACATGATCCAACCTCAAGGCCTGCATGCCGACAATGCAGGCAGGCTATGGGTTCTGAGAGGTACATCAGCAAATCCAGTCTATGATGTCTATGACTACCAAGGTAGACATCTCTTTGAAGTAAGTGTTATGGGGCTTCACCCGGAGGACACTTCAGATGTGCTCTGGTGGTGTATCTCTTCTCAGAAAATCCTTGCATTTTCAATCGATCCTGTCAATGAACCAGTAGTCTATGTATTTAACATTACGTTCTAGCTCGAGCCCATCCGAAAACTCATTACCGCATAACATAGGCCAATAAACAGAGCGCAAAATGTTGACAAAAGCGCTGCAATTTGTTATGTTTCAATATGTTACACCAATAACAGGAAGCCCAACAAAAGGCAGCGCAAATGGAAACTACAACACTTTTCGCAGAAAACAACCCCACCCTGTTCAGAATTGAGATGGATGTCCCTCTCGCAGACTTCATTCAATGCGGAATTGAAGCTCTGCAGATGGACCCGGGGATACTCGATGGGATAAGGCAGGATCTCGATCAGCATGCCCTGGAGAAGAAGAGGAAGCGTCTTGCAGACGCTGAGTGGAAAAGAAAGCAGACCGGATCTTTTGATCTTGAGTGTACCGTTATGCCATCCGGTAGGCACGAGCAATCACTTGGTTGTGGCAGACCACGCATGTCGCCTGAAGAGGTTTATCTGTTTATTCTGTTAAGAGGGTACTTCGGATCGGTTACAAATAGAATTGCCTGTGAAAGAATCAGGGATTCGATTACCATAAGGGCTTTCTATGGGAACCAGTTCGGTAAGCATCTGCCGGCAAAGACCACTATTCTCGAAAACATCAATGCTGTTTCACCTGAGACGAAGAGACGGATTCTTGCCCTCCAGCAGCGAATGGTGCTGGAGGAGGGTCTTGATGATTTCAAAGAACTCACAATAGACAGTACAGCGGTACATGCAAACAGTGTGTGGCCAACGGATTCTGGAATCATAAGGGATTCACTGGATAGGGCCTTCTATTGCAGTCAGCAGCTTTATCAGCGATACATGGTTCCGAACATGATGGAGTGGTTTGTTCCAAAGTGGCTGAAGGATATCAGGGAATGCGATTTCACCATAAACACTGTATCAGGTAAAAAGGGTGCGAACAGAAAGCGCAGGAAGCAGTACTGTCGGCTATACGAGAAGGCAGAGAAGGTGATTCAACATTTGCGGTCGGAATTGAAGAAGCACCGTGCTACTTATTCTGGAGCAGTGCTCCGGCCATCTCTGGAGGTAAGGCTCTTCAGAGATCTGTCATTTATTGAATCTCTGCTGGATACCGCAGAAGAGGTAATCGCCTATTCAGGTAAACGGGTATTTGACGGTAAGAGTACTCCCTCAAGTGAGAAGGTAATGAGTCTGTCAGACGAATCTGCTGCCATGATCAAGAAGGGAGACAGGGAGCCTGTGGTAGGTTACCGCCCTCAGGTGTGCAGAAGCAGAAATGGATTCGTTACAGCTCTCCATGTACCAGAAGGCAATGCTGCGGATTCTCCGCAGCTTTACCCTATGGTCCTGGAGTCCATACAGAACACTGGAACTTTTCCTGAGAAGGTCAGCGCTGATGACGGATACTCATCTGCGGTGGGCCTTGAACAGGTAAGATGGATACCTGGTGTGCTTCATGTAAGCCTGTCAGGCTCAAAGGGTAAAGCCCTGACTGGTGATGAGAACTGGTTCAGTGAGGAGCTTACCGAGCTGCGCAGAAACCGCTCTGCAGTTGAATCCCTGATGTTCATCCTGAAGTATGTCTATGGCTTTGGCAGAGTAAGACGGAGGGGAATCGGTGCTGTTCGTGATGAGTTGCTGGAGAAGGCTATCGCATACAACTTTATGCGGATAGTTCACATTCGCAGGGAGCGACGCAGACAAGTACCGCTGAGTGCGTAGAACAGGATTGTTAAGCCAAAGAGTTGTTCAGGTGGTGGAGTGTGTCCATATTCAGCGAAACAAGCCGTTCCTGCTGAGAACAGGTGTGAGATCAGGTGATTATCTCAGGATCTTACCCTGCAGAGAGAGTGTGGAGGTTGGACACAGGCATGTGAGGTTGATCTGGATACCTTTTCGGATAGAGTCTAGCTTATCTGGATTACAGGATGCAGAGAGCAGGAGCATTCCAGCAGTGAAGAAGCTGGCGCTGACCAGTTGTTGAGTGTTTTCGTGTTTTTCAGAGTTTCTGCAGAACTCCATGTCAGGCAATGCGATGATGAGACTCTGCAGGCAAAGTGTATGGTTGTTTCAATGGAAAAAGTCAAGGAAGTATTCAGTTTCCTGCATTCTTGTGAATCGGCGGCTATTACTGAGTCTATTGTTTATTCATTACGGTGATTCTAAGGTTCTTTCTGCTCCTTGAGCATCTTCTCAATCTTGCGAACTCTTGCTGCTGTGCTGTTCATCTGGAATTCAATGGTGTTCAGTATCCAGAACTGGAAGTGTTCCACCTTCTGCTGACGGTGAATCATCCAGATTATCTTCATTGAGACCATCAGAAGGGCAATTTCCACACTGAACAGCTCAGGTATGAAGTCTATGTTCATGTGCAGGGCGTGACGCATCACATCGAAGGAGAAGAAGAGGATGACCAGTACAGCGAAAACAATATTTATTACCTTCTCCTTTTTCTTGGTTCCTGTGCCGCCAATCTGACCGAGGATCTTTCTGACAGCTTCCTTCTCGTTCTGGTACTGGTGAATCTCATGTTCAAAGGCTTTCTTATCGGTCATTTCTTTTCCTCCTGGCTTTTGCCGGACTTATATTCGTCAGGTAACCCCTAATCTTTCAGAAACTGGTGGAAATGAAAAGGTCTGTTCTTCTTAACTGGCTTCCTTTTGAGAATGTTGCTACCGGTGCTGCAAGGCGAGCTATTGAGCTGCACAGCAGGCTTTCCGGAGATCTGAATATTCGGGCTGCAGTTACCGGCGGTTTCCCGTCAGGAGCATCAAAAGGTGTAAGAACATTTACTCTCAGCTCAGGAAGGGATTTTCGGTCAAGACTGGCTGAGGGAAAGAAGAACTTCTGGAAAGCAGCTGGAGATTTTCAGGTGTGGTCAGGGGATACTCTGCCTGTTCCTGAGTTTCCTGCATCAGTGAAGGTTGTTCTGACTGTTCATGATCTGAGATTTCTTGAAGACAGGAAGTATCTCAGTCTCAGTAGATACCTTCTGCTGCGCCTTTTCATGGGGAAAGCGCTTCGCAGGGCAGATGCTGTGATAGCTGTTTCTCAATGGACAGCTGCCGAGATTAAAGAGAAGTACGGTATTTCGTCTGAAAAAATTCATGTGATTCCCAATGCGGCAGCGCCTTTTACGGAGCCGGTTGCAGTTCAGCTTCCCTCCAGGAAGTTTCTGCTGGCTGTAGGGCATCTGGAACCGAGAAAGGACTTTGATACACTTCTCAGAGCTTTTGCTTCCATTGCAGGGAGTTTTGAAGGAATCCTTGTCATTGCAGGAAGAGGTCCTTTGAAGGATGTTCTTTCTGCCAGGGCTTCTTCTCTTGGGATTGCCAACCGTGTTGTCTTCACAGGCGGTGTTACGGACAGTGAGCTTTCCTGGCTTTACAGTAATTGTGCCTGTCTTGTCTGTCCTTCTGTTTATGAGGGTTTCGGTATGACCGTTCTTGAGGGTCTTCAGGCAGGTGTGCCGGTAATAGCTTCGTTCATTGCACCCCATGCAGAGGTAGGTGAAGATGCTGTGGATTGGTTCACCCCGGGGGATAGTGACTCACTTGCAGAGCGAATAGTGCATCTGACAGGTATTCCAGTGAAGCACCGGTTGGAGCAGGCTGGGAAGTTCTCCTGGGACAGGTCTGCGGATCTTCTGGAGCAGCTGTACCTTTCAATCTAGAACCTTGTCATGCTTCAGTTTTATTCGGGTTATAAGCTTATGTGTATGGATTTCTTTAGCTTAAAGGAATGACCTTTTACTGCTCGTTTCGCACAGGTGAAGAAGTAGCAATCTGCTGACAGCTGTTCCGAAGAGATTCTGCAGGTTAGTGAATGCTATGGTCTGACCGTGAGAAGTGTTTTCTGACCGTCAGAGACATGGCCAATTATCTGCGCATTCTCATCGCCGGATTCCCTTATTGCATAGAGGGCATTCTCAGCCTGCTTTTCCTTCACTGCAACAAGGAGACCTCCTGAGGTCTGGGCATCAAATAGTATGTCGGAAATGTTCATGTCTATTGAACTGTCAATTGTGACATTCTCTCCTACATACTTCTGGTTCTGGGCGGAACCTCCTGGAAAGAAGTCTTCAACATAGTCTACTGTGTGCTGAAAGAGAGGAATGTCACTGCAGTTGAATACAAGGTTGACTCCTGCTCCCTTTGCAAATGCCATTGAGTGTCCCAGAAGGCCGAAGCCTGTTATGTCGGTCATAGCGCTTACATCAAAACCTGCAAGAGCCTCGCAGGCGTACTTATTAAGTCTTTCCATCGCAGAGATTACAGGACCCATGATAAGAGTACCCAGCGGTTTGGCCTTGTTTGCAGTTGCCAGTATGCCGCTGCCGAGAGGCTTTGTAAGAATAAGTACATCTCCGGTTCTTGCCCTGGAATTCCTCTTTGCCCTTTCAGGGTGAACAACTCCAGTAACACTCAGGCCGAAGAGAACCTCATCCTGGGTTGCTGTGTGTCCTCCCACCAGAACTACTCCGGCTTCAACGAGTTTTTCCCCTGATCCGGCAAGTATCTCTTCTATTACTTCAGGCCCTGGACCTTTCGTGGGAAAACAAAGGAGATTCATGGCAGTTATTGCCCTGCCGCCCATTGCCCAGATATCAGACATTGAGTTTGCAGCTGCTATTCTGCCGAAAGTGCCCGCATCAGCCACTACAGGAGAAAAGAAGTCCACAGTCTGCACCAATGCTGTTTCCTCCGAGATACGGAAGATGCCTGCGTCATCCATTGTGTCCATACCTACTATAAGGTCATTGCTGAAGACCTTAGGTATGCGCTCCAGTATTCCCGACAGCCTGCCGGGAGGCATTTTGCCTGCTCAACCAGCGCAGGCCGAATAGTCCATCAGGTTGCATCCTGACGGTGCCGGCCTTTTAGCCTGATTAATCTTGTCGCAATATGTAGGCGAGCCCACGCTTTTATGAAACTTGCGACATTCCGGGCAGTTTCCGTGTCTTCTGCAGGATGTGTTAGGGCAGGGACATTGTGTGTTCAATCTTCCTCTTTCGTAAAGTGGTCAGGTAATATAGCTTTCAGTTTTTTGTTGAACCAGCTGAATAATTCCATTATTTGTACGAAATCAATTGAATTTTCCGCGATGCTTATGACTGTTAAGCTCTTTGCCTTTCAGCTGAAGACCAGTTGGAAGCTGCTCCTTAAACCGATGAAATTTCACAAGGAGTCCTTTTGAGATCCTTGCTTCAGCTGCGGTGTTCCCGCAGTAGAAACGGTCAGGGCGATAACAGGGGCAGTTGAAAGGAGTACCTTTCAGATTCATATTTGTTTCAGTTGAAACGGGTGCTTTTGCCGTTATTTCTGTCCATTGTGGGATTTTGCCGCAGTTAGCATAATCGGTGATAACATTTCATGGAGGTCTGATTTGGCTCTGACACTGGTTCTTCTTACAGCACTTTGCAGTACTCCGGAGATAATCTCTGTATTGAATGCTCCAAACGATGACGGATCAACACTTATCATACAGTTTGAAGAAGTTATTGATACCTCTGATGAGCTGGCAGGTCTGCTGGTTCAAAGGCGGGAGGAAGGTACGGATCAGTGGATGACTGTACTCTCTGAAGCACTGCCGCTTCCCTCAGAAGAACTGTATGACGGCTATGACCCTGATTATCCCATTTCCCCAGGCACACAGTACGAGTTCAGAACGATAACCCTTACCATGGAAGGGGATTCTCTCGTTGCACCGGTTTTCACCGGCGCAGAAATTCCCAGGGGAGAATGGTACAATACCGATGAAACTCCTGTTCTTATCGGATGCGCCCTCTTCCTCTTTCTTATTCTCTTCTATTTCAAGATGGCACAGAGAGGGGTTGAACTTTACCTGAGACCCATTGCAGGTATTGAGGCAATTGATGAGGCCATAGGAAGGGCCACCGAAATGGGTAAACCCATTCTCTATGTTCCAGGGCTTTCCACAATAGGAGATGTGGCCACAATAGCTAGTCTCACAATACTGGGGAGAGTTGCCAGGAAAGTTGCTGAATACCAGACACCTCTCATGGTTCCCAACTGCGATCCTATCGTGTATACAGTTGCTGAAGAAACAGTGAGGCAGGGGTACCTGGAAGCAGGTCGTCCAGATGCGTTCGACAATGACAGCGTGTTCTTCCTCACACAGAGTCAGTTTGCCTATGTGGCAGGTGTGAACGGCATAATGATGAGAGAGAAACCGGCAACCAACTTCTATCTTGGAATGTTCTGGGCAGAGTCCCTTATTCTGGCTGAAACAGGTTCTCTTTCAGGAGCGATTCAGATTGCCGGTACAGATGCTGTTACTCAGCTTCCTTTCTTCATAACAACCTGCGACTACACCCTGATCGGCGAAGAACTCTACGCAGCAAGCGCTTATCTTGGCAGAGAGCCCAAGCAGCTGGGTTCAATCAAGGGGCAGGATGCCTGCAAGGCTGTAATGATGTTCATCATTGGTCTGGGTATCATTCTAAGCATCATAAGTGCCATTACAGGAAACGAATCAGTAATGTTCCTGGGCCGGCTGCTCAGTCTTTCAGATGTCTGATCTCCTTATTCCTCTCTATCGTCTGCCGGACTTCAGACCGCCTGAGGGGTTCCATTTCAGAAGGCCCCTTGCGTGCGAGGGAAAAGCAGTTATGCATTTTATAAAGAGCAGGTTTTCCGCAGGGTGGGCAGACGAGATTCAGCCAGCCCTGTTCAGAGTACCTGCATCAATGTTTATTGCTGTTCACAGCGATTCTCAAAAACTGGCAGGATTCTGCGCGTGGGACTGTACCGCACTGGGGTTTCTCGGGCCTGTTGGAACTGCCAATGAGTACAGAGGTCTTTCAGTGGGAGGAACCCTGGTTCTCTCGGCGCTCAGGGAAATGCGTCACCAGGGATACGGATATGCTGTGGTAGGGGATGCCGGCGTTCCAGATTTCTTCTCAAAAACAGCAGGGGCTGTTGAGATTCCAGACAGCAGGCCGGGCATCTATTCGGAGAAGCTGCTGTAATGGTTGTTCCAATGGCTTTATCCCATTATTCCCAGTTGAGGTCACTCTGGGAGTCATTTCCAGGCAACGCTGTTACCGGAGCTGATTCGCTTCAGGGCTTTGAACTTTTTCTCAGGCGAAACGGCAGCTTCTGCTTTTCCGCTGTTGAGGGTTCAGAGGTGATTGGTTCTGTGATGGCCGGAGAAGACAGCCGCAGAGGCTACATCTATCACCTTGCAGTAAGAAGTGATCATCAGAATTCCGGTATTGGAGGCAGGTTGATGGAAGAAGCGGAGAAAGCTCTGTTTGACGCAGGTATCGAAAAGGTTCATCTGATGATTTTCTCTGATAATCCTGCCATAGAGTTTTACCGTAAGGCAGGATGGCATCTGAGGGATGACATTGAGGTGATGAGCAAGGTGCTCAGAGGGGACAGGTAAATGGGAACCTCCGGCAGCTCTTCAGTTAAGCCTCGTTGAGACTGCCTGTTATTCTCCTGTGGTTAATGTTCTGATACTGCAGTGCTTTAAGAGGTGTAAACTGAACAGTCTGTCTTCGGCGATACTGATCTTTCCAGAACATTTATCTGGTGAAGATGCCTTTCTGAAAAGCTGATGGGCATTTTCAGAAAATGGCTTTGCCTGTGATTATTCGTGAACAGACTATGGCCTTATCAGTATGGCAGAACAGTTTTGCCGCAAAAGGCTCACCGGTTCTGCAAAGCTCTCTGTTTTCGGCTGTTGTGTTTCAGACCGCTTTCGGCAGGTAGTTCCGGCAGCTGCTGCAGGGTTGTCTGGATATATCTTACTGCATCAGGCTCTGTACAGGCGCATCGGCTACTGAGTATGCAGGCGGCAAACCGTTGATGAATATGAGAAGTTTGTTCATGTAGTTTTCTTCCGCCGTATGTTCATAAAACCGGCAAACGACAGTTCAGCATGGAGCAGTTCCTGCAGCTTATGGCGCAGTACGGTCATTCCCCTGATGTCGCTGACTGCACAAGCCCCATTTTCTCAAGTCTGGCAAGGACTGATCCAGGGCTTCTTCCGAATTCGCCGGAGAGCGCTTCCAGTTCTGTGCCTTTTTTGAAGAGCTTTGAGAGCTTTTTCTCTTCCTCTTCATCCCATTTCATGAATGCTCTCGGGTGGGTCTTGCGTATCTCTTCTATCTCTTTTTCCCTCCTCGTGCCTGAGAGTTCTTCCACGGCTCTGCATGCCTCTGTAATTATTTCCCGCATTTTCTTTGCCGATTCTTCAAAGAAGATTACCTTCTGCTGTGTGAATGTGCCGTCTTCCTGCCTGCGGGAGTCAGTTATGGTGACATAGTAGTGCCCGTTTCGTGCCTGCCTGGCTGAAATAAAGAATGTGTTTCTGCCTGCGTTTACCCTGTTGTCATAGAGAACCGGTCTTTCTTCCTGCTGCATTTCAATCTCCTTTCATGTTTCGTAAACATAAGTTTACAATACTATTAACCCTCAACCTTTTTCGAATCACAAACTGCCTTGACAAATCGTTACTGAGACCGCACACTAGACAAATGAAAAAACCCCTTCCAATGAGCCGCAGTGAAATGAAGTCCCTTGGCTGGGATGAACTTGATGTTCTCGTTGTCAACGGTGACGCGTATGTTGATCACCCTGCTTTCGGCGCAGCTGTCATTGGTCGTGTTCTGCTTGACGCAGGATTCAGGACAGGAATAATCTCCCAGCCGGACTGGAAGAATCCGGAATCTTTTCTTGCAATGGGTGTTCCCAGGCTTTTCACAGGTGTTACTTCAGGGAACATGGATTCCATGGTGAACCACTACACATCCCTGGGCAGGCTTCGTTCCGATGATGCCTATACCGCAGGAGGCGTTGCAGGAAAGAGACCTGACAGGGCTCTTCTGAAGTATGTAAACTGTGTTCAGAGGGTTATGAAAGGGGTTCCTGTTGTCATCGGCGGTATTGAAGCAAGTTTGCGAAGGGTTACACACTATGATTTCTGGTCTGACCGGCTGAAGAAATCAATACTTCTTGACACCAAAGCTTCTATTCTGGTTTACGGAATGGGCGAAAAACAGATAGTCACCATAGCCCGTCGTCTTGATTCAGGGGAAGGGCTTGAAGGAATACCTGGAACAGCTGTTGCAGTCCATGCAGGCAAGTTTCAGCCTGGCCCTTCGGATATTGAGCTTCCCTCCCATGAGGATATGCTGAAGAACAGGGATCTTCTGCTTGACCTGACCAGTACTCTTGAAGAAAACCTGAATCCATGGTGCGGAGCAAGGCTCTTTCAGCGGGCGGATTCAAGGGTGACTGTGATCGAACCGCCGCCGGAACCTGTTACTACAGCTGAACTGGATCACATTGCCGATCTGCCCTGGACCAGGCTGCCCCATCCGTCATACACCGGAGAGATACCTGCCTATACAATGATCAGGGATTCGGTAACAGTGGTGAGAGGGTGTGCAGGAGGCTGCAGTTTCTGTGCAATTGGAATGCACCATGGAAAGCATCCTGTCAGCAGGTCTCCTGAGTCGGTGCTTAAGGAGGTGCGCAGCATCGCGGCCACCCCTGGATTCAGAGGGATCATCTCAGATCTTGGAGGTGCTACAGCAAATCTTTACGGCATGGGATGCACCTCACAGGAGCAGCGGAACAAATGCCATCGTCCGTCATGTCTCTTTCCTGATATCTGCCGGTTCTTCTCCACAGATCATTCTTCGTACATGAATCTCCTTGACAGGGCAGAGCAGGTGCCTGGAGTGAAAAGAGTCTTCATCTCAAGCGGTATAAGGCATGATGTGGCACTGAGAGAGCCTGAGTTTGTTAAAAGGCTTGCCGGCAGGAACATCTCCGGTCATCTGAGAATAGCTCCTGAGCATACCCATGACAGGATATTAAAGCTGATGCGCAAGCCTGGCAGAGATGTCTGGCAGAAGTTTGCAGAGATGTTCAGAGCAGCGGCAGGAAAACGGGACAGATTCGTTATGCCCTACATTATCGCAGCTTTTCCCGGTTGTACAGCAGGCGATATGCAGGCTGCAAGGTCTTTTCTTCTGAAGCAGGGGCCCCTGCCCAGGCAGATACAGATATTCCTTCCCACTCCAATGACTCAGGCTACAGCAACCTATGCCACTGGAAAGTCTTTCCTTAACAGAAGTCCGGTTCGCGTGCCTCTGAAAAATTCAGAAAAGCAGCGACAGAAGGATATCGTTCTGGGAACAGTAAAGGGCAAGCCCCGCTGAGTGGAGAGCAATATCCCATAAAACCAGTTTTTTTGAACGATTTTTCAGTGACAGAACTGTAAAGAAAAGCCTTACAGGTATCTCTGCAATCAATGCTGTAAAAAGAAGAGGGAAGAGAGGACACTCCGGTTCGAATTCAACTCCTGATATGTATTTACGCATGTCTCCAGTCAGTCCGCAGAAGGGGCAGGGATTACCTGTGAGAGACCTGTAGGAGCATTGCCATATTTCCGGCATAAGTTCCTCCATAAAAGGAGAAATCACAGGAAACACCATTACCCATAACAGAAAACCAAGAATTACCAGATTTGTTTCAAGCACTGTTTTCCACTTCCGATGGGGCGGCACTGTACTGGAACTGTATATTCAGGCAGGCTGCATTTGCTTATCAAGGTTGACGCAGCCGCAAAATGCCGGTCTCATTTCCTGCATAAACCGTCATATGCATCAGGCATCCCTTTTGCCACTCCATGATGAGATGGGCAGGTATTTAAGATGAGCTGCCGGCGGCCTCACTTGATGGTCATGCTGCCTATGGAGTAAGCATCAGAGCTGAGTCCTATAAATATTGCCATGCCTGTAACTGTAAGAAGTGGAAGAATATTAAGGATTATTCCTGTGAGAGCTATTCCTGCAGGTTTACCTTCTTCTTTGTTTCTTCTGTAAGCGATGATTCCCAGAATGAGACCGACTATGGCAGGTACAATTACCAGCAGCTGCAGACACGGAATGAATCCGACTACAACACATATAATACCAATTATCAGTGAAGCAGTATCCATTAGAGTCCTCCATTAATGATTTCAGTTATTTCTGCTCTTTTCATTACATCACTGTTACCCATTATGCACTGCTGCATCGTGTGTTCTGAAGACGCAATCCAATCTGCGAAACACTCTATCTGCTCCCTGTTCACACCGAGCAGACCATGCAGCACTTCTTCTGCCAGTTTACGGTCAAGGCCGCTGAAGTGTCGTAGAATGGCCATTCCATTGGCTCCTGCAGGTCTTAGAGGGGGATCAAGCCCCTTCAGACTGGCTTTTATGGAATCATTTATGCTCTGTCTGCGCAGGTCAAGTCGAGTTGCGCAGTCTTTCACAGTGTTACGGAAGCATCTGAGGGTTTCAGCAGGGGCAGGGTCTCTGTAGGAAGAGAAGGTTAACGCTCCCCCTGACATGGAAGCTCCTGCTCCGTATGCGCCGTTTTTCGAGCGGATTTCATCCCAGAGATACCCTTCTGAGAGCATTCTGACTGCAACAATTCCAGGAAGAGCCAGATGATGTTTAAGTGGAAGACCTGTCATGGCAGCAGCGGCAAATGATGTGTCTGCCTGTATCATAATACCCTGTTTACTAATGTATGAAGGCTGCATGTCCGGTACGGTTTTCGCCGGCAGTACCGCAGCGTTTTTCTCAAGCCAGCTGAAGAGCATATCAATGTGCCTGTTCTGCCCTGTCCACGCAAGGGTTCTGGGAGCTCTTTCCCTGATGTAGGCAGCTATTTGAATAAAGGCCTCAATCTCCTTCTCAGGTTCAGGATTTGCAAACCGTTTAACAGCTGGAATTCCCGAGAAGAGTTCAGAGAGCATGTGGCCTGCTGTAAGACCTGCTCTGACCCTCAGTGAGGCAAAGGCGTCACCTCCGGGAATCAGAGAGCTTCTTAACCGTTCTTCAGTTTCCCTGAGAATGGAGGATATCCGTTCTGTATTCCTTAGATTCCCGTTGAAGAGCCTGAGTTTCATCAGTTCCAGCATCCTGCTCAGGTGACTCTCAAGGCAGTAACCTGAGATCTTCAGCAGAGGAAGGCATTTGTCTGTGGAATGGTATGATGATGTTACAGAGTTTACAGAAGCACTTAAGCCGCTTGAGTATTTAAGTTCAAGGTCTGCCATCTCCAGGTGTGACAGATTCCCTGCGCCTGTTCTGGTCAGTACGGCGGTGAAGAGGGGAAGATAGGGAAAGAGGTTCGCATTCAGGCCGCTCAGGTCCATGCACAGGTCTACATAGACAAGGCCTGTGGTGCTCATTTCCGTATTCAGAAGCATTCCGTCAGGTGTTTTTGTGCTTTTGTGAAAGAGCTTGGGAGCAGATACCTCAATCTCTGAAAGACTGAGCCTTGGAACAGCGGCCAGAGCTTCAGGAGCGTCCGGTGCATCAAGCATTTCCTCAAGCTTTTCTTCCTCTCTTGCCAGCTCTTCAAGCTGTTCAGCGGAGAGACTGTTTTTGCAGGCAGTCATCCTCTTCTGTGCATCTCTTTCTTCTCTGGCCTGCATCTTACTGTCCGGCTTGAAGATGATGTCAGCACGGTGAGGGTTCTTCACAAGCCATTTACTTATCATTCCAGATAGAAAATCTTCTGAGAGGTTTTCTCTCAGCTCTGCCATTAGAGCATTCAGGTCAAGGGCCCTCATGATGGATTGCCGGTGGGCCCAGGCTGAGTTCACAAGGCTCATTAATGCGAAAGGCCATCCTGAGCCTGAATACCTGAGAAGAAGCTCCTTTCTGTGCAGCATTCCCTGAACCAGTTTCCAGTCAGGGCCTTTTTCTGCAAGCTCCCTGAGGGTGGTATGAATCAGATCAAGAACCTTTTCGGCATCTGTTCTTTTAACGCCTTTAAGGCCTATAACAAAAGTTCTCTGCAGAGAATCCGCGTCGTATCCGCAGGAAGAGAGGCCGGTACCGAGACCTGAGTCCAGCAGCGTTTTCTTCACAGGAGAGGAGTCCTCATCAAGAAGAACATCTTCCAGCAGGGAGAATGCAAGGCTTTCACATGGATTGCCTGCATCGTTAACCATCCATGCAGAGAGAACTGTGCAGCCACCGTTTTCCCCCTGTACCGGAATCTCCCTTTTTACAGGTTCAGAGAACTTTTTCTGTTTTTCTATTGTTACCTTAGCGGCGTTCTCTCCCTTTTCAGGAAGAAGCGTGTCCATTCTTTCAGCGAACTCCTGAAATGGAATTGATGTGAGGGCGAAGAGGCATGAGTTGCCGGGATGGTAGTGATCTTTGTAGAACTTCCTGTATTCACCGAATGTGAGGGTTTCGATTGATGGAGGATCGCCTCCGGAGTCCTTTCCGTATGGTGAGTCAGGGAAGAGTATTCTGGAAGTTTCCCGCTCCATGTAGCTGTCAGGGTCTGCATAGGCTCCCTTCATCTCATTGTACACCACTCCTGAACCTGTAAGTGTTCCATCATGGTTGATCTGAAGTCTGAAGCCCTCCTGAAGAAAGAACTCTTTTCTGAGAAGGGGGTGAAAAACAGCATCCATGTAAACATCAACCAGGTTGAGAAAGTCTCTTCTATCGGTGCTTCCCACAGGATAGACTGTTCGGTCATCATAGGTCATTGCGTTTATGAATGTCGCCATACTGCTTCTTACCAGCTCCATGAACGGATCCTTTACAGGGTATTTTTTCGAGCCGCAGAGAACTGTGTGTTCAAGGATGTGGGGAGTTCCCCTGTTGTCCGCAGGAGGTGTTCTGAAGCATATGCTGAAGAAGTTTTCCCGCTCTTCCGGTGAATCGAGGTGCACCAGAACCGCGCCGGTGGCCTTGTGTTCCGCAAGAGTTACAGTGCTTCTGACTGCGTCAAGCTTTTTTCTGTTCAGTATTCTGAAAGGAGAGGAAGGCATTCTTTACTGCTTTCGCGGTCTGGCACTGCCGGTACCGTTTGTCTATGCTCGAAACCGGTTTACGGCATGCTGTCAGGAGGTATGAATTTGGGCAGGAATATAGTGGTGGCAGCAGCAGGCAGAAAACCGGGCAAATCTCTTCTCTGTGAGGCTCTTGCTGGAACAATGCGTTCCGCAGGTTTGAAATGTGCCTGTTACAAGCTGAGGTCTGTTGCTGAAATGATACTTGAAGGGTTTTATTTTCTGGTGAAAGGAAGTCGGAAAAAGTTATGAAGGAGATGGCACATGCAGGAAATAATACTTGAAGGGCTTTATTTTCTGAAGAAAGCGATGTCTCAGGCGGTTTCTGAGGCGGTGAGCTGGATTTTCCTGCTGCTTCCGGTGCCCTGAAGGTATTGGAAGAATCAGTAACCAGATGCGGCGGATGACAGGTTACATCTGTCCGTAAACAACTTCAAGTGAAATGCCTTCATCGTAACTGTCATTACCTTCCATATGTGCTGTGTTCCCTGTGGATGACAGGTATCCCCTGAGGAAAATGCCTGTTTTGCTGTAAGGATACCATCCCAGATCCAGGGAAAGCCTGTCTGTGGTCTCCACAACTCCTGAAGGGAAGCTGCCTCCTGCCTGTACTGAATCAGGCCACCCTTCATAAACATCTGCTTCCCCCTGCCTCGTTCTGCTTCCCCGAAGGGCGGCAGTAATGTTTTCCATACCGCACCATGAGAGTTCAGCAGTGAATCTGTCAGCATCAGGCCCCAGCTGGCATCCTATGATTCTGTCATCATGGAGGTAGTAGTTGACCTCTTTCCGCTGGCTGTAGACATACCTCTGAACCGCTGTATACTCCAGAACTCCTCCCAGCCCTGTTCCAGTGTGAAACAAGTCGCTTCCTGCGGTGAAGCCCAGCTTGTTCGGCACATCATTGACATTCTCATATTGAATATCGTCGATAAGAAACTCGCCGTAGAGGAGAATTCCCTTGAGCGGTCGCCAGCTGCAGTCAAGGCACATGAAAGCGTTGTCGTCCACCCTCTCATTCCACTGAACAGGATACCAGGGTATCAGCGGATTTCCGTATGCCAGGTCTATGTTGCCTGCAGAGAAGAGGATTGATTCTGAAAGCCCTATTCTCAGGTTTTCAGAAGGCTTTATATCCAGACGGTGTGCAGAGAGCCATGTGGATGAATCTGAATCAATGGTTGCAGTGAAACCGGAGAAAGAAACCATCCTTCCAAGCTCAAGGTCAAGCTTCAGCATATCCATTGCCGGCGCCTTTCCTGATATGAGCAGCCCGGCAAATCTGCCAGGACCCCATCTGAGAGGTATTCTTCCCAGAGAGACAGTGAGCGGGCCTGTTACAGCAGCTGCGTATCCGTGATCCACATAGAGGTGTCTTCCGTGTTCAGTTCCAAAATGGTAAGGGGAATAGCCCTGCGGCGGTTCACCGTCGCTGCCTGTCCATAGAGAGAGCCGTTCACTGATGAAAAGCCAGCCCAGAGGGGTTGCCTGAATTGAGAAGGTGCCCCCTGCCCTGGTCTGGAACTCTTCGTTGTATTCCAGAGCTTCAGCAGCAAGAGACCAGTCAAAACCGATGATTCCCCCTTCAGGCACAATGCACTGTGCTTTGTTTTGCATAAGGTGCCAGAGCCATATTCCTGAAGTTTCCGGTTGCACAGCAATTTCGTGGGCTGAAGGCAGTACTCCGGGAAGAAGAGGTCCGAATGATTCCGAGTGGTACAGCCAGCTGTTCAGAGGGTCTTCCATATTAAGAGAACCGTAAGCTGTTACTGACAGTAATATTGCAAAACGCAGATACCTCAACTGTCTCCCCTTTCAAGAAGAAATACGGTTTCAACATGGTCGGTTCCTGGAAACATGTCCACCGGCTGAACCTTCTTGATGGTGTAACCGCCTTGTATAAATATGTTAATGTCCCTCACTGCAGAGAATGGATTGCAGCTCACATAAATCAGCTTTTCAGGAGCCAGCCTTCTTATCTGGCGGGAGATTCGTATACCCATTCCCGCCCTGGGAGGGTCTGTTACAACAACATCAAAATGCTCTCTTTTTTGCAGGGCTTCAGAAAGAAAGCTTCTGTCTCTGGCTGCTGTAACTGTCAGATTCTTCTTTATAATGTCGTTTAGTTCGCCTGCTCTTCTACAGGCTGCTGAAGCCTTCCTGTTCATCTCAACAGAGTGTACTGTATATCCCCTGGCAGCCAGGGGCACACCGAAAGTTCCAGCTCCTCCGTAGAGATCGAGTATCCGTCCTTCTGCTGAAGGCACAATATCAAGAACAGTCTGAATAAGCAGTTCAGCCCCTGCACTGTTAACCTGAAAGAATCCTCCTGCTGGAACAGGAAAGGTGAAACCGCACAGCTTCTCAGTCATACCGCTGCCTGAGATTTTCTGCCATTCTCCTCCTCTGAGCAGGTGAACAGAAAGCCCTTCTTCTTCAGCCGTGTCAGGAGCTGTGCCTGTAAACTCAAGTGCCCTGCAGGAAGTATTGAGCGCCCCCCTTACGGAGACTCTGGTGGTTTCTGAAGGGAGTTCAGTATTCTTTATCAGTTCAAATGCCTTTTGGGTCTGCAGGTTCATCTGAGGACAGGAATCAACAGGGACAGGATCACCTCTGAATGCGTGGAGATGCAGCCTTCCCTTGAACACATCGAATGTTATTTTGTTTCTGCAGCCTTTTCTGGCAGGAGAAGGAAGCACTGCCTGAGAAGGAGGGTGCTTAAGGTTTCTCATGGCCTTTTCAACCCATTTCCGCTTCCAGTAAAGCTCCCTGTGATAATCAAGGTGCTGCAGGGAGCAGCCTCCGCACCTTCCGAAATGACGGCAGAAGGGCTGGATTCTGTGGGAAGAGGGCTCTTCTATCGAGACAAGCTCCCCTTCAATAAAACTCTTCTTAACCTTGAGGGGGCGATAGAGTACCGTTTCGCCAGGGAGGGCATCTCTTATGAAAACAGCAGGGGAATCCGGTGGCCTTGCTATACCGCCGACCCTGTTCCCCAGCCATGTTACAGTGACCTTTTCAGCCAATGACAAACTTTATTCTCCTCACCGTCACCTGTTCCCAAGCCATTTTACAGTGGCCTTTTCAGCAATTGTCAAGTTTGCCCATCTTTTTAAGCAGTTCCTGCGAAGTATTCTCAAATCTGTTTTTTCTTATGGCTTCTCTGAGTTGTTCTGTGAGCCTTGCAAAGTATCTGAGATTGTGAAGAGTGGCAAATATGGGAGCAAGCCATTCCTTTGCAACAAACAGGTGCCTCAGGTAGGCTCTGGTGTGATTTGTGCAGACGAAGCAGTCACAATCTTCCTGCACAGGTCTGAAATCGTTACGGTACTTTGCGTTCCTTATGTTGATCCGTCCTTCAGGAACGAAGAAACAGGCGCCTCTTGCGTTTCTTGTTGGAACCACACAGTCGAACATATCCACACCCATTGCAACGAAATCAATCAGGTCTTCCGGTTTGCCTACACCCATTAGGTATCTTGGTCGGTTCTCAGGGAGAATGTCTATACAGCTCTTAACAGCCAGTTCCATCATCAGCCTTTCTTCACCCACTGCAACACCGCCGATGGCATATCCGTCAAAGTTCATCTCCACCAGTTCTCTGGCGCATTTCTCTCTCAGGTGCGGGAATCCGCCTCCCTGAACTATTCCGAACATCGCCTGACCATTTCCCGGGTAGAGTTTTCTGGCTCTTTCTGCCCATCTCAGGGTAAGGCCGACGGAATCTTCCGTAACCTTTTCGCCGCTCGGCTGTTCCAGACATTCGTCCAGAACCATCATCACATCACTGCCGAAGACCATCTGTGCCTCAATTACCTTTTCCGGTGTTAGTATGTGTCTGCTGCCGTCTATGTGCGACTGAAAATTGTACCCTTCTTCTGTGACTTTTCTCAGCGCAGAAAGGCTGAACAGCTGAAATCCTCCGCTGTCAGTAAGAATGTTCCTCTCCCAGTTCATGAAGGAGTGAAGCCCTCCTGCCTGTTCAAGCAGTTCCAGACCGGGCCTGAGATACAGATGGTAGGTATTGCCCAGTATTATGTTCCAGCCGTCTTCACGAAGGTCGGAGTTTCGTACTGTTTTTACTGTTGCCTGTGTTCCCACAGGCATGAATACAGGGGTTTCAACCTGGCCGTGACGAAGGTTGAGTGTTCCGGCCCTGGCCTTGCCGCTTTTGCAGCTAAGATTGAACGAGGGTGTCCGGTTCACTTACTGCCTCTTCCTCCGGTTCAGAGTTGTATTCTTCAGGTTCGACCTGGGGCTCTGCAGGTTCTTCCTGTATATCAGGAGGGGGTTCTGAAGCAGGTATTGTATCTGAAGGCAGAGTGTCAGTCTGAAGATCGGTTGAGGGGATGACGAGTGTGTCGGGTTCAGATACTGTCGCAGTATCAGCAGAGGCCACAAGGGAATCTGCTGCTGCCGCATTTGTGGAGTCGGAGGCAGATGAATCCTCCGCTGCAGGTTCTGTTTCAATGGTTACAACAGTTACCTCTTCCATTGCAAGAGTATCTTCTTCCGGTATCAGTTCCTCGAAACAGAACTCTTCAGGTTCTCCCAGAATAAGTATTGCGTGATCAGGGTCTATTTCTTCTATTATTTCCAGCTGATGAATCAGGTCATCTTCCATTCCGTTTCTGTAGAAAAGGCTTGCAAGCCTCACATGGTACTCCAGTTCTTCAGGATGGATGGTGGTCATTTCCAGGTAATGGGATAGCAGTTCCCTCTCGTGCTCGGGAAGAGAATATTCAGTTTCAGCTGCAGGAAGGTTAACCGCTTCAGGAACAGAATGCTTCATTATGAATACTGCCGCTGCAGCAGCGAGTGGAACTATGATAAGAATACGAGACCTGTTTACAGCTGCTTTTCTTCGGGCCTCTATCTCCTTTTCCGGTCTGGGATCAAGCCTTCTGTCCACTACTGTCAGTTTCGTTCCTGAGAAAATTTCAGGCATCGACCTTTTTTCAAAGAGCAGAGGCAGACAGTTTATCATTAGAGCAGGAAACAGTATAGAGGTGAGAAGAATCCTGAAAAATGTTCGTATTTTCGAGACTTTTCGCCTTCCATCTGAAGAGTACTGCCGAACTTCATAAGCCTGAAGAGGTCCGGTATGGCCTTTAAGCTCAATTCCTGCAAGCACCCATGCCGTTGTAATAAGTGCAGGCACCGTTCCCAGGTACCAGAGAACAGTGAACGGCATCAGTAAAGCCCCGCCAAGGGCTCCCCAGGCAATAACGAACAATGATTCAGTAAGAGAAAGCCTGATCAGCTTACCGGGGTTCAATGGCTTTTGTGCTGTGTAGGGCAAAGCTACTCCTCAGAGAATCAGCATGGCGTCGCCATAACTGTAGAATTTGTATTTGTTCCGCACGGCTCTGGCATATGCTTCCATTATAAGATCCAGGCCGGCAAAACTTCCCACCAGGGATATAAGTGAACTGCCTGGGAGATGAAAGTTGGTCAGCAGAATATCCACATTCTTAAACATCCACGGAGGATAGATGAATATATCTGTTCTTCCGGCAAGTTTTTCCGGAGGGTCCAGGTTAACAGATTCAAGTGTTCTTGCAACAGTTGTTCCCACTGCTGCTATTCTGCCCCCTGCTTTTCTTGCGTCTGAGATTTTTTTCGCTGTTTCTTTGCTTACAGAGTACCGCTCCTCTTCCATCCGGTTTTCCTCAAGAATGTCTTCACGGAGTGGCTGAAAGGTTCCGGGACCTACATGAAGGGTTATATATTCAACTTGTGTGCCCCGGCTTCTCAAATCACTCAGCATTCTTTCAGTGAAGTGCAGCCCTGCCGTAGGCGCAGCAACCGCTCCCTCAGAAGAGGCGAAGACCGTCTGATATCTCTGTTCATCAGCCTTCATTACAGGTCTCTTTATGTAGGGGGGAAGCGGTACCGATCCAAGGGCGTTCAGCAGCTCTTCCGTGTTCTCATCTGATGTGAAGGAGACCATTGCTCTTCCTTCGCCCAATTCTTTCAGAACAGTGGCAGACAGTCTTTGGGAAAAACAAAACGAGTTTCCTTTTCGGCACCGTTTTCCAGGCCTGATCATTACCTTCCATGTGTTTTCTTTAGTTTTTTCCAGCAAAAGCAGTTCAACTGCTCCGCCGGTGGAGGCTCGTGTACCCTTGAGACGGGCGTTGATAACTCTGGTGTTGTTCAGTACCAGTATGTCCGAGGGGGTTAGGTATTCAGAAAAACTGCCGAAGTCAGTTTCAGTTATGCTCTGGTCTGAGCGGTTCACTACCATAAGCCGGCATGTTCCTCTTTTTTTCGGCGGATACTGGGCTATCAGCTCCTCAGGCAGATCATAAAGCAGGTCTGATTTTTTCAGCATTCTATCATTCTCCGTCAGCCGCCGGTTCTCAGTCTGATAACCATTCTCGTTGACTTTCCTCTGTTTGAAAAGGTGCTGACTGTTCCGCCAAGCTCCTCGGTAAGTTTCCATGCCAGCATGAATGATGTGTTTCTGTTTTCATAATCTGGAGAGGTGGAAAGGCTTTCTGCAGGTATGCTGCTGCCTTCGGATTCAAGGCTGAATGTCCAGTTGTCACCCTTTTCTTTCACAGCCATTGTTATTCTATCAATATTGCTGCTGTTCTCCAGAATGCACATCATCAGCGATGAAGCTATCATGCCTACAAATGCCCCGTCAGTGCAAACCTCAATGTCATTCTCAGGGGGTAAGAAGCAAAAATCCACCTTCGAGAGAGTTTTCATACCCTTCATGTCGGTGAATGTTTTTTCAAGAAGAGGAACAGGGTCAATCCATTTCTGTTCCGGTTTTCCTCCGTACATTGATATACTCAGGAACCAAAGTGACCATTTGCTGTAAAATCCCAGCCTGCCTGAAATTTCCATCAGTTCATTCAGAGCCTGTCCGTCAGGCAGAAGCTTGAGCCTTGTGTTCAGCGTCCAGATCATGGCTGATATTGTGTCATTTATATGTTCTGCTGCTTTTTCTCTCACAGGACTTGATACAGCAGTTTTTTCAGTATCCTCTCTGGGGAGCATAGATTCTTCAGGAACAGTAAATAACAGTGCCAGAAGCTCTGCAAGTTCCGCAGCAGAAGGGTTAAACCGTTCGCTTCCAGTTGAGGCTATCAGTATTACACCTTCAGGAGCTGTGCCTTTGAAAAATGGAACTGCCAGTTCAGTGATTGAATCAGTGAAAACCCTTGAAAAACGCAGGTCGCTGTCCTGGGAGCCTGTGAACAATGCAGTTTCACCGCTGAGACAGGCCCAGGATGCGGTGTTCAGTTTATCAAGTTGGATATCAGGTATTCCGCCTACAAGCCCTGAACCTGCCATTCCCTGAAGAATTCTGCCGTTTCCGGCTATTCTTAAAAGGGCTGCAGTTTCAGCTCCGCAGTTTCTGGCGAAATCTCCCAGAATACCCTCAAGAGACTCGTTTTGCTTGAGAAAAGCGCCTGCGATATCCTTTATGAGAGAAAGAGTGCTTCGCTCCTCTTCCAGAGCTTTTCTCAGCTGTACGATTTCCAATGCTTTTGCAGCAGTTTCCAGCGCTTCGACCTGCTGACTGTCAAGACTGTCAGATGTCATCTTGTAAATAAGCATATGTGAAAGCCCGTAACCTGAGTCGATTCCTTTAACAAATGTTGAATCATTCAGAAAACCGGTGCCTCTTGCAGCGAGACTTTTCCTGTCCAGGCCGGCAAGGAGTTCTGTGCAGTCTCCGGCTGTAACAGTGGTGTTCCTGCATATCCATACTGCTGATTCTGCTTCCAATAATTCTGTGAGCATGGCAAGTACCTTTTCAGGCGTTGTTTTTCCAGTAGGGCGAAGCTGTTCTGCGAAACCTGATAATTTCTCCTTTCTTTGTTTTAAGTCTTCGGTTTTCTGATCAACAGGGTTCAGGAAAAGTATCCATCTGTCTGTACCGGCAAGTGGCATAACAGATACTCGGGCTTTAACCTCCTTTAAATCCGGTTCAGGCTGGAGCTTTACTGTATATCTGGAGGGAACAGCATTGCCTCTGACCCTGTGCTGATGTCTGATTCTTATGAATTTTCTCTGGTCAGGGTGAATAAGATCGTAGATGAGATGACCTGCAGGATCAAGCCCCCAGTGTTTTCTGCAAAAATTTCTGGCAGCTCCGTTGGCGGAGAGTATTTTTCCTTTATTGTCGATAACGATGTCGGGGCAGAAGCTCTCCTCAAGCAGGACCGTGCTCAGGCTGTTGCAGTCCGGAGCATTGCTCACCACGGCCACAGAAGGAATTGAGAATGTGCTGATGATCAATCGGCCTGGAGCAGGTACCAGTCGCATTCTCATTGCATAGTTTATTCTCTCCCCTGAACTGTCAGAAACACTGACAAGGAACTCTTTCTCGTAGCCAACTAAGATACATTTACGAAGGGCTACTTCTATTATTGATGATGAAAAGGAGTCAAAAAGCAATGAGAGCTGTTCTTTGGCTTTAAAGGTTTCAGCTGCCTTCTCAGACAGACCAAGAATCTCTCCGGTTGCAGTGGAAAGAACCAGTAATTCAGAACCGGTGGTTCTTACCAGATTATTTACTATCACGCTGCCGTCAGCTTCAGAAACTATGACTGTTTTTTCCCCGTTCCCTGATACTGCAGAAACAGCCTGCAGAAGGTTGCCGTCTGCCATAAACGGCCACAACCCTGGTTCAGTGGAAGCCAGAAGATAAGCCAGAGCGTTTTTATTCAAACCCAGTTTTTCTTCAAGCTTAGCAAAGCTGCTGGAGACAGTCCATTTGTCTTTTGTGCAGGAATACCGTACCAGGCACTCTCTGTCAGGGGGGGCTGTGTACATATTTCCGTTGCTTTGCATATTACTCTTTCATTCTCGTTCTCTTAAATTTGCAGGACACCGGCAGTATTCTATATTAGGCAGTGAAAAGGCAAGGGAGATGTATGAAGTATTCAGCGTTTTGTAAATTTGATCTTGAAGCAACCGGCAGGAAAGAAGCCATTGAGGAACTTCTCAAGGAGTTCCCGTTCGGCACCGGAACGCGAAGTCTTATTTCAGGTGCTCTCGATATCAGAGAGCAGGTCGGAGCAACTGTGGTGCACAAGGGTATATCTCTTCCACACTGCCGAAGTATTCTTGTTGACTCTCTCACAATAGCAGTGGGGCATTCCAGAAAAGGTATTTCCTGGCCTGACGAAAAGGTTCATGTTGTTATTCTCTTTGTATCTCCTGTTAAACCCAGTGCGCCGGAAGCTCATGCGGTTTTTCTCAGCCACATTGCAGGTGTCATAAGGAAATCAGGAAATGAGATATGTTCAGCAGAAACAGCAGAGGACCTCTTCAGGCTTCTTGATTTCGAACATCTGGAACAGGAGGATTGATGGACAAACAACTTGAGAAGCTTATAAGTCTTCACGATCTGGATGTTATGATCAACGATCTGGGAAGAAAAGAGATCAGGGATACCGAGGCTGACATGGGTTTGAAAACTGAAGGTGCACTGGATGAGTTGAAAGAACTCAGGGAGAATTATTCAAAAAATATAAGCAGAAAGTGGAGAGGTCTCTACAATCAGCTTACCAGGCACTATGGTAATGCTGTGGTTCCTGCTCTCATGGGCAGGTGTACCGGTTGTCTTACAAGACTTCCCACGGCAGTGTGTTCAGACCCTGAGAGAAACTCAAGGGTCAATACCTGTCCCACATGCGGCAGAATTATCTATTGGGCCGATTAGGCCGCTTCTTCAGGAGGGATTATGAACCCGAGAAAGGCAAAGGAAGCCCTTACCTTTGATGATGTTCTGATACTTCCGGGACGATCCTCTGTGCATCCTGGAGAAGTAAACCTTCACTCCAGACTCTGCAGGGACATTGTTCTGAATATTCCCATTCTAAGCGCCGCCATGGATACTGTTACAGAAGCAGGTATGGCTATTGCTCTTGCCCAGCAGGGTGGAATGGGTGTAATACACAAGAACCTTGCCATTGAGATGCAGGCAAATCAGGTCAGTCAGGTTAAACGGGCCGAGAGCGGCGTTATTCTTGATCCTATCTGTCTTGATCTCTCTGCCAGGGTTTCCGATGCTTTGAGCCTGGCGGAAAAAACAGGTGTTTCCGGTTTTCCAATTGTTGAGAACGGCCGCATAAAGGGTATACTCACCCACAGGGACTATCACTTTGAAACAGACGGTTCTGTTCCTGTTAAATCCCTTATGACACCCCTTTCGGAGCTTGTCACCTCTCCTGCAGGAACCACACCTGAGGAAGCTCTTGCTCTTCTCAGGAGACACAGGCTGGAAAAACTGCCCCTTGTGGATGCCGACGGTCATCTGCAGGGGCTTGTTACCCTTAAGGATGTCCAGAAGGCCATGGACTTTCCGGAAGCATGCAAGGATGACAAGGGAAGACTGCGAACTGCAGCAGCGGTCAGTGTGGGAGATTCTGCACTGGATCGAGCTGCTGCCCTTGTTGAGGCAGGTGTTGACTGTATTTTCATCGATACTGCCCACGGTCAGAGCGTTGCTGTTCTGGAAACCACTTCCAAATTAAGAGCGCTCTATCCTGATCTTGCTATAGTGTCAGGCAATGTGGTCACTCCGGAAGCTGTAACTGAACTCATCAAACTGGGCGCAGATACTGTAAAGGTCGGGGTAGGGCCAGGTTCCATCTGCACAACAAGAATAATAGCGGGTATCGGTTGTCCTCAGCTTACAGCAGTGTTTGACTGCGCAGAGGCAGCAGCTGCAGAAGGGTGTTCAGTTATTGCCGATGGAGGGATCAAGTTCTCAGGCGATATAGTCAAGGCGCTTGCAGCAGGCGCATGCTCTGTAATGATAGGAAGCCTTTTTGCCGGAACCACAGAAAGCCCAGGTGAGGCAATTATTTACAAGGGCAGAAAGTTCAAAACCTACAGAGGCATGGGTTCCATGGGGGCTATGAAGAAGGGTAGTGCCGACAGGTATTTCCAGGATGCTTCTGTTGAGAAGAAGCTGGTGCCGGAAGGTATTGAGGGTATGGTACCTTTCAAGGGGCTTGTGAGCGACTATCTGGTTCAGCTTACAGGCGGGCTCAGGTCAGGTATGGGTTACACCGGTGCTGCCACTGTCAGGGAGCTTTTTGAGAAGGCAAGGTTTGTGAGAATCACATCCTCCGGTCTTCGGGAAAGTCATGCCCACGATGTCAATGTTACCAAGGAAGCCCCTAACTACTCGTCTGGTTCCAGTGGATTCTGATCTCTTCGCAAGCTGCGGACTGGTCCTCCAGTCTTCCGTCTACTCCGACGGTGATTATTCGCTCTCCCGTGTTGATTACCGGGGCAGGCAGCTCATAGCTGAAGTTTCCCCTGCAGGAGGTGTTTTTCAGCACAGGTGGCCTTCTGTAAGAGGTATTCTCTCTCCTGTGTCCTCCAGAGATATTCCCGGCGGAAAAAGGCTTCTGCTTTTTGATCCGGGAGAGGGCAGGCTGCTGATTGAGATTCTGGGAGTGATAGGCGGTCTTTCTGAAATCAGGGGACTGAGTATCTCTTCCCGAATTCTGGAAATGGTAATAGATCTTCAGGCAGCTGGAATGATATGCGGCTATCTTGGTCCGGAAATGTTTCTGCTGAAAGGACAGAGTGTTCTTCTTCTGGCAGGAAGAAGAGGTGTTCCCCAATCGCCGTTTACTCCCCCTGAAGTTGGCAGTGCAAGACCCTCTGATCCAAGAAGCGATGTATTTGCTTTAGGTTCTCTTTTCTTCCGTCTTATTGCCGGCAGCGATTCCAGGGATGCCCAGCTTCGTATCTGGAATAAACTTGAACCGGAAGTCCAGAAGGCTGTACAGTCCATGGTTTCTCCTGATCCATTGGACAGACCTGTGAGTCTGAGAGCAGTGGGCGAGAGTTTTGAAAGATTGAAGGCTTCCCTTCAAAATCCGCAACCTGAACCTGAATCAAAACCTGTGTCATCTTCTGATAATTTTGTGAAACCATTATCAGACAAGTCTGAAAAAAGCTCCGGCAGAAAATACTTATACATTGCTGTTCCCCTGGTGCTGATTCTGGCATATCTGGTTTTTCGTTTTTCTGCTCCTCCCAGGATTGAAGAGCAAGAAGCCGAACCGGTCTCTGCTACCGATTCTGTTGTATGGGAAGATGAGCAGGAAACAGTTTCTCCATGGGCGGATGTGCCTTCTGCTAATGAACCTGCAGAGGCTGAAACGGATTCTGTACAGGCCGGCGTTGAAGACAGTGCAGTCCTCTGGATATCCAACTGCTCAGGCGTTGAGGGGCTTGAGAATCAGTTCAGAGCAGGCGCTGCCAGCGGTTATTCTTTTGTCTATCCCCTTACAGGAACCACTCGCAGGCAGACATCTGTGGCTCTTGTGAGACGCGAATCACCTGAAACTGACTCTGAACTGTTATGGCAGGCTGCATCTGACCTGGCCGATTCAAACTGGGCCATCAAGCCTGTGGATATGACGATCATGCTGGGGACCGATCTTTCATATGCAGGGCTTAATTCAGGTTTTCTGCAAACTCCTCAGGCGTCTGCATGCACTCTGTTTGTAGATGTTGTAAATCATGGAATTCAGTATTCTCTGGAAGGTCTCGGCGCGGCGACATGGGTGGCCGGTGCTCTTGAAGGCAAGGCATTCACATGGGAGGGAACAGAATACCTTATTGCTGTAAGTGATATCAGAGACGCAGACAGTTACAACGAAGAGATAGGAATTCCTGAAGTTCTTGATACGACTATTGTTCTCTACAAAGGATCAAGCGAAGCCTCGGCAGAACTGGAACGCCTTCTGAGAAGATATTTTCAGGCGCTGCCTGCTGCATCTCCTGACAGGTTCAGCAATGTTCAGCCACCGGATATTCATCTTCTGATTGGTTCGGCTGATTGACAAAAGACCTCTGAACAGCTATAATTGCCACCCATTTCCATCAGGGAGGCGCAGTGCGTTACGAAGTCAACGACAGGGTAGTTCATCCTTTTCACGGTGCAGGTGTTATTTCAGAGATCAGCATGAAGGATATCTCAGGAGAGATGGTAGAGTGCGTTGTAATTTCCCTCTCAGGTGGAAGGGCCGGTATACTTCTTCCGCTGAACGCAGTGGGTGAATCAGGTCTCAGAAAGGTCTCAAGCGAGAAGCAGATCAAAGACGCAATGAAAGTTCTCTCTCAGCCTGGCGAGAAACTTCCAAAGGACTGGAGAAGACGAATAGATGTCCTGAAGGACAGGGTTAACTCCGGTGATCCTTCTGTAATTGCCTCTGCTATCAGAGATGTTCTCGGCAGGTCTTCTTTCGCAAAGATGAACCCCTCTGAAAAACGGGTTCTCAATGAAGCGGTTACTGTATTCGCCGGCGAACTGTCGCTGGTTATGGAGATAACTCTTGAATCTGCCAAGAAGCTGATAAACAGGAAAGTAACAGGCAAGAAAAAAGAAGCCTGATGCCGGGGAATTCCACCGTTTTCAGAGTGGTTACAGACAGGGAACTTGAAGGGGTTCTCCTTGTATGCGTAAAATTCAGCTCCGAATCATATCACGATTTTGAGAGGGAAGAGACAGTAAGACTTGTGGAGAGTGCAGGGGGCCAGGTTGCAGGCATTCTTTCTCAGAACCGTTCTGCCCCTGACCGGGCATACTTCATCGGCAGAGGAAAGGCAGAAGAGGCAGCCTGCAGGGCATCTGCTCTGGAGGTTACAACAATAGTGGTGGACCATGATCTCTCGCCAGGTCAGGTTAACCGTCTGGAGAAACTCACCGATTGCAAGGTTGTAGACCGTACGGAACTGATACTTGCCATTTTTGCAGTTCAGGCAAGAACGCCCCAGGCGAGAATCAGAATAGAACTGGCGCAGCTCAGGTATATGCTTCCCCGTCTTTCAGGAATGTGGCATCATCTTGGTCGTCTGGGAGCAGGTATAGGTACCAGAGGGCCTGGAGAGACCCAGCTTGAGGTTGACCGAAGGCGCGCAAGGGCAAGAATATCCTCCCTTGAGAAAAAAATAGCCTCAATGGAGACCTCTGCCAGAGTAAGACGGCTGAAGAGAAACTCTGTTTTCAGTGTGGCACTTGCAGGATATACCAACGCAGGTAAGAGCACCCTTTTGAACACTCTTTGTGATGCAGGTGTTCGTTCTGAAGACAAACTCTTTGCCACCCTTGATACAACTTCAAGAAGATTGATTCTTCAATGTGGAGAGCCGGTAATAATCAGTGATACTGTAGGTTTCATCGACAAGCTGCCGGAATCCCTTCTGGAAAGCTTTCGCTCAACACTTGATGTTGTTCTTGAGGCTGATCTTGTTCTGCTTGTGGCTGACGCCTCAGACCCTGAAAGAGAAGCAAAAGTTACCGTGGTGAGAAATACTCTGAAACGAATCGGAGCAGAGAATGTTCCTCATATCGTTGTATGGAACAAGAAAGATCTGGCCCTGGATGATGCCCCTTACGGCATGAGCGTTTCAGCTCTCACCGGCGATTCTCTGGACAGGCTTGCAGCAGCCATTCAGAATGAGCTCATGAAAGCACTGGACTGGAGAGAACTGAGGTTGGATATTTGCACTGGTGAAACTGAATACTGGCTACGGTCCAGATGTATCATTGAACGGTTTGAAAGAACCGATTCAGGAGGTGCGGAGCTTTTTTGCGGATTTCGCAGGAGTGCAGGTGAAGCAGTGAAATATCTCAACTCTAAAGGAATAATTCATGCCATGAGTGGTCCGATAAAGGAAACTGATGTCTGTAGATAAGGTCATGGAGAGGGTATGCGGCAAAATGAAAACCCTGGCAGGTATGCACTCTTCCGGTGTTGTACAGGGGACCATGTTCAAAAAGCAGATCAGAAAACTGCTTGTTTCAAGCGATTCAAGGGAGATATTTGCAGAGCTTATAGAAGCGGACAGAAAAGCAATCAAGATACTCAACAGGCTTGAGAATCCTGCTGCCTGGAGGGAGCTGACCATGCTTGACAGGGCCTCAAGAGAAGAGCGCTTCTATAGTGCTATAGCAGGTATCATGGAAGATGAAACAGAGATTTGTGACAAGCTTCTCAGAATGCTTGAACTGGCTTGCCTGCCCTACTACTCAAGTTTTCTGCCCCTCGGCGGCAAATGCCAGGAAGCTCCGAAGGCTCGGAGAACCAGCAGATTAAGCGTATTGGACTGATGGGATGTAAAACGAAGAGCAGGCTTATTGCAGTCTGCGGCGCTCTCTTTATTGTAATCTCACTGTTCTTTCTTGGCAGGTCTTTCATTGAAGGTATTCATCAGGCCGGCGGTATAGGTCAGCTTCTTAATTTTGACATTCCGCTCTTTCTCGGTTCTATGGTTCTTCTGGCAATCCATCTCATGCTTGCAGGTCTTACCTGGGAGAGGGTTACAACTCTCTCAGGGGGCGGCATTGGATTTATCAGAGGCTTTGCAATTCATTTTCTCTCCCAGGTAGGCAAATACATTCCAGGCAAAGTGTGGGCAGCAATGGGAAAGTACAGCCTCAGCAGGTATTCAGGGCTCACAGCAGCCCAGGTTGGGCAGGGGCTGATACTGGAAACTGTGTTTATCGTTCTTGGCTGCCTGACTGCAACTATTCCCCTTATGCCTTTCATTGCAGAGAAAGCAGGGCTGGCACCTGCTGCAGGAACTGTTCTGGCCGTTATTCCGGCAGCTATCCTTCTCATGTCGGTACACCCGTTCTTCTTCAGAAAGCTGGCTGTTCTGGCGGCGAAAGTAATGAAGAGTACCGGTTCTCTGAGGGAATTCAGTTTCACTGAAATGATTTGCCTTTATCCGATTTATCTCAGCCTGTTTGTGGTTCTGGGAGTGGCTTTCTGGGTTCTTGCTCTTTCTTTTGGCCTTGTTATGCCATTTTTCCCCGGTGTGCTGATTTATCCTGCAGCAATGGGCATAGGGTATCTTGCCATCTTTGCCCCTGGCGGGCTGGGGGCCAGGGAGCTTACCGCTGTCTGGTTTATTCATGTGCTGGTTCCAGACTGTGAGCCTGGTCTGGCAGAGCTTGTTACACTGGTTGCAAGGCTTTGGATTACAGCAGGTGAAGTCATAGCCCTGGGGTTCTCATTCTTCCTTTTCGGAATAAAACCCTCTGCGTTCAAGACCATGTTCAGCGGTGGCAGATTACCTGACTGATACCCCTTCAAGGGAAACAAAAGGAAGAAGATCGTCGTTTGTTCTGTACTGCAGTTTTCCTACATCTGTGACTCTGGAGAGACTGTCATACACATTTCCTGTAAGAACACAGCCATCGTAGTAACCGTAAATCTCTCCATGTCTGAAAAGATGCACCCTGCCGCAGTCGAAAACAAAGTGCCCTGAAGCTGCGTTGCCGCTTTCAGCGGATAGGATATTCGTTACAAGAATTCCTGTTCCTGTCTCTGAAAGGAGGTTAGCAGAGCTTTCCGAAGAAGAATCCACAACAATGTTTGTGCAGACAGGCCTTGAGTGTTCCCCGATGTTTCTTCCGCTGTTGCCTGTGGATTCAGCGCCTGTTTCAGCTGCAGAACTGAGATCATGTATGAAATCCACGAACTCGCCGTCTTTGAACAGTATCTTGTTAAAGGCAGGTATTCCTTCGCTGTCAAAGGGCGTTGATGAGCCACCGGTATCAAGGCAGGGCATATCCCTGACAGTTAGTTTGTCCGAGATAACCTTTTTGCCTTCCATTCCTGCCAGGGGGGATGCTCCTCTTGCCAGAAGCCTTCCGCTTACACCGGCTCTCAGGGCTTGAAGCATTATAGAGAAGGCTGCTGGAGAGAGAACAACATGCTTTCTTCCAACAACTTCTCCCTTATGCAGTCTGGATGCTGTTAGAGGCAGAGAAAGTGTTTCCACAAGCGCATCAGGATCAGGGAGTTCCATTGTAGTGTCCACGGAGCAGCCTGTTTGAAGCAGCCCGTCAGGAGAGGGCATTGTAACTGAAAGACGGTTGCCGGTAAAATACCTTGTATGGGAGGCTGTCAGCCCCTTTGAATTGGCCAGAAAAATATTATCGGTTCCCCACTTGAGTTCTGCGGAAAGTAAAGCTTCAGGAAAAGATTCTCTTATTCTGCTCTGAATCCCCCACAGGTATTCAGCTGCCTCCTCATGTGTGAGTTTCAAGAGAGTTGAGGGTTTTGCCGCCGGTGATGCAGAGGAAGCTGAAGGGAGATCAATCAACGCTTTTGGACCGTATCTGCAGCTGCCTATGGCCCTCTCCACAAGCTCGAAATGGCTTACAGGCCCCCACTGTCCTGCTGCACCGAGCCTGCCGTTGCGAATCATTCTCAGGCCGTTGCCGTACATGCTGCCTGAGCCAAATACGCATCTTACCGGATTCATGTCCACCGACTTGTAGTTTCGCTGAATACCTGTAACTTCAGCCTGGTCAGCAACCTTTTCACAGGTATTGAGAATCTTTCTATCCATATTCGGATTCATGTCAGCTCACCTGTATTCGGCTTATGAGCAGATGCGGGCCGCCGTGGCTTACCGGAATGGCTGCACCTCCTCTTCTTGCGCAGCCTTTAAGTACTCCTGAAAGTTTCAGGTCATTCCCTGTTCCTTCCACTGCTGAAAGCACATCTGCCACTCTACCTGAAATAACCACAGGTGTAATCGGTTTGTGAAGGACTCCTTTTCGCACTGTCCAGGCCTCTTGTACGGAGATGCTGAATCTGTCCATGTCAGTTGCTCCTCCGTAAAAGCCTTTCAGATAGAGTCCGTTGTCAAGCTGTTCCAGCAGTTCCTCTCTGGTTGATTCTCCTTCCTGAAAGAATGTGCATGTCATTCGGGCTTCCGGCATTCTTCCAGGATCTGCGGATCTTGCATTGCCTGTGGTTTCCGCTCGGTTTCCCGCAGCAGTTGAAGCTGTATGAAGCCAGCTCTTTACAATACCTTTTTCAATCAGAACTGTTCTTTGCCCTGGAGAGCCTTCGTCATCCCAACGCATGCTTCCCGGGTATTTCATCATTCTTGAATCGTCCAGTATGTTCACAAGAGGTGAAGCTATTTTCTGACCTGGCCTGAGGGAATGGGCAACAGCAGGGTTGCATTCAAGGAAATCTGCCTCAACAAGGTGTCCGAATGCTTCATGAATGATTATTCCTGCAAGTTCCTGATCCACCACAACTCTGGTCTCACCAGGGGCAATATTGCTTTCAGTATCCCTAAATGCCAAATCCTTACCCAGCTGCTCAATCTCTTTTTCAAGACCCTTGAAACTCTCGAAGCTTCCTCTTACAGCAAGTTCTCTGGAGTTCCCCAGCCCTCCAGGAAGAACAGCCTGGAACTTCATAGAGCACAGATTCTCTCTTTCATGTACACTGGTTCCCCTTGAATTTACTATCACCCTGTCGCCGGTTCTCTCCTGATAGGATACTCTCGCTGAGCCGGTTCCCAGAGTTGCTCCCAGAAGTTCGCAGTAATGCCGGCAGAGAAAAGCTTTTTCTCTTCCTGTTATGTCCCCTGGAGAAGGGGATAGCAGTGAGTCATCCCATGAATCTCTGCATTCAGCTTCAAGCATGGGAAACGGCAGTGGAGGTGACTGACAGTGAATGGCATGAGCAGCAGCTCGGTCAAGGGCCATCTGCATATTTTCCACACTGCTGAACTCACATATACCCCAGCGATTTGAAATGAATACCCGTGCAGTACCTGAAAACCTGCCTACAGGGCCTGTGTTTTCACTGGAGATTCCTGCCTGTATGAAGGTTGATTCGTTGTGAAGGGAAATACGGATCTCTGCAAAATCTGCCTCTGAACAGGCAACTGCCCTTTCAGCTTTTTCCCTGAAGTCCCTAATCATGCCGGTTTCCAGGGCTGCCTGTGCCAGCGTGAAAGTTCAGTTCTTCCAGCAGTACCTGAGCTGAATCTGCCCAGGGGCCATCAGGGTTCATGTACAGATAATTTCTTATGGAATCCGAGGCTCTGAGAGCATCTTTCTGTTCCATGTAAATCAGAGCAAGAATATGCCAGGCATCCGGTTCTCCCTGATGTCCGGCAGGAGTGAGTATCTCTGCAGCCTGAACCAGATCTCCGTTTTCAAAAAGAAGAGTGCCCATTTTTATTCTGGCGTCACCTGCGAACTCAGGACTCTCTATGATTGTTCTTGTATACCATGTCATTGCTTCTTCAGTATTTCCAAGTGCAGCCTGGCAGTCTGCAACTGCAATCCAGCATCTGCCGTTCAGCGGCGCAAGGCTCAGAGCAGCATCTGCGTATTCCGCAGCTTCCAGCTCTCTGCCTCTGAGAGCAAGTGTCATTTCAGCCATTTCAAGAGGTGCGCTGTAATCGTCAGGGCGAAGCTCCATGTAGGTTGTGTAGCTGTTTTCAGCATCACCCCAGGCCTGATTGAGAACTGAAACTCTGGCTATTCCAAGGTGTGCCTCTGCTGCATCACTGCTTGTCTCAAGGGCTTTTTCGAACTCCCTGAAAGCCCTGTCAGCAAGACCCTGTTCAAGATATGCCATTCCAGTCTCAATGTAGAGTGACGCAGTAAGGGAATCCACATTCACAGATGCAGGGAACCCGTTAATGAAAATCAGCAGTAGAATCATCGCAGCCTCCCTTCAGGCTTTTCGAATCCTACAAGTGAAATTCCTTTCAGGCAAGAGATGGCGACACCTGAACGATTATATTACTAAACTCACAATTGCTCTGATTTTTTTTCAGCATGGACGGAGGTACTCATGTCAGGGAGATATGATCTTGCAATACTCGGTGGCGGACCGGCTGGATATGTTCCTGCAATAAGGGCCGCACAGCTGGGCAAGAAGGTTGCGCTGGTTGAAAAAGACGCTATAGGAGGAACATGCCTTAACAGGGGCTGTATACCTACCAAGACACTGATTGCTTCAGCATCTCTCTACAGGCATGCCCTTGCCTCCAGAAAATTCGGCCTTTCCGGTACCCTTGATTTTGACTATGCCGATGTTGCCAGACGGAAGGATATGGTAGTCAATAGATTGCGCAAAGGTGTGGAAGCTCATCTCAAACACCTTGAAATTGATGTCATCAGAGGTCATGGAAGACTTATTCATCCTGATACCATAGAAGTTGAAGGAAGAGAGGTTAAAGCAGGCAACATTCTTCTGGCTCCTGGCTCCAAACCGCTTATTCCCAAATTAATCATGCAGGAAGGTCTGCTGACCAGCCGTGAGGTTCTGGAGATGGATTCCCTGCCTGAAAGCATGATAATCATAGGCGGTGGTGTAATCGGCTGCGAGTTTGCCTCTGTTTTTTCTTCCTTTGGTGTAAATGTAACCATAGTGGAGATGCTTCCAAAGCTGCTTCCAGGGGTTGATGGTGATGTGGCAGAAGTTCTTGAAAGGTCTCTGAAGAAATCAAAAGTAAAAGTTCACACAGGACAGCCTGCTGCTTCGGTGGAAATATCTCCTTCGCAGTCTGTTGTCACCCTTGGTGATGGCACTGTTATCACCGCCGAGAAGGTACTTGTTTCCATAGGCCGTGTATCAAAGACTGAAGAATGCGGATTTCAGGAGGCAGGCCTGATAATGGACCATAGGGGCAACATCGTTACTGATGCAAATGGCCTGACCAATCTTTCAGGAGTCTATGCAGCAGGTGATGCCACAGGTAAATGGCAGCTTGCCCATGCAGGATCTTCCCAGGGTATAGGGTCTGTTCATCATATGTTCGGCGCCATGCCCAGAGGTGTGAACCCTGATGCCATGAGCGGCTGTATTTTCACCTTCCCTGAGATTGCAATGGTAGGTCCAGGCGAAGATGAATGGCGTGAGCGAGGTGAGAAGATAAAGGTGGCTGCCTCCAGATTCATCGCCAACGGCAAAGCTGTTGGCATGAACGAGACCGATGGATTCGTGAAGATAATCAGCAGGGAAAAAGACGACACCATTATCGGTGTTCAGATTGTCGGAGCAGATGCTTCAAGCCTTATAGGATGGGCTGTAATGGCTGTAAACTCAGGTATCAAAGCTGCAGATGCGGCCTCTTTTGTTCACCCTCACCCTACCCTTTCAGAGCTTTTCATGGAAGCTTCTGAAGGTATCGGCATAGGCTCGCTGCATGGATAAAACCCTTGAAGCCATTGGCAACCTGATTGGGACAGTCCAGACCCTTAGAGGGCCTGGAGGGTGCAACTGGGACAGAAAGCAAACCCTGGAGAGCCTCAGACCCTATATGCTGGAAGAGGCTTACGAGGTGGCAGATGCTGTGGATCAAGGTAACATGGAAGAACTGAGAAAGGAACTGGGTGACCTGCTGCTTCACATCATAATGTCGTCAGAAATCAGCAGAGACAACGGTGATTTCGATCTTGCAGAAGTTGCCTGCAGAATCACAGAAAAACTCAGGCGAAGACACCCCCATGTCTTTGATAAAGCCACTTCCCTTACCCCTGAAGAGGTGGAAAAACAGTGGGAAGCCATAAAGGCTAAGGAGAAAAGGGAGCAGAAAAAGAGTTTTTTTGATTCAATTCCAAACTCAATGCCTGCTCTTCAGAAAGCATGGCGCATTCAGCAGAGGGCGTCAGAGGTGGGTTTTCCCTGGCCGGCTGAAGCTGAACTCACTGAAGAAATAGGAAATGTTCTCAGATCTGAACCTGATTTTTCTGAAGCAGGCGCTCTTCTGTTCAGCCTTGTTTCTCTACTGAGGCAGAAGGGTATAGAGCCGGAAAAGGCCCTGAGGGAACACAACAGGGATTTCATGGATAAATTTAATTACCTTGAAAAACATCTTCATGAGAGAGGCTTTACTCTCAGCAATGCAGATGAGGCTTTCATGGAAGATGCTGTAAGGTCTATATTTCACACTGGCGACAAAGAAAACACAATGCTATAGTAAAGATAATATTCTCGTATTGCTTAATTTGAGAGAGGAGAGTACTAATGTACAGGCTGTTGACTGTTCTTGTTATGGTTTCAGTGGCCGTGGCAGGAACCATTGACAGGGATCTGGAAATGCTCATTGGAGCATCGGCAGATACCGACCATATTCCTGTTTTCATCCTTGCTTATGGTCAGGTTGATCGTAACTGGGTAAACAACTCCACTGACGGAATGTCCAGGGCAGAGAGGCAGGAATTTGCAGTACAGGCAATGCAGCAGCTGGCTGATGCTTCTCAGGAGAACATTCTCATCAACCTCAGAGCGGTTAAAGCTGAGAACATTCAGTCCCTCTGGCTTGCAAATGCCGTTTACTGTGAAGCAACCCCTGCAGCAATCAGGCAGATGGCGGCAAGGTCTGATGTTATGCTCATAGAAAGAGCAGCCGGTGACATCAGCGGCCTTATTGAGCCTGTTGATGTCAGAGAGACAACTCCGGAGGAAGACAGTAAGGCTCTTGCCTGGGGAGTGGAAAAGATCAACGCCGATGATGTCTGGGCTATGGGATATGAGGGCGCAGGTGTCATTGTAGGGGTTATTGATACAGGAGTTGACTACAATCATACCGATCTGAATACAAACATGTGGCATGATACTCCTGCCGGCTTGCACCTGGGATACGATTTTTACGATAGTGATGATGATCCCATGGATGATTATGGTCACGGAACGCATTGCTGCGGTTCAGTTGCCGGTGACGGTACAGCAGGTACCGAGACAGGCGTTGCTCCTTCAGCTACAATCATGGGTCTCAGAATCAACTACTACAGCGGTGGCGAGTATACCTGGGTTCAGGCAATGGAGTTTGGAGCCGATCATGGCGCTTCTGTTCTCTCCATGTCTCTGGGTTCAACCCACGGCAACACCACATTGAGAACCGCTGAGGAAAATCTTCTTACAGCAGGTGTGTATCACAGTGTTGCAGCTGCAAACAGCGGCCCTGCTCCAGGTACTATCCTCTCCAGCGGCGACAGTCCTCCTCCCTGGTTCCATCCTGATCAGACCCATCATGGAGGACAGAGTGCTGTTGTTACTGTAGGTGCGACCGACATCAGTGACAACATTGCCAACTTTTCCAGCAGAGGTCCTGTAACCTGGTGGAGTGACTACAGCGATTCCACTCCTCTGATAGATCCTGATATCAGCGGGCCAGGTGTTGACATTACAAGCTGCAGGTGGAGCGGTTACAGCGGTTCAGGACCCTACACTGTCATGAGCGGCACATCCATGGCCACTCCCCATCTGGCAGGAGTAGCAGCACTTCTTCTCAGCGTTAACTCCAACCTGACAGTGGCCCAGCTTGACAGTCTCATTGAGGTAACCAGTGTTGATCTCGGAGCATCCGGCAAAGACAACACATACGGTGCAGGTCGTGTTGATGCTTATGCGGCTGCCCAGGCAGCTTTAGGCATGTCTTCTGCAGAAGAGGAAACAGAAGCTGCTGTGGAACCGTCTTTTGTAGGTATCAGTGCCATCAGCCCCAATCCTGTTGTAAGCCATGCTGTCTTTACTGTAAACGCAGTTTCTGCCGGTTTCGCGGACATTGGTGTTTACGATGTTACAGGCAGGAGGGCAGCAAACATATCTTCTGATGAACTGTCAGCAGGGGCCAATGCCTTCAGCTGGCAAATTCCGTCCAGTATGGGAAGCGGTATCTACTTTGTCAGAGCTACTATGAATGGCCGAACTGTTTCCAGCAGAATGACTGTTCTCAGGTAAACGCTGTCGCTGAGAAATAGCAGTGGGACGCCTGAAAGGGCGTCCTTACTGCTTATATCTTTATTTGGAAAAAGATTACCGTTTTGTTTTCCTGTGAACTCTGTGTGTAAATCTTTGTCTGAAATACATGGTACTGTACTGCCATCAGTGTCGCATCTGACACATCAGGCAGGAGCAGTTTTTCTGAGTTTCTCTGAAAGAATATCAGATAATTTTTATGTTTCAGCAGCGCGGTCCACAGGCTTTTCTTCAGCTTTTCTGAATACCGCAGTGTCTGAATACAGACGAATTAATCGAATTCCTGTTGTAAACAGTTAATTGGAATGAAATACCAGTTTCATTCAGGTGAGCATCATCTTGCTTCAGCTGATTCATATGAACATCTTATTACATATTGAAAGGGGAAGATGATGAAGAAAGCTGTGTTACTGTTTTCTGTTTCCCTCCTTGTCAGTTGCAGTGACTCAACCGGACCGGAGCAGGAGGGGTTCTCGGTAATACCTCCTGAAACTCCCCAGCCTGCCGGTACCAGACTATTCGGAATTAATCCGTCTGAAAGTGAACAGGGGTTCATGCCATCATGGGAACTGGCTGCTGAAGCCGGTGTGCAGGTTGTGGAAATACTTATACACTGGGATCAGGTAGAGACAGAAGAAGGGATTTACACAGATCCTGATGGTGTACTTCAGGCTATTTCCTTTTACGGTATGGAAAATGTCAGGGTACTGCTGACCATTGCAGTTCTCAATACCACAGAGAGTACAGTTCCCCGGTACCTTTCCGGCTATGACTACAACTCGCCGGAGGTTGTGGAATCATTTATTGAAATGTCTGACTGGGTTTTTCAGCAGATATCGCCTTCGGTGATAATTGCAGGTTTTTCTATAGGGAATGAGATAGATATTTATCTGGAAGGATCTCAGCAGTGGAACAGCTATACTGAGTTTTTCAGTCAGGTTTCAGACCATGCAAGGAATGAGCGGCCTTCTATTCCTGTAGAGGTTAAATGTACAGCTTCTAATTGCATTAATGGCATAGATAGTGCTGAAATCATTAATATCAATCATTATAGTGATGTAGTTATGATGAACTGCTACTTCAACAGTTCTTCTTTTCAGGTGCTTCCGCCGGAGTCGGTGCATGAGTATTTTGAACAGCTGGTTTCTCTTTTTCCTTCAAAGGACATATGGATAACCGAGACAGGCTATCAGTCCGGAAGTGAGCATTGCGGAAGTTCCCAGGTGAATCAGGCACAGTTCTACCATGAGCTGTTTACAGCCTGGGATACCCACAGCGACAGAATTGATATGGTACTGGTGAATTGGCTGCATGACCAGTCTCCTGAGACTATTGCTCAGTGGATTGAGTATTACGGATCATCAGATCCTGGATTTGTTGAGTTTCTCTCCACTCTTGGTCTCAGAAACCATAATCATACTGATAAGTATGCCTGGCTTCAGGTTCTTGAGGAGGCTTCCGCCAGGGGCTGGTAACGGTTGAGAATACTATCTGCATATTGAAGGAGATCTTATGTCTTCAAGGGAGAAAATTATTTTCTTTTCAGTTATTGCCCTGTCAGTCATTCTTCGATCAACTGCGGCATTTGATGACTTGCCATTCATCTATCATCCTGATGAACCTGGATATGTCCGGATTTCCCAGAACATGTTCAGGAACCTGAGTCCCGGCACATCATTTTTCAACTACCCGACTCTGTACTTTTACATAAACGCCGCCGGTTATGTGCCGTATTATCTGGCAGGTCTTGTTACAGGAGATTTGAGTTCAAGGGAAGATGTAGTTTCTCCGGAAACACTTGAGATGGGGATCAGCAGAACCGGGCAGCCATCATCTATCATTACTGGAAGAGTGCTTTCCATTCTGTTTGGGACTGCAGCGGTGTTCCTTTTATTTCATGCTGCACTGGAACTTACAGGCTCAGCAGGTGCAGGGTTGCTTGCAGCAGGTCTGATGGCTGTATCACCTGTTAATGTAATGCACAGCAGGTTCATTACTCCTGACATCTATGTAACTTTTTTCAGCGTCGCAACTCTTTGGGGAGCGGTGAAGGTTTACAAAAGAGGCAGGTTGAGAGACTATCTTACAGCAGGTGCCTGCATAGGTTTTACCGCTTCCAGCAAGTATAACGGCATATTGGTTGCGCTCTTTGTGGTCACAGCTCACCTGCTTCGCCACAAGAGGCGTTTTTTCACAGCCAAAGGTTTGTATCTCTCAGCAGTTTGTGCTGTTGCAGCATTTTTTATCACCTCGCCGTGTATCCTTCTCAACTTTGCTGAGTTCAAGAATGACATGCAGTTTGAGGCTGAACACTATTCATCAGGGCATCCGGGAATGGAAGGAAATACGCTTCTATGGTATCTCTCTTTCATGGCTGGAACCGCAATCGCAGTCTACCTTCTCAGCCTGGCAGAGGTAGTCAGGGCGGTTTTCAAGAGAGAGCCAGCCACAATACTTATTGCATCCTTTCCCCTTGTCTACTTTATTTTTATTTCAAGTTTTATAGTAAGAAATGATAGAACACTTCTTCCTGCAACTCCTTTCTTCTTTCTTCTGGCTGCACTTTTTATCACACGGCTGTTCAGCAGCGGGAAAACTTCAGGAAGTAAACGGTTAGCTGTTATTTCAGGCTGTCTGGCGGTTGTTCAGCCTTTTGCTCAAACAGTAAAGACCACAGTAGAACTTCTTGAAACCGATTGCCGTGAAACTGCAGGGAACTGGATAATTGAAAACATTCCGGAAGGATCCCGAATAGCGCTTGAATCCTACTCACCCTGGGTTAATCCCTCTGTATTTGATGTTCAGGGTGTTAGAAAAGCCATAGATAACAGCCCTGAGTGGTATAGACTCAATGATTTCCAGTATCTGGTTTTGAGCAGAGAAATGTACGGCAGGTACCTGGATGACCCCGACCGTTATTCTGAGGAGGCTGAAGACTATGAAGAGATACTTGCGGAGTTTTCATCAGTGGCAGAATTTCAGCAAAACAGCGGGAAGGTAATAATCCTGGCTGTAGAATAGTTTTTGACCAGGCAACGAGTTCATTGTTATGTTGACATTAAGATATGTGTTGTTATCATAACACTTTCACTTAGAAACATTTCCGGAGGTGTTTGATGAACAACATCAACTTCTCAATAGAGAAGCCAGCGAATGAAAAGGTGCTTTCATACGCACCAGGTTCCAATGAGAGGGCAGAGCTGGAGGCAGAGCTTTCCAGGCAGTCAGAGACCGTTGTTGAGATCCCTTCAGTTATAGGCGGCAAAGAGGTAAGAACAGGCGATCTGGTAGATGTCAGAATGCCCCACGAACACGGGCATGTTATCGCCAGGTTCCATCGAAGCGGAGAGAAGGAGATAGCTGACGCCTGCGATGCAGCAGTTGAAGCTCAAAAGGAATGGATGCGAATGCCCTGGCTGGAAAGGGCTTCAGTTTTCATGAAGGCTGCTCATCTGATCAGTACCAGATACAGGGCAAAACTCAATGCCGCAACAATGCTTGGGCAGAGCAAGAATGCCTATCAGGCAGAAATAGACTCTGCTGCTGAGACAATAGACTTCCTCAGAATGAATGCGTCATTTGCCTCTGCTGTCTATTCAGATCAGCCATCTTCTTCCCATGATCAGCTGAACAGGCTTGAATACAGACCTCTTGAGGGATTTGTTTTTGCTGTTACACCCTTCAACTTTACTGCAATTGCGGCAAACCTTCCAACTGCACCGGCACTTATGGGTAACACATCGGTTTGGAAACCTGCAACAACTGCAGTTCTCTCCAACTGGTATGTGATGGAGATTCTTCAGGAAGCAGGTCTTCCCGGAGGAGTAATCAATTTTGTACCCTCAAAAGGAAGTCTCTGCGGTAACACTGTCACAGAGCACAGATATATGGCAGGCATTCACTTTACCGGTTCTACAGGAACATTCAACTGGCTGTGGAAGAGAACTGCTGACAATCTTTCCAGGTACATTTCCTATCCGAGGATTGTCGGCGAGACAGGGGGTAAGGATTTCATATTTGCCTATCCTTCTGCAGAAAGCACTGCTGTTGCAGTTGCAATGGCCAGAGGCGCTTTTGAGTACCAGGGACAGAAGTGCAGTGCCGCATCCAGGGCCTACATACCCAGAAGTCTCTGGCCTTCAGTTCGGGATCAGCTTGTGGAGATGGTCGATTCTATGAAAATGGGTGATGTCCGTGACTTCAGCAATTTCGTAAATGCAGTTATAGACGAAAAGGCTTTTGACTCCATAACTCCCTACATCGACAGGACAAAAGCCTCTGCTGACGAGAAGATCATCTGCGGAGGCGGTTATGACAAATCTCTGGGCTACTACATTGAGCCCACTGTGATTCAGGTCAGCTCACCAGGCCATGAACTGATGGAGAACGAGCTCTTCGGGCCGGTGCTTTCAGTATGGGTATATGATGATGAGAAAATCACGGAAACACTGGATGCTCTGGACCGCACTTCTCCATACGCCCTTACCGGCGCAGTGTTTGCCTGTGACCGTACTGAGATTATTCAGGCGATGGACCACCTCAGCCACGCAGCAGGCAACTTCTACATCAACGACAAACCCACAGGGGCAGTTGTAGGGCAGCAGCCCTTTGGCGGCGGAAGAGGCTCAGGTACCAATGACAAGGCAGGAAGCCACCTGAACCTGCTTCGCTGGGTAACCACCAGAACAGTGAAGGAAAACTTCTCTCCGCCTCTGGATTATCGGTATCCTTTCCTTGGTTAAGAGTTAAGAAACTCCCCTGGCATGCCAGGGGAGTTTCTCAGCTTCGCCTTACATAGGGCTTGATGCTGAAGCTTTAAACCTTTACAGCGCAACGGAATGAGGGTATATTAGGTGCATAGAAATGCACGCAATATGAGCACATTTGCTCAAAACCCTTGCACCTGGAGATTCAATTGTATCAGCATAACAACCGTCAGTTGGAAATTGAGGCCTTCAAGACTCCATTCAGGACACCGCTGGATACTGAGAACAGATGGGTCAAGCTGGCAAAGCTGGTTCCCTGGGATTTCGTGGAAGAAGTTTATCTTCGAAGTCTCGGGAGAAAGAAAGAAGGACAGCGAGCCCTCCCCGGCAGATTCGCGTTCGGTTCCATACTGATCCAGGAGAAACTCGGTCTGACAGACAGGGAGACAGTGGACACGATCAGAGAGAATCCTTACCTCCAGTGGTTCTTAGGATTGCAGGAGTTCCAGATCAAGCCTCCGTTGGATCAGTCACAGCTTTGCAGGTTCAGGAAGAGATTTCCCGCACAGGCCATAGCTGAGATAAACGAGAGAATCCTCCTGGCCGCCCGCAAGCGCCACAGAGATGATGAATCGTCTTCCAGTGATGATGGAGGCTTTGTGAATAAAGGCCGGTTGATCGTTGATGCAACAGCGACCCCTGCTGACATCACATTCCCCACAGACCTGAAACTGCTGAACAAGGGGCGAGAGCTGCTTGAGAAGATGGTTGATGTACTCCATTCGGAACGGGAGCCGGGCAGCACAAAGCCCCGGACCTACCGGAAGAGAGCACGGAAAGCTTTCCTTAGCCTGCAGAAAACCAGACGGCCCGGCAGCAGAAAACTCAGAAAGGCAATGAGGAAGCAGCTTGGCTATGTGCGCAGGGATCTTGGTCATGTGGATGCCCTGCTTGATGAAGTTGGCTTTGGAGTACTGGATCTGGATCTTTACAGAAAGCTGCTTGTCATCCGTGAGGTATACCGTCAGCAGCAAGAGATGTATGATGAGAGAAAGCGGACGATACCCCACCGCATAGTAAGCATATCACAGCCGCATGTACGTCCCATCAAGCGAAACAAAGCCGGAGCAGTCTGGGAGTTTGGCGCAAAGGTATCAATAGGGCTTTCCTCCGGTCTTGCGATGATTCATCGGATAGAGTGGGACAACTTCAACGAGAGTCTTGATCTGATCGGTCAGATCAAGGAGTACCACCGGCTGTTCGGCTGCTGGCCTGAGTCAGTTCATGCTGACCGGATCTACCGGACGCGAGAGAACATGCGTTTCTGTAAGGATCGCGGGATACGGATTTCCGGCCGCAAGCTCGGTCGTCCTTTTGAAGACCCTGCGGTAATGAAGGCACTTCGTCAACAGCGCTATGAAGATGAGCGCATCAGGAACGCAATAGAGGGTAAGATAGGAGAAGGTAAGCGGAGGTATTCAACCGACCGGGTAATGACCAAGCTCAGGGAAACGAGCGAGACTGTGATCAGCATGGTCTACCTGGTAATGAATCTTGAGAGGCTGTTGAGGGAGGGTGCTTCCTCATACCTTATGAGGATTTATCACAGTCTGAAAGCCTGCTTGTTACTGGATGTCCTTTGGGTCAAACTGGACTGGTCAGGTATGCATGGCCGGGGCTGAGTGGGATGATGGGTTGATCATCAAGCCCTACTTTAGGACTGCGTAATCTCAATTTGCCGACAATGAACTCCACCTTAGCAATTCTTCCCGGGTCTGCACTGGAAAGGTCCAGCTTTGCTCCGAGCGAATGGCTGTTTCAAAATGTATACAGGGCGTGTAACAATAAGTACCGCAGTACTTGTGGAAATACTTTCCCTCCTGATTGCCGTGAATTGTATTGTCGATTGCATCAATATCAGGAACAAGCTTCTTGCGCCTTTCACCGCTGATCAACACTCCTGATCTGTGCCTATGAATGTACAGCTTAGTAACTTCGGCAGCTGCAGGCCGCCGTTGAGTCTAGCGGACTCTGGTGACCACTCTGGAAATGTCCCTGAAGATCACAGCGGCAAAGAGAAGCAGAAGGATGAAGATGCCTATCTGCTGAGCTGTCTGTATTACCCTGGGTGAAGCCGGTTTTCCTCTTATGCCTTCAAAGAGAATAAAGAGGAACTGGCCTCCGTCAAGGACAGGAAGCGGTATAAGGTTGAAACCCATTATTGCAAGGGAGAAATAGGCAATGGTCTCAAGGAATCTGGAGAGGCCGAATCCTGCCTGCTGACCAAGGGTTTCAGCAACAAAAACAGGGCCTCCGGACATTTCCACAAGCTGGACAGGTGAAGCTGCAAGTTTTATCAGACCGGTGTAGAAGTTTGCCGCTCCTTCCAGCGCTGCAGAAATACTGACTTTTGCAGCTCTGATAACCGGCAGTTTCACAGTCTCCGTTTCACCGATAGCTGTTACTCCGATAATCTTTCGCCCCTGATAGTCCATAGGTTCCACCCATGCAGTATCTGTGGCTGCATTTCGCACGAAAACCACTTCAATGTAACGCCCCTGGAAGGCTGCCACCTCTCTCTGAAGGTCGGCAAAGTCCGCAAGCACGACACCGTTCACTGTGGTTATGCTGTCTCCTGAGCGCATGCCGGCTTCATATGCCGGCATTCCCACAGTGGACTCTATCACAGTGGGAACAAGGGGTACGAAACCGGGAATACTGTCGCTGGAAAGGAAGAAGGGAACCGATATTTCAATTCCGTCCCTCAATACCAGAAACTCACCTGTTCTGTAAAGATCAACTGCATCGTAAAGTGATGCCCAGTCCTCCACCGGAATACCTGAAACCTCAAGTATTCTGTCCCCTGTTTCCAGACCTTCCATGTGCACGCTTCCCACAACAGGTCTGGTGAGAGGAACTTTAGTGCCTGTTACAGCCAGAACAGTAAACATCAGAAAAGCAGCGAGAACCAGGTTCATGAGAGGCCCTGCAAGAACCACAAGGGATCTTTTCCACCATTTCACCGGTGAAACAGTTCCGCTGCCTACTCCCAGATTAACCTTCACATAGCCGCCCAGAGGAACCGCCCCTATACAGTACTCGGTTTCTCCGGCCTTTCTGCGGAAGATAAATGGAGGAAAGCCCATGCTGAACCGTTCAACAGGAAGCCCTACTGCCTTGGCAACTGCAAAGTGCCCCAGCTCGTGGAAGAAAACAATCATTCCCAGGCCGACTATTACCGCTGCAAATGTGAGCATATATCTTCAACCGCCTTTCGGGCACACTCCCGCGCGGAGGTGTCTATTTCTATAAGATGATCAAAGTCTTCCACCTTTTCAGACCCCATTGATTCAACAACAGTCTCTATGATTCCGGCAATATCACCGAACGATATTTTTCTCTCAAGGAATGCAGCCACAGCTGTTTCATCAGCGGCATTGGCTGCGCAGGGGGCAGTGCCTCCCATATCTCCTGCGCTGAGCATGGCCCTGTAGCAGGGGTATTTTTTCTTGTCAACAGGTTCAAACGAAAGAGTACCCCACTGAAGGGGATTTTCGCAGACCACAGGTTCCATTGGCATATCAGGATAGTGAAGAGCCCAGGCGACAGGAACCTTCATATTCGGCAGACCGAGAAGAGCCTTCCATGCACCGTCAGCACACTCAACAAGAGAATGAACTATGCTGCTCCGGTGTATCACTGCATCAACAGGAATGCCTGGGAAAAGCGCCCTTGCTTCAAGAACCTCAAAGGCTTTGTTCACAAGAGAGGCAGAGTCTACTGTTATTCTGCCGCCCATCTTCCAGGTGGGATGGGCAAGTACCTGTTCCACTGAAGCTGACGGAACATCCTCAGAGGACATATCCCTGAGAGCACCGCCTGAAGCTGTCAGAGTAATTCGTCTGGCTGTTCTCTCTTCGCCGAGGAGACATCTGAAAACAGTACTGTGTTCACTGTCAACAGGAATCACTTTCCCCTGCAGAACATATGGCACCAGTAGTTCTGAACCCACAACAAGACTTTCCTTGTTGGCAAGGGCCAGAGGAAGCTCTCTCTCCATTGCCATAAGGCTGGCCTTGAGGCCTGCGCTGCCTACAATGGCATTCAGCACCATGTCTGCACCGTCCATGGCTTTTGCCAGTATCTCCGTCTCGGAGCCGTCTGAGACAGCAGCAGCGTAAGACGGTGAACAGGAATCCTTTTGAGCGGCAAGGGCAACCCTTGATGAACCGCACACTATTGAATGCAGTTCAAGCTGGCGGCTCTCTGTAATAACCTCAAGCGCCTGGGTGCCTATGGACCCTGTTGAGCCCAGAACAGCAATTCTGCGACCCATCAGCTGAAAAATCCAAAAAGGAAGAAAACAGCGAAAGCCGCAGGCGCCGCGGCAACTGCACTGTCAAACCGGTCCAGAATGCCTCCGTGGCCCAGAAGCAGTGTGCTTGAGTCCTTAACTCCTGCATCCCTCTTCAATGCTGACTCAAAGAGGTCTCCGGCAGTGCCGGCCAGGCCCCCTGCAACCCCTGCAAAAGCAAAAGGGAGAAGATCAAAGCTGCCGGCATAACCCGCAAGAACAGATCCGGCAACGCCTCCGATGATTCCACCGAAAAAACCCTCCCAGGACTTTTTTGGGCTTACCCCGGGCATGAGTTTTCGTCTTCCAAGGGCAATACCTGTAAAGTATGCAGCACTGTCACCGACCCAGCAGACAGCAAGAACTGAAAGGGCAAGCCATTGCCCGCCTGGTGAGTGGACCAGAAGCCTTCCAAGCATTCCAAAGCCTATTGCATAAAATGATAAAGTACCCACAGTACCTGAAATGATTCGTCTTGCTCCGGAAGGGCCTGAACGAACCATCTCAGGCAGTGCGATAAAGGCACCTGCTGCCAGCAGGGCAGGGAATGCAAGAGGGTGATCAACTGCGATCAGCAGAGTTGAAATACCTGTAAGTAAAGAAACTATGACCTTCTGTACCGGACAGTCCGATGTGCCGAAAAGCGGAAGAATTTCCCATGCTGCAAGCAGGGAAAGTGCAGAGAGCAGAAGCAGCCCCCACCTGCAGGGCAGAAAAAAAAGAACGAAGAGGAAAAGAAGAATTCCAGGAATTGCTATCAGCAGCCTGCCTGCAAGTTCGGGAAACTTCATTTATTCTTCCAGACCGCCAAATCGCCTCTTTCGGGAGGCATAGATGTCAATGGATTTCTGCAGCTCATCCCTGTTAAAATCCGGCCACAGCACAGGCGTAAAGACAAATTCGCTGTAAACAGATTCCCACATGAGGAAATTTGAAAGCCTCTGCTCACCACTGGTTCGTATAACCAGTTCAGGATCAGGAATGTCCGGATTGTAAAGCTCGGAAGAAATAACTGCTTCAGTTATGTCACCAGGGTCAAGCTGACCGTCTCTGACCTTCTCAGCCAGTTTTACCACAGCATCACGAACTTCAGCCCTGCCTCCATAACTCAGTGCCAGAACAAGTGTAAGCCCTGTGTTTCCTGAAGTTCTCTCCATTGCTTTTATCAGGTCTGACCTGGGGCCTGATGGAATATCCTCCAGTCTGCCTGTAACACGAAGCCTTACCTTTTTTCTGTGAAGCTCATCAATGTTGCCCTTTATGAACCTGCTGAGAAGCTTCATGATAAAGGCAACCTCAGCTTTGGGCCTGGCCCAGTTCTCAGTGGAAAACGCATAGAGGGTAAGGAAGCGAACACCGAGTTCACCGCAAAGCTCTACAGAATGGTGAATAGCCCTCTCGGCAGCGTCATGGCCTTTGATTCTGGGAAGCCCGCGTTTTTTTGCCCATCTGCCGTTACCATCCATGATGATGGCAATATGGGCAGGTATTCCGGAAGAATCAGACTTCAAGAATCTCCTCTTCCTTGACCTGGAGTATTCTGTCTATCTCCTTGACAGCCTTGTCTACCGCTTCCTGAACACTGGTGAGCGCTTTTTTCTCCTCATCCTCTGTGATATCGCCGCTCCTGCACGCTTTCTTCAGGGAATCGTTAGCATCTCTTCTGATGTTCCTGATTGCGGTTTTGCCATCTTCAGCCAGTTTCTTTACATGCTTTATCAGGTCTCTCCTCCGCTCTTCAGAGAGCTTGGGAACAGGAATTCTGATTATCGGGCCGTCAACATTTGCTCTGAGACCAAGTTCACTGGACTCAATGGCTTTGGCAATATCAGGGGCTGTGGAAGCATCCCAGGGCTGAATGACAAGAAGGCGGGGCTCAGGGGCGCTGATACCTGCAACCTGCCTGAGAGGGAGTGTATCTCCCCAGACCTCAACTCGTATGTTGTCCAGAAGGGCCGGACTTGCCTTTCCCGTTCTTACCACGGACATTTCTTTTGAAGTGTTCTTAAGGGTCTTTTCGGCCCTTTCCTCAAGATCAAGCAGAATCATCTCATACATATCAGGAATCCTCCCCTACTACCACAGTTCCCAAACGGTGATCTTCAAGAATGCTAAGGAAATTGGCAGGTTCAGTAATATCAAAAACTACAATAGGCAGATCATTATCTCTGCATACCGCCACTGCTGCTGCGTCCATAACCTTCAGATCCCTTTCAAGGACTGTATTGTACGCAAGTCTGTCAAACCTGACCGCTTCAGGGTTCAGCTCAGGATCACTGTCATAAACTCCGTCAACTCTGGTGCCCTTGTAAAGAACAGAACAACCGGTTTGAGATGCGCGAAGAGCAGCAGCGGTATCAGTTGACAGAAGCGGGTTCCCTGTTCCTCCGGCAAAGAAAACAATACTGCCCTGCTCAAGGAGCTTTCGGGCAGTGAATGGCGAGAAAACTTCAGCGCCTGCCTCAGGAACCGGCAAAGCAGAAAGCACGGCGGACTTGCCGCCGTGCCTGTTCACTGTATCCGATACTGCCAGACAGTTCATCACTGTGGCAAGCATGCCGATGTAGTCAGCCCGGGTTCTGGTGAAGGCTGAGAGTTCCCGCCCTCTTGCGAAGTTGCCCCCGCCGATGACAACCCCTATTCTGTACCCTGCTTCAGAGGCCTGAATGAGCACATCGGCTACTTTTTCGACAGTTTTCGGGTGGAATCCTCCGGTCTGCGGTCCGGCAAGAACCTGGCCGCTGAGCTTGAGAAGAATACTTTTGTGTTTACCGGGACCGTCTTCCACCTGTTTATCCGCCTATCTGGAAACGGGCAAATTTGTTTATGACGATGTTCTCGCCGACCTTTGCCACAGCAGCGGTAAGGGCATCTGACACTTTGCCTACCTCAGCATCGTGAATCCACTCCTGATCCAGAAGACAGATCTCGCCGTAGAACTTGTCCAAACGGCCCTCTACTATCTTTTCCTTAATATTCTCAGGCTTGTTGCTGTCTGCAAGCTGGTTCATAAGAACTTCCTTCTCCTCGGCAATTCTTGCTTCAGGAATATCTTCTCTCCTGACGAATTCAGGAGAAGCTGCAGCTATGTGCATTGCTACCTGCTTGCAGAATACCTGGAAGTCCTCTGTTCTTGCAACGAAATCCGTTTCGCAGTTAACTTCAACCAGAACACCGAGCTTGCCTACTCCGTGGATGTAAGGGTAAACAAGACCCTCATTGGCCTGCCTTGCAGCCTTCCTGGCAGCTACCTTTACGCCCTGTTCACGGAGGTGCCTGAGAGCACCGTCAAGGTCTCCGCCGGTCTCCTCCAGAGCCTTCTTGCACTCCATCATACCTGCGCCGGAAATCTTTCTCAGTTCTTTAACTGTCTTTGCGTTCACTGCCATTTTTATTCCTCCCCGCCTGTCTCTGAGGCGGATTCTTTCTTTTCATCCTGCACCGGCTCTTCAGGGGCTTCTGCAGTTTTTTCAGTTTCCTTCTCAGCCTTCTTACCGGCTTTCTTCTCCGGCTTCTTCTTATCCTTTTCGTCTGTTTTCTTTTCTGATTTCTTTGCAGACTTCTTCACAGGTCCGGTATCACTCTCATCCTTTGAGTCCCTGCGCTTTCTGCCCTCTGAACCCAGAAGAGCAGCGTCAGCCAGAGCGCCGACGATTAGGTCTATTGACTTGATGGCATCATCGTTGGCTGGAATGGGGTAATCAACCTCTGTGGGATCACAGTTGGTATCCACAAGCGCGATGCAGGGAATACCCAGGTTGCGGGCTTCCTGAACTGCAATGGCTTCTTTCTTGATATCAACAACAACAACAGCGCCGGGAAGGCCCTTCATGTGCCTGATGCCCTTGAGGTACTTGTTGATTCGCTCCATCTCTCTGGTCTTCTGGAGTATTTCACGCTTCTTGAAGCCTCTGGGCCAGCCCTTCCGCTCCATTTCCTCAAGCTCCTCAAGTCTCTTTATGCTCTTGAAAATGGTGTTGTAGTTGGTGAGTGTTCCGCCAAGCCATCTTTCTGTCATGTAGAACATTCCGGATCTTTCCGCATGCTCTCTGACGCTCTCCCGACCCTGCTTCTTGGTTGCCACGAAAAGAACATCCTTGCCGCCGGCAACAATCTTGCTGACCAGGTTGATTGCGTCTTCCAGATTCTTTCGGGTCTTCTTGAGGTCGATGATATGGATACCGTTACGGGCCATGAAGATGTAATTCTTCATTCTGGGGTTCCAGCGCTTCTCCTGGTGGCCGAAGTGTACTCCGGCTTCCAGCAGATCCTGAATAGTCGGGCTCTGCATTGTGTCTTTCCTTTCGGTTAAGCCTCCGGTGGGAACAGGCTCCTGCCCGAAACTTTCGGGCCACCTAGGAGCCTGCTCCTGTCCACCGTGTGTGTTAAACAGCCTTCTGTTCCAGTACGGATCAGATGTGAACTCCTGGCGTTATTATTCAACAGGCTTCTTCTCAGACCGGAATACCAGGCATATGCCATGCAGTCTTTGCCCAGCCGGTTGAAACACCTGAAGCGATTCGGAACTCTAACGCTTGGAGAACTGGAATCTCTTCCTTGCCTTAGGCTGTCCGTATTTCTTTCTTTCAACAACTCTGGGATCACGACGAAGCATTCCTGCAGCCTTGAGAGGATGCCTGAAATCAGGATTTGCCTCTACCAGCGCCCTGGCGATGCCCATTCTGATGGCGCCTGCCTGGCCGGTAATCCCTCCGCCTTTAACATTAATTACAAGGTCATATGAGCCGGTAACCTTAACTGTCTGAAGCGGCTCGAATGCGTGATCTTTCTGTCTCAGGTCACCAAAATACTCTACAGGCGTCTTGCGGTTCACGACAATTCTGCCTGAACCTGGCCTGAGGTAGCATCTGGCAGTTGCAGACTTTCTTCTTCCAACACCGATGTACTGTTCCATACTGCCCCCTGACTACTTGATCTCAAGTACCCTGGGCTGCTGGGCAGCGTGGGTATGCTCGGGACCGGAGAATATTTTCAGTTTCTTAAGCTGGGCTCTGCTCAGCCTGTTCTTGGGAAGCATACCTCTCACTGCGTGGGTAAGAACCCTTTCAGGGTGTTTCTCCATCATATCACGCATGGTGGTAGCCTTCTGACCGCCTGCATATCCTGTGTGGCGGTAATAAATTTTCTGATCAAGCTTTCTGCCGGTGATGCGCATCTTCTCAACATTCACTACAACGACGAAGTCTCCTGTATCCATGTGCGGTGTGTAAACCGGCTTGTTTTTGCCCTGAAGAATCATGGCAAGCTTGGCAGAGAGCCTTCCAAGAGTCTGGTCCGTTGCGTCAACGACCCACCAGTCTCTCTTGATCTCTCCGGCCTTTGCTGAATAGGTCTTCACTTTCCAGGCCTCCGGAAAAGGTTGGTGTACTTTATGTTAATCTTCTTCATTTTTCTTCGGGGGCTCCGGCTTTCGCCAGGTGTATCTACGCCCTGCCCTCTTACTGTACACATGCCGAGGGGTCTCAAATCTTATTGATTCAGGAGGAAAAGTCAAGTGCTGTAAGAAGCTCTGTAAGTTTGTCGCAGGTGCAGAGAGAGCAGTGCCCTTTTTCCATCAGATTCCATGCCCCTGGGGTGTAAACTGCAGAGGATACCACCATGTGGAACCCGGCACTGCGAAGAAAAGCGTTCTTTCCTACTAATGCAAGCGCTCTAAGTTCTTCCGGTATTCTGGACTGAAAACCCTGTGGAGACACAACCACCTGATTGCGTCTGAAAGGCATCAGAACCTCCACACCATCACTGCTGCTGTACCTGAACGGCCTTGAGAAACCCTCTTCCCTCAACAGATTCCAGGTAACCTGGTAGATATGCCGGCCTCTTCTGTCAGGCAGCCCTTCTCCCTTAAGGGAAATGAACCTGCCAGGCAGCACCGGAGGGCTGCCCAGTATCTGCTGCATTTCCAGAGGAAAAGGCAGGGTTGGTTCAGGGGAGTCCAGATTCAGAACCGCCCTTCCAAGGGCTGTCCAGAACTCTCTGTTCATTCTGTTTTTCACAGAGCCTCCTGAAGAACCCTGAATATCACCTCAGAGGAAAAACCCCTTCGGGAGAGCCATCCTGCAGCTCTTCTTCTGGCCCGCTCCCTGTCTTCAAGAGAACCGTAACGACTGACAACGGTTCTTACCAGTTCATCAATGCGATCTGAGTCGGAGAAATCCGCAAGGACCTGTTCCACCACCTGTGGAGATACTCCCTTTCGAAGAAGCTCTCGTTTCATCCCTGCTCTGCCCAGGACCCTGGAACCTGCAAGGAGAGAACTGAACCGCATGTCGTCAACATAGCCGTATTCCTCTGCCCATTTTACAGTCTGGGATGCTGTATCAGAGCTGTAGCCCTTTGCAACAAGTCGTTTGTGAAGCTGCCCTGTTGATCTTTCAGCAGCAGCGAGATAATTACCTGCATCTTCTCTGGCAGCAGCTCTCTGAAGCTCTTCAAGGTATTGGGGCTCTGCAGGGGTTCCAATGCCGGGAGCCTCTGATGCGGCAACAAGAAATCTGCCGGAGGGAAGAGTGACAAAAGCCCTGCCCCTTCCGGCTTTTTCAACAGAACATACCTTTTCGGTCATTCTTCTTCTGAAGAAGTCTGTTCTTTGCTGTTCAGACCGAATGCGCCTCGCAGATCGAACTCAAGACCTGCAGCAGCCTGGGGGTTTTCCAGAAGGTACTTTCTGGCATTGTCCCGCCCCTGACCTATCTGCTGACCGCCCATTGAGTACCATGTTCCTCTTCTGGTTACAAGCTCCTTCTCAAGGCCCAGATCTATCAGTTCTCCTGTTTTTGATATACCCTCTCCGTGGAGGATATCGAACTCGCACTGCCTGAATGGAGGCGCGAGCTTGTTCTTGACCACCTTGACCCTTGTGCGGCTTCCCACCACTTCATCGCCGTTCTTTATAGAGGCAATGCGCCGTACATCAAGACGGAGGCTGGAGTAGAACTTGAGAGCCCTTCCGCCTGTTGTGGTTTCAGGATTGCCGAACATCACGCCTATTTTCATTCTTATCTGGTTGATAAAAATCACAGTGCACTTTGACCTGGCAACTGCACCTGTGAGTTTTCTCAGTGCCTGGCTCATGAGTCTGGCCTGAAGGCCCACATGGCTGTCGCCCATTTCACCTTCTATTTCAGCTCTGGGAACAAGCGCAGCCACAGAATCCACAACCACAGCGTCCACAGCATTGGAACGAACAAGGGTTTCGGTTATCTCAAGGGCCTGTTCACCGCTGTTGGGCTGTGACACCATGAGCCTGTCTATGTTAAGCCCCAGTTTTTCAGCATAAACCGGATCAAGGGCATGTTCCGCGTCTATGAAGGCCACCTCGCCGCCAACCTTCTGGGCATTGGCAAGCATATGAAGCGCAAGTGTTGTTTTGCCACTGCTTTCAGGGCCGTATATCTCTATGACCCTGCCTCTGGGAACTCCGCCGACACCAAGCGCAATATCCAGAGAAAGAGAGCCTGTTGAAAATGAATCAACCTTCATCTCCGGAGCTTCGCCGAGCCTCATTATGGAGCCCTGCCCGAACTTTTTCTGAATCTGAAGAAATGCGGCGTCAAGCGCTTTCTGTCTGTTGTTCTCTGTTCTTTTCTCAGCCATGGCAACACCTTTCGGAAACAACCTGAGTGACCCTGATGAGGGGACTATTCCTGCCATCACAGACGAGCATAGTAAACAAATGTATCCTCGGCAAGGCTATGGCATATACAGGGCATACAATCATCATGTCTTGCGGTTTTTTCTGTGAATCAATTATACCTCTTTCCGTCGTGACGCAGGAAGCATTTAACAAAGGCAGCAGATGATGGAATCTATCAGAAACATCTTCAGAACCGGCTATGGCCCGTCAAGCAGTCATACCATGGGGCCTGCCAGAGCAGCAGAGGAGTTTATTAAAAAGCATCCTGATGCTGAAGAGATCAGTATCACTCTCTATGGCAGCCTTGCCGCCACCGGCAGGGGACATCTGACAGACAAGGCACTTGTTAAAACCCTTCATCCCCTGAAGGTCAGCATTATCTGGAAACCTGATGTGTTTCTGCCTGAGCATGCCAACGGAATGGTTTTTCAGGCTGTAACAGGCAAAGGAACCCTGTCGAAACCCTGGAAAGTATTCAGTACAGGAGGCGGAGCGCTCTCCACAGATGCGGAAAACGGAAATTCACAGCAGCAGATATACAGGCAGAAAAACATGAAAGAAGTAATTCAGTGGTGCTCCCTTAACGGTTCACAGATATGGGAACTGGTTTTTGAAGCAGAGGGAGAGCAGATAGAAGGCTTTCTTGCTCAGGTATGGGAAACCATGCAAAGAACCGTCAGTCATGGACTTGAATCTGAAGGAGTTCTTCCTGGAGGGCTGGGAATTCCCAGAAAAGCAGCTTTGTACCTTACAAGATCGGAGGGCTGCTCAGGATCCCTGAAGAGACGGGCAAGTCTCTTCGCCTTTGCGCTTGCGGCAGCTGAAGAAAACGCAAGCGGAGGTCAAGTTGTTACAGCCCCTACCTGCGGTTCCTGCGGAGTGCTTCCCGGGGTTCTGTACTACATGAAACACTTCCACAGAGCGTCAGATTCCAGAATACTGAGAGCTTTGGCCACCGCAGGGTTTATCGGAGCCATAGTAAGGCGTAACGGTTCCATCTCAGGTGCAGAGGTGGGCTGCCAGGGGGAAATAGGAACCGCCTGCGCTATGGCTGCCGGAGCTGTTCTTCAGCTCTTCGGAGGTTCACCGAAACAGGTTGAATACGCTGCGGAAATGGGTCTTGAACACCACCTCGGGCTTACCTGTGACCCTGTAAAGGGAATGGTACAGGTCCCATGCATTGAGAGAAACGCTTTCGCCGCATCAAGAGCAATGGATGCCAACGCCTATGCCATAATGTCCGATGGAACCCACAAAATAGACTTTGACCATGTTGTGAAAACAATGCTGAAAACCGGTCACGATCTGCCTTCACTTTACAGAGAAACTGCTCTGGGGGGACTGGCTTCTGAATATCCTTAGAGACCTGTACTGTGAAGAATGGTGTAAACCGAACCTTTACCGGTGAGTTCACTTGAGTAAAGACCAATGGTGGAAGAGGCCCCGATTAAGCTTTCCCGCCAGGGCAGAAAGGGTATGGAAAAGCCCCTTCGAGCACGGGCAACAGTTATGTGAGGACAATACCTGCAGGTTTTAGTGAGTCCTCTGTCATCAGGTATTGAACCCAGCTTTTCTGCAAGATCGAACACCCCTTCAGAAAACTTTCCTGATACCCACAGTACTGAAGACGGCCTGCCGAATGTGCCCAGTCTGTTCAAAGTGAACTCCACAGGCAGGAAGCTCTTAATCTGTGATTCTTTCATCTTCTGAATAACACTGTCGGGGTTCACATTCCCGAGAAACCTCAGCGTTACATGGAGGTTTTCACAGGAGGTCCACCTCAAATCAGAATGCTGTCTGGAAAGTGGTTCAATCCAGTCGCTGATTGATCTCCGCACTTCTGAGGGCAGTTCCATTGCTATGAAAAGTCTCAACCCAGAAGCTCCAGCAGAGAACCAAGGGAACGGGATACTGCCCCTTCTCTGACAGTCTCTCTGTTTCCCCCTATTCGCCACAGATCAGCTCTCTCCCCTTTGGGAGTAAGCGCTGCTGTCCAGACAGTTCCAACAGGCTTTTCATCTGTTCCGCCTCCAGGGCCTGCAATACCTGTAACAGCAACTGCGCAGTGGGAACCTGTTATTTCCCTTACTCCCCTGGCCATTGCCAGAGCAGTCTCCCTGCTAACTGCTCCCCATGAAGCAAGTACAGTCTCAGAAACACCAAGCAGACTGGTTTTAACCCTGTTGGAATAGGAGATTACACCACCGGCAAACCACTCTGAAGAGCCTGAAACAGAGGTGACTGCTCTTCCAATGCCGCCGCCGGTGCAGGACTCTGCCACTGAGAGCAGGTATTGACTTTTTACAAGCTTCCTGCCAAGCACCTCTTCAAGGGTCTCGTCCCTCTTTGTGGAGTAAACCCTTCCAGCCAGCTTTGTTATTACAGCGCTGCGGAATTCTTCAGCCCCTGGCCCGCTCACCTTTACATCAACCCTTCCAGGTGAAGGAAGATATGCAGGAATCACACCGAATTTCTCCGAGGTCTCCTTAAGGGAATCAAAGAGATCGTTCTCCTTCAAACCCCATGTTCTTATGAAAAGAACAGCCTCAGTTCTGCCGGGAATCGCATCTGCCGCCGCAAGGCAGGGTTCAATAAGTGCCCGGGATTCAGATGGGACTCCCGGAACACAGATAACTGCAGAATTTGAATAACTTATGACTACCCCAGGGGCTATTCCAACCGGATTCATTACCGGTATGGCGCCGGCGGGAATATCAGCCTGCTTCAGAGCTGACTCTGGAACCCCGAGACCATATTGTCTCTGTTTTTTTCGGACCATAGCTTCAGCTTCAGGGTTTCTTTCAAGGGGCTTTTCAAGGGCCTTTGCTACTCCTTTAAGAGTCAGGTCGTCATCTGTGGGGCCAAGCCCCCCTGATATGATAAGTATTCTTCCCGGCAGTAAAAGCTCATGCACTGAGCGGGATATATCCTGCACAGAATCACGAACCACCTTTGCCCCCTTAACAGGAAGGCCGTATTCTCCTAAAATGCCTGAAAAGCGGTAAAGGTTAACATCCTGTGTTCTGCCGCTTAGAAGTTCATCTCCCACTATGAGCAGAGCAGACTCCGTGTACAATCAGATCACCATATCAAGAAGAAGGAGAACAACAGCAGCTATTACACCTGCAGCCACATCGTCAAGAAGTATTCCCAGACCGGTTTTAATTCTGTCAAGCGCGGAAACCGGCCAGGGTTTAGCGATGTCGAACAATCTGAAGAGAAGAAAAGCAGCTGCAATACCCTGCAGCCCCCACGAAGACGGAGCAGCGAGACAGCTGATCCAGCATCCTGCAAACTCATCTGCAGTTACTCTGGAAGGGTCTTCTCCCCACATCTTTCTGCCTGCTTCACAACCTGCCCATCCGAAGAGAAGAATAACCGGCAGAAGAGGAAGCCGGAGATGGGCAGGAGTAAAGAAAAACAGAGCTGCTGCAACCAGACTGCCCACAGTACCAGGGCCGAAAGGAAAGAACCCTGTACCCAGAGTGGTGGCCAGGGCAGCTGCCGGTATTCTGAGCGGCCCCTTCACATTCCCAGCCTTTGAATAAGCATTCTGTTCCGCCAGAGATAGTGAAGAGCTGATGCAACGGTGAGTACTATTGCAATCCACACAGCGATGTTTCCAGCAAGCAGTACAACTCTTCCGGCTGAATTGCTGTCGAGAACTGAAACAAGCATGAAGTAAGAAACTGTGAACATCTGAACAGCAGCTTTCCATTTGCCCAGACCGGAAGGCAGAATAAGCACCCCTGCATAGGCGGCAATGGACCGCAGTCCGGTGATAAGCAGTTCTCTGCCGACTATGATGTATGTGGTCCACTGGGCTATAAGCCCCAGACGGGCAAGGCCTATCCAGGCCAGAGCCACAAGCAGCTTGTCAGCCAGAGGATCGAGAAATTTGCCCAGATTGGATATCCAGCCGTACTTTCGGGCAAGGTAGCCGTCAACCATGTCAGTAAGGGCAGCAGCTACAAAAAACCCCAGGGCAGCCCATCTGGGTAAACCGTTTCCCATCTGAAGCAGTATCATGATCACAGGAGCCATCACGATTCTGGCAACAGTGAGCCGGTTTGGCCAGTTAAGAGCCATCAGAAACTGCGTCTGCCCTTAAGCGCTTCAGAAAGTGTGAGCGAATCGGCAAATTCAACAAGCGCCCCTGGTGGAAGCCCTCTGGCGAGCCTTGTAACCCTTATTCCCTCAGCCTCAAGAACATTGGCGATGTAGGCACAGGTTGCCTCACCTTCAGTGGTGGAATCCAGCGCAAGAATAACCTCTGTGGCCTGAAGGGACACTGCTCTTTTCACAAGGTCAGGAATTCCAAGCTCTGAAGGCCCTGTTCCGTCAAGAGGAGCAAGGGTTCCATGAAGCACGAAATAGTAACCTCTGTAGAGACCTGTGTCCTCCATAGATCTCTGATCTGCAGGGGTGTGAACCACACATATTGTGTTCTGCCTGGTTTTGTCGCGGCAGGTCAGGCAGACATCATCACCGTTGAGGTTTCTGCAGAGGGAGCACTCCCTTATATCCCTCACTGTTCCTGCCAGCACCTCTGAAAGCTCTGAAGCAAGTTCTCTGTTGTCCACAAGGGCAAAAGCCAGTCTCAAAGCGGTCTTCCTGCCTATGCCAGGCAGTTTTCCCAGCGAATCTGCCAGAGAGTCCAGAATGGATTCGTTCACATCAGGCCCCCGAGACCTCCAGGAAGCCCCAGACCGCCCATTTTGGCCTGTGCGGCGCTGCGACTCTTTTCAACTGCGTCATTGATTGCTGCGAGAATAAGGTCTTCAAGCATTTCAACATCCTCAGGATCAACAGCTTCAGGTGAAATGCCTATGCTGACTATGTCAGACTGGCCTGTTACAGTTACCTTGACCATACCGCCCCCTGAAGAACCCTCAATCCGTTCCTCTGCGAGTTCCTCCTGAGCCTTCAGCATGGTCTTCTGCATCTGCTGAGCCTGTGCCATCATCTTTTTCATCTGACGGTTCATTCTATCTCCTGTCTCGTATAATGTCATTATTCGGATGTGGTGAGTATGCGAAGTTACTACAGGATATGGCAAGGAGCAGAGAAGTCTGCAAAAGTCAGGAATCTATGCCTGTACCCTGTACTGCAAAGAGGTGAACAGTTTCGCGGAGAGCAATTTCATTCCAGAAGCAGATCCGAAGCCCGAGTTTTCCATTCAGGAAGCTCATTCACACTTAACGACCATGCATGGTCCATCGCAGCAGCTGCTCAAACCAGGCTGAACTTTACGCAACGGCAAAGTTATGAGAACTGTTCCGCTGCTGTGGAGTGATAACGATAAATCTTTCTGTTCAGCAGTGTTTTAACCGGGTACAACTCTTACAGGGGAACAGCACTGTAGCAAACGACTCTGTTAGAAGTTTATCTCAGTGTTCAGATGAAAGCAGCCATTGCCATTAGTAACTGGACGGCAGATGGTTCTATTCGGGAATCATGTCGAAAAGACCGGATATCTCCCGAATATAGGAGTTCTCTTTCTCCCGTTTTGTTTCAGTATCAGAAACTTCATTCTGCCTGTCCTTATCTGAAACAGCCCCGGAAGCCTCAGCGTCGGATGAAACCGGATTATTTTCAGCTCCAGATGTTTTTTCCGGTGAAGCTGCTGGAGTTTTGGCAGCTTCAGGTGTTTTTTTCGGTTCTGAAGCAGGAGTTCCTGCGGATTGAGGTACTTTGGAAGGCGCTGAAACTGGAGCCTGTGGCGACTCTGAAACAGTCACTGCCCTTACAGAAACAGCTTCAGCAGCTTCGGGCAGTTTATCCATGCCGAAAGCGATACTAAGTTTAGAGGCTGTAAGAAGGGCTCCTTCAATGGTAATTCTCGGTGAGGCGCCTGTTCTTATCTGGTCGGAAGCTCCGGAAACCACCCTGAGAACATTAAGCACATGGACATCAGAAACTCCGGCTACTGTGCCTTTTACAAGTTCTATCTCACTGTCTGACAAATCACTTATGCCCTTTTCAGCGCCTGTGGCGGCCAGAAGGGCGTTTCTGAGAAAACCTGAAAGGGCATCAATAAGCTCCTCAATGCTGTACCCTCTTGAAAGAGATTCCTCTACAAGGTCAAGAGCCCTGCTGCCGGCTCCTCTGATTACCGAACCGCATATGTCCGCAAGAAGATCAGCCTCCACGAGACCGAGAAGCCGTGAAACAGACTCCCCGTTTATCTCTCCACCGGAAAAACTGACCAGCTGATCCATGATAGAGAGGGCATCCCTCATGCTGCCCCCTGACGCGCGGCAGACAAGACTCAGGGCATCACTGGAAATACTGATTCCCTCACCGGAAGCTTCGCCCTTTATGTAATCACCCATCACTGAAGTGGGAATTCTTCTGAAGTCAAACCTCTGACACCTGCTGAGTATTGTTGCAGGCACCTTACGGGGTTCAGTTGTGGCAAAGATAAAAATGACCTTGTCAGGAGGTTCTTCAAGGGTTTTCAGAAGGGCGTTGAATGCCTCTCTGGTAAGCATGTGAACCTCGTCGATTATGTAAACCTTGTAGCCCCCTTCAGCAGCAGCGTACCTTGCTTTCTCCCTGAGATCCCTTATCTCGTCAATACCTCTGTTGCTGGCGCCATCAATTTCAAGCACATCAAAGTGTCCGCCTGCAGCTATTCTTTTGCAGGCTTCACACTCCATACAGGGCTTTGAGGTAGGGCCTTCCGTGCAGTTCAGAGCCTTCGCCAGTATTCTGGCTGTGGTAGTCTTTCCTACTCCTCTGGGACCGGTGAAGAGATAGGCGTGACCTATACGGTTGTTGTCGATGGCATTCTGCAGTGTAAGGGTGACATGCTCCTGAGCAATCACATCACTGAATGTCTGAGGACGCCACTTTCTGGCAAACACTAGATAGCTCAAAGACAACCCCCTGTTCGAAAAGGAATGGCTCTTATCTTAACAGTATCATAGCAGGAGTTTCCAGACAGGGGAGCAGGATTGTCCGCATCACCCGCAACATTCCGCTTACGGCTGCTGTCTTCCGACCCTGACCGGGTTCACGGCGGTGCGCCGCGCGGGTCCTGCTCCTTTATAAACTGTCTGAAATACACGCCCCTGCACAGCTCAATACTGTTGAAGGCATGGGGCACAACCGGCTTCCCTTCAGGATTGCCGGCAGCGGAAGATAGGAAAATCAGCTGAAATTTTCAAGTCGTTACTGTTGCGTTACTACAATGAGCCTGTATGTATTCTCACTTCTGAGAAGAGGTATATCGCTCAGAGAGTCCCCATAAAATCCGCCGGAATCATCAGCTCTCTCAGCACGGTTGCCGTTGGCAAAAACAGGATAATTCCTTATCCAGTCTGCTCCGCCGGCTACGCTGCTCCGTGTCTCAACAATAACTCCGGTTTCAGAAGCCTGTTCAGCAGGAAGAGACGAGAGCCATCTTGCACTGTCACTGACACCGTTCTCCCTTACAGTAACAATCCTCTCAAGCTCAAACAGTTCAAGGGAGGGATAGAGCCTTGAAGCAGCTTCTGCCAGAACAGTGGAAGCAGTGTCCTCTCTTATGAAGTAAATACCAGGCGCAAAATTCTCCCATTGCGAATCAGGTTCTTCATTGATACTCACAGAGAACGAATCAGCAGGAACAAGTGGAGAGTCAGTTCCAATCCATGCAGTTTCCAGAGGCAGAATTCCTGCAAGATCCGGTAGAGACTCTGTCTGAGAAGCGCCATTAAGACTATCTCTGAAAAGCACAAGTATTCCTGAATCAGGTTCTTCATCAGGTATGGCCAAAACAGTATCGGCTTCAGCTGCAAGCGGCTGCACAACTTCTACTGAATCTTCCCCGTTCTGAAAAAGATCAGATCTTGTTGAAACATCATCACTGCATGTAACAGGGAACCCCATGACAAGGAACCAGACAAGAGCCAGACAGGCAACGAGAATACCTCCGACTTTCCATGAAAAACCTGCGACTGATTCGCTCTTATCTCCTGAAACAGCAGCAAGAGCTCCCCCCTGTCTGCGATAAGCCAGCTTGAGGTCTCTGGAAAGATTAGTAAGCCAGCCGTGCAGAGTTCTTCTCATACCTTTTCGCGAAAGTGAAGGGCTGATGCTCTCAAACTGAACCCACCCTCCAGATGTCATTACAAGGTAAGTCGTGTCTTTTCTGATTCTTGTATGTCCCAGTACCGGCTTGCCCTGCCCTGACGCCCCAAGCCACCATTCAATACTCCTGACCTGCCTCATGAAGTCAGGATGCTCCACAGGTGTTCCGGAGCTGCCTGCCATGGAATTATCCATGACAATACACTTAACTCCATCGTCATCAATTCTGTAAATACGGCAGTTGCCGGCCATTGCATACCAGACATGAGTGGCACTGAAAGCCAGGGCGGCAGCACTGCATCCTGCACCGCCTGCAGCCTGTATTGCTTCAGCAGCTTCGTCAAACGAATCCCTGAGTGCATCTTCAATGCCGAAAGCGACTCCCTCGGCGAAGATGTCCCTGATGGTCTCAACAGCTATGGAAGCTGAATGATCATCACCTGCTGCAACATTCTCTGCAACAACCGTAACACCTGTATATGGATATTCAGTGCTGAAACCTTCAGCTGCACAGTTCCGCTGAACTTTGCTTCTGCCGCTTTGCACATGCCATACTGCAGAACATTCTCTGGTACTGCTGGAATCGCTTTTCATTACTTAACCCGTTCAGTTTGAAGAGTGGTGGTGGAGATGAGCGGGATCGAACCGCCGACCTCTGCCTTGCGAAGGCAGCGCTCTTCCAACTGAGCTACATCCCCAACATGAATGACCCCTGATTAATAGAACATCAGTCTTTAACTCTGCAAGCGTCAACCGGCAACCGTAAGACTGCCGTAACCCTCCACCTGCAGGAAACCGTCTTCCTCCTTGCTGAAGTTCACTGTGGGATCTGCTGAGAGAATGCAGTCAGAACGAACACGAAGCCCTTCTGATACCTTTATCTTACTGTATCTGCCCGGTGTGAAGAAGAGCAGTAATCCGTCAAACTCACCTGTAAGACGCCACATAGAAGGTACAGAATCAATACCTGCTGATTCACTGGTCATTCCTGAGGGACTTACAGCAAGCTTGTCAATCCTTACTGTCATGCCTTTCCTGTAAGAAACAGGCACAGGATTGGAACTGCCCAGACCAAGCAGTGCTGTGCCGTTACCGCTCACAGTACACCTGTCAAGTTTCAGATCTTTCGAAAGGGAAACTATGAATCCCTTGAGCACTCTGACTGAACCTGACTCTACCTTCAGTGTACACAAAGAGTCCGAACCGCCAGGCAATACAGTATAGACTACAGTTTCAGTTCCGTACTCAGGCTCCGGTTCCTCAGATACAGGTGATCCTTCAACAGAAGAAGACTGGTCAGAATCTACTTCAGCAACAACAGGAACCTCTATAGTTATTCCGACAGGCTCTTCCTCCTGAGCTGCCTCACTCTGTGCCTCCTCCAGTTCCCGGTTCTCTTCTGATTCAGGCGGTACTTCATCAGCAGACGATTCCTCCACTGAAGGTTCCTCCTCTGGAGGTTCCTCCTCTGGAGGTTCAGCCGCAGCTGCTTCTTCAGAAGAACCGGAGATGAAGATAGCGCTGAGATCAGCTTCAGGTGATTCAGGTAAAGGCTCTTCTGAAAGAGATTCTTCTGCAGCAGGTTCAGATTCCTGTGAGAAATTCTCTTCTGCAACATCTTCCGCAGGTTCAGCCGCAGCTGCTTCTTCAGAAGAACCGGAGCCGAAGATAGCGCTGAGGTCAGCTTCAGGTGATTCAGATACAGGCTCTTTCGAAGGAGATTCTTCTGCAGCAGGTTCAGAGGCAGGAATCTCACCGAAGATTAGATCAAGCTCAGCGATATGAGAATCATCAACATGTTTATCTGAAGGCTGCCTCTCAATTGAAGGCTCCTCCACTGGAAACTCCTCTGGAGGATCTTCCAGCACAGGCTCAGGTTCCTGTGGGAATATCTCTTCTGCAACATCTTCTGCAGGTTCAGCCGCAGCTGCTTCTTCAGAAGAACCGGAGCCGAAGATAGCGCTGAGGTCAGCTTCAGGCGATTCAGATACAGGCTCTTTCGAAGGAGATTCTTCTGCAGCAGGTTCAGATTCCTGTGAGAATTTCTCTTCGGGAACAGGTTCTTCAGCTTCTGCGTTTCCGCTGAAAATGGCGCTGAAATCCGTTGTCCTCTTTTCTCGATCGGCAAAAGAGCGCTTTGCTTGCTGACCACTTTTTTCAGTCATTACAGGAGAATCACCATCCGGCTCATCAGAACCTGAGTTGCCAAAGATATTATCGAAATCAACTTTGTGTTTCTCATCCTTCTTCTCATCATTGATACCTATTGAATCAAGAAGGGCATCAACTCCTGCCATATTCTTGTTCTCTCCCAGACCTATGTTGTTCAGCAGATCATCTATCTCTGAACTCTCACCGGCAAAAATATCTTTCGCCTCAGGGTAGTCGGCGAAAACCTGCTGTCCTTCCGGCTTTCTGGCAGTTTCAGAGGAAGAGCTTGCAGACGGAGTTTTTTCAAGCCTTGCAAGTGCAACTTTGGCTCCGTGGTGATCTGGATTCATGTCCAGAACAACAAGGAAATTATCCCTTGCCAGTTCATTTTCTCCTGTTTCCTCAAGTACCTGCCCAAGTCTGAAATGGGTATAGATGTTATCAACTTCAAGAGTGGCAAGAGCTTCAAGCTGGGCTTCTGCCTCTTTCCACAGCCCAAGCTGCATACAGGCATCTGCCAGCAGGCTTCGCGCCCTGGGTCTCGTTCCGATGAGACTTGTTGCCTTGATAAGGAGTTCACGAGCCTGTTCGGCAAGCCCTCTGGCCAGATACCCTTCAGCATCTCTGCAAAGAGCATTGTAAGTTTCGCTGGTAAAGGCATCGGCCATATACATACCCCCGTGTAAAGAAGAAAACGTGGTTTATGACTGTAGTCATCAGAGGCACCGGGGTATGCCGGACGGGAAATGGGCACCACAAGAACCGCCCTGGATCACAGAGCCCGCCGCCTGTCAGTAATGGCGGAGAGGGAGGGATTCGAACCCTCGATGACGAATAACGCCATACACGGTTTCCAACCGTGCTCCTTCGGCCAGCTCGGACACCTCTCCACTAAAACTGGTTACAATCTATAGGTTATGTTGTATGAATTGTCAACGACAAAAACCCTGCAAAACACGAAAGTACAAGCAAGAAGGCAGTCGTCAGTTCATCCTTGAGACTGTACGGCAGTGAACATAAAATAGTATGAACAGCTATGTGATACGCAGCTTCTGCCAACCAGGCAGCATGACTATGCTGCAATCGTTTCGGTATGATTTATACTGATTTGAAAGTCAGTGTAAACAGATATTAGCTTGTTTCTGAAGTTGCACTGCAAGAATCAGCACAAAACTGTTGGGATTTTTTGCAATACAGAAAACCGAAAGAGAGTTTCAAAATGAAAACTTTTTATGTGAGTATGATTCTAATATTTACAGACTCTGCTTCTTCAGCTGACAGAGTGGTAACTATTGGAGAGTTCAGTGCCACAGTTTGAGACTCCTGTGTAATAGCCGCAGACGCGGTTCATTCTTTCATTTAATCCTATGTCGATAGAGGGCAAATTGCTCCAATGGCTCTGTTCTGTAACGAGCCTGCAAGTTGGTAATACATGGATATGATAAGCGACTTCTACGGAACAGGTTATATACCATATTTCTTCTGCGATAGAATATTTGAGCAAACAGAATAGAATAACACTGAATGTAAAACAGCAGTTGACATCAGACTAGCTCTACCGGCAATTCTTGACATTCAGGTTTTAATAACCGATGACTCTGCATCGGGACAGGTACACTATGATATCATCGCAGAAAAAAACCTTCAGTACATGGGCCAGGTTCGTTTCTTTCGGCACTTTTTGAAAACGATATCTACTACACAGATGAATGGATTGTATTCAGCGGTTTAACAGTTAACTGGATACTCAGACTATCTCCTGTTGAATCAGACAGGGTTGAACTTCAGTTCACCAGACCATATCCATCGACAATCTCCATAATAGGGGCATGAAAACATTGGAATAATCACTTATGTAATTGACTACTCGGCTAAAGAGGTATTCAATACCGGCTGCTGCAACACACCGGTCAAAGCAATGGGCATTCAGGAGGCTTCGAAAACCCTGTCTCTCAAAGTTGGCACTAATCCTTCTTTCGGCAATTTCGCACCATTCTTCACTATTCTCTCAGGCATGATCTCTACTTTTGACATAATTGATGTAACCTGCAGAGAAATCACCTCCGGTGCGGCGAACAGCCACTTGTAAGAAACCGGTCTGTATATCGCAAGGCTTTCAACTGCTTCAGAAGAAATGCTTACAGAAACAGTCGCTGTTATCATATAGCTTAAGACTATGTGCAAATTCGGCCATATACTTCTGCATACCCTTTTCCATATCTGAATAATCTGTTATCTTATTTTTACGAGGATACAATGGCGCATTACAGAAAGGAAGTTTTCCATGAAAAAATGCATTTTCGTATTCATGGTTCTGATGATACCGGCCTCATTATTTGCCGCAGACAGAGTGGTACTCTTTGAAGATTTCACAAACTGCGGCTGTCCGCCGTGCTGGAGTGCTGAACCTCAGGTTAACGCCTTTGTGAACGCTAACCTTCCCAACGGCAATCTGGCTGTAATCAGAACCCATGTTAACTGGCCTACAGCCAATGATCCCATCTATGTTGCCAACCCCACTGAGCAGGCAGTACGAAAGGCTCAGTACGGTGTCTCCGGCGTCCCTTATTTCAAGATGGATGGTATAGTAAACTGTAGTGCATCATCACTTCAATCCAGCTTCGACTCCAGAGTCTCAGTGCCGGCTATCATTGATATTGAGGTTGCAAGAAATGGCGACAACACCTCAGGTACAATGAGCATAATGGTTGTTGCAGAGGAAGACCCTCAGTGGACAGTACCAATGATGCTGTGGCCTATTCTGGTTGAAGACAACATTCCAGGTGTGGGGTACTGGTCAGGCTCTGTCTTCGAGCAGGCATTCAGAGACAACATTCTTGGGCCCTATGGAGAAGAAATCAACTTCAGCGGCCCATTCCCAGACACTCTGTACTTTGACGCAGATTACGAAATTGATTCCTCATGGGACCCGGAAGAACTCTACCTCGCAACCTTCGTTCAGTGCCACTATCAGCAATCACAGCATGAAGTTGAGAATGCTCACTGGGCAAAGTTCACGGAACTGCAGACAGGCATTGAGGATGGTCAGTGGAACGGGTGGACAGAACCGGTGCTGTCTGTGGGGCCAAATCCTTCAGCAGGAACATTCAGCATTACCGCCAGCGTTCCTGCAGGAACACAGGGAACAGTGCAGGTCTTTGATATTTCCGGAAGAACTGTAGCGTCAGGTAACGCAGGCGACCTTAACAGTGTTACTGTAAACGAAGCCGGAGTCTATATGGTAAGGCTTACTGACAGCAATGGCATATCAGTAACCAAATCTGTAGCTGTTGTAAGATAGCTGTCTTTTGCGCCAGGGGCATGGCACTGCCGTGCCCCTTCTTATTTAAGGCTGTTTCTGAATCTGCTGAGAAGCTGAGCTACTGGAAGTCCCATTACATTAAAGTAAGAGCCATCCACCCTGTCTACCAGAAGAGAGCCCAGCCCCTGAATTCCATAAGCCCCGGCCTTGTCCATAGGCTCTCCTGAGTCCACATAGGCTTCAATTTCATCCCTGTGGAGTTCTCTGAACCTAACCCTTGTTGCCTCATGAAAACTGAACGATATGCCTCTGCTCTTCCAGACCAGGGCTACTCCGCCGAATACATCATGCCAATTGCCGGAGAGAGAAGTAACCATTTTCACTGCTTCGTCTCTGTCTGAAGGTTTGCCCATAAGAAGACCATTCTGATAAACCATTGTATCCGCTCCAAGGACCGGATGATCTGGAAATGCAGTTGAAACATCGGCGGCCTTCTTTGCTGCCCAGTGAACCACCACTCCTTCAGGGGGGCCTTCCATGAAGGATTCCTTCACTTCTGACGGGTGAATAATGTGAGGAACCCCTGCCATTGTGAGTATCTCTGTGCGCCTTGGAGACCTGCTTGCAAGAACAAGCTCTTTCTGAACCGGATACCAGTAACTCATTCAGACCTTTCAGATGGTGAATCAATCATGATTGTCACAGGACCGTCGTTCACAAGTGATACGCTCATCATGGCACCGAAAACCCCCTCACCTGTCTCTACACCTCTGTCCTTTACTTTCTGAATAAAGAGTCTGTAGAGAATCTCAGCTGTTTCCGGAGATGCTGCTTTTACAAAACTGGGTCTCTTTCCCTTTCTGGTATCTGCATGGAGGGTGAACTGGCTTATAATCAGCATTCCGCCACCTGTATCCAAAAGGGATTTATTCATTTTTCCGTTTTCATCAGTGAATATTCTCAGGCCGGTTATTTTTTCTGTCATCCAGTCAAGGTCTGAAGGGGTATCGCTTTCCCTGAAACCTGCAAGCACAAGAAGACCGGAGCCTATGGAGCCTGTAACTTCGCCGCTGACACTCACTGATGCCTGCGAGACTCTCTGAACAAGAGCCTTCAACTTCTCTGCTCTCTTAATGCCGACGGAATACCCGGAAAGAGAGAGACAATAATTCCTGCAACAGATCCCAGCCCTAGAGCGAAGCCGGTCATCTGCCCTACTCTGCTGTATACAGGTAGTTTACCAGTTAATCTTGCTGTACAGGCAGCTGCAAGTATCACTGTACCTGCCCATCTGAACCAGATAAGCTCGCTGAAGACTGTAAGTCTTAGAAGAAAAGCATCAAGGACACTTACCAGAAGCACTGCATAGAGGGTGATTCTGGAAGAATCTGCAGCCGTTCCTCCATCAAGAACTGACCATACAAGATAAATAATAACAGTTACAAGAGTTATCTGAAAGTCAGCATCTTCAAAGGGGAGAATAGAGAGATTTATTATACCTGCAAAGTGGAGAACAGCTACCACCGCCAGAGGCAGTATCAGTCTGAGCAGCTTGTCCTTCACAGGTTTTCCTCCGCACCTCTGATAAGGGCAAGATTGAGCAATTCAACAGAATCGCCTGTTCTGAGCAGAGCGATGTACTGCCCGGAGGCCATTGTATCTCCTGAAGAACTTGTTCCATTCCAGTAAAATGCTTCACCTGCCACAGGAGCCCGGTAACAACCTGCCGGAAGTGAAGGCCGCTCTTCTGTGAATACCTTATCTCCGGTAACAGTAAAGATTGTAAGTGTAACATCAGCAGACTCCTGAACCACATCAAACCCTATGTAGAACTCCCAGGAAGAAGGATTGGGATAAACTGAGGGAGGCTGTGAACTGTTCACAGGATCAGCAAAAATGAATATCTCTGAGCCATTCTCATCCAGGGTTCCTGATACAGGAACAGCTTCTCCCCAACCACTGGATACAGCGGTGAAATTGCCCAGCTCTCCAGGCTCCACGGCAAAACATCCCTGGCTATTGGTGGTTACAGAAACCGAAGTACCTGATTCCATGGTAACAACAACAGTTATGTTCTCCAAAGGTTCTCCTGTATCGCTTCTTCTTACCCTTCCGGCAACAGACCTGTGCAGAACGGCACTCCAGGCGTTTATTACTCCGTTGCCGTATTCGTTATCAGGCGAATCACTTCTGTCAGCGGTTTCTCTGAGGGCGTCGTAAACTCTCATCATGGACCATTCAGGGTGAGCGGAAGCAACGCAGGCTGCCGCTGAAGCAGTAAGAGGAGAGGCAAAGCTGGTACCGTTAACAGTTGAATAGCCTGTTCCAGGCCAGGAGACTGCAACAGTCATCTGCCCTCTGGAACAGCCATCCGGTTTGATTCTTCCGTCGGCTGTGGGGCCTCTGCTGGAAAAATCTGCGATGAGACCGGAACCGTCAACTGCCCCTGAAGAAAACACCGAATCTCCATCTGAGGGAGCTATCAGTGTGGTGTCGCCGGGGCCTTCGTTGCCTGCTGCATTGTAAACCATGAGACCTTTTGAGGCAGCAAGATCTGCTGCGACAGTAGTAACAGCGGTGTTCCCGTCCATTTGCCAGGGCTCATACCAGTCAATGTAGCCCAGAGAACTGTTCAGAAGCTGAACTCCCTGAGAATCAAGCCACTCAAGTCCTGCAACCCAGTAATCCTCCTCAACCTGAGACTCGTCACCGATATCCTCTGTTTTTCCCAGAACGAAAGAAGCGCCGAAAGCGCCGCCCACATAGAACCCTGAATCGTATCCTGCCATGACAGAAAGAACCCTGGTTCCATGGGATGGCTGGTCAGGATCATCGCCCTCTTCCCAGGCAACCACACTGTCATCGTTGATGAAATCCCATTCAGCAAGAACATTCACAGACTGCAGTGCAGGATGATCCAACTCAAAGCCTGTGTCAAGAATCCCCACAGTAACCCCGCTACCTGTCCAGCCTCTCTGATGAAGATCAGTAATTCCTGTCTGCTCAAGCTGTGAAAGAGAAAGACCATATGAATCGGCAGCAGGCGTCTCCTCAGGTGGAGAGAAGGTTGAAGCGCATACAGGCCTTACTTCAGAGACTATATCTGTTGAGAGAAGTTCCTGAACCTGGGCATCAGTAAGCTCAATTGTCACCGCATTAAGGTATCGGGACTGCACAACAGCTTCAGAACCGGCTAAAGACTCTACGCGCTCAACATAAGGAGCCCATGGAAGAAGGTCATACTGGTCAGCAGCAAGACAGCGGGCCGATTCCCTTCTGGCCGCAGAAGGACCGAGAGCTATAAACTCTTCAGCCTCTTCCAGCCTGGCAGCCACATCAGAGCCCCGATCGGCAAAAAATACCCAGTACCTGCCAGTCTGCAAGGGCTGAACTCCTGCAAACAGCGAAACGATTAAAAGAAACAGAATCAGACCTCAGAGAGGTCGGTCCACTGCCATATCTGGTAATCGCCGTTTGGACCCGGCTTCACCAGGAAAAGAGCCTGGCCCTGGGCCCTGACTCCTTTCTGGGTGCCGTCTTCGTAATAGTATACCTTCAGCTCAAATGAGCGCATCATCTGAACAGTTGCACCTGTGGTGTCACCATAGTAGGGCGATTCATTGGTACCTGTGAGAATCAGCTCAATGACATCTGCATTGTCACTCTGAAACATTCTCTGAGTGTAAAGTTCCTCCAGGTCTTTTCCCCAGGATTCATCGATTACGCCATCGCCATTGTAGTCACCCCAGTCCTGCTCCAGAAGAATAAACTCGAATTCATCATGAAGACACTTCTGGTATTCGTCAAAATTCTTGGTTTCGTATGCCAGCTGAAAGTTGTAGATAACCTTCCAGGCACTGTCCACTGGAGAATAGAACCCCACAGAGGTTCCATTATTGGGATCAGGACTGAAAAGACATGCAGTACCCAAAAGACCGGCAAAAACCAGAGCTGCGACCAGTGTTCTTGATTTTTTCACTATTAACCTCTTCCAGATATTGTCAAAACCCTGTCATCATAAGATACAGGAATATAACATTTTTCCTTTGGAATCGTTCCATCCTCAGCAGGGATCATACATCAGGCATATTTCCCATTGCCGGATTCTGTACTGTCCATCGGTATCAGGCTTCACCAGAAGCTCCTCTCATTGCTCTGTGACCATTCTGCTCTCCTGTTTCATGGCTGAAAACCTTCAGGTCGAAAGAACGAAAAAGCATAATTGTTGAACCTGTTGAATCACCATACCAGGGAGATTCGCCTGTACCTGCCGATAGAAGCTCAATGACTTCAGCTTTTTCACCGGCAAACATTCCGGAGCGGTAAAGTTTCTCTTTCACCCTGCCCCAGCTGCTGTATATCGCACTGTTCTTGACAGACTTGCTTTCAAAAAAGAACTCAGAATCACTGTGGAGGCAGTTCATGAACTCTTCCAGGTTCCCGAATTCATAAGCCAGCTGAAAATAGCGCGTCAGCCTCCATGTGCTGTCCATGTCAGAATAGAAATCAGGAGGTGTAGCAATAGAAGTACCTGTACTGCAGGCATTCATAAAGAATACTGCAAGCGGAGTTCCGATTTTTTATTCATTTCTCGACTCCCAGGTGAACAGACCAGACAAAAGGCTTCCTTCCGTACTTATTCAAATCACCTCACGCAGGTTCCACCATTGGTTCAGGAACCTGTTGACTCAGAGGCAAAGCTGGAGAATAATAGCATCGAGAGGTTGTATGACAGAAAGTGCAGGAAGGAGGGTAGGTTCTGCACTCTGTATTTGCCATCTCAGTTCTTGCACTTACTGCTGTATCCACAGTGGATGAAGCCATTGATTTATATGAAATGGGGGATATTCCAGGTGCCATCGTTGCGCTGGAGCAGATGCTCTACGCCGAAAATCTTTCCTTTGACGAAGAAATAAGAGCCTGGGATCGTCTGGGCAGTTCCTACTTCGCTATGGGCAACAGAACAGCAGCAGCATCGGCATATGCACAGATCCTCCGTATTGATGTGTACTACGACCTTAGCCCCAGGGCAAATCCCAGACTGCAGAGCCTTCTTGATGAAGTCCGTAACAACACAATGGCTTCTGCGATGGTAAGAAGTGAACCTGCAGGAGCATTTGTAACACTGGACGGGCAGCTTATGGGGGTGACCCCTATAATGCTTGACGGTCTCATTGGAGGCGAGAACTACAACATAGATGTCTATCAGGTAGGATACGAAACAGAAAACTATCTGCTTACTGCCCAGCCAGGCGACAGTCATATGCTGCAGTTTGAGATGGCAGCTCTTCCTGACGCAGCAGGAGTTGCCGTCGCCGCAGCTGATACAACTGCAACTGGAAATCTTAATCCTGATGAACTTGTTACTTCACCTCTCGAAGAAGAAACACAACCTGCAAACACCAGTGATCTTATTGCCATGCTTTCAGGCTCAGGGGGTATTGATGTTACAGCCCTGAACAACGGAGGCGGTTTTGCATCTGCCCCTCAGGAGGGCATAGGTCTGGCAGGTTCCGCAGGAGGAGGTCACTCCGCCATTGAGGCCTCAGGTATTGCAGCCCAGGCTGACGCCCTTGGCAGAGAAGTTATGGTATTCAGCGATACCTTCACAGAAGTAGCCAGCCCGGGAACACCAGGCAGAAACAGCTATTCATCCAGATCCGCAGAAGAAATCGCCGAGCTGGTGGCTGAGAAACGAAGCCAGGTGATGTATGTATACAACAAGCATCTCAGAACCGACCCTCTCCTCATGGGCCGTGTTGAGGTTGCCATGATAATACATCCCAGCGGCAGAGTCTCAGATGCTGAGATAGTCTCATCCAATATGTACAATCAGGCATTTGAGCTTGAGCTTATCAGGACAATTGAACAGTGGCGCTTTGGAAGTGTCAGTGAAAATGAAGGCCCCCTTCCCATTCAGCTTCCCTTTAGTTTCAGCCCCTGATATTAGCGCCTCTTCATAAACCTCTGCTAACTCTTTCTCAGGCTTTTTATGCCTATGAACATACCTTTTGCATGACATGCTTCTGCGACACTCTTAAAAGTCTTGCGTGAATACACAGAAACTGAGCATACTCCCTGTAAGAAAAACCGTATTTTTAAAACCATTGAAAGGACAGGATGAGCGAGAAAAAGGTATTGGACATACTTCAGGAGTGCGACGCCCTTCTTGAAGGTCATTTCAGATACACTTCAGGGCGACACGGAAAGCTCTATTTCGAAAAAATCAAAGTGGCTGGAAGACCTGATCTGGTCATGGAACTTGGCAGAATGACCGCAGAGCAGATGAACGACATTGCCCAGTCGGTTGATGTTGTCTGCGCTCCTGCGTTTGGAGCAATCGTTTTTGGATTTGCCGCAGCTTTCGCCATGAACAAACCTTTTGCCTTCCTTCAGAGGGACCCTGAGGGAAAGATGGGCATCCGTTCAGGGTTCATGGACCTGGTAAAAGGGGCCAGGGTTCTTCTGGTCGAGGATGTGGTTACCACCGGTGGAAGCGTAAGGGAATCCATTCAGGTTCTTGAAGAACTTGGAGCCCAGGTGGTAATGACAGGGCTTCTGGTTGACAGAACCGACGGCAGGCTGGAGCTGCCTGTTCCCTGGCGTGCCCTGCTCACCGTGAACGCCGAGAGCTGGGCTCCGGAGGACTGTCCCATGTGCAAAGAGGGGTTGGAGATAGTAAAGCCAGGTTCATCAGGCAAGAAGAACTGATTAGTTCAAACGGCGAAGGTCCGCGCAGGTATTATCTGGTCAGGCCAGGCGCAGAAGAGGGCGCATAGCCGGAGGCTATGTAACCGAATCTGCAACGACGCCTGAACGGATAAGAACCAGCGGAATGCGTCATTTGAGGCCTGGCTGAATTTAGCGCTCTGCCAGGCTTCAAACGGCGAAGGTCCGCGCAGGTATTATCTGGTCAGGCCAGGCGCAGAAGAGGGCGCATAGCCGGAGGCTATGTAACCGAATCTGCAACGACGCCTGAACGGATAAGAACCAGCGGAATGCGTCATTTGAGGCCTGGCTGAGAGCTATGCAGGGTCCTGATTGAAGAAGGCACTGAGCTGCCTGTAGACTTCCGGAGCCATCTCCTTCATCTTTTCAGGCTTTTCAAAGAAGTATTCCACAGCACAGGCAAAGAATTCAGCTGGATTAGTTCCTGCATAGTCCCTGAGTACGGACTTGTGACGGTGAACCTTTTCAAACTCTTTCTGCATGGCTTCAGCCCAGGGCTTGTAGGAACCCAGTGAAAGTTCGTCTGGAACTCCGTCAGGTCTTCTTCCATCAAGTACATGGGCAAATTCATGGTAGCCTATATTGAAACCGTCGTTACCGTGTTCAAAGCTCCTGAGCAGGTGAGGAAGGGAAAGAATAACCCCTCCCTGGGAGTGTACCATACCTGCGGCGTTAAAACCGCCTCCGCCTTTTGTAGAGTAGGAGTCAGCGGCGAAACCGGATGGGTAGATAAGAATCTCACCGAAGTTGTGGTACTCCCATCCAGGCCTCCTGAATGTAAGTCTGACTGCTGTGGCCGCAACAAGAGCCTTTACAGTATCGGTGATTTCAACACCGTCCACACCTGTAATTCTGTGCTCAGAGAGAAAAACTGCTATACAGTTTTCGTAATTCTTTTTCTCTTCGCCGGACAGCTTTCCGTAGAAGGAAACCTTCTGCTCAAGTGCCTCTCTTACACCTGGAGTAATGCCTTTTTCAGCAACTTTTTCCCTTTTGATGTACTTTCTGAGAAAAAGACAGAAGTACAAGATGCCTGCTGCCCAAATCACAGAAAGAATCAGCGAAACAGCTCTGCCCCGAATGATGAACGGCAGACTGATAAGAAGACAGGACGCTGCAGCAAGCAGCGCCCTGTTTCTTATCTTTGCAACTGGAAAGACTTCCACTACACCTCAGCCATAAAATGACGCTCAACCATGATTCGCTTCAGTTCCCTGGTGAAGATTTCCTTGTCGCGAAGCTCGCTGGCAAGCTCCTCCTTTGCAATCTTCAGCTCGGTACTCTCAAGCCTGAATGCCCTGAAAGCCTTGCTGTAAGCCTCCCTTGCGGCCTTAAGCTCTTCAGGTTCAACCTTCTTCCCTGATTCAGCGCCCTGAAGGACTTCACGGGCTTTATCAAAAGCCTTGCGGGCTTCGGCAGCCTGAACAGTCTCCCGGGCAACTTCCTTTCTGAAAGAGGTAATCTCATCTTCACTGAAACTCATCTCATCCTTTATCCTTGTCTCAAGATCATCAAGAACCGGTGTAAGGAAGAGTTTAAGTTCATGGATATAGTCCGCATAGCGAGACACTGTCTCTTCGAGCTTCTTTTCTTTGCGGCTGTTCTTTATGGTTCCAAGCTTCTCCTGCCAGCTGTGAAGCTGCTTGAGACTCTCTGCCAGATCCCTGCGAAGCTCATTCTTGAAGTGAATGTCACTCTTGAGCTGTCTCTCCTGTACTGTACGCTGATTCACAATATCTCCCTGCGTGTATTATGCTTGTCTAGCTTCCATTCAGCAGGCGGGTTTATGCTACCAAAACCGTCTTCTGTCAAGAGTTAAGACTTTCTGCCGCCGGAAAGCTGCAATTCCAGAGTTCTGTAACTCTCCTTCAGCCCACTCTTCCTGTCCAGTCCCAGCCGGGCAGATACACTGCCCAGATGCTCCACAGATTCGCACTCAATCTCCACAAACTTTCCGAAGTAGAGTTCATCAAGGCAGATATGTGCCCCTTGAAACGCCCATTCTTCACGAATCTTCTCGTAGTAATAGACAGAGTGAAACCCGAGAGCATTCAGCATCAGGGCACCTGCGCCTATGGTTATACTCAATCGGGTTTCGTGTTCCTTCCTTATCTTTACACTGTCGTGCTCCACCGGCTCTTTCACGGTAAGAATCACCTTCTCAGAAACATGGCGAAGCCTGAGCAGAATACCGTTCTTTGAGAGTACTCCGTCAGGTTTATCAAAAATGTGGTTAATCTCCTGCACCGGCATACAAAGCTGTTCTGCCCCCAGAGCCGCAAGCTTTCCCCTTATTTCGGAAAAGTCTGCAACAGGGTATTTGAGTTCCACTTCCGTCTTCAGATGAGACCTCCTGTAGTGTAAGGGTTTGACCTTCAGATTGAATTAGTATAAATTACCGCCCTACGGAGGACTAGTCTAATTGGTAAGGCAGCGGATTTGAAATCCGCCGGGCTAATCACCCTTCGGGGTTCGAGTCCCCGGTCCTCCGCCACTTCTTTTTTCGGGCAGGTATTCATGGTCGACTCTATTCTAATCGGCGAAAGAAAACTGATGGTCACCGGCGACCGTATACTGGTCAGCCCTCCCACAGCTGGGGAAAGAACCGATTCCGGCCTTTATGTACCGGAATCGGCAGTTGACAAGAAAAGAGTACTGGCAGGCTGGGTTGAGGCAGTAGGGCCAGGGTATCCGATACCTGAGCCTGCAGACAGTTCAAGGGAGCCCTGGCAGAACGCTACAACACCGGTTATGCGCCATTACCCTCTTCAGGTGGAAAAAGGCGACTTCGTTCTCTATGTCAAGTCTGCCTCATGGGAAGTACAGGTTGATTCCAACAGGTACTTTGTTGTTCCTTTCTCCTCTGTTCTGGTTATTATGAGAACTCCCCTTGAAATGGAAGACTGAGAAAGACTGTCAGCTCAGTTGAAGAGCCCATGAAGTATGCTGCTGTCGGTTACATGCCAGTCACTGTTCTCCCACACCATTTGAAAAGAAACTGAACCGCCTCCAGGCCAGAAAAGCACAACTGCTGCATTTCTTCCCTGAAGATTTGCCGATTCCCTTTCCACCCCATCTGCTGAAGGCAGATTCACTTCACCGAGCAGCTTTCCGATAAGATCCTGATTGTTCATGTTCGTAATATCTTCCACGGTGATTCTGCCGTTGTATCTCTGATTCAGCATGTTTTCTGCCAGAACTGGATCTGCCTCTGCCAGATCACGAGCCTGGTCGAGAAACTGTACTACAGTAAGGTAAAGATCCTCAGATAGGAGATCTTCAAGGCGATAGCCGTCCTGCCACTGGATTGCATCCAGCACCAAATAGGCTGTATCAACAGGATCTGCTGCAGCAAGGGAAAGAATAAAAAGCACAGGAAGCATGTAGTTTCTCATTTTTCCTCCGCCTGGATACCCTGGGCTATCCAGGTTCTTCCATTTCTGTATATCTCAATGTACACAGGAAGATTCACCTTGCCGAGACAGTGAACACCTTCCTCAAACAGAACAGGGGGACTCATTTCGCAATCCTTCTCCCTGAATGATACCCTGCCTCTGCCTGGAAGTTTCAGATAGAGTTTCTCACTGCTCACAGCAGATCTGTATTCGGAAGCATCACCGGCAATGGCATTGCTCATGAAGCAGCTGCCTGTTCGAAGAGCCTCACAGAACTGCTCAGGAGTGGCAAAAGGCCGGTTCAGAAGGATATGAGTCTTAAGACGGCGAAAGAGCATTGAATAGGCGAAAACATCCCTCCCCATTATCCTGTGTCCGTGGGCATCAGCACCGCCTGCCAGCGCGCCGCCAGTTTCAAACCACATGTCAACAGCGTTTCTGTTCGGATGACGAACCATGTCATCTGGATACTTTATGCGGTTCCAGACATTAACAGGATCAACACGGCGTTTCCAGCTGCTCATCCAGTTCCAGCCTTCAATTCCGTCAACTGCGCAATCGGTTCCGAAAGACCATGGGAACTCTCCCAGGCCTGGTATAAGAGGCCGTTTCTCACAGGGATGGGCAATGATTGCAATGCCTCCATCCTGCTTCACACCTGCCAGCTGATCAAGAATGTGCCCTCCAGGTTTTACATGCTCAACGCCGTAAACCAGAAGGTGATTCTTAAGGTCTGTGTGCTGAAGCTCCGAACCTGTTATGGAAATAAGATTTCCGGTTTTTCTGCCGTGCCACCCTTCTTCCATGAGTTTCAGGTTCCGGTGGTCATTGAAAGCAATAAAATCCAGCCCTGCTTCAATACCAGCCTGAACTATCTCTTCAGGTTCGCCTCTGCCGTCTGATCTGGTACTGTGCACATGAAGAACACCTGCGGCGCTGTAGCGATGAAACTTCGGAGAACTTGCAATACTTTTCACGCAATAACTCCCCTGGAAGACCGTTCAAGGCAGGATTTGCCATACATAAGCTGCAATTGTTTCAAGCCATGTCCCCCTGGGCTGAAGCCGCCCCTGAAGACATGGGGCGTTATTCACTATTGACCTTTTCTCTTCCTGATTTCTTTGATCAGTGCGGGAATCACCTCAAAAAGGTCTCCCACAAATCCCTCTGTGCAGAACTGGAAGATGTTGGAATCAGGGTCTTTGTTCAAGGCGTAGATAGTGTCTGAAGACTGCATCCCCACACGGTGCTGAACTGCCCCTGAGATACCCACAGCCAGATATGTTGCAGGCTGAACAGTCTTGCCTGTCTGCCCCACCTGTCTGGGATACTCTATCCAGCCGTTGTCCACAGCTGCTCTGCTGGCACCGACAGTGGCGCCGAGAAGATGAGCAAGGTCATGCAGCATGTCGAAATTGGAAGGCTCTTTCATTCCTCTTCCGCCGGAGATGATTATCTCAGCTTCCGAGATGTCCACTTCGTCACCTTCAGTGGGAATGAACTCAAGGACTTCTGCTCTTGATGCTACTATTTCAGGCGTGATATCCATATCGATTATCTCACCTTTTCTTGAAGCATCCGGCTCAAGGGCTTTCATCACACCGGGACGAACAGTTGACATCTGAGGTCTGGTTCTGTCGCAGAGAATTGTAGCCATCAGGTTACCGCCAAAGGCTGGTCTTGTCTGCCTTAATAATCCGCTCTCGGTATCAATAACCAGCTCTGTGCAGTCTGCTGTAAGGCCTGTATCAAGCATTTTGGCAACCCTGGGCATAACATCACGGCCTGTGGTCGTTGCAGCAGCAATAACAATCTCAGGCTTCTCTGATATTATGGCACTGGCCAGAGCTCTGCTCCAGGGCTCTGTGGTGAAGTGCTCAAAGGAAGGGTGCAATGCTCTTATAACCCTGTCGGCACCTGCATGTATCAGCTCTTCCGCAGCATTACCCGAAGTGTTGGTTACAACAAGCGCAGAGACTTTCCTGGTTCCGCCTGCAAGCCTTCTGGCCTCTCCGAGAAGTTCAAGAGCGCTGCGGTCAGGACTGCCGTCCCTGAGCTCACAGAGAACTAGAATACCGCTGTATTCTGCCAGTTCTTCAGCACTGTGATCAAAAATGTGAGGTCTGTTCAGATCTTCGCTCATGTCAGCCCTCCTCTCTCTGGCCTAAAAGCCTGTCTGCCAGCATAGAAGCAAGTTCCTCAGGTGAACCGGTATGAACTTTTCCGGTCTTGCGCACTTCAGGTGTTCTGGTTGCGACGACCCTGGTAGGTGAACCTTTAAGGCCGGTAACCTCTTTTGGAAGACCAAGCTCCTCAATTCCCCATACAGGAATATCTGCCTTTCGGGCCCTCATTTTGCTTCTGAGACTTGACACTCTGGGAGTATTGGCATCCTTGAGAATGGTTAGAACAGCAGGAAGAGAAGCCCGCACAACCTGAGTTCCAGTCTCAACATATCGTTCAACTGTAACTGTGTCCTTGGTCATCTCCCTCACTTTGCCAACAAAGGTAACCTGAACCCAGTCAAGAGAAGCTGCAACACTGGGGCCGGTCTGGGCTGTATCACCATCAATAGCCTGCTTTCCGAAGAAAACAGCATCCACCTCTCCCAGCCTTTCCACTGCCGCAGCAAGGGTATGACCGGTTGCCCAGGTATCTGCCCCTGCAAATGCCCTGTCGTTAAGCAGTATTGCTTCATCTGCCCCCAGGGAGATGGCTTCACGGAGGACATCTTCAGCCTGCCTGGGACCCATTGTTATAACAGTAACTGTTCCTCCCAGTTCGTCACGCCACCTGAGAGCTTCCTCAAGGGCATAAACATCAAAGGGATTCAGAATGGAAGGAACACCCTTTCTGATAAGGGTTCCCCTTTCCGGGTCTATTCTGACTTCAGCGGTGTCAGGCACCTGCTTTACAGCAACAACAAAGTTCATCTGCTCCTACTTCCTCCCGGCTTCCTTTATCATTCCGTGGGCAATGACACTTCTCTGTATCTGATTGGTGCCTTCGTATATCTGTGTAATCTTCGCATCGCGCATCATCTTCTCAACAGGATACTCTCTCATGTAACCGTAACCGCCCAGTATCTGCACTGCATCAGTTGTAACCTTCATGGCAACATCACTTGCGAATACCTTTGCCATTGCAGATTCCTTCTCGAACTTCCTTGCGCCGTTATCAATCATTCTTGCAGCTGCATAAGTAAGAGCCCTGGCAGCTTCCACCTGAGTGCCCATGTCTGCAAGCATGAACTGAAGACCCTGGAATGAGTCAATTCTCGCTCCGAACTGCTTTCTCTCAGAGGCATACTTGAGAGCCTCGTCCAGTGCGCCCTGGGCTATTCCCACAGCCTGAGCCGCCACACCAGGACGGGAGTTGTCAAGGGTGCGCATGGCAACCATGAAGCCCATTCCCTCTCTGGCTATGAGATTCTCAGCAGGTATACGGCAGTCTTCGAAGATGAGCTCTCTCGTTGCGGAAGCCCTGATACCCATCTTGTCTTCCTTCTTGCCGTAGCTGAATCCGGGAGTGCCCTCCTCCACTATGAACGCGCTGGCTCCTCTGGCTCCTCTGTCAGGATCAGTAAGGGCGATCACTGTGTAAATCTGTGCCTCACCGCCGTTGGTAATCCACTGTTTGGTGCCGTTGAGCACATAGTGGTCACCGTCTTTGATTGCCCTTGTCTTTATGCTCCCTGCATCGCTGCCTGCCTCAGGCTCAGTGAGAGCGAATGCGCTGAGCTTTTCACCTGTTGCCAGCTGAGGCAGGTACTTCTTTTTCTGCTCCTCGTTGCCCATGAGAATAATCGGCATGGCGCCAAGTGCATTTGCGGCATAGGAAACTGCGATACCGCCGCAGTAGCGGCTGAGTTCTTCAGTGGCCACAACCAGGGAGAGGCTTCCCATTCCTGTTCCGCCATACTCCTCTGGAATGTAGATAGAAAAGAGATCACTCCGGGCAATTACCTTCATTATCTCCGAAGGGAATCTGTTCTCTTCGTCCAGTTCCGCTCTTACAGGAAGAATATGCTTCTCACCTATCTCGTTACAGATCTCCCTTATAGCCTGAATGTCTTCATTCAGCATGTAGTCCATCATATCCCTCTCCTTCAAGAGCTTTCAGAGCTGCTTCTGCAGCTCTCATCTCTGCGTCCTTCCTGCTGGAGGAGACACCTCTTCCAAGCACGGAATTCTTAAATATTACACTGACTTCGAACACCGGCGCATGGGGCGGACCGGTTGTTGTTTCTATTCTGTAGGAGGGAGTGTACCCTTCTACTGCCTGACAATATTCCTGAAGCCTGCTCTTGGGATCAGCCTTGTCTGAAACAGAAACTGTTTCAATAAGGGTTCTTCTGACAAAACTGCAGGCTTCCTGAAAACCGGCTTCAAGGAAAAGGGCGCCTGCTATTGCTTCATAAGCATCTGCTGCCAGAGAATCCGGAAGAGACTTCCCGCTGAAATCAGGTCCTGTTATTATACGCTCCCTGATACCTGCTCTCTCTGCGCAGTCTGCGAGAGTTGACCCCCTGACAAGCCCTATCTTCATCCTAGTAAGCTCCCCTTCTGATGAATCAGGGTATTCTGTTACCAGGAATTGTCTTACCGCCAGTTCAATTACCGCATCCCCAAGGAACTCCAGAACCTGATTGTTATCCGCTGAGTTCGCTGAAGAGTGTGTAAGCGCTTTTTCAAGCAGGCTGGAGCGGCACAGAAGCCGCTCCAGCCTGTCATATTCGTTCAGCTCAGCTGTCACCCTTGTACTTGCCCAGGGCTATTGAGACATTGTGTCCGCCAAAACCCAGGGAGTTGCTCAAGGCATTTTCTATGGCAACCTGGCGACAGGTGCCGGGGACATAGTCCAGATCGCACCCTTCACCGGGGTTTTCGTGGGTTGCAGTTGGAGGAACTACACCGTTCTTAAGAGCAAGAGCTGTGAGCAGAATCTCCATGCTTCCGGTTGCTCCAAGCATGTGTCCGTGAACAGACTTTGTGCTGGATACCATCATTTTGTCTGCGTGGGCACCCAGGGCGGTTCTGACGGCAGATGTCTCGTTGACATCGTTAAGCATGGTTGAAGTTCCGTGGGCATTTATGTAGTCCACATCTTCAGGGTTAAGACCTGCGTCATTCATGGCCATTGTCATTGACCTTGCGCAGCCTTCCCCCCCAGGGGACGGAGCAGTTATGTGATGCGCATCACATGACATGCCTACGCCTGTAACCTCCGCAATTATGTTTGCGCCGCGCTTCTGTGCGCAGGAGAGTTCCTCCAGAACCAGAATGGCAGCTCCCTCTGCAATAACGAACCCTGCTCTGTCTCTGTCGAAAGGTCTTGAAGCCTTCTCAGGATCATCGTTGAAGGTGGTGCAGAGAGCCTTCATGGAACAGAAACCGCCTACGCTCATAAGAGTAAGCGGAGCCTCACTGCCCCCTGTTACCATTACATCTGCCCTGCCCAGGCGAATGGCGTCAACAGCGCATGCAAGGGCGTGGGAGCTTGAAGCACATGCTGTAACTGTGGCGAAATTAGGGCCTTTTGCGTTAAGATCAATAGCCACCTGGCCTGCTGCCATGTTGCTGATCATCATTGGAACGAACATGGAGCTTATTCTTCGGGGACCTCTCTCCATGGCAACGGCGTGCTGCTCTTCGTAGGTATTGAGACCACCCACACCGGAACCTATCATTACACCCACCCGTTCAGGGGCGATACTGGTGTCGTTGAGCCCGGAATTATTCCAGGCCTGCTTTGCAGCCACCATTGCGAACTGCGCGTACCTGTCATTCCTTCTGACAGCCCTGGGCCCGATAATCTCCGCAGGATTGAAATCCCTCACTTCTCCTGCTACCTGACTGGTGAAGGGCTCGGGATCAATAACGGACAACCGTCTGATGCCGCTGTTACCGGCTATGGCGTTCTCCCAGGCCTGCTCCGGTGTGTTACCGATAGGGCTCAACACTCCGAGACCTGTTATTACTACCCGTTTCTCAGACACGGAACTCCTCCTGACAGTCAATCCGGAAAAACGCCGCTCCAGTTGGAGTCAGCGTTTTCCGGCTAAACATTTTTCCTGCTCTAGGCTTCAATACCCTTGGACTTGAGGAACTCGACAACCGAGCCCACCGTCTGAAGATTGTTGCCTTCTTCATCTGATATCTTGAGGTTGAAAGTGTCTTCAAGATCCATCATGAGATCAACCATATCAAGAGAATCAGCGCCAAGGTCGTCCTTGAGGTTGGCTGTTGCTGTTACTTCTTCAGCTTTGACATTAAGTCTGCTTACGATGATTTCAGATATACGGTTTTCAAGAGACATGTTTTTTCCTTTCTCAGGTAGTGAGACCGCCATCAACGGGCAGTACTGTACCGGTAATATACTTTGCTGAAGGGCTCATGAGAAATGCAACCGCTTCAGCCACTTCCGAGGGAACGCCCAGTCTGCCTGCCGGTATGCGGGACAGGTAGTCTGCTCTTACTTCCTCAGAAAGCTGTTCTGTCATATCTGATTCAATGAAGCCGGGAGCCACGACATTAACACGGATGCCCCTTGCGGAAAGCTCACGGGCAAGTGACTTGGACATGCCTATAAGGCCTGCCTTGCTGGCAGCATAGTTTGCCTGACCGGCGGCTCCCATAAGACCCACAACCGATGAGATATTCACTATAGCGCCATCTCTGGCTCTCATAAGAGGCCTTATAAAGGCTTTGGTTACCTTCATGGCTCCGGTGAGGTTTACTGCAAGAACAGAGTCCCACCGGCTCTCATCCATTCTCATAAAAAGGGTATCTCTTGTGATGCCGGCATTGTTCACAATACCTTTCACCTGAGGGAGATCGCTCTGAATCTTTGCTGATGCTTCAGCCAGTTTCTCTGAATCTGTGATGTTCACAGGAAAGGGAACATACTTGTCGCCCAGTTCAGCCGCTGCCTTTTTCAGCCCGTCTTCAAGCATATCAACAGCTGCAACGGTCCAGCGATCTTTAATGAGCTTCCTGGCTATCTCAAGGCCTATACCCCTGGCAGCGCCTGTTACAACAGCAGTTGCTCCGTCACTCATCTGACCACCTCACAACCATTCCTCCCCAGGTAAGACCTGCACCGAAAGCGGCAAGTACCACAACATATCCTGGTTTGATCGTTCCGTTATGAAGGGCTTCGTCCAGAGCTATGGGGATGGAAGCACTGGAAGTGTTGCCGTACCGGTCAATGTTTACATAGACATCTTCCCATTTGAGACGAAGTACTCTGGCAGTGGATTCAATGATTCGTACATTGGCCTGGTGAGAAATGAGAAGGTTCACATCTTCGTAGGTAAGACCCTCTTCAGCAAGGGACTTGAGAGCTGAATCCCGCATTGCCCGAACAGCGTTCTTCATTACCTCTCCGCCTGACATGTGAATGGTATTGAGCTTCTTGTCCAGAGCTTCATGGGAAACAGGCATTCTGGAACCGCTTGCAGGCAGCTCAAGAAGATAGCCAAGTGAACCGTCGGCACCCCAGTGAATACCGCCTAGAAGCCCCCCTGGGCCCTCGCTGCCCACACAGGCGGCGCCTGCCCCGTCGCCGAAAAGCACGCAGGTATTTCTGTCTTCCCAGTTAACCAGAGAAGAGAGCTTTTCTGCTCCGATAACAAGAACCCTTTCAAGCATTCCCGATTCAATAAAGGCCTTGGCCTGAATAAGTCCGTAAATGAAACCGCTGCATCCTGCCTCAAAATCGTAGCAGGGCACCTTCCCCACACCCAGTTTGTCTGCAACCAGTGCAGCTGTGTTGGGAAAGGAATAGTCAGGTGTAACAGTTCCGAGAATTACCGCCTGAACATCTTCAGGAGCCCATCCTGCATCTTCAAGGGCCCTTTTGCCTGCCTCACATGACATGTCGCTGTTAGCCATGTCATCAGGTGCAATGTGTCTCTGACTGATACCTGTTCTGGAAGTTATCCACTCATCGCTTGTATCGACCATTTTTTCAAGGTCAGCGTTGGTGAGGGTCTGCTCAGGCGCAAAGTGCCCTGTACCCTTGATGTAGGCTTTCCTGTCACTCAACTGATTCTTCCTCCTCCTCCAGCAGTTCGTTCATTTTCTGCTCAATAGCCTCAACTGCTCCACTGCGTCTGAAATCCACAGCTGCAGCAATGGCATTCCTTATGGCAAGAGCCGATGAACTGCCGTGTGCCACTATGGAAACCCCCTTGAGCCCCAGAAGAGGAGCGCCGCCGTATTCAGCGGCATCAAATCTTTTCCAGAGCTTGTTGAATGAGGGCTTCATGAACAGATATCCAAGTCTGGAAGCCCACTGCTTCTTCATTTCAAGATAGAGAGTGCCTCCAACCATTGAAGCAATGGACTCAATGAACTTGATAAGTACATTTCCTGTATAACCGTCGCATAGAACAACATCCGCTTCACCCATGAGAATGCCGTGCCCCTCTATGTTACCGCCGAAATTCAGCGGAGAACGGAAAAGCATGCTGTAGACTTCCTTGATTTCCGAAGAGCCCTTTGACGGCTCACTGCCCACATTGAGCAGTTTTACAACAGGGTCTTCATTTTTGAAGACAAGTTTGGAATAAATGCTTCCCATGTATGCAAACTTAAAGAGCAGCTGCGGACGGCATCCTACATTTGCCCCGGCGTCCAGAAGTATTGAAGGATTCCCCAGGGTGGGAATGCTGCTTGCAAGGGCAGGTCTCGGTATACCCTTTATTCTTCCAAGGGCAAACATGCTGCTGGCCATCATTGCACCGGTATTGCCGGGACTGACCATTGCATTGGCAATACCCTTTCGCTGAAGCCCGGCCATGACCACCATGGAGCTGTCAGGTTTTTCTTTAAGGGCTGCAGAAGGATGGTCATCCATGGTTATTACCTGGGAAGCGTGCTGTATCCCGATGGGAAGCTTCTGCCCGCCTGCTCTGGATAGAAGCCTGGCTACAGTGTCCCTGTGGCCCACCAGAATAACATTGACATTTTTTCTGAATCTGGAAGGACTCTCTCTGAAAAACCTCACGGCCCCGTTTACAACAACACCGGGACCGTGATCTCCACCCATGGCGTCAAGGGCTACTGTTACAGATTGGCTCAATTTGCTGCCCTGTCAGCGACCGGGTCAGTCTTCAACCGGTTCAGTAACCTGACGACCGTTGTAGTATCCACAGTGCCTGCATGCCCTGTGAGGGAGCCTGGGCTCTCCGCACTGGGGACAGGAGCTTGTGGACTTTGAAGCAATCTTCCAGTGACCGCGACCCTTGTCGCGCCTGGTGGATGAATGCCTTCTTTTAGGGACTGGCATTAGGTACTCTCTTTCATCGGGACGCAGAACCAATCTCTGCATCGTGGTCACAATCTTCTCTGTTCCTGTTTATTCCGCATCGGGGGCAGAGGCCCCTGCACTGCGGTGAGCAAAGCGGCACAGAAGGTATGGAGAGTATAACCGCTTCGCGAACGGGGTCTAATATACTAACAGTTCCATCGTTGTGCGAGACCGGCTCAACTTCAGGGTCGGTAAGCATTTCCGTATCCCATGAAAAAATCCGGTTTATCTCCTCGGTTACTTCCACTGCGACCGGATCCAGACATCTGGCGCAATCAACTGTGAAATCAGCGTCAAGGCTGCCTGAAACAACTATTTCGTTCTCTGTTCTCATAACCTCAAGCGAAAGAAGCCCCTCCTCTGATAAAGGCCGGGCTTCAGGAATATCCCATTCCACTCCCATCATGGGAATGGTAAAGGCTTCCCTGGAAAGGCCTCTGGAAATCGAGTTGATAACCAGCCCAAGCTTTTCAGGCAGAAGTCTCATATTATCAACCTCCGAATTCAGCTTCAAGAAGAGAATGCCATGTATTCATAATCCACACGGATTGAAGTTTCATGTCACCGGCCTCCGAACTCAGCTGCAAGAGCCTGTTCAATCCGGCTGTTCTCCTGAAGAGAAGGAGACTGAACATAGATTCGCGCAAGTGGCTCGGTTCCGCTGAGCCTCACAAGTGCCCAGGTATCTTCTTCCAGAATGAGCTGAACACCGTCCATACGGTTGATTCCCTTTACCGGAAGACCGGCGGCTTCTGTCATATCTCCCTGAAAGACAGTCTTCAGTATGGTTTCCTTCATACCGTCGGTAAGGGGAAGGTCAAGCCTTGTGTTGTACAGTCTTCCATGCCTCTCCCAGAGGTTTTCAAGAAGCTGCCCCAGACCTTTCCTGTAGTGACAGGTCATCTCGCATGCAAGCAGATTGGCAAGAACGCCGTCTTTCTCAGGAATGTGGGTTCCAAGGGACATTCCTCCGCTCTCCTCACCTGCAAGAAGAACTCCCCCTGAAATTATCTCCGCACCGAGATGCTTGAATCCAACAGGAGTAACCTTTACCTGAAGTCCCCTGCAGGAAGCAGCCCGGTCAATGATGCTTCCGGTTGTTACTGATCTGACTATTGTTCCAGTATGCCCTGAATCGGAAAGGTATTCCACCAGAAGCGCCATGAAGTCATGAGGAGTCACATAGTTTCCCTTCTCATCAACGATTCCGAATCTGTCTGCGTCTCCATCTGTTGCGACACCGAGAGTAGCGCCGCTTTTTCGGACATTTTCAGAAAGGTCTTTGAGCCCCTGCTCATTGGGTTCAGGGTGTTCTCTGCCTGCAAAAAGAGGATCCCTCCTGCCGTTAAGCACCCGAACGGCTCCGCCGAGTTCTACAATCTTTCTGTCAAAGACTCCGCTTCCGGCACCGCTGAATGCGTCATAGGCAACCCTTAGAGAATCGCAGCTTCTGAATACTTCAGGCGTTATGAAGGAGTCAATATCACTCAGGTAAGGGGTTATGAAATCGTACTCCTTAACAGCCCCTGAACCAGACCGCTCAGGAATTACGCCCTTCGAAACAAGCTCTTCTATGCGGCCTGTGTCTTCCCCTGAAGCAGGGCCTCCATGAAAGGGGCTGAACTTGATGCCGTTGTAGACAGGCGGATTGTGGCTTGCGGTATAATTGATAACTCCACCCAGCTTAAGAGACCTGCAGCCGTGGGAAAGAACAGGGGTAGGCACAGGACAGGGAGAAAGGTATACGGTAAAGCCATAGCCTGCCATTCTCTCTGCAGTGGCAAGAGCAAGTTCAGGAGAGAGAAATCGGCAGTCGCCGCCTACTGCAACTGTTTTCCATCCGGTCTCAAGAAGCCTCTGAGTAACCGCATCCACTACTGCCATTGCTTTATCCCATGTGAATTCCTGTGAGATAACGCCTCTCCAGCCGGAAGTACCAAACTTTATGGTCATTGCTCTATCCCCTCTGAGAAGTATTCAACAGCTGTGGTTATCACCGTGTCATGGGGGGCGGTAACTTCATAGTAACGGCTCATAGGCCACTCTCTAAGGGCTATCTCCCTTAGAAGAGCCCGTTCAATGTACCGGTGGCTCTCGGCAAACTCCTGATCGGTATACTCTATCTCCTGTTCAGCAAGATAGTTCTCAAAAAGGGTGAAAACCGAATCATCCGGCCAGAAATCCAGAGGAATATCGTGCTCCAGTGTGTAGTCCACTGCAAATCCGAAGAAATGACCGTCCCGCTCCAGTTCAGCAACAAGAACCACGCTGAAAGAATCAGGTTCTACGGTTATGTCAGGTATGATGCCCCATGTTTCCTCTGCATCCGAATCCATGAAATCGTCACGGAGAGTTCTGTCTATACTGCTGCCGTTAGGAGTGTAATACCTTGCTGTTGTGAGCTTTACCCCGTAGTGACCCAGCCCTTGATATTCACCTAGATCAGAGAGGGACTGAACAGAACCCTTTCCGAAAGTCCTTGTTCCGATAAGAACGGCAACCCCCTGGTCCTGAAGGGCTCCTGCCAGAATCTCCGACGAGCTGGCACTTCCTCCGTCCACCAGAAGGACAAGATCGCCGCTGTAAAGAACTCCCCGTCTTGTTCTGTAGGTCTGTTCCCCTACTGCCTGACCTCTTGTTGTAACAACTACCGCGCCTGCAGGAAGGAAAATGTCGGCAACATCTATCGCAGGAAGCATAAGACCGCCGGAATTGCCTCTGAGATCGAGAATCATTCTTTGGGCACCCTGGTTTTCAAGCTCTCTGACCGCATCCAGAACTTCGTTTGCTGATTCCTCACTGAATCTGGACAGACGAACATATCCAAGCCCGGGCTCAAGTAGAAAATGGGCTGAAACAGAGGGGAAATCAATTACGGCACGCTCAATTGGAAAAAGGATAGGTTCATCCATACCCGGCCTTACAACCTTCAGCTCCACAACAGTACCGCCAGGCCCTCTAATGTGGGTAACTGCTTCGTTGGTGGTGATTCCCTCTGTGGACATTCCGTCTATCTCCACTATTCTGTCACCGGCTTTCATTCCTCCACGGTACGCAGGAGTTCCCTCTATGGGAGAAATCACCGTAAGCCATCCGTCCCGTTGACCAAGTGTGATGCCCACCCCTTCAAATGATCCTTCAAGCTGAATCTGAAGATTCTCAAGTTCCTCAGGAGTAAGAAGAACACTGTTCGGGTCCAGAGATTGAAGCATTCCCTGAAGGGCTTCCTCAACAAGTTCACGGCTCTGAAGCGTGTCCACATAGGAGGATCTTGCCAGTCCGTATACATCAAAGAAAAGCTCAAGGGATGAAGCCCTTGCTGCAGGTGTTTCCTCCACAAGAGCTGAAGCGGCAGGCGGAAGAGCAAGCAGCACCGCTGCAGTGAGAAGCAGGGCGCCTGTTACTGCGGCAACCCATCCCGGTACCAGATCCTTCATTGTGGAAACACCTTTCTTTTCTGTGCGATTTTCGTGACTTCTTCAATTATCATACTGTCCTGTTCGTCAGGTGAAAGGAAGCCGTCAACAACAAGGAACCTGTCAGGTTCCATTGCCGCAGAGTCCAGATACCCTTTCCGTACCTTCCTGTGAAACTCAATGCGCTCCTTCTCGATTCTGTCAAGTTTCCTTCCAGTCAGGCTTACCCGCCTGAAGCCTTCTTCAGGGGCCAGATCCATCAGTACAGTCAGGTCCGGCACCAGCCCGCCTGTTGCCAGTATACCTGCCTGGCGCAATGGCCCCAGAGGAAGTCCCCTGCCGTATCCCTGATAAGCAACAGTGGCATCACTGAATCTGTCACAGAGGACCACAGCACCCCTTCTCAGTGCAGGCATGATGGTTTTTTCCACATTGGCAGCACGGGAGGCAAAGTAAAGCATCAGTTCTGCCAGAGGCGGAATATCCATCTCAGGATCAAGAAGTATTGAACGAATATATTCAGATACAGCAGGCCCTCCAGGCTCACGGGTGAAAACAGTTTTACACCCCTTTTCCCGAAGGGCCTTAAGAAGATTATCGCATCTGGAGGATTTGCCCGAACCCTCCACGCCCTCAAAGGTTATGAAAAGTCCGGGCAATTCAACTCCTATTTCTTGTCAGCCTTCTTCTCGGCTGCCTTCTTACCATACTGCTGAATGTACTCTTCGGTCATTCTGTGGCACTGGTCGTCGTAGTACTGTACCGGAGGTGACTTGAAGAAGTAGCTGGAAGGAGCTTCAATAGCGCCGGAAAGGCCGTTGTCAAGAGCAAGCTTCGCGCAGCGGACCGCGTCGATGATAACACCTGCGCTGTTGGGGCTGTCCCAGACCTCAAGCTTGGATTCGATGTTAAGAGGCACATCTCCGAAACTTGTGCCTTCCATGCGGATGTAGCACCACTTTCTGTCATCAAGCCACTCAACATAGTCACTGGGGCCGATATGGACATTTCTGGGCTTCATGCCGCCTGGGATCTGGCTGGTAACTGCGTTGGTCTTGCTTATCTTCTTGGACTCAAGCCTTTCACGCTCAAGCATGTTGAGGAAATCGGTGTTTCCGCCTACATTGAGCTGATAGGTTCTGTCGAGTCTGACACCGCGATCCTCATAGAGCCTGGTCATGACCCTGTGAAGAATGGTTGCGCCTACCTGGCTCTTGATGTCGTCGCCAAGGCATGGAAGGTTCTTGTCCCGGAATCTCTTCTGCCAGTATGGCTCTCTTGCTATGAATACCGGAATGGCGTTGACGAATGCGCATCCGGCCTCAAGAATCTGCTCAACATACCATTTTGTTGCTTCTTCGCTGCCTACAGGAAGATAACTAACAACAACATCGGTTTTGGTTTCCTTGAGAATGCCCACGATATCTGCTGTAGGGCCAGGAGCCTTTTCGATCACAGGCTTGAGATACTTTCCGAGACCGTCATGTGTCATGCCTCTCTGGACGGTAATACCGATCTTTGGAACATCGCAGAGCTTGATAGTGCAGTTGGGTTCTGCAAAAATTGCTTCACTGAGGTCTTTTCCCACCTTTGTGGCATTGATGTCAAATGCGGCGCTGAACTCTACATCCTTAACATGATAACCACCGAGATTGACATGCATCAGGCCGGGGACCTTGTCGTCATCCTTTGCGTTCCTGTAGTACTCCACCCCCTGGACAAGGCTGCTTGCGCAGTTACCCACTCCGATGATGGCTACCCTTACTTTCTTAGACATTCACTTATCCTCCATGCAGGTAATTTTTTGAAAGATGAAAACCTCTAATCCAGAGGAACTCCTCTTCCATCCCTTACTGCTTTCAACAGTCTTTGCAAGGCTGTAAACCAGGAACCAGCCGCAATAACGGAACAGCTCCATAGAATAACATCAGTTCCCCAGGGTAACAGAGAAGCAAGCACAATACCGGCAATTGCCAGCACGAGCCTTTCCGTTCTGGTGAACAGCCCTGCCTTGCATTCGATACCAAGCCCTTCAGCACGGGCTCTCACATAACTCACCATCAGTGAACCGCCCATTGCCGCAGGTATAACAAACAACAAGCTATCATGTTCACTTCCTGCCTTTCCGGCAAGCACCGCGGTAAATACAGCTATTTCTCCCACTCTGTCCAGGGAGGAATCCAGTGCCGCGCCGCCCTTGGAAGAGGTTCCGGTCATTCTTGCTATTGAGCCGTCAAGGGCATCCAGAAGGCTTCCTCCGATAAGAACCAGACCTCCTGCGAGAAACAGTCCCCTGTAGACAAGCCAGCAGGCGAAAAGGGTAACAGCCAGTCCGATAACCGTAGCTGCATCAGGCGTTACTCCGATTTTCACAAGCAATTTGACCACAGGCTTAAGAAGCCCTTTCAGTCTTTGCCGGGTATTTTCCAGATTCATTCAGCGGCTCCTTCAACAAGCAGAGTGATCTCTCCACGGGGTACAGTGGTGGAATATTTGTCACAAAGGGTGGAAATGGTACCCCTGACAACCTCCTCGTGTACCTTGGTCAGCTCCCTGGCAACTGCGCATCTCCTGTCACCGAATATTTCAAGCATCTCTGCCAGTATTTTTGCCAGATGGTGAGGCCCTGCATAATAGGCAATAGTTCCGGGATACCGGGACATTGACTCCAGTCGCTTCTGCCGTTTTCCCTTCTTCGCAGGAAGAAACCCTTCAAAAGCAAACCTGTGTGCAGGCAGGCCGGAAAGCACAAGCCCCATAATTACAGCAGAAGGACCTGGTGCCATGGTAACTGAAGCACCTATACCATGAGCCAGTTCAACAGCTCTGTATGCAGGATCGGAGATGCCTGGAGTGCCGGCATCGCTGGCCATCGCAACAGTGGCTCCGTTTCTGAGCAGCTCTTCTATCTGAGGCAGACGGCCTTTAATGTTATGGTCATGGCAGCTGTACAGCTTTTTCCTGTCAGGAACGAACCTTGCGGTTCTTCTGGTATCTTCAGCCATAACAGCATCAGCCTCGGCAAGGATTCTGGCAGCCCTTGGAGACAGGTCCTCAAGATTACCGATAGGGGTCGCGATCAGAACCAGCGTTCCTGTCACCGCTTCTCCAGTCTCTCCTGAAGCTCGCCAATTCGTTTGATTCTGGCCCATGTTTCACTTTCATCGGTCTCAAGGGTTACCTGAAAAGTCTGCCCCTCTCTGGAACCCTCCGGAAGATTCTCAGCAGGCAGATGCCACTGGAAGCCTCCAGGAGCCAGAAGTACCGCAATACCTTCTTCAATACGATCGAGGTCAACGGTGAAACTGCTTACAGACATGCCGCCTCCGATCTATTCACCTGGTTCCTGGCCAATCCATACTCCGCCGCCGATTACAGACTGGGCGATGTTCTTGATGTGGTCACAGGCCCTTTCGCAGTAATCTATAAAATCCAGTATAGCCAGCCCTGTAAGATTGGAATCTCCATATTGAGCAAGTGAACTGCTGTAGTTTTTTCTGGCTTCCATTTCGATCTGATTCATCATGCCTTCAAGCTGAAGTATCTTCTGCGCCGATCTCAGATCGTGTTCCTGAAGTGCAGTTACCATCAGCTCCGACATCTGAGAAAGAACCTCAAATGTCTGGGCAGCAGCTTCCGGCAGAGGCCCGCTTGAGTCCAGCACATTTCCTTCCACACGGGTTCTAGCCTCAACCATGTTCACAGCATGATCAGAAATTCGTTCGATGTCATTGATGGTATGGAGCAGTACAGGAAGCTGAAGTGACTGTTCGCTGGAGAGAGTCTCCTTGAACAGTTTTGACGCATAAACTGTAAGGTCTCTCTGCATGTCATCCACACTGTCTTCCATGGCAAATATCTGTCTGGAAGAGTGTTTCCCCTTCAGGAAGTGCTCTGCTGCCCTTCTTACCCCTTTTCCTGAAATCCCTGCCATTTTCGCTACCTCCCTGTCAAGGCTGTCCAGGGCGAGAACAGGTGTATCCAGCAGGTTCTCGTCAAGCTGAATCTCCGGCTCTTTTTCAGCCTCCTCTTCTGAGGGAATCACAATTCTGCAGAATCTGGCAACAAGAGGTACAAGGGGAATAAAGAGAATACAGTTAACCACATTGAATATGGTGTGGGCATTTGCCACCTGCCTGACCGGATCACCGGAGGTGCTTCGGACAAGACTCATGAAGAAACCATCCCTGTCTGAAATAAGAAGTGCGAAATATGCTGCTCCGATGAGTTTTATCATGGTATGGGCCATAGCTGCCTGCTTTGCGGTTCTGTTGCAGCCCAGTGCAGCAAGCTGGGCGGTAATTGTTGTTCCTATGTTATCCCCCAGAACCAGAAAGAAGGCGCCCTGAAGGTCAATAAGCCCTGAACCGGCAAGGGTCATAGTGAGACCTACAGTGGCACTTGAACTCTGAACAAGAACTGTAACCAGTGTTCCGGCAAATATTCCCAGAAAGGGGCTGGTACTGAATCCTGTGAAGAAATCCCGCACAGGCGCGCTTCCCTGAAGGGGCTTCATCACACCGCCCATTGTGGTCATACCGAGAAAGAGAAGCCCAAGCCCTGCAAGTACCTTTCCCCACATCTGTCTTTTGGAATTTCTGGAGATTGCAGACATGGCAAAGCCAACAGTTATCATGGGATAAGCGTAGGAAGTTACTTTGAATGCTATCAGCTGCCCGGTGATTGTTGTGCCGATGTTGGCTCCAAGAATAACTCCTACAGCCTGCTGAAGAGTCATCAGGGCAGAGTTGACAAAACTCACTGTGATTACAGTGGTGGCGCTTGAACTCTGAATAAGGGCAGTTACAGTGGCTCCTGCAATAATGCCCATGAACCTGTTGGAAGTCAGGGTTCTCAGAATCGACTTCATTCTGTTGCCTGCAACCTGCTGAAGGTTGAAGGACATCATCTGCATTCCCATAAGGAAGACAGCAAGTCCGCCGAACACCTGAAAAACAATCTTTTTTATGTCCAGAGAAACAATGTCGAATACAGAGGTAAACTGATTGCCGTCATCGTCAAATACCGATGCGGAAATATCAACCTCACCCATTTTTCCCAGAATCAGTCCAGCTTCTGCTACACCGTTTTCATCGGTGTATACAATGAGTTCTTCAGAACCTTCACTGGTTCTTATACGGTATCCTGGAACACCCTCAAGAACAGCTTCGCCTGCGGTTACAGCGAAGTGAACAGGATAGTCAGCTGCAGGTTCACCTGAACTGCCTGAAGTAATCGTAACTGAAAGAGGTTCATCAAGCTGTTCAGATGACATTCCATAGTCGGAATAACGGCCCTCAGTGATCTCAAAACTGCTCTGCGCAAAACTGACTCCGGCGATGATTGCAGAAATCAGGAAGATTCTCATAAAGGCTGCCACTGTTTCTCTGCTGCTCACCATACTCTTCACTTCAAGAGAGTGGAAGGATGCAGGGCTTGTAACTGAGTCTCTGCTGCTATTCACCGTACTCTTCACCGTGCCAGATGCCGCCGCCTATCACAGACTGGGCTATGTTCTTTATGTGATCTCCTGCTCTCTCGCAGTACTCAATGAAATCCAGAATGGCAAGGCCGGTAAGGTTGGAGACTCCGTAAGTGGCCAGGGAATTACCGTAGTTATCCCTGGCTTCTTCCTCTATCAGATTCAGTCTTCCTTCCAGCTGAAGCACCTTCTGGGCTGCCTTGATATCCCTGGCCTCCAGTGTGACAACAATCTGTTCAACCATTCCCTCAATGGTTTTCAGAGCCTCTCCGGCAGCTTTAGTCAGAGGCCCTTCATCGTCCAGAAGGTTACCCTGAACCCTTTTTCTGGCTTCAACCATGTTTACAGCATGGTCTGAAATCCTCTCAATATCATTGATGGAGTGGAGTATTACAGGAAGCATAAGTACCTGCTCGTCTGACAGCTCAACCCTGAACAGCTTTGACGCGTAAACTGTCATGTCCCTCTGCATCTCATCCACACTGTCCTCCATGGACATTATTCTTTCTGGAGTGTGTTTTCCTGAGAGGAAGTGTTCCGCACCCCAGATCAGCCCCTTTCCAGAAAACCTGGCCATAGCTGCCATTTCTCTGTTAAGGGTATCAATGGCCAGAGTCGGGGAATCCAGCAGGTTCTCGTCGAGAATGAGTTCAGGGTGCCTGCTCTCCTCTTCCTCCTTCCCTGCTGGAATGATAAGCTGACAAAGTCGGGTAAGAACAGGAACAAGAGGAATGAACACTATACAGTTGGCTATGTTGAACATTGTGTGAGCATTGGCTACCTGACGCATGGAATCGCTGGAAGTGCTTCTGACAAAGTTCATGAAGAAACCGTCACTGTCCAGGGAAAGCAAAACAAAGTAGACGGCTCCTATTACATTGAAAAGGGTATGGGCCATTGCAGCCTGCCTGGCTGTACGACTGCTTCCTATTGCAGCCAGCTGGGCGGTAATGGTTGTTCCGATGTTGTCACCGAGAACAAGAAAGACAGCTCCCTGAAGACTGATGAGCCCTGAACCTGCCAGGGTCATTGTGAGACCCACTGTTGCACTTGAACTCTGAACAATCACAGTAACAAGTGTTCCGGCAATAATGGCCAGCACAGGATTGGTGCTGAAAGCGGTGAAAAAGTCCCTTACCGGAGCGCTTCCCCTCAGGGGTTTCATCACACCGCTCATGGTGGTCATACCCAGGAAGAGAAGACCGAGACCCATAAGAACCCTTCCCCACATCTTTCTTCTGCTGTTCTTAGAGAAAGCCGAGAAAGCAAAACCGACGGCAATCATGGGGTAGGCAAACCTTGTGATCTTGAAGGCTATCAGCTGCCCGGTAATTGTGGTTCCGATGTTTGCTCCGAGAACCACCCCCACTGCCTGCTGAAGGGTCATAAGTGCGCTGTTGACGAAACCTACGGTAATAACCGTGGTAGCGCTTGAACTCTGAACAAGCGCTGTAACAAGAGCGCCTGCTGCAATACCCATGAATCTATTTGATGTAAGGGCCCGCAGAATGGATTTCATTCTGTTGCCGGCAACCTGCTGAAGGTTTGAAGACATAAGCTGCATTCCCAGAAGGAATACCGCAAGCCCGCCGATAATCTGAAAGACTATTGCCCTGATATCAAGGGATACAATACTGAATGTTCCAGCGGAGGGTACTCCGTCGTGATCTGTAACAGTCGCAGTAACGACGATCTCACCCATCTTGCCCAGTTCAAGTTCAACTCCTGCAACTCCTTCAGAGTTGGTGTGAACTATCAGGCCTTCAGCTGATTCCTCTGCAAGTGTAAAGTAACCTTCAGCCTGCTGAAGGCCGGCGCTTCCATGAACCACACTAAAATGAACAGGATAATCTTCCACCGGATCCCCTGTTCCGGAGGAGGTTACCCTCACTGAAAGACCGCCGTCAAGGCTGCTTCCTGAGTTGCCATGATCGCCACAGTCAAGAGTCTCAATAGTCAATGCGCTGCCTGCCAATAAGATAGCAGACAAGAGCAGTGTCAATACAAGGCTAATTCTCAACAGCACACCCCTCTTAAGTAATTGTGAAATCAGGAAATCCGGCTTGATTCATGCTCAATATACCACAATCCCCTGAAAAGTGCAGACCTGTGTCATGGGGATTCATAGTGTTATTTTAGCTCTTATGAAAACTATGAAAGCCCTTCTGGAAGCCATGCGGCTCAAAGCATGGACGAAGAACCTGTTTGTGTTTGCCGCCCTTCTCTTCGGAAGAGCCTGGTCGGCTGATGCAGGTCTGGCAACAATTCTTGCTGCTCTGGGGTTCGGCCTTATCTCAAGCAGTATCTATCTGCTCAACGATTCTGTGGACATGAAAAACGACCGGCTTCATCCTGAGAAATGCAAACGACCCATTGCAAGCGGAAGACTATCCGGAACCACCGCAGTGTCAACTGCCATACTTCTTGCTGTGCTCACCATGACAGCATCGTGGATACTTGCGCCTACACTTGCTCTTGTGTTCACCGCCTATCTCGTGAAGCAGGTTTCCTACTCGCTTAAACTTAAAGGCATAGTGATACTGGACTGTATTCTAATAGCTCTCGGGTTCGTTTTCAGAGCTCTTGCAGGAGTGGCAGTGCTTTACGATATGGGTATATCCATCAAGCTTTCACCCTGGCTGGTAATCTGCACCTTTTTTCTGGCTCTTCTTCTGGGATTCGCCAAAAGAAGGCATGAACTTGATTCTCTTGGAACTGGTGCAGTTGAACACAGAAAAAATCTTAAGGAATACACTATATCCCTCCTTGACCAGATGATATCCATTACAGCAGGAGCCAGCATACTTGGTTATTCCATTTACACTGTAAGCGACAGAACATCACATGAGGTATCTCCTCACCTCTGGATAACCATTCCCTTCGTTGTTTACGGAGTGTTCAGATATCTGTTCCTTGTATACAGTGCCGGCCAGGGTGGAAGCCCGGACAGAATACTTATCAAGGACGGGCCTCTGAAGCTGGATCTCATCCTGTGGGTTGTTACAGTGGGCATAATACTCTTCAGGGATTCTTCACTGCTGTGAAACGCTCTTTGAAAATCCATGCTCCGGCAAAGATAAATCTCGGTCTTCTTATTACAGGGATCAGGTCAGACGGATTTCATTCCATCGAAAGCGTTTTTTCACTGATTACTCTCAGTGATGAACTCACAGTGGAACTGGAAACAGAAGGAACAGGCACAACTCTCCACTGTTCCGGTATTCCATCACCTGAAAATCAGTCCAATCTTGTCTGGAAAGCCGCGGAGCTTTTCAGGGAAAGAACAGGTCTTAAAGGACAGATAACCATCTCTCTTCACAAAAACATTCCCTCGCCTGGAGGTCTCGGAGGAGGAAGCAGTGACGCAGCCGCTGTGATCAAAGCGCTTGGCAGGCTCTCAGCCACCGAATCAGGTATCACAGGGGAAGAACTGGGAAGCGATGTTCCCTTCTTTCTCTCAGGACTGGGAACAGCGCTTGTAAAAGGCCGTGGAGAGAACATTCAGAGCATAAATATTCCTGCTTTCCACTCGGTGCTGGTTGACTGCGGCGAAAACATTCCTACACCTGAAGCGTACAGACTGTGGGATGAAGAGCAGGAGCACTTGACAAATCAGGGGCGGATAAACAATTATACCGCCCTGAATTGTGGAGTTTGGCATGAGGGTAAGCCTTTCCCTGTCAATCTCGACAACCACTTCCTGCCGGTGCTTGCCAGACGGTTCCCCGGCGTGAAGAGAGCAGTGGAAGAGCTGGGTAAAACCGGAACCAGCCGGGGTCTCAGCGGTTCCGGGCCTGTATTTTTCGCGCTTTTCCGTACTGAGAGTGCTGCGAAGGAAGCGGAGGAACATCTCTGCGGGAAGTACCCGTGGGTGTTCCGCTGTCGATCAGGACATATTGGGGCGTCGTCAAATGGTTAAGACACAGGGTTTTGGTCCCTGCATTGGGGGTTCGAATCCTCCCGCCCCAGCCAGCTTTCCCGGTAGAGTAGAGAGGATATAGTAATGCCAGTCCAGTTAAAGCTTGAAAAAAGAACAAGAAAAGGATCACGAGAATCCCGAAGGCTCCGAAGAGACGGGTACATACCAGGTGTGATTTACGGCAGAAAAGATGCTGAGGAAATCGTAAAGATTCACAGGCACCACTTCATGACAGAGATAGGTTTTGCCAGATCTCTGGGTATTGTTGAGCTTGATCTTGAGGGAACAACACTAAAGAGCATCCTCAAGGATGTTCAGTGGGACTCTCTGACCGACAAGCCTGTTCACATCGACTTCATGACAGTCTCAGATGACCAGATGGTCACGGTTCCTGTTCCTGTCCGTCTTGAAGGCTCCCCTCTGGGCGTATCAATAGACGGAGGTATTCTGGATCACACCATGTACGAAGTAGACATAACTGTTAAGGCCTCTGACATTCCGCCTGAACTTGTCTTTGATGTGTCCAATCTGAGACTCAACGAAAGGCTGCACCTTTCTTCAATAGAACTTCCGGAAGGCATGTCCGCAGACCTTACAAATGATCCTGTAATCGCTTCCATCATTCCTCCCAAGGTCAGCAAGTCTGTATCAGAGGAAGAAGAAGCTGAGGGCGAAGAAGCTGAAGAAGGAGCTGAACAGGCTTCTGAGGACGAAGACAGCTAAACAGAAGTGGATACTTCAGAACCGGATATCCGCATAGTTCTGTGCCTGGGTAATCCAGGTCCGAAGTACGCACTTACATGGCATAACGCCGGTTTCTGGGTGGCCGACATACTGGCTGCGCAAGCCGGCGTTTCCTTCAAACGGGCAGGCGCGTTCGAAATTGCTTTTCTCCCTGGCAGCATCAGCCTGGTAAAACCTTCAACTTATATGAATGAGAGCGGCAGAGCTGCAGGGGCCATTCTGAACTCCAAACAGCAGGATCCGGAAAATATGCTTGTGGTCTGCGATGATGTGAACCTTCCGGCAGGAACTCTCCGGCTGAGAAAATCAGGTTCAGCAGGGGGACACAACGGCCTGAGAAACATCATTGATGTGCTGGGAACACTGGATTTTCCAAGGCTCCGAATAGGCGCTGGTCCCAAACCTGAACGAATGGATCTTGCAAAATTCGTTCTTTCAAAAGTTCCTGAAGCCAGGCAGGAACTTGTGTCTTTCTCTGCACACAAGGCAGCAGACTGCGTTCTTGAGGCAGTGAACAGGGGAATTGCAGAGGCTCAGTCTAAATACAACGGTCCTGTGGAGTAAAAGCCACACAGCTCAACTCTCCAACTCTTTTATTCATAATTGAGTATCTTTGTCATTGGTGCAGGTTCCTTTCTGAATTAAGAGTTTTAGCTGATTCTCAATTCTAACGAAAGGGACTTGCACCTCAAACCAATTTACACCAATCTACGGACGGGACAGGTGAAATTGAAAGAAGAAACACTGGAAAAAGTAAAGACCGTGGAGACTGATCAGTGCAGCAGGTTCGTCGATGCCCTTACTCATTATGAGTGTTTAATAGCAGAAGGAGACGATCCATTTCATGACGATGAGATACTGAGAAGCTATATGTCAAAATGGGATGGACCTGAGTTCTTCACTGCATTGGGTGAGTTGCAAGGCAAACATGTAGCAGAGATAGGTGTTGGTACTGGCAGACTTGCTAAACGAATCCTTGAATTGGGTTGCAGGCACTTCACTGGTATTGATATATCCCCTAGCACAATTGCTAAAGCGAGACTGAATCTTAAACAATATAATAATATAGATTTAATCGTAGCAGATGCTGAATCATATACATCAACTGAGGCATATGATGTTATATACAGCGTTTTAACATTTATGCATCTTAAGGACAAAAGGAAAACAATAGCAAACATTGTCAACTCCCTGAAACCTAATGGCATTGCGGTGGTATCTATTAGTAAGCAAAAGAAGGTTATCACATGTGGTAATCGCAAGATAGAGTTATATCTTGATTCAGCAGCGAATTGTGCGAAAATCTTTAAACTTAACGGGTGTATAGTAGAGTCGTTGATTGATGTGGTAGACTTCTTCACCTTTCCAAACGGAGAGAAAGATTCAACATATGGCCAGGTAGCAACAACCATTGTTAAGGCTATAAAGCCATTGGATAGTTATACTATGGCTTTAACATGAATACAATGACAAGCAAGGCGCAAATAGCAATGTGAACATAAATGTCTGCAGATAATACTCATCAATATCCTTTCAGTGAATAACAGCCCTGCATGAAAGAAAACAGAGTTAATTCCACTCTCGCTTCTACGGCTTATAACAGTACAGCTATTTCACACTTTACCGCTGAATATATTTCTGCAGCTGAATCCATCAGAAAACAACGGATACCGATAATTCTTTAAAACCTGGACAGCGACAATTAGATTTCCCCACTGAATTATTCTCTTTTCTTTGCCTTCTTCGATGTCTCCAGCCGATAGCCTGGCGTATTCATTTCAAGGATCACACTGTGGTGAACAAGACGGTCGATAGCCGCCGCAGTTGTTATTGGATCCTTGAATATTCTTTCCCACTGGGAGAATTGCAGATTGCTGGTAATCAGCACACTGCCCCTCTCGTATCTTTCAGCCAGCAGAGTGAACAGTACCTCCATCTCGTTCCTGCTCCGCTGACACTCTGGACAGGCAGCAGCCGTATCAGATGCCACCGGTGATCAGTATCATGGTTTAGCTGACTGGAAGAATGTTTTAATTGACATTGACACAGCTATCTGACTATACAATAATAGTTTGTTAGTTTTTGGAAGGCTGCGCTGAATACAGGGTTTCGGCAAAGTGCCGGAACTTTTGAGATAGTATTTCTGAAAACTGGAGAATGTAACAGTTACTAAAGACAGAGTCATTTCGAAAAGGTAAGATCTGCCTTTTTCGTCAATGACACAGCTTGATTATTGGAGACTGATAATGCAAAAGCTGCTTATGATTCTGATACTCGCCGCTGCCGCCATGGCAGCAGGTGACTGCGACACTCCGGACGGGCCGCAGCCCTATCAGGCGCCGCCACCGGTGTACACCGACAGCGACCAGATTCCAGGTATCGAGGGATATGCCTCGCCTGTGATCCACAGTAGCCACAGACCTCCTGAGGGGCCTGCAACCTGGGAAGAAGACTGGGGATGGGATGTTCTGGTTCACGACACACGGGTTGGCTCAAATCAGGATATCGCACTTGATGAAGACACCGGTGATCTTTATGCGATTTTTGATACCAATCACTCCACTATGGACAGCGTCATCGTCTGCCGTTCCCAGGACGGCGGAGCTACCTGGAACTTATGGGTAGTAAGCTACAACCCCGGTGGATCAGTTGACAATCCCATGATTGAGATCGTCAAGGATACATCCGGCCAGGAGTGGGTCTGCATGTTCTTTGTAGCCTCAGATGGACTCTGGATGCGAAGAATGACTCCTGCTCAAACCGGAGCTGTCTACGAGAAAATAGCCGATAATGTTGTAGAAGATTACGATGTTGCAGGTGAAGCTGGCACCGCAGGATGGGTCTATGTTACCTATGTTCCTGAAGGAACTACAAACATCGGAGCAGCACGGAACCATCTCGCAGGAGGCGGATGGATTAATAATTATCAGCTCTATACCGCTACACAGGTCGATCCTTATCCAACCATAGCCTGTGCCACCGGCGGTGTGGTTTCAGTTGCTTTTTCAGATACACGATGGACAGGCAACAACGAAATCAGGCAAAGGAGAAGCGTTGACTACGGCAGCTCATGGAGTGGTTCCGAGCAGATCAGCAACAACTCAAGTGGTGCGGATCTCACCTGGACAGACATGGCCTATACCCACAACTCATCAACAACTGCTGCAGGATGGATATTCACCACCTTCGAATTCTCCAACTACGACAACCTGGGTTACTACTACACCACTAATGCAGGCCAAAGCTGGAATTACGGAGATGTAATGTATCCATATGACGCTGATCAGAACATGCCCGATCTCTGCGCCTACAGAAACAGCCCAACGGTAACACTGGCCTACAATTCCGATCCCGGTGATTCAACCATGTTCAGCTGGACAGCTGGCACCAATCCAACCAACTGGACAACTCCGGTCAGGATTAACGATCATCAGGCCACAGGATACTGGCCTCCATCAGTCGTCAGCTCCTTCTACCCTGCCGTTCTCTACACCTCCTGGACTCAGGACTACAACTGCTTCTTTGACTGGGGTGCTAATACTTCAGTAGAAGAGGAAAACAGCTTATCCCTTCCAGGATGGGAAGTTTCAGTAACCATGAATCCCAATCCCTTCACCGACTTCACATCAATCTCGGTAACTTCACTTCAGCCCGGCAATGCTTCACTGAGTATCTATGACAGCGCAGGAAGGCTCATTGACACTCCGGTAAACCAGTTCCTTGAAAGCGGAACACACTCAATAGGCTGGACAGCCGGCGAAAACCTTTCACCTGGAGTCTACTTCTGCGTACTCACCTACGGAGGCCAGCAGTACTCCCAGAGAATGGTTCTTGTCAGGTAAGCTGAATATTCAGAATCCTTTTAAAAGGGCGGCGCCGAAGCACCGCCCTTTTTGCGTCACTGAGCGTCAGGTTTACCTCTTCAGGCGAGAGGACTAACACAATAAACTGCCTGCCGCAGAAAACAGCTTAAACTGTTCTGCCCGGCAACTGCAGCCGATCTGCCTTATCAGGCTCCGCCACCGGTGTACAGTAGGGCTTGATGATCAACCCATCATCCCACTCAGCCCCGGCCATGCATACCTGACCAGTCCAGTTTGACCCAAAGGACATCCAGTAACAAGCAGGCTTTCAGACTGTGATAAATCCTCATAAGGTATGAGGAAGCACCCTCCCTCAACAGCCTCTCAAGATTCATTACCAGGTAGACCATGCTGATCACAGTCTCGCTCGTTTCCCGGAGCTTGGTCATTACCCGGTCGGTTGAATACCTCCGCTTACCTTCTCCTATCTTACCCTCTATTGCGTTCCTGATGCGCTCATCTTCATAGCGCTGTTGACGAAGTGCCTTCATTACCGCAGGGTCTTCAAAAGGACGACCGAGCTTGCGGCCGGAAATCCGTATCCCGCGATCCTTACAGAAACGCATGTTCTCTCGCGTCCGGTAGATCCGGTCAGCATGAACTGACTCAGGCCAGCAGCCGAACAGCCGGTGGTACTCCTTGATCTGACCGATCAGATCAAGACTCTCGTTGAAGTTGTCCCACTCTATCCGATGAATCATCGCAAGACCGGAGGAAAGCCCTATTGATACCTTTGCGCCAAACTCCCAGACTGCTCCGGCTTTGTTTCGCTTGATGGGACGTACATGCGGCTGTGATATGCTTACTATGCGGTGGGGTATCGTCCGCTTTCTCTCATCATACATCTCTTGCTGCTGACGGTATACCTCACGGATGACAAGCAGCTTTCTGTAAAGATCCAGATCCAGTACTCCAAAGCCAACTTCATCAAGCAGGGCATCCACATGACCAAGATCCCTGCGCACATAGCCAAGCTGCTTCCTCATTGCCTTTCTGAGTTTTCTGCTGCCGGGCCGTCTGGTTTTCTGCAGGCTAAGGAAAGCTTTCCGTGCTCTCTTCCGGTAGGTCCGGGGCTTTGTGCTGCCCGGCTCCCGTTCCGAATGGAGTACATCAACCATCTTCTCAAGCAGCTCTCGCCCCTTGTTCAGCAGTTTCAGGTCTGTGGGGAATGTGATGTCAGCAGGGGTCGCTGTTGCATCAACGATCAACCGGCCTTTATTCACAAAGCCTCCATCATCACTGGAAGACGATTCATCATCTCTGTGGCGCTTGCGGGCGGCCAGGAGGATTCTCTCGTTTATCTCAGCTATGGCCTGTGCGGGAAATCTCTTCCTGAACCTGCAAAGCTGTGACTGATCCAACGGAGGCTTGATCTGGAACTCCTGCAATCCTAAGAACCACTGGAGGTAAGGATTCTCTCTGATCGTGTCCACTGTCTCCCTGTCTGTCAGACCAAGTTTCTCCTGGATCAGTATGGAACCGAACGCGAATCTGCCGGGGAGGGCTCGCTGTCCTTCTTTCTTTCTCCCGAGACTTCGAAGATAAACTTCTTCCACGAAATCCCAGGGAACCAGCTTTGCCAGCTTGAC
>PDSZ01000042.1 GCA_002748705.1 Candidatus Fermentibacterota bacterium
TCTCAGTATCCTCGCGCTGTGAAGTGCTTTTCAGAAGACCTTGATGCCTGTCTGACTCACCTGAAGTTCCCAGAGAAACACAGGAAGCTGATCAGAACTGGCAACCTGATCGAGAGAGCCTTTGGAGAGCAGAAACGGCGCACCAAGGTCATACCGAGATTCTTCGATGAGAAAAGCTGTCTAAAGCTGGCTTATGGAAGCCTGATACGGACTGCTGAGAGATTCAGGAGGGTTAAGATAACCCTGTTGGACATACAGAGACTGGAAACCATGAGAAGAGAAAGAGGACTCGCACCGGAACCTACGCTGGATTACAAGCTGGGAAGGGAGGTGAGGAAGTCTGCTGCGTAGTCAGACCACTTTTACACCACTCTGGGGACTTGACCCCATCATGAACAATCATTTGTTCATCTCTTTCCGTGGTTCACTGTTTTTGTGCATATGTTTTTTATACACAGCCGAAGACTCTGCCGAACCGGTTGTTCACAGATGAAGAAATTTCGATCCTGCGAAGGATCATATGTAAGGTTTATGATGCAATGAACTACTTGGTCATTCACCTTATTCAGTTCTGAAACACACTTCTGCCTGGCGGTTTTCCTGACAATATCTCTGACTCTCTTTTTCAGTGGCCGGCAAAACGGGCGGCCAGAAAGGACCGCCTGTTCCACTGTAGCTTGACTGATTCTACAGGTGTATACCCATTGTCGGCAGCCAGTGGTAAAGAAGGAACTGTATACGACCGATAAGAAGGCTTATACGCCCTATCACAGTGCAAAACAGGCGGCCCTGAAGGACCGCCCGTTTCGCTACAGCTTGACTGATTCTACAGGTGTATGCCCATGGTTGGCAGCCAGTCGTAAAGCAGGAACTGTATACGACCGATAAGCAGACTTATACGACCCATCACAGTAAAGCCGAAGGTTGCTCCGAAACCTATCATGATAATCCAGATACCCAGCTTTGAACCGCTTCCGAAGAACGGGCCTTTGTGGGGCTTGCTGAAGAAGAAGTAGATGAGGGCGGCAAGGGTTCCGAGAACCATTATGATGTTTCCAACTACAACATCCCAGGGGACGCCTGCCTCGTAGAGAGGGATCAGTGTTGCCTCAAGCTGTCTGAGAACCTGAGCCTTCATTGACAGAGGGAAACCGAGACCCATGCTGGCGCCCATGAGGAATGCCATGGGATAGCGGCTGAGCCAGGCTATATTAGAAAAGAACCTGGTTATGTAGAGCAACCCGAGAATTGCAGGTATAAGAAGTACCCAGGCTCCCTGCTCCCCGTTGGAAAGCGGAGTTATCAGCCTTGGCATGAGAACCTGTGTCCATATGATGGCGATACCGTAACCTGAGGAGATTCCGATAACAAGATGCTCTGCCAGACGGTAGAGGGGATTCTCCCTGTAGAGGAAAGAGTAGATGCCGATGGTGAATATCGCTGCTACCCAGAGTCCGATTGTCTCAGTCATGGCCTACCTCCTTCCCTTCAGTTTGGTTTTTTTGTTGAATCCGCCTGCGAAGAAAGCGATGTTACCGAGAATCACAAGCAGAATGATTACTATGTGAGCAATTGACTGCACATCCATGCCGATGAATGCAGTTCCCGGTTCAGAGGCATAACCGTTTTTCAGAAGAAGCACCTCATACTCTGCTGCGCCTCTCAGACCGCCCATCTGACCGATGGTCTGACCGGACTGGATATAGATGTAGTAGTCGGTTGCCATAACAGCTGTCACACCGAATGCAACAGGAAGCCCTATCTTCTCACGGCCGTATGTAACCCACCATGTGCATGCTCCTGAACCTGCAATTGTAAAGGCAAGGTCAACTTCTCTGAGACTCTTGTGCTCCTGATACATGGGCATTTCCTCGAGAGGGTTGCCCATTACATCCTCAGGATACTGAGAAGATATGGAGTTGGACATTCCGAGAATTACCAGGCTCATGTAAGGCAGGTAACCCAGGAAAGCGATATCTCTTCCTTCAAACGCCCATCCTCTGGCATTCTCTGGAAGTGTGTTTCCTGCAGCTTCCCACGCAGCCTGTATTTCATCTCTGTCGGTTATTCCCTCTGCTCTGATCTCTGCCCACTCATCGAAACTTACATACTTGAAGTAATCATCTGAACTCTCATCGGTGAGTTCCTCTATGGCCATTGCAGCAAGCCCCTGGCCGAGGGGAGTGGCAGCTGTGATGAAAACCGGGATATTTCTGGCCAGCGAATGCCTGAGAATTGCAACTCCCATAGGCTGGTTCTCAGCTGCAGTGCCCGGATCGAAGTCAAATGAGACGAAAACAGCATTTTCAGGCCCCATGGATTCCATGTAGTCATAGATGCTTACCACTTCCTGAGAAGGAAGGATAGGCAGCCCCAGAGGGGTAAAGAAAGGCACAATGCATACGATACCGATCAGGAGGAATATCCACCTTCTGTCAAGGTTGAGCATTTTTTCCCAGATATTCATATGTCCCCCCTAATCGCCGGCTCCGCCGAGCCAGTTACGCTCGACGCCAAAGATGATCTTGAGCTGGGTAGCAAGCATTCCGAAACCGACTCCGAGGGCTATAGCCCTCTTTGCGGCGGTGTTTGGATACCTGAGTATCCAAAGACCGATCTTCGGGAACCAGCTGCCGATAAGCTCGCCGATGGGAACCTGACCGAGCATAACTATCACTGCCGCTATGAGAAGCACAGTAGCCAGAGCTGATTTAGCCCTGAATGCTCTGAAAGCGGCGCTTGCGATGTAGAATGCCAGGAGGCTGAACATTGTTGACTGAATTGGAACCTGAATGTTCATGTATGCGAAGTCAAATACTCCCTGTGTTGTTCTCTCGCCGCCCATGCTCTGAAGCATGCCTCCGCCGATGGATTCAGGCAAAACGAGAGCAAAGAACGGTACAGCGTAAAGCGGTATGAGAACAGCCCAGCTGTACTGCCAGTTCTTTGCTTTCCGCCTGATCTTGTGGGAATGAAGACGGGTCAGACTCCCTACACCGAGCACCATGGCAAAGGCTCCCACAAGGGGCACCCATTCGGTGTAGTAGTCGAACAGTGTCTGCGAATGCTGGTGGGGAATGAAATACTGTATCATGAACAGTATTCCGCCCACCATGACTATCGCAAGAGGAATGGATCTTTTCATTTAGTCCTCTCCTTCCGGTGGGCTAGTCCACTATGGCCATGGTTACAACATTCTTCAGCCAGGCAAGTGTTTCGGTGCCGGCAACAAGGTCTGTCAGCGAAAGCAGGATACCGAGAGTAATAATTACCATAATTATGCCCTTGCAGGCATCCTGACCCTTGATAGACCCAAGTTGCTTGGGTTCACGGCCAAGATATGCGCTTGCAGCGTAAAGTTCCTCTCCAATCAGTGTGTAGTCACATGTGGTGATAAAGAAGGGAAGCTGCGTAACAGCATCTGTTCCGGCTATCTGAATGGCTCCTGAGAGAGAGCCTGTTTCAGCAAGAATGAGAGACTCTGCCCAGAACATACCCAGGTAGAAGTTGGTTGCAGGCTTCTGCCTCATCATTATTCCGTTAACGCCGGCAACAAAGGCGAACTGACTCTGTGTGAGGAAGAAAACACTGTCCTTGTCGAACGCATCAGGTCTTCCGGCTTCCAGATAGCCCTGTTTTACAGTTTCTTCGGCAATGGTGTACACAATCGGGTCACGGTTGGGCACCAGAAGAGGTGTCTGGTACTCTGCAACCTTCTTGGCCACACGGCCTAGAATGGTAAGACTGGCTATGGTTGCCACATCTTCAATGTAGGAGAGGCCCGGCACATAAAGAATAGGCTTGCCCATCTCTGTGGCACGGCCGATAGCCTCGTCAATGGCCTCAATACCTGCGATAGGTCTCAGGTACATCTGAACTCCACGCTGGGCTGCATGGAAGAAGAAGAGGATGAGAGCCAGAAAAATAAAGCACCCGACCAGAACCCTGACCTTGCCTGTGTGGAACCACTGACCTGAAGCGGTTTCCTGTGCAGCGACAATCTCTCCGGGAACCTCTGCGCCCCCTGAGAAAACAGAAGCAATCTGATACTCGTACTGAACTCCAGGCTCCACAGGAAAGTCAGGATCGTAACCGTCCACAAATGACACACCTTCATCTGCAGTAAGGGATCCTACAAGGAGAAGTTCTGCTTCTCCCTGTATTCTTCTGTAGATGTTGTAGCCGGCGAATTCATCGGCTGCTGGCTCTTCCCCGGGCTGAAATTCCAGCAGAAGGGCATCGCCTGCGTCGTTTGGCCAGTCGGTCACCACCAGTCCCGAAGGAGGGGCGTATGACTCCGGAACCCTGGCCGAAACCGCAGCAAAGCTGGAAGTCGGCGATTCCATGGAATCAGTGACCTGATCTTCCACAGCAGTTGCCTCTGCTTCCAGCGGAGTATCACCTGGTGGAGTTGCCTCCTCCTGGGCGAATACCGTACCGGAAATAAGGAACAGCATCAGAAGAATGGCCGGAAATGTTCTGATCATATTACAGCCTTTCGATCTGTTTCAACTATTTGAAAAAGTCTACGATTATCTGTGCTACTTCTGCACCTACTCTGGTTGAAGCTCCATTGCTCTGGGCTCCCACATGAGGTGTGGCATAAACCCTGGGATGGGAGATGAGAGGGCAATTCTCAGAGGTTGAAGGCTCTGTTTCGAAAACATCCACGCCTGCTGCGTAGATCTTGCCGGATTCCAGGGCTTCCAGCATTGCTGTTTCGTTCACAGTGCCGCCTCTTGCACAGTTAACGACGATTACATTGTCCTTCATCATCTGGAATTGTGGCTTATCAAGAATGTGGTGAGTGGCATCATTGTGAGGAATGTGAAGGCTGATTACAGTTGACTCTCTGCAGAGTTCATCAAGCCCCACCTTGCGGGCTCCGTCAAGGCTGGCTTCTTCAATGAAGGGATCGTAGAAGATGACATCCATATCGAATGCCTTTGCTCTCTTTGCCACCTCTCTTGCAATACGGCCGAAACCGATGAGACCAAGAGTCCCCTTCCAAAGCTCAAGCCCCTTGTACTGCTTCTTGTTCCACTGCCCCTGCTTCATGGTTCTGTCTGCAATGGGAATGTACCTGCAGCAGGCGAGCATGTGACCGAGAGCAAGCTCGGCAACAGCAACAGAACTTGCGCTTGGAGTATTTCTTACTGCAATACCCCTTGCTTCAGCATCTTTCACATCAATGTTGTCAAGCCCTACACCGCCTCTGACAATGAGCTTCAGTGTGTCTTTGCAGTGCTCAAGGACAGGAACACGAACCTTGGTGGCGCTTCTGACCACCATGGCATCGTAGCCAGGCACAGTTTCCAGAAGAGCATCCTGATCCATGCCTGTTTTTACAGTAACTTCGTGACCGCCATCCCTGATGGCCTGAATCGCAGAATCGGCGACAGCGTCGCAGATCAAAACCTTTGCCACTTTAAACCTCCGCTTTGCGGTTAAATTATTGTTATTTGATGGAGTTGCTCCAACCTGTGAAAGCTACCCCAACCAGGCTCTCAAGTCAATGATTCCCGAACCTTTTCTACGATGTTTTTCGCAGTGAGTCCGCAGTCTTCCATGACTTCATCAGGAGTTCCGCTGCATCCGAACCTGTCCTGAACACCCACCGGAATAACTCTTGTGTTTCCTCTCTGCCCGCAGTATTCAGTCACAGCACCGAAAAGGCCGCCTTTTATCTGGTGGTCTTCAGCTGTTACCAGAACACCTGAACCTGAAAGGAAGTCCAGCAGGTCAGTGTCAAGCGGCTTCACGCTCACCATGTCAGCAACAGATGTTTCTATGCCGTAAGCTGAAAGGCTCTCTGCAGCCTCAAGGGCTCTTGCAACCATGGAGCCTGCAGCAACTATTCCTGCATGTCTCCCTTCCCGCAGAAGGCAACCCCTGCCTGGCTTAACCGGTTTATCAGGTTCGTATATCTCAGGTACAGGGTTTCTGCCGTACCTTATGTATACAGGTCCATCTATCTCAAGAGATGCCTTTACAGCAGCGGCGGTCTGGTTGGCATCAGCTGGAACCAGAACTGTCATGTTCGGCATTACCCGCATGCAGGCAATATCCTCCAAGGCCTGATGGGTGGCTCCGTCAGGACCTGTACCGGTTCCGCTGTGGGCACCGCCTATTCTCACAGGAAGATTCATGTTGCAGATGGAAGTTCTTATCTGGTCCAGGGCTCTGCCTACAGCGAAGGCAGCATAGGTGCTGTAAAACGGCATGAAACCTGTCAGTGCGAGCCCTGCGCAGTATTCAGCCATGTTCTGCTCTGCTATACCAAGGTTAAAAAACCTGTTCGGATACTTTTCCCTGAACCGTACCGTTCCTGTGGACCTGCTCACATCACCGTCTATGACAATTACACGATTATCAAAAGCCGCTGCTTCAAGAAGCCCCTGCACATAACCTTCTTTTGCCGGCTTCATCATGACAGTTCCTCCAGAGCCTTTTGCAGCTCATCACTGTCAGGTGCTCTGCCGTGCCAGAGGGCTCTGTTCTCCATGAATGAGACACCTTTCCCTTTCACAGTATGGGCAATCACAGCCAGCGGCCCTGCGTGATCAATATCAAAAGCTTTTTCAACAGATTCAATGCTGTGACCGTCACACAGGGCTACAGTCCATCCAAATGCTTTCCACTTACCGGCAATTGGCTCCACAGGCATCACATTCACCACTGAATCGTCAAGCTGAACCCTGTTGCAGTCAACGATTGCAAACAGGTTGGAGAGTTTTTGAGAAGCAGCGCTCATTGCAGATTCCCATACACTTCCCTCCTGAAGCTCACCGTCTCCAAGGATGCAGAATACCCTTGACGGTCTGTTCTGCATTCTCAGACCGAGAGCCATTCCTGCTGCTATTCCAAGCCCCTGACCAAGGCTTCCAGTGGAACAGTCAAGCCCTGGAAGGCTCTGCATGTGCGGATGTCCCTCAAGCCCTGAACCGAATGACCTGAGATGGTTCAGCTTTTCTTCAGGGAAGAAACCTGCAGCTGCCAGAACAGCGTACAATGCAGGAGCGCCATGCCCTTTGGAAAGCACCAGACGATCCCTGTCAGGCCAGTCCGGTTCCTCCGGTCTGACATTCATAAAATCCCTGTAGAGAAAGGTGAGAATCTCAACAAGGGAAAGGCTTCCGCCTGGATGGCCGCTTCCGGCAGAGTGTATCATTTGCAGAATGGTCCTGCGGAGCGCCGCCGGATTGATCATCAGTTTCTGGACTCCCAGTCTTTTCTGAAAGATTCCAGCCCCTTGTCGGTAAGTGGATGCTTAACGCTCTTCTTTATAACCGCATACGGTACTGTTGCAATGTGCGCCCCTGCCAGTGCAGCCTGGGTCACATGGTTGGGAGTTCTTATGGAAGCGGCGATTATTCTTGTGGTGAAACCGTGCCTGTCAATAATTTCCGCAAGGTCTTCCACAACAGTCATTCCCTCTGAACCTGCGTCATCCAGTCTGCCTACGAAGGGGCTGACATAGGAAGCTCCGGCACTTGCTGCCAGAAAGCCCTGTCCTGAGGAAAAAACAAGGGTAACATTACATGGAATGCCTTCACTCTCAAGAACAGAACAGGCTCCTATTCCTGCAGGTGTGCAGGGAAGCTTGATGACAACATTTTCATGCCATTCAGACTTCTCACGGCCTTCCTGAATCATGCCCTCTTTGTCCTCACTTATAACCTCTGCGCTTACCGGGCCATCCACTATGGAGCATATCTCCCTGATAACCTCCGGAAAGTCTCTTCCCTCCCTTGCAATAAGCGTTGGGTTTGTGGTAACGCCGGAAAGAACTCCCCAGCCTGCTATCTCCCTTATCTCTTCCACATTGGCAGTATCCAGATAGAGTTCCATTACATGCCTCCTTTTCAGTGAATGTCCGACGGATGCGCCTTTTCTTTCAGAACAGGTATGGGAACATAACCTGTAAGGAGAGTTTTCGGCTCGTCAAACCCGAAATCAATTCTCAGTTCCCACTCTCCGCCTCGCCTTTTCGCATTAAGTACAACACCCTTTCCGTATCTGGGGTGTTTGACCAGATTGCCCTTTCTGTAACTGGATGCAGGCGCAGAAGACGGTTTTACAGCAGGTTTCTGCACAGGTTTGCTCTTCTTCCTCACCTGAATTTCACCGCCGGCAGAGGATGATATTTCACTGAGAAATCTGCTGGGGCCAAGAGAATAACTCCCAGGGCGCATTCTGGAAGAGCACCATGTAAGAGTGAGCTTCTTTCTGGCTCTTGTCATTCCTACATAGAGAAGCCTTCGTTCTTCCTCAAGGTCCCTTGGAGTGTACTCCTGTGCTTTGATGAATGGAAGCATACCCTCTTCAAGGCCGGAGATAAACACACTGTCGAACTCAAGTCCCTTTGCGCTGTGAAGTGTCATCAGAACCAGCCTGTCGTCACCGGAATATGTATCTGAACTGGAGAGAAGGCTCTGTTCCGCCAGAAAACCAGGGAGGCCCCCTTCAGGGTTTCGGGCATCAAACTCTGCAGCATAGCTTCTGAGTTCCTGAATGTTCCGCATTCTGCTCTCATCTGCTGCCTCTCCTGACCGGTACAGTTCAGGAATGCCTGAAAAATCAAGAACCCTGTCCACAATATCGCTTGCAGTGTCTCCGGCGTTAACTCCGTCCATGCAGTGTCTAAGATTTCGTCCAAGATTTTCAAGAGCCCCTTTAGCCGCCTGGGAAAGACCTGAAATTGATCCGCTCTTTTCAAGTGCGGTAACCACATCGGTACCGTGCTCCAAAGCCCATTTGAAGAATGACGCCTGCCCCTTTGCTCCTGCTCCTCTTACAGGCTTGTTGATAACCCTTCTGAAACTCTCGGTGTCCATGGGATTAACTATCATTCTCAGATAAGCCACTATATCCTTTATTTCAGCCCTTTCGAAGAATCTGACAGTGCCAACCACTTCGTAAGGAATGCTGAGCCTTCGGCACATGGTCTCAAGAGGGCGCGACTGGGCATTGGTTCTGAACAGAACTGCTATCTCACTCCAGGGGGTGGAATCGCTGTTCATATCCCTTGCTGAATTAAGTATGTAATAAGCCTCGTCATCTGGAGTAAGGGTCTGATGGACAGAAACAGTTTCTCCATCGCCCAGCACTGGTATCAGCTTTTTTCCGTGCCTGGCTCTGTTGTGACTGACAAGGGAAGAGGCCGCCCTGAGAATGTTTCCGGTGGACCGATAGTTGGCTTCAAGCCTGATGATCTTTGTACCGGGGAACTCATCCGGAAACCTGAGAATGTTCTCAACACGGGCGCCTCTCCAGCCGTATATGGACTGGTCGTCATCCCCTACAACGGTAACCACCGTATCATCTCCGGTCAGTTCCCTGAGAATCTCATTCTGAACCCTGTTTGTATCCTGATACTCATCAACCAGAATTCTGGTAAACATATTGCTGTAGTATTTTTTTATGTCATTATTATGACGAATTGCCATCAGCACCTCCGTCAGCAAATCGTCAAAATCGAAAGCTCCGCTCTTCCGCAGGTGTTTCTGATACTGGCTGTATAACTCTGCAAGGGCCTCTCTGTAGGGATTATCAGCCTCCTGAAGCGCTTCTTTCGGAGAAACCAAATCACTTTTAGCTGTGCTTATGTAGCCTTTTGCTGCTGATGGTGTCAGTTTTGCCGGAAGATCAAGGGTCTTTAGAAGCCTGCGAATCAGAACAGACTGGTCATCACCGTCATAGATGGAAAAGTTCTCCGGATGGCCCAGAGAGCTGGCTTCGCGGCGAAGTATCCATGCACAGACGCTGTGGAATGTTCCCATTCGCAGCCTGACTCCAGAATTCTTTAACTGCCTGTGAACTCTTTCACGCATTTCACCTGCAGCCTTGTTGGTGAAGGTCATTGCCAGTATCTCCCAGGGTTTTGATGTACCTGTGTCAATAATTCGGGCAATTTTCGCTGTCAGTACTCTGGTTTTTCCGCTGCCTGCACCGGCAAGAACCAGCAAATGGCCGTCATTATATTGCACTGCATGCATTTGAGCTTCATTCAAAACATCATCTTTAGTTTCTGGCACAGTATTTGCTTTCTAAATGTTTGAGTAAATTCAGCTGTGAAAGAGAGCTAAATGTTCATACAAACCCGAAACTCAGAACCGGTTGATGCTGCACAGAACGAAAGCAGCGCCACTCCCTGTTCTCACCGCGGCAGAACAAACAGTCTGATCCCCCTCCCAGACCTGCCGGCAGAGGTGAGAATCTCAACCGGCTGATTCGGGTTCCATAACGGGCAATCGGAAGGCCCCTTCGGTTGCCCGTTCTCTTCACCACCTGAGTTTATTTATTGCCTCCTACTATGGCTATACTGCTGCTTGCTCCAATGCGGGAAGCTCCAGCCTCAATCATTTCCAGGGCTTTAGCAAAGGTTCTTATTCCACCTGAAGCCTTTACTCCCATAGAGTCTCCCACAGCCTTCCGCATGAGCCTGATGTCATCTGCAGTGGCTCCACCTGTGGAAAAACCTGTGCTGGTCTTTACAAAAGCTGCGCCGGCATCCATGGCTATAAGGCACCCTTCGTGTTTCTCTCGCCGGTTGAGAAGACATGTTTCAAGAATAACCTTCACCGGTATCCCTGGAATACTTTTTACAACAGCGGAAACAGCATTCAGTGTTCCTCTGGAATCTCCGCTTTTCAGAAGACCTGCAGGAAGCACCATATCAACTTCTCCAGCACCTCTTTCCACCACCCATTGCGCCTCTGCGGCTGCCATAGGCGTGGCCCCCAAGGGGAAACCCACAACAGAGCACACCAGTGGAGTGCCTTCTCTGAGAAGCTCGGCGCAGAGCGGCACCCATATGGGGTTTACGCAGACCGACTTGAAGTGATACTGGGAAGCTTCACTGCAGAGCTTTTTGATTTCTTTTTCAGTTGCGTCCGGTTTCAGCAGCGTGTGATCAATGAACCCTGCGATATCCACAGAAGGCATCCTCTCTGATAAAAAGCAGTGTAATCTCCCCGTCTCTGACCTGAACAGGCGTGTGCTGTCTGCTGAAACCGTCTATATTGACAGTAACAGGCCAGGTTCCTGCAGGAAGGGTCATTCTTGTCATATGTATCTGCCCGGGCAGTGTAAGCCATGACCGCATATCTGCCTGTTCAGTTGCAGCACCGAAAATGCTCAAAACCAGACCGATACCGGAACTGACATTTTCATCATCGGTGAATTCTTCAGCTATGCTCTCACCCAGCTCTGCAACTCCTGCCTTCACAGTAAGCCTTGCTGCAGCTCTGATAACATTTCTGCCTGCCTGATCCAGAAGGTTCTCTCTTGCTATGCCGTTCATGTCCTGAACCAGAAAAAGATCAGAGGAAACTCCACCGGCGCTTATTGAACCCTGAATTGTCCTTCTGCTGAAGTCCGGCAGCACAGGCAGCGCCAGTCTGTACACTCTGTCGTCTGCAACAACTGTGTAGTCACGCTCCTCCCTTGGAGCAATGGTTCCCAGCTCCACAACAGCAACAATCTCGCCGCTTCCGGAAGGCAGATGCCGGTAACCTGTATCAGGCCATCGGCTGGAATAGGTATCAAGCAGACTCTGATAGCCGATTGCATCAGCCAGTCTCATTGCATCAGACCGCAGCCTTTCAGGTGAGGAAAAACCGTAGTCCTTTGAGTAAACTGAATCATATGCGGCCAAAGCCAGACGGTAGCTGATAAGTGCGTCATCAAGATCTCCGTCCATTTCATAGAGAATACCCATGAAATACCTTATGAACGCATCATCAGTATACCTGTTGGGATTGTCTCCGTATCTGTCGTTGAACTCAAGAAGCTTTTCGTTTACCCTCCGTGCCTCAACAACAGCATCCTCAATGTTGCCTTCCGCGGCATAACTGGCAGCAAGAGCATAATTGATGAAGACCTTCTCGTAATCAGCCCCTCTGAATTCCAGAGCAAGGTCACTGGTAAGCATTGCCTCTGCCTGCTGCCCCAGATCGGTTCCCCGCTGAACATCGCTCAGTCTGTCAGCAGCCAGGAGAATGGAAGAAGCCAATCCATACTGGCCGCTGTAGCGGGCAAGATTACCCAGCTCCATAAGGTAGAGAAGCCTGTCGTCTCCAGTACTGTCCGAAAAGGAGTGTTTCAGGTCGGCAATGGCCTGCTCCGGCATTCCTCTGTTGAGATCGCCGATCACCGGAGTCATCATCGAAGTGTAGGAAGCCGCACAGGCAGCCAGAAGAAGAAACAGGGCTGGCGCAAAAAGTCTTTTCACACTACCACTCTATGATCTTTTTGATCTCTGTTGATCCCATCCACACCTTAAGCGCAGTTTCCACATCAATAAGTTCCAGATTCACCTGGTAGAAAACTGCTCTGGTATCGCCTTCCTGATCCTCAATGGAATTGAGAGTTCCAGTCATCACGAAGTCGGCCCCTGTCTCCCTGCCGAATTGAGCAGCTGTTTCAGGTGAAGCGAATATGTTCTGTCCTCTTCTCTCGCCTCTGACCTCGTCTCTCTCTCTGCCTCCGGACGCAATTCTGAACCGACCGGAATTCAGAAGAGATCGTTCAATTTCAGACATGAAAACATCAACATTTATGTGTTCAATGCTCTGATTCACCACTCCGCCCACAAGAATAACCGGCTGCTGCCCCCTGCTCCCGTCATAAGAGGGAGACCTGGTTACAGCCCAGCTTCCATTAATGCACTGATTCACAATGGAGTCGGCAACTATTCTTGCGTCTGTATCGTTCCATCTTCCGCTCAGGTCGGTGACTGTATCAGTATCGGTTCTGGTGACTTCTCTGCCTCCGCAGGCAAGTACCATCAGAAACACAAACAGTACAGCTGCTGCAATACGCATATCAATCTCCTTTCAAAACATCACGGAACCCTGATGGCTCCTCTGAATATCACATTGAAATACCCGTTATTTCTGTTAATGGTGGAAACTATAGCTTCATCAAGGGGCTTGTAAATATTTACATAATCCTCATGCAGGGCAGGTGCCGGTCTAGCAGGATCACCACCGTTAACAGTGCTTGTTAATTCCCAGGTAACCCTTTCGTTCGCTGTACTGTATCCTGCGAACATAGCCTGCGATCCAAGCACACCAAGCATTTCACCCATAGTGAATCGCATCTGATCAGCAAACGACAGCATGATTTCATAAGAGTCATACTGCTCTATAAGACCTGCCTCTGCCGCTGCTGTGAGTTCCGCCAGTGTAGGAAGCCTTTTGCCCTTATCTGCAAGAAACGACTGGGCGCCATTCCATGTTATTGAGGTGACAGGGTTCTCAAGACACTGTGACGGTACGGTTATACCGCCGGACTGATCGCCGATGAAGGGGGTGAAGGCAAGAAACTCCATAGCGTCTCCGCCTGAACCTGTTATCACAACCCCCAGATCATCAATGGTAAAGCCTTCACTGTTAAGCCAGGGTATGAAGTCTCTGCAGGTAACCGGACTGCGGTCAATGAAGAAACGATGAACTTCAACGGTAACGCCGTCTATATCAACTTGAGTTTCTGGAACGAAAATCATTCCTTCAGGGGGTTCAGGAAGGTGACAGGCTTCACAGAATGTACCGCTGTTCTCTCTGCCGCAGTCAGGACACATCCAGGCAGACGCACCGGCTGCAAAGAGCATAAGCGGCAAAAAAATCCATTTCAACAGATAACCTCCAGATCAGAATTCAGTGGAAAGGGTAAAGTAATATTCAGGTTTTCGGCTTATGCCGGAAAGATCGGTTCTCCATGCAATATCTGATTTAAGAACGAAGAAACCCACATTAAGCCGGAATCCTGTGCCTATGGACATTTTCAGGTCTTCAAGATGGAATCCGTTGCTTCCTGAAGCCCCCTTGAATGTACTCAGGTCATCAGAGACAAAACCCATGTCGGTGAAGATCACACCTCTGCCTCTGGTGAAGGTAACAGGTACAGGAGCAGCAAGGCTCAGGTAGTTGATAACAGGATACCTGAGTTCAAGGGAAGCAACTCCGTATGAAGAGCCGTCAAGCGAAACATAATCCCAGCCTCTCAGTATATCCGCATAGCTTGTGTAGAACTGATAGAGGTCTCCAACGCCTTCCACATCCCCTCTGCTTCTTCTGTGAGGCAGCGCGCCACCCAGGAAGAATCTCTGCCTGTCCGGGCCGAAACTCATGCCGCCGGCAATTCTGGAAGCAAGTGTAACCTCCTGGGAAACCCAGGTGTATTCCCTGAGATCAAGCATTGCTGTGAAGTACTCAGGATTATCACGGAACCCTGGAGCATAGTCGAAATTCACGCTCATTCTGCTGCCGACCCTGGGGCCCACTGCTCCCCAGAGAGCATTGTCGAACACCGCTGCTCCGCCCACGGAGAAGATGTTCTCTGTGAAGAGCATCTCATTGTCCCAGAGACCTTCCCTGGAAACCCTTCTGAAGGTAGAGAAAAGATCGGCTCTGAACGCTCTGGTAAAGGGATATGAAGCGCCGACAGTGGCTCCTGCATTGATATCCCTCACATAGTCCCTGTTGCCTGAACTGTCTTTAAAAACATATCTGTCTGCAAGACGGTAGGCCATGCCGCCAACCTGAACCCGGTTAGCCATGTTGCTGTACATGACAGCAGCATCCATATCGGTAACCTGACCGTTAAAGTTGCTCACGATACCAAGCTGGTGATGGGCAAGAACATCACTGAACACAAAATATGTGCTTCCTGAAAGCCCTGCATAAGAGTCAAATCCTGCATTGGCACTTACCTGATCCAGGGAAAACGCAGGCTGATACGGCGATATTCTCCAGTTTACCGGATCGAATCCTGTTGTGGAAGTGTCAGCGCATACAGCTCTGTCTCCGCAGGTGTGAAGCGAGTCAGAGAGACCTGTTCGCCTGGAAGTCAGATCATGGGCAATGAACAGGCCGCTTCCTGACCAGTCTGATGATGTAAACAGTGCAATTCCAGAGGAATCAGCCCAGCTCGGTGCCGCAGGAGTCATGTACATGTCTGTAAGCCGCACAGGAGCAGCAGAATCAGGCTGCATAAGGAAAAAGTCAGGCTGACCGTTCTCAGAAGATACGAACATCACTCCGTCTGGAGTTTCAACAGGGGAAGAAACATCTTCAAAACACTCATGGGCCACTGTAAAACTGCCGTCCGGCTGCCAGCACTGTATGGAACGAATGTTCTCTGAAGGTTCCTCTGATACACACCAGATTCCTGATTCTCCCCACCAGAGATCATATTCTCCCTGTTCGTTTCTGCTGACCCGATTGAGGTCACCACTGGCAAAGTCAAAGGTCCATATGTCCAGGTTTCCCTCGGTAAGGGCGCTGAAGGCAATTCTGCCTCCATCAGGATCCCATACAGGATCCCTTATAAGCTCAAAGTCGAGATTCAGACTCAAAGGTTCACCGTTAACAGGCGCTATTTTAATTCCATCGCTTACCTGGCGGTGAAAGGCCACAGCCACCGAGTCGGAACCTGGAGAGAAACACATGGTTCTGTACATAGGTGAAACTGATTCCTCAAAGAATCCTCCGCCTTTCAGAGGTCTGTTTATTACCTCTCCGTTCACAGCAGATCTCACAACTCCGGAAAACCGTCCATGGTAGTACTCGCATCCGGCAACAGCTGATCCGTCAGGAGAAATGAAAGGCTCAGCCATCACAAGCCTTTTACCTCTTTTGCCTTCACCGAGCATAACAGGAACTCCTATGTCACATGGACTTTCCCCTTCTGCCACCTCTGCCCAGTATGTTTCCCTTGCCCAGTCGATGAACCTGTCACTGAACTGATTTATTGACATATCAAAAGCTTCTTCAATAGCGCCTTCTACGCCCTGTCTGTTCCTCATATGCCTTACAAAATCGTGATACCTGTCTTCACCATACCTCTGGACCATGAAGTGGTAGATAGCCTGACCTTCTCTGTATACCAGATAGTCCTGCCTTCTGCTCAGCTCCCCCACAGTGGCTATGGAGTTGCTGATTACCATATCCCTGAACTCAATTTCGCTGGCAGTATCCCACCCAAGGGAAGTGTATTCCGCGAGACCTTCCAGAACCCAGAGCGGCGCTCTGCTGCGGACTATGTCTGTCAACTGACGGCGAAAGAGCATATCGTAAACAAAGGCATGATTCAGTTCATGGGCAAGAACATGCCTGAAATCACTCCAGATGCCGTCAAAAGGCAGAGCTATTCTGCCCTTGTAGTACTCGGTGAAACCTCCGATTCCCTCGCTGAGTTCACTTGGCAGAAGTGTTGTCTGCCTGAAACGGGATGGAGACCTGTAGATAATCACCGGAATAGGCTCCGAGGGGAGGTAGTCAAAAGTGTTTCCCAGAAGCCTTATCTCCCGCTCTGCAATAACAGCTGTACTCTCTGCGACTGCTTCGGTACCTTCCTCATAATAGACATCAAAGTGCGGTGAGTGAACCACCCACCATTCTCCGTCTGTACCGGTTATCTTGTTTCGTCCGTAGTCTGTGGCCAATGCGGCAGTAGCTGCAGCAAGAATCAGAAGAAAAAAAATCCTCACACCGCTCCCCAATCAGTTAGTCTTCAACTCACCAGTATGCTTATTATATCACCGGAAAGGAGCTTTGTGCCTGAAAGGGTATTCTTCTGCATATTACAACCATGAAATGGAAGACCCTCGCATCAGTTCTTGCCATAGCTGCATTTACCGGATGCGGCAGCGACAGGGAAACAGAGCTTACAGAACAGCAGATTACCGTCATTACCCGGGCAGCGGGAATGCTGGCCAGAAACATGGCTTATTCGCCTGACGCTGAAGAATGGTCTTCAATGCCGGAAGCAGACACCATGAACCTTCTGGAAGAACTCTCTCAGGAGCATACAGACCTCTGGCCAAGGTTTTTCAGAGCGGCAGCAGACTCCTCTATAAAACTGATTCAGCTTGAAGAGCAGGCACGACAGGAAGCTCTGCAGCTGGAGATGCTCTGAAAGAACCTGCGATCAGTTCAAGCGCAGAAACTATGAATGAGACCTCTCCCATCCGTGATCTTCTTTCCCCTGACTGACAGCAATCAATTCAGCTGCAGGTAACACGAATGTGGACACTGACTGCATCACAGCACATCAATGCTCTTCCAGATAACACAGCATTCTCCCTGCCTGAAATCAGAGAAAATGCGTACCTTAACGCTCTGAATCTGCAGACTGCTTAGCCTTAACCTGGTATTCTGTATGCAGTTCAGCGCATTCAGCTGTTGTGGCTTAATGGCTCCATCATAAACATCAAACCATGTACTCCTGCAGTATACAGCTTCACTGGAAGCTGACATCCAGCAGGTACAACACAGGATACTCATCCGTATTTGAATCGAATGCAAGAGCCAGTGAATCGTGAAATACAAATGTCCAGTTGTTAGCAGCTGCTCCCAGATCAGTAACCGCTTCTCCAACAAAATGCCCTGTCATATCATAAATTCGAAATACCGGAGATGGATTATCGGGAATGTTTGTTTTTAGCCATACACGGTCGTTACTATCAATCCTGACACCACTAATCGCATTTGAAAAGATTTTCGGTTCCCAGGCATCAGTAACAGCTCTTCTATCCGCTTCAGAAAATCCTGGTGTATCGAACCTGTAGCACATGTGTTCAGAAGCAAGCTCTTCACCGGTCTTCAAACGCTTATTCCATGGTTCGTTGATCACGAATAAAGTATCACCGTTACATGTTTGAGCAACTGCCTGAAAAACTGTTTCCGAATGAAGCGCTGAAACAATATCCCCATTGAGGCTGGTATCAAACGAGAAGGTTGGAAGAAAACCTTCACGGTTATCATCATGAATCACATACTCAGAATTGATGACTGTTTCCGGTTCAGTACCATCTGTCCAGGCTCCAATTCTTGTCCCAAGATACAAGCAGGTACCTTCCATCTTGTAGTCAAACTGCATTCCGACAATAGAGTTGCCAGAACCGTTTCGAATACTATAGGGTGAGTTACTGAATCCCCGCAGTTCCCGAGTAAACGAAAATGTGCTGTCGTAAAACAGAATCGTTCCATGCATATTGTCCGCAACAGCATATCCGGAATTAGCTGACAGAGCAAATGATGCCGGTTCAGCGAACTCTCCCGGACCATTACCTGCCCTGCCGAAACTACCAATGAACTCGCCACTTCTGTCGAACAGAGAAATGCGATTCTTCAGCACATCGAGAACCGCTATTCTGCCGTCAGGAAAAAACGAAGCATCAACAATAGCGCCGAATACATAGTTGGAATCTCCATGCTCAACACCAATTGTATCCGAAACTGTTATTCGAACTTGCATTTCTCCCGTGGATACTGGCTCCTTACTGCAACCAAAACAGGTTACTATCGAAAGTATAAGCGCATATGCCATGAGTACAGGACGCATATCTACCTTCCTTCAAGCACTTGATTCACTCTGTCGATAATTTCGGAGATAATTCTTCTCGCTCTGCAGTTACGTCACCTGCATATCCATGCAAAGACCCGGTGCGCATAACAGCATACGCTCTGCATCCTCCAGTATAGCATAGCCTGAACAGTGAGCAACTTCTGCACCTATCAACTTCGGAAAAGGGAATGCTTCTTACTCGCTGCAAGCTCCTTGATTCCCTGCGTGCATTCTTTAACCCGACCTCAAGAATATTCATTCCTCTGAACTGCTCTTGCATAAGCCCCTTACATGGGTGCCCGTCAGGAGAAACAGCAACCACTGTATTTGCCGCACCCCGGTGAACTCCGTTAACCAGCGTGTACTGCTCTTCTATCTTCCCCAATGCACCGGCACTATCTAAATAGCAGGTAAAACAGAGATCAGACTCTTCGTTATCTACATGACTGGAAACCAAAATAGATAAGGAGCAGTTAAAGCTCTCCAAATCTCAGTGAGCAGAGCACTTTGCAAAATCTCTTTTTGGGGAACGGCACCTCTACCAGCAGCTATTCTTTTGTGTTTTGCTCAACAGGTTCATTGAGCAGATATACTACAGGATACTGCTCTGGATTAATAGGTATTGCTAAATATCCGTAATCTGACACACTTATTATCCACCTGTCTGTTTGCTGCCATTGGGATATATCTAACGAAACGGAGAACAGGTATTCTCCCTGGCTGGAAAAGACATCAGCAGATCGGTTATTAATTTCGCCTCTTGCCCAAACCCGGCCCTGTCCATCAGAAGCAAGGGATGCAACAGAGATGTAATAGGGATCTGGATTATGGCTGAATCCAGCATCAGTACCTCTATAGTATACATACTGCTGTCGTAGAGTATTTATTTCTGATTGTATGATTGATTCAGCCTTAAGTACTGGCTGATAATACGGATTAGAAAAACTGAATATGCTGTCTCCATCTTGTGAATAGCAATCTATTCTGTATTCCTTATCCATATTTGATAAGTATACCCTTCCATTAGTTCCACTGGTAAATGCTATTGCTGTTTCACGCATTATACCTATACCATGATCTGCCGGTACACATCTCTGTCTATATACTACATCAGGAACTCCCTGATTGCTGAAGGACGCAATCTCTGTGCCAGCTGAATCCGATTCATCAGTTATGATATAGCTTCTTACAAGTACAGTTGTGTCTGTATTCGCAGCTATTAAATAGGGAGCAATTCGCCTGGGATCAGTAAACACTATCTCCCTTATAAATTCATATTGTGAATTGTATATTACTATCTTTCTGTCATATATGCCACTAATATATATATTCCCACAACTATCTGCTTCTATGCCAATTGCTCTGGTTAATTTACCAGGCCCTTGTCCATTGATATCAATACTAGTAATGTACTCACATGAATCACTGAATATATATATTTTATTCTTAGATGAATCTACTATAGCTATTCTGTCATGGTCTATCCAGGCGGCATCGCTTATATCACCAAACATCTGAGTTGTGTCGCCATATGCGACCCCGATGGAATCATAAGGCGCAAGCATATAGTGGACAGCCTCATCGGCAGGCTGCCTCTCTTCCCTGGCGCAATTGCAGATCATTAAAACACCCGCCACTAATAATATCACATTATTCAGTTTCAATCTTAGCATGATAATCTCTCCATGAGCCTTATTGACAATAAATACTTCTGATATAGCTTTCTTAATGTGCGCTGCAGGGCTGCATCTGTGAGATCAGCCCCGCATGTTTCACTCAACATTTAAGTAGAGCCTCTCCATATTCAAGTCCCATACAAACATCATAGTGAAGGACAACAGTGAAGGACAACAGAGACGCATTCTGCGGTTATAAGATCTGCCTGAGTGCGGGAAAGTCATCTCTGGTATTCGACTGTGTAGTAGTCGAAGGGAATCCGGCGGACACAACTCTTGCCCTCGGTACAATAGGCAGCCTGAAAGAGAAGTATGGATCTGCTCCTCACTTGATTGTCTGTTAACATCCAGACCCCTTTCTACAAGAAGTCCGAATAGCCTAATCAATGGGGCTGAAATCAGGGAATTCTAATTGTCGCTGGACATCATTTACAGAAAAACCCCCGAAAGGAGGCCAAGTCACGAGAATCTGAAATTGAACGCTCTATCTTGTTAGCCTGAGCCCATCCGAAAACTCATTACCGCATAACATAGGCCAATAAACAGAGCGCAAAATGTTGACAAAAGCGCTGCAATTTGTTATGTTTCAATATGTTACACCAATAACAGGAAACCCAACAAAAGGCAGCGCAAATGGAAACTACAACACTTTTCGCAGAAAACAACCCCACCCTGTTCAGAATTGAGATGGATGTCCCTCTCGCAGACTTCATTCAATGCGGAATTGAAGCTCTGCAGATGGACCCGGGGATACTCGATGGGATAAGGCAGGATCTCGATCAGCATGCCCTGGAGAAGAAGAGGAAGCGTCTTGCAGACGCTGAGTGGAAAAGAAAGCAGACCGGATCTTTTGATCTTGAGTGTACCGTTATGCCATCCGGTAGGCACGAGCAATCACTTGGTTGTGGCAGACCACGCATGTCGCCTGAAGAGGTTTATCTGTTTATTCTGTTAAGAGGGTACTTCGGATCGGTTACAAATAGAATTGCCTGTGAAAGAATCAGGGATTCGATTACCATAAGGGCTTTCTATGGGAACCAGTTCGGTAAGCATCTGCCGGCAAAGACCACTATTCTCGAAAACATCAATGCTGTTTCACCTGAGACGAAGAGACGGATTCTTGCCCTCCAGCAGCGAATGGTGCTGGAGGAGGGTCTTGATGATTTCAAAG
>PDSZ01000043.1 GCA_002748705.1 Candidatus Fermentibacterota bacterium
TGTAAGGATCGCGGGATACGGATTTCCGGCCGCAAGCTCGGTCGTCCTTTTGAAGACCCTGCGGTAATGAAGGCACTTCGTCAACAGCGCTATGAAGATGAGCGCATCAGGAACGCAATAGAGGGTAAGATAGGAGAAGGTAAGCGGAGGTATTCAACCGACCGGGTAATGACCAAGCTCCGGGAAACGAGCGAGACTGTGATCAGCATGGTCTACCTGGTAATGAATCTTGAGAGGCTGTTGAGGGAGGGTGCTTCCTCATACCTTATGAGGATTTATCACAGTCTGAAAGCCTGCTTGTTACTGGATGTCCTTTGGGTCAAACTGGACTGGTCAGGTATGCATGGCCGGGGCTGAGTGGGATGATGGGTTGATCATCAAGCCCTAATTGCAGGCATCTTCCTTGCTCAGGGCAGAAAAAAGGCCATTCAGCAATAGTCCGTTCAGTAAAAGGCAGTTCTGAAAAAAATCTTCTGCAAGAACCGTTACGCAGAATACCATCTGAAAGCTGTTCTGAAAGAGATCATCATGCAAGAAACTGTTCTGCAGCTGAAAAGCTAAGGAAAAACACACTGGAACTTTAGAATCGAAACAGCCGGTTTGACCATCACCGCTGCTCATCACATCTTAAACTGCTCAGTACGAAGGTTGCCTGAAGATGCGAAAATAGACAGCTGGTACTATGCTGCATGAGAAATTCATAAGGACATCAGTATGAAGACATGATCTCAGCTATACCGGCAATGTTCCTCGCCGGCGTAACCACATAAACAGTGTCACCTGAATCAAGCACTGTATCACCTCTGGGAACCACGAAACCCCTGTCACCTACACGGTAGATTCCTGAAAGAATGGCATCTTTGGGAAAGCTCTTGTGGGCTGCCATCTGGGTCACTGTCTTGCCTGTTGCCCAGGATTTTTCCTCCACAACAACTGCGTACATCTCAGCTGCTCCCCCTGCCAGGCTCATTACACGCTTAACCCTTGGCTGTTCTATCTCTGTCATTACCTGACTTATCAGAAGATCTGCCACTCGAAGAACACTGTTTACGCCGCTGAGCTTGTATGCCTCGGCATATCCCTGGTTCCTCATTCGTGCCAGTATTCTGCCAACTCCCATGCTCCTTGCAAGAATCGCAGCTGCAATATTGTCAGCATCCTTTGCCATAAGGCACACAAACACATCAGCCTTATGAATACCTGCATCCCTCAAAGTTCCCAGACTTGTGGCATTTCCAACAACTGTTTCCAGGCCGGTATCAGAATAGATATCCCTGCATACCTCATGGTCAGAGTCTATCACCACCACATTGTGCCCGTTGCCTTCAAGCTGAACGGCAACATTTCTTCCCACAGTACCGGCTCCTGCAACTATTACGAACATGGCTACCTCCAGGCCTTTCTGCTGAAAACAAGCAGAACTGGAAGAATCTCAAGCCTTCCAGCAAGCATTCCTATTGTATAAGTAATTTTCACTGCCGGATGCAGCGCAATAAGATTCTCCTGTGTCATGAGACTTGGACCGATGTTTCCAAGGGCACTGAACATACCGCTTGCTGCTGCTATAGTCTTCATGTCAGGTTCAAAGATAGAAGTAACAACACCTCCAGCCAGAAGAAAAAGCAACCACACAAACACTATTGCAGTGATTCGACTGACCTCTCCCCTGGGCAGCAGCCTTCCCTCGTAACGGGTACCTGATACAGCCCTTTCTGCTCTGAAGAGTTTTCTGACCTGATTCGCAACGGCTTTGAGAAGTACGGATACACGAAGTACCTTGATTCCGCCCCCTGTGGAACCTGCACAACCTCCGATTATCATCATTACCATGAAGAGTTGTCTTGCTGCCCCTCCGAAAAAGGAATCATGCAGGTTTACAGTAGAGAAGCCTGTGGTGGAAATCACGCTGGCAACTTGAAAGACATCCCTTCTGAAAGTGCTTTCCAGCCCTTCCAAAGAGAGTGTTCCCGACAACAGCTGCTCAAGCATTATCACACCTGTAAATCCACATATTAAAATCCACCACAGTCTGTTCTCTGAACCTCTGAACAGAGCCAGCGGCCCCTCTCCTCTGAAAACCCTGTAGTGAACCAGAAAGTTAATTCCTCCTGCAATCATCCCTGCAGCTGCAAGATATTCAATCAATATGTAATTTCCGGTTCCAGTCGCCCTGTACCAGTCCATTGACAGGTCATGGGGGCTGAAACCGCCTGTGGAAAGGGTTGTCATAGCATGATTGACTGTATCAAATGTATTCATTCCTGCAAGACGGAATCCTGCAGCCAGAGCAAGTGTGAGACCTGCGTATATGATCCAGAGAATCTTTACAGTATTCAGCAGACCTGGCACCGGCCTTCCTGCAAAGACCTTGTGACTCTCTGCGCCTACCAGTCTGTGGGCTCCAGGCACCTGGGATATCACTGCGATAAAGAAGGTTATGATTCCCAGACCTCCCACCCACTGGGTAAGGCTTCTCCAGAGAATAATCGACCTGGGCATAGAGTCCAGACCGCTAAAAATGGTCATTCCGGTTGTGGTAAAACCGCTCATAGTTTCAAAAATACCGTCTATCCAGCCGCAGCCTCCTGCAAGAACAAAGGGTATTGCTCCTGCAACTGAGATTACGCACCAGGAAAGTGTGCAGACCAACATTGCCTGTGCAGGTGTGGGAGCCTTGCCTGTTCCGAAAGAGTGCATAACTCCGCCAAGAGCCCATGACGCAACAGAAGCATAGAAAAACGCAAGCGGTGTGACAGTCTCACCGTTCAGCAGGGCAAACACCAGTGGAACAAGCAGAATAAGCCCTAGAATAAACAGCACCCGCCCCACATAAGCAGTAATTATCCGCATCCCATTTTATGTTTGATTGCAGTGTAAAAAGGAAGTGCCCTTTAGCTGGAGAAACCATAGGTACACCTTTTCTCTGAATGGTCTTTCAGGTATAGTGTACCAGCATGGATCTTGCCGAAGCCAAAACCTATATCACCGAGGCGTTAAAGAATGGTCTTTCAGGTATAGTGTGCCAGCATGGATAAACCGGCAGGAGCAGGAGCGTTATTGTGAGGCTGAAGCAAAAAGCATCTGTTTTACGGCTTTTGTCGAAAATCCAAAGCTGCAATGCAGAAAGGCAGCTGCCAGCAATGCCGGACAGTGGTTTTCAACGGTGTACACAGTATTCAGCACCGGCTGAATTCACAGTAAGCGTAAAACATAGCCTTGGCGCATAGGCCTGACAGCTTTATTCATTCAGCATATTGAATGATTACACTATGTCTGTTCTGTATCGCATAGAGTTCAGCCTCAAAGGTGAGAAACCTGCTGTTTCTCTCATCGGGAGTTTTAGATAACAGAATAATCAGCAAGCCTGAGGAGTTGAAGACAATGACCGTAACAGAAGTTGAATCCAGAGTATCCGAGGTAACAGTCTACCGTGGCCGGGCACTGATTACAAGAGAAGTCTCCCTGAACCTGGAAGAAGGCGAACACACACTTCTGTTCACTGATATGCCCTCCAGCCTGGACAGAAACAGTATTCAGGTAAAAGGCATAGGTGAAGCAGTTCTCGGCAGCTGCGTCTTTGAAACTCAGCACTTTACAGCTGATGTAAATGAACAGGCTTCATCTCTGCTGACCCGCCAGCAGGAACTAACAGATCATGCAGAATCCCTTGAGCTTCAGAAAAAACGGCTTGAGGGTGAAACAGCATTCATTGAGAGAATAGCTTCATTCGTAACAACGCCCCATGTATCAAAAGATGATACTGATTTCAGCTGCAGAAACAATGTGGATGTATCAAGCTGGGAAGAAATAACTCAGTTCTACAGAGAAAGGCGAACAGCCATAGATCTGGAAACACTTGAGATTCGAACGAACCTCCGCAATCTTCAGAAAGAGCAGCAGAAAATAGCCAGAGAGCTTAAAGCCATTGGACATACCAGCACACGCTCCAGAGACATAATCAGGGTCAATCTGAAAAAGACAACTGAGGGAGAACTCACCCTTGATCTTTCATACTCGGTAAACGGCCCTTCGTGGAAACCTGTATATAATCTCAGAGCAGCAGAAAACTCAAACAAACTGAACCTTGAGTACGATGCCGTTGTAACGCAGTCCACAGGCGAAAACTGGGAAAACATCGCACTCAGGCTTTCCACAGCGCGAATCAGTATCTCAGGAGTAATGCCCGAACTTTCACCCTGGAGAATAAGCTTATACCGACCCTCTGCTCAGGCATATTCAGAACCGGGAATGAAGATGAAAAGAGCCTTCAAGCCGGATGAACTTCTGGATTCAATGGCCGATAGTCAGGAAGCCGAACTCTGCAACACTCCTGCTCCCATGATGATAAATGAGGCTCAGGTGGAAGAATCAGGTTCCAGCGTTTTCTTCAAAGTGGCAGGCACATCCAGCATCAACGGAGATAACACTGAAACAAGGGTAACCCTCTCCAGAGCCGAACTTCCTGCAGAGTACCTGTACCGTTCAGTACCAAAGCTCAGCGAGTTTGCCTACAGAACTGCCAGACTCACCAACACCTCAGAATTCCCGCTCCTTCCGGGAAAGGTGAACATCTATCATGAAGGATCACTTATTTCAACCTCGGAATTCAAACTCATAATGCCCGGTGAGGAAACAGAGGTTTCCCTGGGTGTCCATGAGGGCATCAAAGTCGAATACAGGTTCCTTAAGAAGTTCAGAAAAAACGAAGGTCTACTGAACAAGAAAACAAGCATGCAGTTTGAGTACATGATAGAACTCCGGAACAACACAGGCCATGCAGCTGAGATTGAGGTATTTGACCAGCTTCCAGTGAGCCAGGAAAAGGAGATAGAAGTAAAGACCATTGCTCCTGAGATTGATGGTAAAAACATCACCATCAACGATGAAGCGGAAATAACATGGCATCTGAATCTTGCATCAGGAGAAAAACGGGAACTTCCCTTCACTTACCTGGTTGAGTATCCTGTAGACAGAACAGTCACAGGCCTCTAGTGTCCTGTCAAACCTCAGATGACGGATTCTGCTTGTTCTTATCTGCCCAGGCAGCGTTGCAGACTCGGTTACATAGCCTCCGGCTATGCGCCCTCACCTGCGCCTCTCCTGAACAGATAATAACTGCGCATACTCTCCACATCCGAAGCATGACAGGACATTAGTACATAGGGCTTGATGCTGAAGCTTTAAACCTTTACAGCGCAACGGAATGAGGGTATATTAGGTGCATAGAAATGCACGCAATATGAGCACATTTGCTCAAAACCCTTGCACCTGGAGATTCAATTGTATCAGCATAACAACCGTCAGTTGGAAATTGAGGCCTTCAAGACTCCATTCAGGACACCGCTGGATACTGAGAACAGATGGGTCAAGCTGGCAAAGCTGGTTCCCTGGGATTTCGTGGAAGAAGTTTATCTTCGAAGTCTCGGGAGAAAGAAAGAAGGACAGCGAGCCCTCCCCGGCAGATTCGCGTTCGGTTCCATACTGATCCAGGAGAAACTTGGTCTGACAGACAGGGAGACAGTGGACACGATCAGAGAGAATCCTTACCTCCAGTGGTTCTTAGGATTGCAGGAGTTCCAGATCAAGCCTCCGTTGGATCAGTCACAGCTTTGCAGGTTCAGGAAGAGATTTCCCGCACAGGCCATAGCTGAGATAAACGAGAGAATCCTCCTGGCCGCCCGCAAGCGCCACAGAGATGATGAATCGTCTTCCAGTGATGATGGAGGCTTTGTGAATAAAGGCCGGTTGATCGTTGATGCAACAGCGACCCCTGCTGACATCACATTCCCCACAGACCTGAAACTGCTGAACAAGGGGCGAGAGCTGCTTGAGAAGATGGTTGATGTACTCCATTCGGAACGGGAGCCGGGCAGCACAAAGCCCCGGACCTACCGGAAGAGAGCACGGAAAGCTTTCCTTAGCCTGCAGAAAACCAGACGGCCCGGCAGCAGAAAACTCAGAAAGGCAATGAGGAAGCAGCTTGGCTATGTGCGCAGGGATCTTGGTCATGTGGATGCCCTGCTTGATGAAGTTGGCTTTGGAGTACTGGATCTGGATCTTTACAGAAAGCTGCTTGTCATCCGTGAGGTATACCGTCAGCAGCAAGAGATGTATGATGAGAGAAAGCGGACGATACCCCACCGCATAGTAAGCATATCACAGCCGCATGTACGTCCCATCAAGCGAAACAAAGCCGGAGCAGTCTGGGAGTTTGGCGCAAAGGTATCAATAGGGCTTTCCTCCGGTCTTGCGATGATTCATCGGATAGAGTGGGACAACTTCAACGAGAGTCTTGATCTGATCGGTCAGATCAAGGAGTACCACCGGCTGTTCGGCTGCTGGCCTGAGTCAGTTCATGCTGACCGGATCTACCGGACGCGAGAGAACATGCGTTTCTGTAAGGATCGCGGGATACGGATTTCCGGCCGCAAGCTCGGTCGTCCTTTTGAAGACCCTGCGGTAATGAAGGCACTTCGTCAACAGCGCTATGAAGATGAGCGCATCAGGAACGCAATAGAGGGTAAGATAGGAGAAGGTAAGCGGAGGTATTCAACCGACCGGGTAATGACCAAGCTCCGGGAAACGAGCGAGACTGTGATCAGCATGGTCTACCTGGTAATGAATCTTGAGAGGCTGTTGAGGGAGGGTGCTTCCTCATACCTTATGAGGATTTATCACAGTCTGAAAGCCTGCTTGTTACTGGATGTCCTTTGGGTCAAACTGGACTGGTCAGGTATGCATGGCCGGGGCTGAGTGGGATGATGGGTTGATCATCAAGCCCTATTTAGCATTAGAGCATATTATCTTATCTATTACAGCTAATAAGCCACAAACCATCTCAGAGACAAAACCATAGGTTCACCCTCAGGTTGGCCAGTGGACATCTACAGAATAACTGCAGCATTCTCGGTGAAACAATTTCAACACACACCGCTCCTGTTGAGCTTACCGGCTCAGACAGTGACGGTTTCAGAATAGTTTCTGCGGAAGTGGCGCAGGCACTCAATGTAACAGTATTCGACCTTTCAGGAAGAAGTGTATGGAACGGTTCATTTGGAAACGGTGAGATAATCTGGAACAGCGAAAACTCATCAGAAAGCAGAGTACCTTCGGGAATCTATCTTCTGCTTATTGAAGCGGAAGATTCCGAGCCTGTTACCGCAAAGGTAATAGTCCGTTAAGGAAAAAGGCGGCCGGCTTCTGAAAAGGGGCTGGCTGTTATTGTTAAACTATTATTGCAATAAACTCTTCTGCTGTCCATTTGCAGAGGTTCATATATTCCCCGCTGGCCAGAAAAGAGAGAGGATGGAGCTGAAAATGATTTCAGCTGTTCTTGCTGCTGTATTTTTGGCAGCAGCAGTTTTCGCAACTCTTTCGGCTGACAGACTCTTTTTCTCAGGCCAAAGGATTCAGGCTTGCAGTATTCACAAAAGTACTTCCTGCCATGACAATGGAAATACACCTGAGACTGCTGAATCCAAGTTATCTGTTGCTCACTGGAATAACCTCTTCCAGTGTCCTGGAGCCTGTTTCTGACAACAGGTATACAGACCATATTGAAAGCAGGCTGAGAGAGCTGAGATGAGAAAAGGATGCACCCCTTCAGAACTGAGAGAGACCTTTCGTATCTCTATAACTGAAGGTGTATATGCCCAGATTTACATCAGTCTTGCCGGTCCCGGCTCGGTTTTTCTGACCAAACTGCTCACTGCCCTTAACGCAACTGCAGTGCAGCTGGGAATACTGGCTGCCATAGGCCAGTTGTCCATGATACTTCAGCCTCTGGGAATACTTTTCACAAGAAAACTAACCCATCACAGGGCTGTTACCGTTAAATGGGCTGCCTGGGGAAGAGCCATGACTCCTCTCCTGGGTATCTTCCCTCTTTTCATGAACGACAGTAATGCGATAATATGGATACTGGCTACCTTCGGCGTATCCACAGCCATTCTCTCTATCTCAGCAAATATCTGGATGGCCTGGATGGCCAGAATGGTTCCACTGAGAATAAGAGGCAGGTTCTTTGCAAGGAGAAACGCGATACTCCTTGGATTTGGTCTGGCAATAGCTTTTACAATGGGTCTGCTGGTGGACAGACTCGGTGGAGACCTTCAGACACTGAAGTATGTCACCGCATCGGTTTTTCTTATTGCAGGATTCATGGGACTGGCAGGATTGAAGATTCTGGCCAGACAGCCTGAGAAACCTGTTGAGCTTATAACAGAACCTGTTAGGGAACTCCTTACAGAGCCGTTGCAGAAGAAGAATTTCAGAAAACTTTGCCTGTTCGGACTGTGGTGGATGCTGGCTGTGGGAATAGGTGCACCATTCTGGCAGCCATTCATGATAAAGGTGCTTCATATGGGAGTTACTGAAATGCTCCTCTATGGCCTTACCAGCACACTGGGCTCAATCGTTACACTTCGCTACTGGGGAATACTCATAGACCGTTTCGGAAATGTTACCGCCATGAAGTTTGCCGTACTCATAGGGTTCATAGTGCCGTTTGTATGGCTTTTCGTAAAACCTGACACCATATGGATGCTCTATGTGGAAGCACTTGCAGCCGGCAGTATGTGGGGCTGTGCAGGTGTTGTGGCTGCAAATCTGGTACTTGCAGTAGCTCCGGAGAAACGGGTTCAGACCTGGTCAGGTATCTACAGTGCTTTCTGCGGTACAGGAATGTTCATCTCAATGCTTCTCTCAGGTATTCTCATGCCTGCTGCAATCACCGTTGCCGGTATTCATCTTCACTCAATGCAGGTACTCTTTCTCATAACTGCTTTTGCCAGGCTTACCGCCCTGATTCCACTGTCACAGGTAAACGAGCCTGAAGCCGGCTCTCTCTCTGCTGTTCTGAGCAGAATCCGGTTCTGGACAAAAGTAAGGTTCCTGAGCCCAAGGCTTACATTGAAGAAAAAAGGCAGCAAAGCTTCCCGCTCATCCTGACATTACATATGTTTTTCCTTTCCAACAAGGAGGGAACATGAAAAAGGGCAGAAGAACTTCGTCACTCAAATCATCATCCAGAAGATCGTCTTCTTCGAAAAGGTCTCAGTCTAAAGCTGTAAGAACCAGTTCATCATCCAAAGGCTCATCACTCTTCAGAAAAAAGCCAGGACAGTCATTCAGATCAAAGGAAGAACTCCGACACTCTTCCAGAGGCACCCATAAAATGAGACGAAAGAAGGCTGCTGCCGGTTTTACCAAACCCTCCAACTCACCAGGTGATAAGATAAGACCTGAAGTATACAGTGAATCTGAAGACTACGGTGATAACACTGCTGTTGAGAACCAGTCCGGAGGCAAAGGCTGCTGTGGATCCATAACAGGCATGTTCACCCTTATTGCAATACTGGCAGCGATAGTGGTGATAGTCTTTATGCTTAAGTGCTTCTAAATCGGTAAAGGTACACCGTATTCCAGAAACAGTTCTCTCCAGCACTTTATTTTCTCATCAATGGTCATGGAGAACATTGCCGGAGAAGGAGAAGGCAGTGGAACCACAGGTACGCCATCAGGATTCGAAAAATGTTTTCTGAAGAGTTTTGCAACACCTTTTCCTGTACAGAACACTGCGCATAAGTGATTTCCCGAAAGAATGGATTCAACTGTTTCAGTGTTGTAGATTCTCTGCTTCAGATTACTGTCAAGATTTGATTCGCCTGCCCTTTCACATGAAAGTATAACATCGGTCACTGCCATGTGAATATCACCGAAGAGCCTCATCTTCTCTTTCAGCAAACTTAGATTCCTGCCTGGCCAGAGTTCTCCCATTATCTTCCAGAACTGATTCCTTGGAGCAGAGTAGTACCAGTCATCTTTCGGTGTATTGCCTGAAGTAGAGTTTCTGCCGGGAAAGCTACCAAGAATGAGGAAGCTGCATTCTTCAGGCACAAAAGGCTGAAAAGGATGAATTTCTCTCAATAGGCTCCAGTCGTTACTTCAGAAGCATTTCAACAACACTGAAACGCCGCAGAAGTATCATACTGGTTTACTGTTGATTGAGTACTCACCTGACTGTTCGCAGCTACTTCAGCATTCCAGTTTATTAAAACTCTGCAGATTTCTAATCTTACAGGCCGCGCAAATATATCACTGGTGTCCCATCATAAGTCAAAGAGAAACAACTGGTTAGGATTATTATTGTTCGCAAGTTGAAGCTCAGTATTCGTAAATAACTGCTGTATAACATCATAACAAAAAGGTGACACGCTCAAAACCTGTAGAATTTTGTAGAGGCTGAACCTCTCAAGGTGAAGGAGTTTTCGCATGAGAACACGAACTGTCCCGAATGCATGCCTCCGCCATCCGTATGTTGAAACTGAAAGATAAGGTATAAAGGCGTTGAAATCGCGCATGGACAGATGTGCTCCTGAATACTTACATGGCTTAATGTTACAAAGCAGCTGCCATGCAACATTGGGACAGCAGTGCAAATATATAATTTTCTCACCCTTTTCTCATCAATCACTAAATCTGTCTATTAAGTATAGTGGCTGTTACTATTCTGCTTCCGGAATTACCGATTGCAGAACAGGCATCAACACAAAAAGAATCCTTCTACCATAGTTACATTATCTGCAACCGTTTCCCCACTGGAACAGCAATGAAACAAACCGATATTCCTTCTATTTAGTGCCACAATCAATTTAGGAATTACAATATATATATTTTGTAATATGTTATATTATATTTAATTATATATATTATTAGCAAGTTTCTTTGGATGTGATATCCTCAATAAATACCCCTTAAACACCTTTCAGCTGATTATTCAAAATGGAGAGAGGAGTTACATGGTCGTCACTCTGGTCATTATTATATTTTTATAATGTTTTTTATTGCTACTATGAGAGTCAAGAGAGTTAATTTAATCAGAAATCCATCCCTTGACAATCCAGAAAATCAAACGCAATATTCACATGAAGAGGAGGGGGGAATTCTTAAAGAAAAGGAGTCCGAAATGAGAGTTGTACAGGTCGGTTGCGGTAAAATGTCTGCATATTGCATGCGGTATGTTTTTGATCGCGGTGGAGAAGTTGTCGGTGCCTATGATGTTTCTGAGGAAATAGTGGGCAAGGACATTTCTGCGGTTATCGGTTGCCGGGACAACCATGGTGTTGCCATAGAGCATATTGATAATCTGGATAAAAGCCTCAAGGCTTGCAAACCTGATATAGCTGTTATTACAACAAAAAGCCTGGTCTCTTCCATATATCCTGTATTGGAGATACTGGCCAAGAACCATGTAAACGCAGTATCCATTTGTGAAGAACTCTTCTATGCCTGGGATTCCAACCCAGGAGTTTCCAGGAAAATGGATGATTTAGCGAAAAAGTACGGTGTTACAATCACAGGCAGCGGCTATCAGGATGTATCCTGGGGAAGCATGGTTACTGCACTTGCAGCAACAGCGGCTACCGTTAAAACCATACATGGCATAAGCAGCTATAATCTTGAAGATTACGGGCTGGAAACTGCTGCTATGCACGGTGCCGGTTTGAATACGGAAGAATTTGAGAAGCAAATTCTTGAGGTAAACAATGTAAGCGAAGAAGAAAAAGAGAGACTGATTGCCGCTGGAGAGTTTCTGCCGGGATATATGTGGCCTGTAAATGGCTGGGTCGCATCTGCACTTGGTCTGAAGGTTACAAAGTTATCTCAGACAGCAGAAGCCACTACATATCATGAAGACCTGTATTCCGATGTTCTCAAAAAGACCATTGTTGCAGGTCAGCCAACAGGCTTAAGAACAATCGTAACTTCAGAAACTGAAGAAGGGATCACCATAATCACAGAGTGCATAGGCAGAGTTTTCCATCCTGGAGAAAAGGATGTCAACGAATGGATGATAAAGGGTGAGCCTGACATGAGGTTCGTCATGGAGAATCCAGCTACAGTTGAAATGACCTGCGCCTGCGCTGTTAACCGGTTGCCTGACATTATTGCCTCGAAACCAGGTTATGTGACAAGCGAGAAAATGCAGGATCTGAAACTGGTAAGAAAGTTCTAGTGTCCTGTCAAACCTCAGATGACGGATTCTGCTTGTTCTTATCTGCCCAGGCAGCGTTGCAGACTCGGTTACATAGCCTCCGGCTATGCGCCTTCACCTGCGCCTCTCCTGAACAGATAATAACTGCGCATACTCTCCACATCCGAAGCATGACAGAACACTAACTCTCTGTAAGGTTTCCGGTGTAAAAAATCTGCCCTTCTGCACTCAGCTCAGATACAGAAGGGCAGCTTGATGTTATGCAGCTGAATTTGCAATGCAGGCTGGTGAAAAAAGCAGAATTCATATTGATGCATGACATTAACAATGTTAATGGTAGTTTCTATACAGCCTGTAACTTGCAAGTTAATATCTGTCAGCCATAAAAAGGAGTGAGAAATGGAGAAAAGTGACCGCTACAAGAGAGGGTGGGAAAAGCTCAAAGAAGTTGATGGAGAAGCAGGTGAGAAGGTAATCGACAGCTTAAAAGATATTGCGCCAGAGTTTGCTGATCTATTAATTGAGTTTCCTTTTGGTGATATATACTCAAGACCGGGTTTAGATATAAAATCAAGAGAAATAGCTGTGGTAGCTGCTCTTACCGCACTGGGCAATGCAACGCCCCAACTAAAAGTTCATATTCATGGTGCGCTTAATGTTGGCTGTACAAAAGAAGAAGTCGTTGAAGTAATAATGCAAATGGCTGTTTATGCAGGTTTTCCTGCTGCTTTAAACGGTCTCTTTGCGGCAAAAGAGGTTTTTAACGAAAGAAAATGAAATTGGCAACAAGCCGTTTCAAGTGCCGGCAGGAGGCTCGCGGTATTTTCAACACCATTGCTCTCACCCAACAAGCGAGTAACTTGTTAGCGTCCCAGCCCGGCAATCGCCAGCCCCACATCTATAAGTTACTTTGAAGTTCATTGCTGCAAATTCCCGCCGCACCTGAACTCTGCGTTCAGGCGGATTACGGCTGATGCTCAATGAGAAAGTATCGTAAACGCCGTGTAGGCAGATATTAACCATATTATCAAGCCATATTGGTTTGATCCGCATGTGTGTTTTATGATATAATCTATTGCTTCTATTTATAGAAAATTGTGAAGTTGTTGTTCAAACTACTCTGCCGCAAAGATTTGCAGTCAGTTATTATGCGACCTTATTTGAAAACACAGTTCGGTCAAATAACAATCTAAAACACATTCAAGACCCTAAGAGAAAAGGATTTAGCCAGTTTAATTCAAGGCTTTCATCTCTGCTTCTTTTTCAAAATCCGACTTTAGGCAAAACCATCTTAATACTCTTAACCCGGATTTCTCATAAATACAATCGAAAAGGCCGTTTCAAAGTGTTATATTACGATGCAAACCAACAACATAACACTCAAAAGAAACGGCCAAATCATGAATACACAATGTCTGCCCGATAATGGTCAATTGTCACTCGAATTTCAAGGGCTCGGGAAAAGAAAAGTTGAAGCCAGGTTTGATGGTGAATACATTTCATCAGATGGCGGTGCACTTCTACTCAGGGAG
>PDSZ01000044.1 GCA_002748705.1 Candidatus Fermentibacterota bacterium
ATACTGACCGATGGAGAGTTCATTGAAATCTACACCCCTTCACCTGAAGCAGAGTGCATAGAGATTGATCTCGGAGCAGTATTCCTAATCGACGGTGTGGTAAGTACCGGAACATCTCTTGATCTTTCGGAGATTCCTGTGTATGAGCTTTCATCAGACGGCAGGAACTTCAGCAGGATTGCTGAAGGCTCTGCAAGATATGTAAGGGTCTACGGAGTCGGGGGTAAAACCGAGGTTGAGATTCTCGGTGAAACGATTCTGAGAACCACCGCTCCTGTTGAGCTTACCGGATCAGACAGTGACGGTTTCAGAATAGCTTCTGCGGAAGGGGCACAGGCACTCAATGTAACAGTGTTCGACCTTTCAGGAAGAAGTGTATGGAACGGTTCATCTGTAAACGGTGAGATAATCTGGAACAGCGAAAACTCATCAGGAAGCAGAGTACCTTCGGGAATCTATCTTCTGCTAATTGAAGCGGAAGATTCCGAGCCTGTTACCGCAAAGGTAATAGTCCGTTAAGGAAAAACGCGGCCGGCTCCTGAAAAGGGGCCGGCCGTCTGGAATGTTTGCGGCGAGTATGTAAATTCTTCTGTTACCCTTGAACAAACACCCTTGCCATGAGAAATTAATCCATGTCAGACAGGTCTACACTCCAGTAGAAACCGTCTTCATCAACCCATACTTCCCAGAGGGTGTATGTATCGTCATCCTCATCCACACACTTGAAATCGTAGTAGTCTCCAGCAGCGACATAGAAAGTCATTGTCTCGCCAGGGTTGAGAAGCTCGGAACCGAGACGGTCTTCGCCCCATGCCTCATCGCTGGGACTGCCATAGATGTACCAGATGGTATAGTTGCCCAGGTCATTCTCAATGGTGATCGGAGCCGTGCCTCTTTCTCCGCCGGATGAACCGGAACCGCTGCCCCAGTTCTGCTCGCCAAGGTCGCTGAGATCCACAGACATATCAACGGTGCCGTTTACCGAAACACCCCAGAATGTGTATGTGTCACCGTCTTCATCTTCAATCATGATGTCGTAAGTACCATTGTTTACTCTGAAGGCTCTCGTGTATCCGGGACTGATCATTTCTGTTTCGCCCAGCCAGTCGTCACCCCAGGAGTCAGAAGAAGATGGAGAAATGTATACATACCAGAAATCGTAACTGCCTGTATCGTTGGTGATGTTCACAGTGCCTGCAAATGCAGCTGCAGCAATGAATACCGTGGCGAGAACTACTGAAAACTTCAAGGTTACCTCCCTTTTGCTTAACATGCCTTGTTGAAGACCGTGACGGCCATGAAGAAGGATACATTCTTCCAAATGAATCTTTTGTCAATGGCCGGTAATTCTGTTACCTGAGGGGCAGCGCCTTTATTCCACAACGGAACAAGCTGATATATTAAGCGCTGCAGAAAAGTCGGGAGGCGTTGATTGAATCTTGCCGGACAGTTGAAAATGGGCTTTGGCGCGCTGAGATGCGCCATGGCCGCAAGAATACCCCTTAATGTTATGATTTCTGTTACCGACAAATGTCCCAGCAGATGCGCATACTGCCAGATACCCTCAAGATGCAGACCTGATCTTGATACAGAGCATTGGAAGAGCATACTTACCCAGATGGCCCGGGCAGGAACAATGCGTATAGGTGTATGGGGCGGAGAACCCCTTGCACGAAAAGACATAGTTGAACTCTGTGCCTATGCAAGAGAGCTTGGAATCTATGTAAGCCTTGATTCCAACGGTTACCTCATACCCTCCAGACCTGAGATTCTTCATAACATTGATCACCTTGTTCTCTCTTATGACGGACCTGAAGAAGCACATGATGCAAACAGAGAAAAAGGCAGCTGGCAGAAGGTTATGAAGGCCTTTGAAACCGCTTCAGGCAAGGTTCGACTGTGGTCCATCACAGTGCTTACCAAAAACAATGTCCACCGTATTGATGAGATAATGAAGACAGCTGAAAAGTACGGGTTCATGACTACTTTTCAGACCCTCCATCACAACGATACTCTCGGCGGCAATACTGCAGCCATGCTGCCTGCAGCGGAAGAGTACGCAGAAGCATTTACCAGGCTCAGCGAGCTGAAAAAGAATGGTGCCCCTATCGCCCTTAGTGCCAGATACCTGAAAAAAGCAGCCCGGTGGCCTGACTACTCCATAACCAGAATGAAGGAGTGTTTCTACGGCCCTTCATGCAGAGCTGGAAGAACCTACTGCAACATTGATGTTGATGGAACAGTCTACCCCTGCTCACTTCTAATGGGAGAGTATTCGGGAATGCTCAATGCACTCACAGACGGATTCCAAAAGGCATTTGACAACCTGGCTGAAAAAGAACTACCCTGCAACTCATGCACAGCTTCCTGCTATCCTGAATACAACTACCTCTACTCACTTAATGTGCCGGTTGCACTGGACTGGGCACTTGGCGTGAGAAAAACTGACAAGCTGCTTCAGAAGATGAAAAAAGCAGCGAGAAAGCAGTAATTTTCAAGATTCCGTGGAAACAATCATTGCGATCATATGAGCCGAACTGTGTTACAGAAAAATACCGGCTCAGGTATCCTGCAATGCTTCTGATACTGACAATCGGTTCAAACCTGTCTGCCTGTAACACGAATGACATACCTGCACCGTGAATGAATTGAAGGCAGGACCCGATCCTGAGAGTCCTGCCTTATGGTACTCTGACTGATATCAGGTTCTGAAGCCTGTTCAGTCACCCAGTATCACAAGCCTTGCAGCCTGTCTGATGTTGCCTGGAGTGTGCACATCAACGATGTAGCTTCCAGCAGGAATTCCGGTAAGGTCCAGATTCCTGTGGCCAGGTTCCAGTATCAGCTCTTCCACAACTCTGCCTGACAGGTCATAGATACTCACATACAGCTGTATTTCAGCTGTTCCCTGCCAGTTAAGAACAGTTGCCGCTGTGGCAGGGTTGGGCCCCAGATACATGGTGCTTACGGCACCTTCAGGATCGAAAAATTCCTCCTCTGCACCAAGTACAGAGGTGCTGAGAATCTTTGTTTCCGGGTCGAATGTTACCGAGACCGGCTCAAAGGGAATTGTGAAGGTTTCTTCCTGATTCTCAACATTGTTCCAGAAGGTAATCAGAGTATCCTGGGTGTTCCCTTCTACGAGAAGCTCCACAGGCATGGTAAAAAAGTTGGACACACTCTGTATCTGGTCAATGGTTACATCCAGTTGCCAGTTGGAGCCCTGCTGTGTCCACTCTGACTGAACATCGTACACAGGATAACCCTCACCGTATACCCACTGCTGGAAGAACCAGTCAAGATCTCCGTACTGAGCTTCAGCGTGGTTCTGGAAGTCTTCAGTGGTTGCAAGGGAATACTTGAACTCATTAAAATATGTGCCGTAAGCTGCAAAGAAACTGCTGTCACCCATAAGCTGCCGGAGCATGTGAAGGACAGAAGCCCCCTTCTCATATGTAGTGTTGCTCCAGAGTTCTGCCGGCGTCTGGGGATCAACTATGGAAAAAAGCTCTCCGCTGTTAAGGTAAGGCTTCATGATGTTATTGCGGATATAATCCATGTACTCATCGTTACCATAGGTTTCCATCCAGAGAGCTTCTGAATAGGTTGCAAAGCTCTCAGAGAGCCACACCTCTTTCCAGTATCTCTCAGTAACACAGTCCCCCCACCAGTGGTGACTCATCTCATGGGCAAGAAGCCAGTCATAGTTAGTGTTGCCGTTCACAGCAGCCGCCATGTGGAAAACCTGAGAGAGGTGTTCCATATCTCCGATAGGAGTCTGTACATAGGCGAATCTGCAGTTCCAGGGATAAGGAGCATAGAGGTTTTCGAAATTGGCCATCATCAGATCTGCATTGCTGAATGAGACCAGGGCATCAGCCACATCCCAGGAATAGACATAGTAAAATATTCGGGCATCGGTGGAATCGTGGAGTACTGCGTAATCTGCAGCACTGAGAGCAGCCAGGTAAGTTGACATCGGCTGATCAAGGGTCCAGTGGTATGTGAGGGTACCGTCTGAATTATCAGTTACCCCTGCTGAATCACCGTTTGCAACAGCATACATGCTATCGGGAACGGTAATGTGAAAGTCGAATGAAGCCTTGTCTGCAGGTCTGTCATGACAGGGAAACATATACTTTCCCATTGACGGGTCTTCAACAAAACCCACTCCCATGTGAAAGACTGCATCAGGCCGGAAATGAAAACCTCCCCAGCTCTCCTCAGGGGGATTGCCGTTGTAATCTATGACAAGATTCAGAGTATCACTGGTGGATCCAGGGGAAGCCAGCGTAATGAAAAGAGAATCTGCAACATGGCTGTAAGAAGCAGCTCCGGTAACATTGGTAACTGTCAGATCTTTCAGATAGAGCCGAAATTCAGTCAGGTTGTCCTCTGCGGGAACAAATTCGATCTCTGCTGTTCCATCAATTGTCTCAGATTCCCTGTCGATATCAATAGAGAGATCGTAATGAAGAACATCAACAGGCTCAAGTGGAAACTCCTGATAAACAGGATTAAGACATGAAGTAAGAGGTCTGGTTAACACCATCGGACTGAATCTCGGACTCCAGGCTGACAGAAGAATAAGCAGCAAACTCATTTTTCGCTCCAATCAAGTAGAAGGCCGTCAATGAATTCCCTTATAATACTCAATCTGGGTACAACACTTTCACTGATAGGTTCCACGCAGTCCAGCAGCCTCATGAGCCTGTCTGCATCATGGTAGGCGGCGGTACCCTCTTCAACCTCCTCCAGAAGTGGCATCACATATGGTCGCATCACCGGAAGCTCGTAAGGAAGCGCCGAGTTGAACATAACATCTGCCTGTTCCTGAAAGGGAAATATGTTCTTTCTCTCCCCTGCCCTGACACTGGACCAGCCTTCAATGGTCTGCTGGGCAGAGTATCCACGCCTGAAGCTGTCTCTGACAATCCTTCTTATAAGGCGACCGTCAGATGTGGACATTCTGGTCAGTCTGTCAACATTAAGTGTTGTAAGGGCACTTATGTATATCTTGAACTTGCTCTCAATATCAACTCCCGGAGTAAGGCTGTCGTTAAGGCCGTGTATTCCTTCAATGAGCAGGAACTCGTTATCTCCCAGTTTCATTGGAGTAACATTGTCCTCCCTGGTACCGGTATGAAAATCGAAGACTGGAAGCTTGACAGTCTCACCGTTTACAAGCCTCTTCACATGCTCACCGAACAGATCTGTATTAAGGGCTTCAAGACACTCGAAGTCGTAGCTTCCATCTTTGTTTCTGGGGGTTTCAGAACGATCGCGGAAATAGTTGTCCACACTGATCATTCTGGCTCGGAAACCCTGTGCCCTGAGATAAGTGGAGAGCATTCTTGTGAATGTAGTCTTACCGCTGCAGGATGGGCCTGCAATCATGATGATACGCTTCTCCGGAAAAGCGTCGCCAAGCATTGAGACTATCTGGACTATTCTGCGGTTCTGATAGAAGTGGCTCATCATCACCACTTCTCTTCCTGAGTCTTCACGAATTCTGCGGTTGAGAAGATCAACAGTGTGCACCCTCATTCTCTCAATGTGCTTCTCTTCCAGGTCAAGTTCCCTGGATAGTTTCGGGCTGGGTCTCCACTGTGATATCTCAGGCCACTTGCCGCTTCCGGGAAATCTGAGAAGGAATGCTCCCTCCATTGGTTTCAGTTCCCAGGCGGTGAGCCAGGATGTGTCAGGTACTGCCGGCCCCATTGCGAACGCCCAGGAGTCACCAAGAACATTCGCTCGGTAGCTCTCTTTCCCTTCATGCCATCTTGGCAACAGGGAGTGTTCCCCTGTAAGATCTAATGCCTCTTCCGATGAGAGAATACGATACTCAACAGGCAGAGCCTCAGAAACAATGTTTTTAAGCTCTTCATCCAGCCTGCTGCAGACTTCAGCTTCCTTCCCCCTGTCCATTCCCTCAATTCTGCACCTGTAACCCAGGGAGATGGAATGCTCAACCCACAGCTTACACTTCGGATATACCCTTTTGGCCGCCATATCCAGTGCCAGTATAAGGCCTCTGCGATACACTTCCCGTCCTTCAGATATCCAGGGAGGAACAGGTTCTCCTCTGCCGCTTCCCAGTGGAAGTACGATTCCCGATTCGTGCCGCAGGGCAATCGAGGGTCTGTTTTTCAGGGGATTTTCTGTCATCTGTAACTATTCCTTTCGTTATTGAATAGTGAAAATACTCTGCCATAAGCACTTTCCACAAGCCCCACCTGAGAACTGCAAACAATTCTTTTAAGTCAATATCTTACCTTATTATGAAATGTTACACTCTTCCCACAGCTGAAGGAACCTCTCCCGCTAAAGAGTAAAAGTGAAGAAATTACAGCCTGCTGCAGAGTCCCTTTCACTGTACAATCCATTATGATTTTGTCTCGATTTAGATTTTATTCTTGCAGTAAAAAGCCTTACCTGTGTGCAAGAAAATAGATGCTGTTTTTGTGGGAGCTTTGGACGAAGCCTGCATTGCTATCGGATTATATCCTCTTATTATGGAGCCTTGTCCGATTTGGGACTGCTGCATTACAGCCGGTTGACCAAAAGCCTGTTATTCGTCATTGTATTTCCAACATGATCGGAGGAAAAAATGGCTCATATCATCGCTGCGGTTTTGCTTATAATGAACACTACCTCTCCCCTGCTGGATGTAAGTGACTCTATCGACCGGGGAGGCACCGCAGTTTACACAGTTTCTCTTCAGGAGGATGTGGTCTACTGGATTATTCTCCAGTCCAAAGACGGATCGACAGATCTGAATCTTGCGGCAGCTTCTGATGAAATGGACTTTGAACACTTCATGAATCTCCCCTATCGGGAAGATTTTCTGTATGCTCTTGAGTACGCCATTGTTTCCGGACTGGAAGATGGTGACGAATCCATTACCCTTCCTGCAGGGTTTTCCGGGCCGGTTCACATTGTTGTTCACGACCAGGGCGGAAGCGGCGGCGAATTCATTCTGAAAGTCCAGTGAACAGCACCTCAGGAGCAGCGATAACCGAATTCACTGTTCTTGAACTTAACACATCCATAAAGGAACTGCTTTCTGCTGCTCTGCCTGGCCCCTTCTGGATAAGAGGAGTAATAACCGGTCTGAGGAACTACTCAGGCCGGGGACACACATACTTCCAGCTTGCAGACGCAGCTGAACCTGGAGAGCAGTCCCAGGCAGTTGTAGACTGTGCCCTTTTTGCCGGAGACAAGGCAGCAATAACAGTTGAGGCGGCAAGAGCAGGCACTGTCTTCAACCTGCATAACGAAATGGAAGTGCGAATACTTGCCAGGGTGAACTTCTGGGAGAGGTCAGGGCGTTTTCAGATTGTCATGAAGGGAATGGATCTTGATTTCGCCGGAAACGCTGCTGTCATTCATCTGAGAAGACTTGTTGAAAAACTCTCTGCAGAAGGAGTTCTTGAAGAGAATGGAACACTCCCTATGCCCTGCCTCCCGCTCACTGCAGGCCTGGTTACAGCAAAAGGTTCTGCAGCGGAAAGAGACTTTCTGAAAACACTTGCGGAATCTGAGTACCCATTCAGGGTACATCCCTCTTATGCTGTAATGCAGGGTGTTGATACAGCCCATTCAGTTTGTACGGCACTGACTTCTTTTCTCTCACTCAGTTTCTGCGATCACCTTGATGCAGTTGTTCTCACAAGAGGCGGCGGCTCAGTTACAGACCTTGCATGGTTCAACGACGAGAGAATAGCCAGAACCATTTCTCAGCTTCCCTGGCCTGTCATATCAGCCATCGGTCACGAGATAGACACAACGCTTCCTGATCACGCTGCGCATACCAGGGCAAAAACTCCGACCCATGCGGCATCGCTCCTTGTTGACAGAGTGGCGGCATTTGATGAGCAGGTTTCCAGGTGCGGCAGGGAACTGCTCTCTTCCCTGAAGCCAAGGCTTGGTCTTGAAAAGATGCGTCTCGAAAAAAACATTCTCAAACTTGTATCAGCTGTTAAGGGAATACCCGGACACAACAGGGAGAAACTGGAAAAGCTGGCATCTGCCATGGTTCTCAATGTAAGAGCTAAGGTTCATGAGCATGAGAAAACTCTGAACCTTCTGGAAGGTAAGGCAGCAGTCAGAGATCCTGAAAAAATGCTTGCTCTCGGATGGGCTATAGTAAGAGACAGTGAAGGCAAGCTGATCTCAAGTTCAGATTCTGTGCGAATAGGGGAGCAAATCAGCGTAGTGATGAGAAAAGGCAGCCTCAGAGCCACAGTGGAGGAAAAACACAGTGAAAGATGAACCACGATACTCAGAAATGCTTTCCGAGCTTGAAGGCATAGTACAGGCCCTCGGAAGGGATGAATGCCCTGTTGATGAACTGGAAGAAATGGTCAGCCGCGCGTCTGTACTGCTGAAAGCTCTTAAGAAGCGGCTTGCAGCAACTGAGGAATCGGTCAGCGAACTGCTTGAAGAACTGACCGAAGAGATCTGATAACCTCTTCATCAGAGGGTTTAAGGAGCGCTTCAGAATACCTGCTCAAAGGCCTGAACCTCTCAACATTGTCTATCTGAAAAACAGCTGTTACAGGGGTACCCACTGCTGAAGCCAGGTGCATGGGACCGGTGTCAGGAGTTACAAAACAGGTAAGTGAAGCAAGTTCTTCAGGAAGTCTCTCAAGGGGTATCTTCGGTGCAGCCTGAACATTTCCACTGGAAGCATTCTCAGCTCTCAGACGCTCAGCTTCATTTCCCCAGTAGATACGAACAGGAGCCAGCTCACCTGCCATACCAGCCAGAGCTGCAAGCCTTTCCTCTGAAAAAGCCCTTCCCGGTTTGCCTCCTGCATGAAATCCTATGAATCTGTTTCTCCGGCGGCGAGAAACAGGAAGGAACGGAGGTTTCCACTCAGGCCAGCTGCTCCATACCGATCCCAGCCGGTGAATGGCCCTGCTCTCATGAACTGTTCTTTCAGGCCATGAAGAAGGAACATGGGTATACCATCCTGCACCCTCCGGTGAAGGAGAACCTATTCTTCGGGGAATATAGGTCAAGGCAGCCAGCATTGCAGTGGAAAGACTGAATCCGTATGGATGAGATGCATCTATAACTGTATCAAAATCCATTGATCTTATTCTGCGGACAAACTCAATGAGAAGAAACGGGTTAACTATCTGCTTCTTCTTATTCATCTCTATGATCTCCCAGCCTCTGTTTTTCAGAACTGCTGAGAATTTATGGCTGGCAAGAACGGCGATGCGGGCAGCTGGAAATCTCTCCTCAAGGCTGCGAAGAAGGGAAGTTATAAGAACCAGGTTTCCCATTCGGTTATCTATTCTGAGAACAAGTATTCCTGACGGTTCACCGGAGGGTTTTTCTGGTTTACGCACCAGAATGGCTCTGAAAAAGCTGTTAAGCCTCTTTTTTCCTGTCCTCTCAATGGACTTTATCAGAGGAGATGTCAAACCGGTTCTCCGAAGTGGGTGTAGCCGTCAGCTGCAGTGATACGAACCTGAACAGTCTCCCCTGGTTCGTATTCACAGTTCTCCAGAATAACCATTCTGTTGCCGCCTGTTCTTGAAGCCAGCTGCCCGGGTCTCCGTGCAGTGCCTGTGACCAGTACAGGCATCTCCCTGCCCACCAGAGCTTTTGATTTTTCCATAGTGACCCGTCCCTGAAGATCCTGAAGAACATAGAGTCGTCTCAGCCTTTCCTCAACAGGGACTGAGGGGCTCATTTCTGCAGCCTCTGTTCCCTTTCTCTCACTGTATCTAAAAAGAAAAGCATAGTCGTATCGCACTTCATCAAGAAGAGAAACTGACTTCTGGAAGTCTTCAGGGGTCTCCCCTGGAAATCCTGCAATCATGTCAGTAGAGAGAACAATGTCAGGCATCAGATCCCTCAGCATAGCCACCTTCTCAAGATACCCTTTTCGAGTATAGCCTCTGTTCATGGCTTTCAGAACCCTGTCGCTGCCGGACTGTACCGGAAGGTGAAACGATTTACAGATGTTCTTTCTGGAAGCCATCACCATGGCAAGCTCTTCAGAAAGATCCCTGGGATGGCTTGTAACAAATCGAATTCTGCACCTGTCGCCTGCAATGTCGGAAACCTGTGCCAGAAGCTGTGGAAAACGGGTTTTTTCGAAGGTATACGAATTCACATTCTGACCCAGCAGAGTAATCTCGCCGTAGCCCTCTTCAACAAGCTGAGCCACTTCCGCTGTTATCAGCTCAGGCGAACGGCTCCTCTCAGTGCCCCTTACATAGGGAACAATGCAGTATGTGCAGTAATTGTCGCACCCTCGAATTATGTTCACGAATGCCCTTGGGAATTCGGTTCTCACAGGGGTAAATCCCTCGTAGTTTTCTTCACCCTGGGTTGTGAGGGCTTTTCTTCCACCTTTACTGAGAAGTTCAGGCAGCCTGTGATACTCATCAGGCCCCACGACAAAATCCAGAACCTTCATCTTCTTCAGCAGGCTTGAACCGTGCTCCTGGGCAACGCAGCCGCAGAGAACCATCACCGGCCTTCTTGAAGAACACAGCCCTGCCAGGTGGGTTAAACGACCAAGAGCCCTTGTTTCAGCGTGTTCCCTTACGGCACATGTAACAACTAAAACAGCCTCTGCTTCGCTTATCTCATCGGTGAGTTCATGGCCGGACTGAATAAGTATACCTGCAAGTATTTCACCGTCATGGACATTCATCTGACATCCATAAACTTCAATCAGGCATTTCATCCAGGTATCACCAGCTCCATAACCAGACCTGCTGTCACAGGTATTCTCAGGTTATCATCCAGAGGCATTTCAAAGAGTTCTGCCAGAGTCGCGGCAAGAGCACCTGCTGACAGACCCCATGGTGTCAAAGCCCATCCCATGAGCCCGGAAATGTACATAAGACCCACACCTGCTGTGAGACAGCTAAAAAGCGCCGCCAGACTGCCTTCAAGTGTTCTGCCGGAAACAAGCCTCACTTTGCCGTATCTGGTTCCCACAAGCGCTGCAAAGGTATCCCCTACACTGAGGAACACAAGTGCAGAAACAGCAACTTCCTGTCTGAACATGAATATGGTCAGTGCTGCGCTGGCAACAAGAACAGTTGAAGCAGTCATGGCTCCTTCCTGCTCTTTTCCTCTCAGCACCTTACCGAAAAGCCCCAGAAAGAACCGCCTGAAAACCCTGTTCCTGTTCCTGGCAATGTCCACAAGAAGAAGACCTGCAGCAACTGCAAGAAGAGAGAGAACAAGATCAATTCTGTCATAAAATATTGCCAGAGCGGGGATTACTACTGAGCCGAGATGAATTCCCTTTCGGAATATCTCATCAATGTAGCCCATTGCCTGCTAGAAACCCACTCCTGCAGAGATCCTGTGAGTATTGTCCAGCTGATCATGGCTGAGCCAGGCATAATCCAGAGTAACCGGATGCCCGGCTATACCCAGTTTGAGCCCTGCGCCTGCAGTCATGTTGCCTTCGTTGGATCCAAGTCTGAGCCCTACAGTGTTGCTTATAAGAAGCTCGATTCCCGTATGGGTGTCAAAACTAACGCCTGTATCGCTGATACTGTACTGGGCTGAATACTCTCTGCCTTCAAACCTGAAGTCGCAGTCTGCGGCAAATGTAACAACAGTGCTGAAGCGGGAGAGGGGCCATTCAAAGGAAGCTCCCATCTTGGCAGTGGGAGAAACGCTTTCACTTACACCTGAGTTCCAGAACATCCATGTACCGAAGACATCCTGCAGGTTCAATCCAAGGGAAAACGAACTAACAGGGCTCCACTTGACTGCTGCATCTATACCTACTCCCCAGGCGCTGTAATCCATCAGCTTTCTGTATATGATTTTGGAAGAAGCCCCTATTGAGAGGTTCTCATTTACAGCTCGACCCCATGAAAGGTAAAGAGCATTGTCTGAAGCGCTTTCCCAGGTTATTCTGCCTTCATCGTAGATAAGCTCTTCACCGGGATCCCACTTGCCGTTGCCCTCTGTGCCTGAAGGATTGGTTTCAGAATCCCAGTCATCATTTCCTGAATCTCCCGGTTCACCGGAACCGTCCTCTCCGAACACTCCATCTGAACCTGTATCATACCACTGGAGATCATTTGTGTTAGCTATATCCCCTGCATCTGTTCTGAAAATGCTTGCTGAAAAAACATCGCCTGCATACTCCTGAGAATAAGCGAGATAGTCGTATGAGATAAGACCACCAAACCGTTCAGAATGCATGAATGCAGCAGTTCTCTCTCTGGTGGAAACGAGACCCGCCGGATTCCAGTAAGCTGCAGTTATATCGTTGGCTACAGAGGCAAAAGCACTGCCCATTCCCAGAGCCCTGGCTCCTGCACCGACATAGAGAAATTCTCCTGCATACTTATCTGCAGAAGCATTAACAGAAAACACAGTAAGAACCAGCAGGAATACAAGCAGGTGATTTTTCACATTACTCCCCGTTCACATATCTGGCAAAAAGCTGCCTGTCTTCAAACCTAATCCTGGTAAAGAATAGGCCAATTCCCCAGTTACCGTCAGGAAGCTCTTCCTCCCTTATAACAACAGCCCTGGCCATTACCTGATTCCCATCCAGGTTAATTGAAACATCAACCCTGGTAAGATCTCCCAGACGATCATCACAGATACAATAGAGACCTGAAGTACTCAGGTTAAGAGCATCTACCGGTTTGCCGGGCATTCCCCGGGTGCCAAGTACAACATCGATCCGGCCTCTATAACGCCTTTCGTGTCTTTTTTCAGAAAGATGACTGTTATTCAATTACATCTCTTTTCTACCCGGTGAAAAGATTTTCTGACCAGGGATTCATCAGAAGTACTAAACCAAATATACCAGCAATTGTTCCAAAAGGTACCATCATACGATAGAATCAAGTCAATCACTATACTGAATGAGCGATTTCTCTTACTGGACATGCTTCGCCCGTCTCTGCTGGACGGAATACCAACGGTGAGAATTACAAAGGCCAGTAATAATGCAGAAGCAGCTGAAAATCCCAGTGATTCCAGAGACGAACCTTTATCCGGTTCCAATTCTCCTGAAAGTGCCAGTTGTCCTGTCAGAATAAACAGAAGCCCCCACAGAGACAGAACCATCTGAAAAATCACCGGGGAATAGTGGAATACAGATTCAGGGTGAAAAAGATTCTGTACTGAAGGTTTTTCATCTGTCATTATCACTCCTCCTCAGGGGTATCATTAACACACAATCTGACCTGGACAAGTGTGAACTTGACAAACACTCTCTTATGGTAGATGTTGGCGTGTACCATGTGGTACCAGTTGAAAACAGAGTATACTTTTCGGGGAGGAATTTAATGGCCAACAATTACAATATCTCAGCTGCAGAGATCGAAGATGGAAAAACCATGGGCGGTATCGCCTATTTTGGTATTATCGGATTTCTTATCGCTTACCTGACAAAGAAAGAAAACAAGTTCGTGGCTTTCCACGCGCAGCAGAGTCTCTTCCTTATTATCTGCAGTATTCTTTCACCGATTCCGGTTCTCGGTCAGATCATAGCGCTTTGCGTCTTAGTGCTTGCAATCATTGGTCTGATCAACGGCTTCAAGGGCGAAGCAAAGCCTGTACCGGTTGTAGGCGAGTTTGCTTTCAAGCTCGGTCTCTTCAAGGTGGAAGAAAACGCTGCTCCTGAAGCTCCCGGCACCCCGAATGTAGAATAAAGCAGAACATTAAATTGAGTTCAAAGGGGGGCGCGAGTTCGCCCCCCTTTTTTGAAAGGATGAAAATGAGCGGCTCATTCAATATCGGTGCAAAGGAGATTGAAGACGGAAAAGTCCTTGCAGGTATTTCCTACTTCGGTCTGATCGGATTTATTATAGCCATGCTTGCCGGCAGAGATAACAGATTTACCATGTTTCATGCCCAGCAGTCCCTTCTTATATCACTGCTCTTCTTTGTACGCTTCATTCCGTTTACACCCTGGATACTCGATATGATAGTGGGCTTTATCGTCTTTTTCTTCTTTATAATAGGGCTTATTAACGGATTCAGCGGCAAAGTTCAGCCACTTCCTCTTGTGGGTGAAGTGGCATACTCTTTGGGTATCTGCAAAGCAGACGCTGAATAGGAAACAGAGAGCCTGAAAGGAGCAGCGTGGCCATAACACCCACACAGCTGAACTACATCAGAAAACTTCTGGCACAGAAGGCCTCAGGAAGAGCTGCAGTAGCCATCAGCAAGATACACCCTGCGGACATAGCTGAACTGTTTTCAGTAAGCCTCACTCCGGCGGAAACAAGAATGCTGGTTGACCTGCTTTTCAGCCAGCTTAAAGCCGGTGTTGTTCTTGCTCAGCTCCCTGATTCGCTCCTTACAGAGGTTCTTGATGACCTGGATGACGCCAGCATAGCCAGAATACTGAAGAGACAGGACCCTAACGATGCACTGCAGTTTCTCTCCCAGCTGGACCCTGACAGACATGACTCAATACTTAAGCTTCTGCCTGAAAGCATAAGGTACAGAATAGAACAGCTGATGATCTATCCTGAAGACAGTGCCGGACAGTGCATGGCTTCCAGCTATATGTCCATTCTTCCTGACCTTACTGCAAACGAAGCAGTGGAACAGATAAGAAGCCAGAGCGAAGATGTTGATGTTCCTTTCTATGTCTATGTGGTTGCAGACGACAGAATGCTTCTGGGAGTCGTTCCCCTCAGAAGACTGGTCACCTGTCCTCAGGATACCCCCATAAGGGAACTCATGGTCGATGATCCGTTCACTGTTGACACCGATGATGATGTGGAAGAAGCAGCTGCCATCGCGAGAAAGTATGACATAATGGCAGTACCTGTAGTGGACGGCAGTCATCACCTTATGGGCGTGATTCCTGGAGATTCCCTCTTTGAAGTTATGGAGAAGGAAGCCACCGAGGATATGTACAGAATGGCCGGTCTCTCTGATGAGGACAGTGTATTCACCCCGGTGCCCACTGCTTTCAGACAGAGATTCCCCTGGATACTGGTAAACCTTGTTACCGCATTTGTCGCCTCAACAGTTGTAAGGATGTTCGAAGGAACCATTGCCCAGTTTGCCGCGCTTGCTGCGTTCATGCCGGTAGTTGCAGGAATGGGCGGAAACATAGGTAACCAGTCCCTTGTTGTGATTACCAGAGCCATTGCCCTTGGAGAACTTGATTTCAGCAGCGCAAGAAAAGCTCTCTTCAAGGAATCGAGCCTTGGGCTGCTCATGGGACTGGTGGCAGGACTAGTCGCAGCGGCTGTTGCATGGCTTTCCTCTGGAGATCCATCCCGCTCATTTCAGCTGGGTATTGTGATTCTTGTTTCCATGGTGGCCAATATGTGGCTGGCAGGGCTTCTTGGAGCTGGAATACCCCTTACTCTGAGGGCAATGGGCAGAGACCCTGCCCTTGGAAGCAACATTCTTCTCACTGCATGCACCGACTCAATAGGTTACCTTCTTCTGCTGGGTCTTGCGATGCTTGTTATCACCTGATATGAGGCAGGACGATATCAACAGGGTTATTGACTGCTCCCTTGCAGACCCCCACTCAATACTGGGAATGCACAGAACAGAAGAGGGCATAACAGTCAGAACATTCTGCCCTGCTGCTGAACAGGCAGAGCTTATTGCAGAGAGTTTCAGTGAACCGATGAAGAGAATTGACAAAAGAGGCTTCTTCATTCTGAATACCGCTGAGAAACACTTCTTTCCCTACCGGCTGAGGTTCACAGGCAAAGACGGCAACATCTGGCAGACAAGAGATCCCTATTCCTTTCCTCCCCAGCTGGGAGATCTTGACCTTCATCTGTTCAGCGCAGGAAAACACCTGGAACTGCACAGAAAAATGGGTGGAAGACTATGGGAACATGACGGTACTGAAGGTACACTGTTTACTGTCTGGGCACCGAATGCAAAGGCAGTGAGTGTCACAGGAACCTTTAACGGCTGGGACAGGAGAAGACACCCTATGCGCACACTGGGAGCAAGCGGAGTATGGGAGCTGTTCATTCCAGGGGTTTCAGAAGGTGACATTTACAGGTTTGTAATACGGACTGCAGACGGTACACTTCTGGAAAAATCCGATCCCTACGCCGCAATGTGCGAAAACAGACCGAGAAATGCCTCAATAGTATCTGATCCCTTTTCCTTCAAATGGTCGGATGAAGAGTGGATGGAGAAAAGAAGAGAGATAAACCACTTTACTGAACCACTCTCAATATACGAGCTTCACGGACCTTCCTGGGCCATGCCGCAGGGAAGCTTTCCAACCTGGAAGAACCTGGAAGAATGGCTGATACCATATGTTAAGAGAGAGGGTTTCACCCACATTGAGCTGCTTCCTGTTATGGAACACCCACTGGACGATTCCTGGGGTTATCAGGTTACCGGCTTCCTCTCCCCTACAGGTCGGCTGGGCACACCTCAGGATTTCTGCTCGTTCATCAACACCTGCCACCGCAGCGGTATAGGAGTAATACTGGACTGGCCTCCAGCTCACTTTCCCTGTGACGGCTGGGCTCTTGCACAGTTTGACGGGACATGCCTTTACGAACATCAGGACCCGAGAAAGGGCTATCACCCTGACTGGAACACGCTGATATTCAACTACGGAAGGAATGAGGTTCGCAACTTCCTCTTTGCAAGCGCTTTTCAGTGGCTGGATACATACCACGCTGACGGTATCAGGGTTGATGCAGTAGCCTCAATGCTCTATCTGGATTACTCCCGCAAGGAGGGTGAGTGGATACCCAACCGGCATGGAGGCAGGGAAAACATAGAGGCCATCAGCTTCCTCAAAGAACTGAATCACTATGTGGGAACTGAATACCCCGGTGTGATGATGATAGCCGAGGAAAGCACCGACTGGTCAGGGGTAACAGCACCTCCTGAAAGCGGAGGGCTTGGCTTTCATTTCAAGTGGAACATGGGCTGGATGAACGACACCCTTGAATACTTCAGAAGTGATCCGGTTTACAGAAAGCACATGACAGACAAGATAACCTTCAGTGCAATGTACGCCTGGAGCGAAAACTACATTCTTCCTCTCTCCCATGATGAAGTGGTGCACGGCAAAGGTTCACTGCTGGCAAAGATGCCTGGTGACAGGGAACGGAATCTCAGGCTGCTTCTTTGTTTTCAGTGGTTCTTTCCAGGCAAACAGCTTCTTTTCATGGGTGGAGAGAGAGCTCAGGAGAGAGAGTGGAACCACCGTGAATCCCTCCCTGAAGGCAGCACGGCAATGAAGGAATTCATCTCTTCACTGAACAGGTTCACAGGGGAAAACCTGCAGTTTTACAGTACAGATACAAATCCGGAAGGATTCCGCTGGGTAGACTTTTCAGATAACGAAGCATCTGTGATATCTTTTCTGCGCCTGGCAGAAAATGAGCCGCCTATGCTCTGCGTGTTCAATATGACCCCTGTGGAGAGAAAGAACTACAGAATAGGTGTTCCTCAGGAAGGTAACTGGAAAATTGTTTTCAGTTCAGACCCTGGCCCTGAATGGTCGAAACACTCCTGTGACATCCCTGTCCACAGCTTTGCACAGTCTGTCAGTCTTAATCTGAACGGCCTGGGGTGTGTGGTGCTCACCACCTGCTGAAACAGCTGAAATCTTCATTTACTTCAAGAGAGTCAATTCTCTGAACGCTTCCAGCTGAAGCATTTCTCTGAAGCAGCGAACCTTTCCTGCGAATCACACTCTCTGTTATTTCAGCAGGTGGAATGGAGTATACTTATACTGAAGGAGGCGCAATGAGATCCCACAGGAAGTATCTATGGTTCGACACCGCTTCAAGGGTGGAGTTTATAAACATCACCAGGGAAGTGGAATATGAACTGGCAGAGAGCGGTATACAGGAAGGGCTTTGTCTGGTGAACGCCATGCACATAACTGCGAGCGTTTTCATAAATGACGATGAGCCCGGACTGCACAGCGACTACAGAAAATGGCTGGAAGAACTGGCTCCCCATGATCCCTCCCGCTACAGACACAATCTTACCGGAGAGGACAATGGTGATGCTCACCACAAAAGGCAGATAATGGGCCGTGAAGTGGTAGTGGCGGTTACCGGGGGAAAGCTGGACATGGGGCCCTGGGAGCAGATATTCTACGGTGAGTTTGACGGTCGAAGAAGAAAAAGGGTAATGATCAAGATAATTGGAGAGTGAGGTTGAAATGCGTTACTTAACAGCAGCGGTACTTGCACTTCTGATGGCAGGATGCGGCAGCGGCCCTTCAGAAGGTATGGCCCCCTATCCGCCGTCAATCAGCGTGAATGGTGTGGGAATCGCTGAAGGAACAGCTAATATGGTAATCGTCAGCTTCAGCATAAATGTGTCAGACTCCGACCCTGAAAATGCAGTCAGCGAAGCGACAGCAATAGCGGAAAGAACAATTGCCGCTGTTTCTGATATGGGAATATCAGAGGAAGATATTGAAACCACAGATTACACCATCTACATGGAAGAAGAGTACGACTACGAAAACTACGAGTACACCGGTGAGAATATCTATCACCTCAAACACTCATTCAAAGTGAATGTGAGAAACATTGAAACAGCAGGTGAAGTTCTTGCAGCACTTGTGGCTGAAGGGGCAATGGTGGGAGGACTGAGTTTCACAATGAGCAATCCAGAGGAACTCATTGCTGAAGCCAGAGCAAAAGCAGTTGCAAACGCGAAAGAAATTGCCGAACAGCTCGCAGGAAGCCTTGATGTAACACTTGGAGAGCCTTTGAGCGTAAACGAATGGATGGATTACAACAACTTATACGATCCTTATCCATACGGAGGATACACTGAGGACGAATACTACTATGGCGCTCCGCCTGTACCAGCAAGCATTACCAGCTTTACCATGAATGTTTCTGTTTCATACGAAATTGATTAGCACTCTGATTCTTTCGCTGACAGCGGGGTTTTGCATTGGCGAAACCCCGCCTTCAGACGCAGATTCGGCGATTAAACTGCTGAGAAATGCCATGATCGCAGCGGAACCGGCTGAACTGGGAATGTTCTTTGCGGAGATAGGTCTTGAAGCTTCCCCTGACGAGGTATCTCTGTGGTCAGAGCAGGACTTTCTTGATATTCTCACTGATTTCACCGCAGCTTCAACAGACACAACCCCAACGGACTCACTTCTTCCCCTCCTTGAAGAACTGCCCCTTCACCTGTTAGTTATTTCAAACACAGTTGCCACAGAATGCTCCCACTCTTAATTCCGGTTCAGCAATTCTCCGGCGCTTACTGTTTCGTACCTGATAAGCTCTCCAGTGTCATCAGTAGCGCAGTACAGTGTATCATCATGCCACAGCAGCTTTCCAACACTTCTATTGAATGCAAAGCTGCCCATATAGTCTCCTTCGCAGTTAAAAACATCTGCCATAGAGTAGTCCAGCTCATCATACGGGACATCAGATGAGAACATTTGAGGTAAATCCCAGTTTTCCTCTATCGGCCTGTGCTTCACAACGATATATCCGTTGCAGGCAGCAATATCAGATGTGTATATTTTTCCTCTGAATACACCGTTTTCCATTCTGACTTCAATTTCCTCAAACGGAAGGTCTCTTCTAAAACAGCCCAGTAGCTGTTCTGTATTAATGTTGTATATTTGCATCCAATTAAAATAGTAGGAATTAACCGCGACTATAGAATCGTTTAACAGGGCTATGTGAATATTTCTGTTTGAAGTACCAAACATGCTGTTAAGCAAATCTCCTCCTGGCGCCTCCCACTGACCGAATGATGTGACAACTTCTCCTTCTGAAGAGAGCACTGAAAGCAAATATGGCTCCATGATACTTGCGGCTAAGATATGACCATCAGGCAGATACGCCAGATCAAAGGGCCATTGGACAGGTATAGAGGAGAGCCACTCGCCGGTAATTGAGCTGAACAAATCTATTCTTCCCAAGCCATGATTACATACAGCAAGGGTATCACCTCTGACAGCAACTTCACCGATACCGGAGAACAGTCCGGGGCCTTCTCCTGCGCCTCCAGCCTTCCACAGCAACTCTCCGTCCAGCGTGTAAGCCAGAAGAGCGCTGCTTCGGCCATCGGTAATAAAGACTTTGCCATCCTGTATATCAAAACTTTCAATGAAAAAATACTCATAGTTGCACGACTCAGGTGACAGCACCACTTCAGACACCATATAGAGAGGCATTTCCATTGATACCGCAGGGGGGCTTGAGGATTCCATCCACCGCTGAAGGGCTGAGAGCCTGCTCTCCATACTGTCAGTGTTGTTCTGACATCCTGCAAATACCGCAAGAACAAAGAACACAAGCAACGCGAGTCTACACATCCCACTGAATCCTGTACATGTAAATGCAGGGCACTCCTGTCAGCCAGTACTGGTTATCGTCCCTGATCTCCCATTCCTGCCCGACGACACAGACCTTTTCTCCGGAAACTGTAAATGCTGCTGCAGAATGGTCAAGTTTCACCGATTCTGATTTCAGAGTCTGCGGATTAAACCTTACTATCTCTGCATTTCCATTTTGTCCTGATCCATAGCCCGAGTACAGAATGTAAATGTATCCCTGTTCATCCAGATCAATATCAGCAATCAAACATCTGGCAAGATTACTTGCCAATTTGTCATAATGAAACTCCAGAGGTCCATCAAGTACATGACCAAATTCATATGCGCTGATTAACCTTCCTTCATGTGAGAACTCCAGAATGATGTCTCTTCTGGACAAGAATGTGACTATCGATGAATCTGTCAATGCAATATTGTATATTCCCGGTTCACATGTAATACTGTCATCTGGCAGGAGATACTTCTCGATAAATTCATATCGCCCTGATTCGTCATGTCCGTTTGTAAACCCTATATACCATCTGCCTTCCTCATCCTGGTATATCTTCAGATAACGATAATACGAATTACCCATATCAGTAAGAAACCCACAATATCCAAACCTCTGCATACATATTGGTATATTTATGACTATAACACTATCTGTAAAACCTATACCCTGTGCTGAAACAGGCATTGGCATATATACTCCGTCTTCATCAGGATAATATGCTCTGTTGCTGAACCCGAGTTCCTCCATCCTTATTGAATATCTCTCATCTCCGCTCTCTGTCTCCACAAACACCAGCTGACCTTCAGGTTCTTCCCCTGGCGGCTGTTCGCAATAAAGGCTCATGCATAAAAGCGAATCGTCAGCACACAAAGCGGGAGAGGTAAAAGCGACATTCCTTCTCCAGACTGTTTCTTCAGACCAGCTGTAAGCCGTTACACCTGTAATCTGCCCATATCCGGTGTTTCCAAGGAAAACCATACTATCATTTGAATCAATCTCTCCAGGCTCAAACAAGCCTTCACCATAATGAGGAAATTCTATTCTTCCGATCTGCTCTATACATACATCAGATATCCTGGTTTCTACATATGTAGTTTCTATTCTGTTATCAGATTCACATGCTGAGATCATCAGCATCAAAAGTATTGTTATATATCTATTAAACATTTCTTAATTAATATAAGTTTCATCTGAATTGTTGCCCCCTGTTTATAGCAATTACTGTCATTTAAGAATTGTATTAACTTAATATCTTACAGTAATACTCATCACTCGGATCTCTGTCAATACCACTTGAGTTCCAGACAACTGACAGGCTGAACATTCGTATCAGAGAATACCACCTGATTCTCCGATTACTCTACCGTACGAACCAACTGTTTGTGAATTTGAAACAGATGGCGGTTGATTAAGGGCATGGAAACTCTGCTTCTGATTCTCACTGCTTCGCTGACAATAACCGAGGTATGCTCCAACCCTCCTGACGAGACCTCAGGTGAGTTTGTAGAGTTTTTTAACGACTCAACTGCGCCGCTGAATACCACAGGTTTTACCATTACCGACGGTGACGCACTGGATGAACTGCTTCCCTGGTCCGGCGCCTTTCCACAGTCAGATGTTCAGACAGGAACCGCTCTGATACCTGCAGGAGGCTATGCTGTGCTGCTTGAAGAGGGATATTTGAATGACCCCTGGCTCATCTTTGAACCTGGAACTGTCATTCTCACAACCGGCGACCAGTCCATCTGCAACGGTCTTGCGGCTTCATCTGATCCTTTAACCCTGTTCAACGGTACAGGTACCGGTCTCAGCAGTGTTGTTTCCACATTCGGCACTCCCTTCCAGTCAGAGAACTGGAATGAAAGGGACGACGACGGCCTTGACTCAATTCCATTCGATCCAGGTGAAAGCCTTTCCCTTTTCAGATATCCTGTGAACATGCCTGACTGCGAAGCTGCCTGGTACTCATCTTCACCAACCCCGGGCAGCCCTCCTGACGCACCGCCGGATACCTTCTTCATAACCATTGATACCCTTTCAATTAGTGATCTGAATCCTGATCCAGGTTCCGGAGTTACCCTTACAGCTGTCATTTCCTGCTGGGGAACAGTTTCCCCTGGTACAGGCACCGTATTCCTCTACCTGGATGTCAACGGCGATTCTGCTGTACAGGTTTCTGAGGAACTAATTTCCTTTCCTGCATCTCAGCTCCTGCCTGGATCATCAGACACACTGGAAGTTTTCTTCACCGTTCCTGAGAAAGGCTGGTATCCGGCGGTGTGCTCAGCTCCAGAATGTGAAGAAAGGCTGCACTTCAGAACAGGAGGCGGGGTTGATCCGGTTATAACAGAGGTAATGGCAAATCCTGAGAACGAGGATACTGAAGAATTCATAGAGGTGTGGTACCAGGGGCCTGGTGTTTTTCCCCTTCAGGGATGCGCTTTTACAGACGGTGACGCTGTAGACATTGTAACCTCTGTTGAAAACGGAGGCTACATTCGTCCGGAACACCCTGCTGTAATCATTGATCCTGAATACACCGGAACCCTCTCTATTCCCCCTGAAACTCCCCTGTTCGTCCCGGCCAACACCACATTAGGGAACGGTCTGACCACCGACGATCCTGTTCTGCTCTACAGAACATCAGAACCTTCACTGGAAACTCTTGTTGCAACAGCAGGAACTCCTCTCCTCTATGACGATCCTCTTTCGTGCGATGACGACGGACTTGACTCAATCCCTTTCGATCCAGGCAACGGCCGTTCAATGGAGAGGATTTTTCCTGAAGGCCCGGACAGGCAGTACAACTGGGCTGTATCTGAGCCTGGAGGCACTCCTGGTGTTGTTCAGGAGGGCCAGAACTGTACAGACCTGGCAGCAGACTCGCTGGTATTTGCAGAAACAATAAGGGCTTACTTCTCCAACTGCGGTTCAAGTGGAGCTTCCGGAACAGCATCTATTTTTTCAGACCTCAACGGAGACCTCTTTCCAGACCCTGACGAACTGCTCCATGCGGCTGTGCTTACCATAGAGCCTGGAGAACAGGATTCTCTTGTAATTCCATGGTCACCTCCTGACAGCGGGCTTTTTATCCTTGCTGCGGCCATAGAAGCGCAGGAAGACACCACAGCATCCAACAACATGAAATACATGCAGTACATTCCTGAATCTCCTGCCTGGCCTGTTATCACCGAAGTTCTGTGCAATCCCTCTGATGAAGACCGTGACGAGTTCATAGAACTCTTCTTTGCAGGCCCCGGCCTTGCTGACATAACCATGTTCACATTCACCGATGGAGACTCACAGGATGAGATTGTAACTGCAGATTCGCCATTTCTTACAGCTGAAGGGTACTGCCTGATTCTCGACCCGGAGTACGCCGGAGGTTACGATATTCCTCCTGGAACACCTGTCTTCAATTCCGGAAACACCACCCTCGGCGACGGTCTTTCTGGCTCTGATCCTGTTATTCTTCTCACAGACTCCACGGAAATATCAACATACGGAACTCCATGGAATGAAACAGATGATATTCCTTTCGACCCAGGCACCGATCTGAGCGTTGAGAGGATAGCAGCACATCTTCCGGACCTTCAGGGAAACTGGTACTCTTCACTCTCAGGGCCCACACCGGGTACAGGCCCTCAGGGAATAGTACAGGGAATCGACTACGCCCTGTCTGCCATTTCAGTCCGGCCTCCCATGGGGCCTGAGAACACTGAAACAACTGTATCTGTCTCTGTAACATGCCTTGGAACAGATTCTGCCGCAGCTGGAAATCTTGCAGCACAGTTTCAGGGCTCCCAGCCTGTGCCGCTTCCCATACCTGCTCTGGGAGATACTGCTACTGCATACTTCAACTGGATTTCATCAGGTGATACTGAACTGCTTGAAGCTGTACTGATCTGCTCAGAGGACAAGAGACCGGAAAACGACAGGGACACTCTTTGCTGGAACCAGCCTCCAGGTGTGGTAATAAACGAGATTTTCTACAATGAGCCTGAATGGATAGAACTCTACAACGGAACCGATTATCCGGTTAATCTTTCCTCACTGACACTGGCCGACCTGTCAACAGAAGCTGTTCTGCCTGATTTTATCCTTTCACCTGAACAGTTCGCAGTTGTGACATGCAATGAAGACGACTTCACAGCAGCCTGGGGAATACCACCCTGTGAAGTCCTTGAACCTGATGACTGGCCGAGCCTGAACAACTCCGGTGACAGCCTTCTTCTGTTCAATTCCTGTTCAACCCTTGATATGGTTCCCTATTCCTCACAGTGGGGAGGTTCAGATGTCTCCACCCTGGAACGGCGTTCTTCAGAGCAGTTCGGCTTTCTTGAGGAGAACTGGAGCAGCTGCATCAGTACCGGTACCCCTGGAGAACCGAACAGTATCGGCGAAAAAGAGAATGGTGATTTTCTTCAGGTCTCCCCTGTAATCTTTAATTCTCCGGAAACTCCTCTTAAGATAACTGTAAACCTTCCGCAGCAGGCCTGCAATGTAACTGTAAGGATTTATGATGTGAGAGGAATGGAGCTTGAAAAGCTCTTTGACAGCATCGTTCCCGGTGAAACCCTCACACTCACATGGGCCGGAGAAGATTACCCTGTAGGCAGATACATCGTTTCAGCTGAGGCAAGCTGCTCAGGTGTACACCTTGGAGACGCAGTTGTGGTGGTTCTGGCAAGGCCGCTTGGCTGAACCGTTCTAAATGAAAAACTGACCTGCTTCACAAGATGGCCTGTTTTTCGGCAGAGTAAAGGCTTCCGTAAGGCGGTTTAAGCTTTATCTTCCAGTAACCATAGCGCAAAGCTCCTGGGGAAGACAGTGCATCAATTTATTGTATCGGGATCACCTTGAGTACCATCAACAGACCACCGGCACGCTGCGAACAAGTTCCGCAATTGTGTGCTCGATACTGGAAGGGTCTCCAGTGAAACAATCGGCAAGTTCGCTGATGATTCTTCATTCTGAACACATCTGTTCAGAGTTTTGGAAAAGGTTCTAATTGATTCTTATGTGCTCTATCTTGACCATTCTGAACATATCTGAAACACACATTTTTATTTTGGTGCCGATAGAGGCTCTTTTCAGTATTTTTCTTGAGTACTTGAACATCATATACTCCTTTATGGAAGTGATATTCAGGTTGAGTTTTTTCAGATAGGAATTGATGTTATCAACATAGAAATACATGGGAGCACTCTTGTTTCCTGTTTTTCTCACATACCTGTTCGAAATTCTGAGAGCAATTCTGCTGTTGCAGTCAAAGACAGCTTCACAAAAACTGAACTTATTCTTTATTTCACGAAAGAATTGATTTATAACTTCTTCCCTAAAGTAATAGAATACTCCTGAAAATATCAGCAGAGTCGGCAACTCTCTGTTCTTTATGAGTTTTACCCATTCATCCACATTGAGAAATGAGCATGCAATGTAAACATCGTTTTCCTGCTCAGCCATAAGCCTGGATCTTTCTTCAATGACAGCAGGAAGGTCAATCTCATAGAAGGTTGCTTCTGAACTGCCTGTTCTGTAGTAAGATGTGTCCAGCCCTGCCCCTATATTGACAATGTTGCAGAAACCGTGCTCTTTGATAAATGATTGTATCTCCAGATCCATATTGTAGTACCTTGAAGAAGATGCCAGGTAATAATACTCTTCGTTAAGTACCTGAATGTCATCCTTCAGCATTGACTTTTCCAGTTCCAGAGCTTTTTCATCATACAACAGCTCCTTAAAATTTCTGGATGTGTATACATTTCCTGCCAGAGGGACATACAATGTATTGCTAACACTTTGCCTCTCAATCATTGCTAAACCGCCTTCTATGCTGGAACAATTTCTTCACAATTTGTTTATTGACAGTTATAATTCTGTAAAATGCTTATTACCTATGTGCCATATCTGTGAAGGGAATAAGGATTGTCAGCCATCTGTGCTATTTCCCTTCAGGAGCTTTTTCCACCGTCGCTGACGGTGACGATAAAATATATGGGTAAACAGAAAAACAAACGGAGTCAGTAGTTTTGCCTGAATCTCTATTTCATCCCTGTAGCTTACCATCCCCGGCTTCGTCTCATTAAACGAGATTCTGTGATTCCATACAGGAACCAGCAGACCACTCTCGCAGCTTTCAATTGTGTTCTGCTTCCGGTCTGCTTTTACCAGTTGAATAGTGTGGCTCCCCAGAGGAATAAAACTAAAGAGATAAAGCCTGAAAGAATACACCCCACCTTCCTCCCATTTTCCGCTGAATGATTTGCGGTTGAGAGGAACAAATGTCAGAACAGGAGATGCCACAAACCGGAGTGATTCCTGTTTTGTGATTTCCTTCCAGAGTTCTTCCTCTGTGCAACAGAAATGTGTAGAAACCTTCACAAACATTTTTCAATAAACCAGCTTAATATGACCACAGCAGCAGCCTTAAAGCTGTTCCCCTTTAGTTGAAAGTCAGACGGTTCATGGAATGAATGCTACAGAACCATGCTGAATAACCTTTGGATTATGATAACAGTAAGAGTATTTCGGAAAAAGACCTTTCAGCTGCCCTGCTGAGAAGAGAGATACTTCTGTTTGAAGACCGTCTGAAGCTGACCGGAAAGAGATTCCTCTTTCCGGTCTGTTGTGAAACCTGAAGCGAACCCTGAAAAACAGATAGTATTACAGCTTTGCTCTGAGTTTTTCTATCATGTCCCTGGTCATTGATGCCATATCCCAGGCAGGTTTCCAGCCCCACTCATTTCTTGCAGCGCTGTCATCTATGGTGGCAGGCCAGGTGTCGGCAATAGCCTGTCTGAAATCCGGTTCGTATGAGACTCTGAATTCCGGAATATGCTTCTTTATCTCTGCGGCAAGGGCACCTGCAGTGAATGAAAGTGCTGAAAGGTTGTACTCGCACGAATGGATCAGTTTGCTTTTATCAGCCTCTGCCAGGTCAATGGTGGCTTTGATGCAGTCAGGCATGTACATCATTGGAAGCATTGTGTCTTCTCTGACGAAGCAGGTGTACTCACCTTTCTCCACAGCCTGATAAAAAATATCCACAGCATAGTCGGTGGTACCTCCGCCTGGAGGCGTTTCACTGCTTATGATGCCAGGGTATCTGAGCCCTCTGATGTCTGCGCCGAGCCTCTTCACATAATAATCTCCCAGCAGCTCTCCGCATACCTTGGTTACCCCATACATTGTTTTAGGCTTGAGAACTGTTTCCTGCGGAGTATTGAACCTTGGAGTTTCAGGGCCGAAAGCCGCAATGGAGCTTGGAATAACGACAGTTCCAAGTTTAAGTTCTACTGCTGCATCCATGATGTTTATCGAACCATTCATGTTCACAGACCAGCACAGTGCAGGATTCTTCTCACCGGTGGCGCTCAGTATGGCTGCCATGTGGTAGATGGTATTGATTTCGTTCTGCCTGATCATGGAGTAGACCGCCTCACGGTCGGTAACATCAAGAACATCACAAGGTCCTGTTGAAGCAAGGTTACCTTGAGGTTTTCTGATATCTGTTGCAATGACATTCTCCGCACCGTAACGGCTGCGAAGCTCGCAGGTAAGCTCTGTGCCTATCTGCCCCATTGCTCCTGTAACAAGTACTTTCCTGTCTGTCATTAGTGCTCTCCGGAGTTGTCAGTGTGGATCTATTCACGCAATTCTAAGGATTCACAGCGGTTATTTCAAGTATTCTCGTTCCAATGCCTATGTTGTCGATACCTTCTGTGCTCTCAAGTATTCCGAAAGCTGTGTAGCGGCAGTCCAGTCTCCTCTGACTGTCAAGCATAATGAAGAACTGACTTCCGCCTGTTCCCAATCCAGAATCAGCCATTCCAACTGTTCCTCTGACAAAGGGTACGGTGTTGTTCTCGGCTGGAATGGAATACTCTGGCCCTCCGAAACCGTTGCCTTCAGGGCATCCTGCCTGAGCAACAAAACCTGGAATAACCCGGTGAAACCAGATGCCGTTGTAAAAGCCTCTATCAGCCAGATACCAGAAACTCCTGCAGGTCACAGGAGCAGATTCCTTCAGCAGAATCATGGTCCAGCTGCCTGTATCTGTTTCTATCAGTACACTCTCTGGAACATCATTCAGCGCAGGCAGGTCTTCAGGCAGTTCTTTGGCAGGTGTCATTGCAAAGTTTCTGCCTGCTGCTTCAGCAGCAATTGCCCCCACCATCTGGTAAGGGTCTGTAAGAAGATAATCAAGCCTCTCTTCAGGTATTCTCCAGCCCAATTCCAGAAGTGCCATAAGTGCTGCAGCCCTCTTTGCAGGGTCAGAGCTGCTGTAGAGTGAATCCTCAAGAATGGGAACCTGGCCTGCTCCTGCAAGGGCCATATGACCCAGGGGCCCCTCCATTGCTGCCATGTCAAGAAGAACATCTGTTCTGCCTGCTGCTTTAGCAGCATTAAGCCTTACCTCATCAGAAGTGTCATCAAGCATGCTGAAGGCTGAATTCGGGTTTCTCTGTATCACCGCATTACGAACTGCAGGACATGGATCGTTCTGAAAAGCTGCTGCAGCCCCAGGAGGTGATGCCATTACGAAATAAAGCCTCTGAAGGTCAGTAAGGTTATCAGTGTTTACATCAGGAAGGCTGTTTCCTGATTCTGCCGCGTACCTGAGAATGGAAGTAAGGGTTCCGGCAGCAGGGTTTTCCGAAGGAACAGAAAGCTGTGTTCTTCCTGCGAACTCCCTCCATAGATTCCTTGTCTCTTCTGACAGGTCACTCCAGCTGCTGCAGAGAGCGTCCTCCAGTTCAAAAGAACCGTCAAGCGGCATACCGAAGGCCATAAGATGGAACTGCCTGAGAATGGCCTCGTCAAAAAGATCGGTTGATTCGGGCATAAGAAAATCTTTGCCAAATTCCATTTCTGCCGAACTCTGAGCAGATAAAACCGGCCTTCCAGCCACCATACTGTCAAGTGCTGCCTGTGGAGTAATGGTTAAAACTACTGACATTGCTGCTATCAGCTGAAGCATTGAAACCTCCATACAAGTGCGAATCAGTGAAAAGTAAACTATAATTCATAGCTGGCCTGAATGCCGGCGAATGAAAAATGAAAGGCTGAAATGTCAAAAACTATCATAGAAATGGCAAATGCCGGTAAGGCATCTGAGAACCTGAAAAGAGCGCTTGAATACGAACACCTCTCTGTTGAGGAAACTCTTTCCCGTATAGCCTGTGGACACGCAGTAGTTCCGGTGAACAACACAAGAGAAGTAAAGAAGCCTTGTCTTATCGGCGGTGGAAGCCGAATAAAGGTGAATGCCAACATAGGAAGTTCAATGGATCGTGAATCCATGGACGAAGAGCTTGAGAAACTCAGAGCAGCGGTTGCTTCAGGAGCCGACACAGTAATGGATCTTTCCACCGGACCTGAATGGAGGAACATACTTCATGAAATTGCCGAAAGAAGCCCAGTTCCTCTGGGAACTGTTCCTGTTTATCAGGTATTCGGTGTGGCCATGGACAACGGCAGGGATGTGGCAGATGTCTCAGCTGACGAAATATTCTCCGCTGTGGAGGATCACTGCAGGGCAGGAGTTGATTACCTGACACTGCACTGCGGAGTTACCAGAAGGTCTGTTGCATTGCTCAGAGAACAGGGCCGAAGAATGGGAATTGTTTCCCGTGGCGGCTCCCTTATGGCTGAATGGATGGAAAAGAGAGGAGAAGAGAATCCTCTCTATTCAGGATTCCACAGGCTTACAGAGATACTTCACAGCTATGATGTAACCTACTCCCTAGGTGACGGTCTCAGGCCTGGCTGCATATCCGACGCCGGCGACAGAGGTCAGATAGAAGAGCTTGTAACCCTTGGCGAGCTTCAGAGCCGTGCTCTTGCAGCAGGTGTTCAAACAATGATTGAAGGTCCGGGGCATGTGCCAATGAACAGCATAGCCGAAAACATCCGCATTCAGAAAAGCCTCTGCGGAGGGGCCCCTTTCTATGTTCTGGGGCCTATCGTAACTGATATTGCACCTGGTTATGATCACATTACCAGTGCAATCGGAGGAGCAATTGCCGCCTGGAACGGCGCCGACTTCCTCTGTTATGTCACACCTGCTGAACATCTGCGACTGCCGGATATCAATGATGTGAAGAAAGGTGTTATCACAGCAAGAATAGCCGCCCATGCTGCTGACATAGCAAGGGGAGTGCCTGGAGCAATTAAACAGGACAATGACATGGCAGATGCCAGAGCCGCATTTGACTGGGAAAAGCAGTATCAGTGCTCACTTGACCCTGCAACGGCCAGACAGTTCAGAAATGAAGCTCTTCCTGAAGACGGCGATGTCTGCTCCATGTGCGGACACCTGTGCGCGCTGAAGACAAGCAAAAGGGCAATGGACGGCAGCGAAAGCTGAACTGTCAGTTCCTCACAAGTTTATCAACATAGTACAGTGTTGATGGCACCACAGGAAATCCAACACTTGTTCTGTACAACACAAACTCGTCAGGGTCCCATCTGAGACTCCTGAACACATCTGCAATCATCTCAGTGTAACAGGGAACCAGAGGAGTATAACCGCATCCTGTTCCTGAACCTATCATCAGGGGCTTGATGTTCATGGGAACAATATCACGGTCAGACCTGTAAGCAAGCGCTCCGCCGTGACTGTAGTAGTCGAACAACATCTTTGCTGACGGATTTCCCGCCATTGTATCAACCATGGTCTCATGAAAGAAAAGATCAAGAATAAGGTTCTGCACAGGTGTATATAGTCTTACAGAAACCTCGTGACAGGTCTCACCTTCATCAGGTGATACAGGGAAAATACCCCTTGATACAGTACCTGTTACTGTATCAATAAGGCTTGTATTCCCCACAGGACCGTCTCCAAGCTCATATACAGGTCCGCAATTCTGTGAGGTTACAGCTTTCAGGGCAGGAAGAGGATCACTGCAGTACTTTTCAAGAAAAGGTACCCGCTCCATAAGGTTGCAATGGGACCCTGATTCTATTGTCTCTGTAAAAAATTGCTCCTCATGAGTTTTACCTGCAAAGAAACACGGTGTATCGATCACCCACTTTACTCCAGGACGGTTTCGTCTGATAGCAAAGAGACCCTTCACTTCAGCAACATCAAGCATTCCCGTTTCTGCAGAAGGGCCGAAAAACCATGCATCAAGCTGTGTTTCCGCCTGAAGCCCCAGCAGATGGCTCTGAGCATAGTATGACTGCTTTCTCAGTGTATTCATAGCCTGGTCTCTGCCATCTCTTGAGCTGGCCATGAGCATCATGTCCATGGAATGCCTGTCTCCTGAATGAATATCAATAATTTCATAGAAGTACTCTACAGCTCTGACTGCATTCTGGAGATAGCCCTTAGCAACCCCTTTGGACTTGCAGCTCTTGATAAATCTGCCGAAGGAGTGCCTTCCTGGAACAAACTGAGCTGCGAAGAAAAGGTCCTCTTCGTTGACTATCTTGTACATTCGCCATCCAAGTTTCTTGTCCAGCCCCAGTACCTGATAGACATCGTGGGGGCTCTCTACTTTTTCAGGAAGACAGTTAATAATTATTTTGATAGCTTTTCTAAGCTCCAGAATCGTTCTTGTCACATCCTCCTGAAAACGGGTAATGCTGCTTGACATATTCCTCCTCCATTAAGCTGTAAATCATAATATCAGAACGAACCGTAAGAGCGGCAAGTAGGTATCAGAAGATGGAGAAAGCTGATTGCTTTGCTTGAAATAGTTAAATATATTAAATATAAATTAAATTAATTTCTATCATATTTGCAGTCAAGCAAAGTTTATATATTCACCATACAGCTATCTGATGGCAGTATTGATGGTATTGCTGTTGATCGGTGGGGTTTCGAAAATATCTCTTCCTCCCCTGGAGGGTTGTTCTCAAAAGAGGAATTCGTTAGACTTTGCGCTTTCCTTCCATTTTGGCAATATATTCTTCTACCAGTCTACGAATAAGATTCACATATTCTTAGCTTATTGAAAGGATATTATTGGATATATGGGCATCATTCATTGCAGAATGTTTTCCCGTTCTCGAATGGATATTGTTGCAGCAGCTATTCTGCTTACAGGTATTGCGGTATCAGGAATCTCGGCAAAGCGTATCACCCCTATCCCTCCTGAAGATTATATCGCCTACGCCAGTGGATGGTTAGCTTCAGATGAAGGCTTGAATCCTTATGTATATGCAAATGCAGCATCAAGTTCTGCTAAAGCAGATATAACTCTGCCTGAACAGTACAGTTTAGTTTATCCGCCACCATTCCTCCTGTTGATGGAACCTTTAAGATTCCTTTCTCCATTAGAGTATTCAAGAATTTGGTTGATTATTCTCCTTCTTACTGGCTGGGCAGGAGTGTTTCTATCCAGTAGAGTTATCACAAATACACATAAGAGACTGATGTTTGTTCTTTCGATAACTCTGTTGCTGTCTGTCAGTGGCCCAATGATTTCTGCAGTCAGATGGGGACAGATTTCACCATTCCTGTTTTTTTCACTCGGTGTTGCGCTGTTCACAGGCCTGGATTCTCGTATCGGTGGAGCAGCTCTTTCTGTTTTTCTTCTGACAAAGATCGGGCTGACATCCGTGATTCTTGCGCTTAACAGCAGAAGAGCATGGGGAACACTTCTGATTGTTCTGCTCTCTCTGTCTATTCTGAGCATTGCTCTGTACGGTTTGGAAATCTGGAGCAGCTATTTAGAATGGCTGGATATGGCCTCATCTGAGTGGACACTGTCCCGAAGCAACAACCTCAGCATATTTGGAATCACCACACTGTTGTCACAAAGCTGGTTTATCGATTCAGGAAATGATTTGCCACGAGCTGAGAGAGTCACTGAATATGCATATGCCCAACTTGCAGGGAAGGTTCTTGGAACTTTGGCTGTAATAGCTACGATGCTTATTTCTATTCTGATTCTCAATCACTGGAAACTCCAGGGGATTTGTGAAAAACTTGTTTCACTTGACAGGGTTGTATCGGCAGCCTTGCTCGCATGGTTATCTGTCGGCGCATGCCCAATTGTATACGATCACTATGGTCTATTGCTCGTTCCACTTGTTGCCGTATCTTTTGCGAAGTTTTCCACACCATACGCATTAGTGATGTTTGCTTTTGCTTCCATCTGGTGTCTTCTTCCTGCTTCTTCCACAGGCATAGGTATCATGCACTCAATTGTTTGCTTCGCCGGAACTCTGGTTTTCGCAGTGTTGTATTCACGCAAACAGCTTGAACGACCCTGAAGCTAACACACGATACAGCTGCCTGGCTGGGCGAAGCATATTCACGCATCGCAGTCAGTATGCTCATTCAGATTGATCAGAACAATCCCGAAAACAGATCATCACCTGTTGTGGACAGAACCGACAGTTCCTTCTCACCCCCTGCAAAGAAAATGCGCTTTGCCCCAAGAATTTCCCTGACTTTCCGGTCACCTGTAAGAATCAGCCTCTTGAACTCACCGGTGGAAAGAACTGTGATGTTGAGTTTCCTTGAAGTTTCCTCTGAAAAACTGCTTGTACATTCCTTAACTGCTTTCAGGGGGGTATCACCGATAACCAGAAGATTTATCGGCGAATTATCAAAAGCCTTTCCTTCCGCATAATCTCCATACACAAAAGCCATGCCCAGGGGCTCACTGCAGGAATTGAGACTTGAACGGAGAAGGTCAAGAAGACCGGTGGTCTTTGAAAATATCGCCCTGAGCTCTCCGTAGATAAGATTATTGATATTTGCTCTGTAATGAACCTGATTCCCTGCCCTCTGCCTTGTAATTATTCCAGCTGAGGCCAGTCTGCTCACTTCGCGCTGAACACCACCGCGACCGCAATCCACAAGCCTGATAAGCTCCAGCAGATAGAAAGACCTGTCCGGATTAAGAACGAAAACGGCCAGCACTTTCCTTCTTACTTTTCCGAACAGGCTCTCTCCAAGTACCTCATTCAAGTTTTTACTCATAACAGGTAGATGAGTACTTTTATCGGGTATGTCAACCTTAGGCAGCTGACAGAGGTATCAGTCTATTATGCCGTTATTCCGCCCTACCTGAACAAAGGCATCAATTGCTCTGTCCAGCTGCTCTCTGGTATGAGCGGCACTGAGCTGTACCCTGATTCTTGATGCGCCGAGCGCCACCACAGGGAAGAAGAAACCGATTGCATAAACACCATAATCCAGAAGCTCTTTAGCAAACTTCTGAGCAAGAACTGCATCGTTTTCATACTCACCGAACATGATAGGCACTATAGCAGTGTCACCTTCGAGGACTGTGAAACCGGCTTCTGTTATCTTTTCTCTGAAATACTTTGCGTTCTCGTGAACCTTGTCTCTGTATTCAGTGGTACCCTCAATGAGATCAAGAACCTTAATTGTAGCGCCTACAACTGCAGGCGCAACTGTGTTTGAGAAGAGGTAAGGTCTGGACATCTGTCTCAGCCAGTCAACAAGTTCCTGTCTTCCTGAAGCACAGCCGCCGCTGGCTCCTCCAAGGGCCTTTCCAAATGTGGTGGTGATTATGTCTACCCTGCCCATTACCTCACAGAGTTCATGGGTTCCCCTGCCTGTTGCGCCTATGTAGCCTGTGCCGTGGCTGTCATCAACCATGAGAAGAGCATCGTATTTCTCGCAGAGTTCTACTATATCTTTCAGCGGCGCAATGTCGCCGTTCATGCTGAATACACCGTCTGTGGCAACCATTCTGTACCGGCTGTTCTGCACTTCTTCACTCTTCAGTATCTCTTCCAGTCCGGGAAGGTCCTTGCCGTCAAAGGTTCTTCTTCCTGTTCCTGTGTAATTATGACTGTAGATGTACCTCTTAGCCTTGCAGAGTCGGACACCCTCGATAATAGAGGCATGATTCAGCTGATCGGCAATTATCGCACTGTCCTGTCCGAGAAAAGGCTCAAAAATACCTGCATTGGCATCGTAACACGCTGCATAGAGAATTGTGTCGTCGGTTCCAAGAAACTGAGACATCCGCCTCTCAAGCTCCCTGTGAATATCCAGCGTACCGCAGATGAATCTGACGCTGGACATGCCGAAACCTCTTCCCCTTATGGTATTTTCTGCTGCTTTGCAGACCTCGGAATGTGAAGCAAGTCCAAGATAGTTGTTTGCACAGAAATTAAGTACTTTTCCTCTGCCAGCTACCTCAATCTCGGTTCCCTGAGGAGACTCAATAATTCTCTCTTCTTTATAGAGCCCTTCCTCTTTCTTCTTTTTAATAAGATCGGTAAGATCACTGTAGATTTTCCGTGACATTAAGGCTCCCTTTCATTTAATGTATATGGATGACCAGCAGGTCTTTCAGACCGCAGTAATTATAACGATGCATTCAGACAGGCGCAAAATCAGGGGGCTGAACTGTACTCAGGCCATATATGCTTATATACGAGATAGTTATAGCTGACTATATCAACATATTTCTTTGTTTCGTTGTAAGTGATTCGACTGTAGAACTCCTCAGGTGATGATTCTTCCCAGCCCCATCTCAGGGCGTTGTGGGGACCGCCGTTATAGGCAGCCAGTGTTCCGGGAATATCCCAGTTAAAGCTCTCTCCGTAACCGGAGATACATGCTGTACCGTAATGCACCGAAGTAGCAGGATCGTAAAGGATATCAGGTGAATAGGTTTCATCCCATCCATGCTCAATTGCCACATACTCTGAAGTGCTGGGAATCATCTGAATCAGACCTCTTGCTCCTGCAGTTGAGTAGCAGCCTGGCTGAAAAGCACTCTCCTGTTTCATTATGGACCAGAGCAGAAGGGGATCCATCTGGAACTGTGCTGTGGCTGAAAGCACCTCTTCAGGCCACGCAGCGGGATACCTGAGTTTCCAGAGATCCAGAGGCCGGTTATCATCCTCAAGGCTCCATATTCGCCAGGCTGCCGATGGCCCCCGCTCCCAGACATCGTTGGCCAGATAGAAAGGAGCCAGCATGTACACATCGCCTACCTCTTCCTCCGCCTGACGAAAAAGATCCAGAGCCCATGTTCTGCAGCCGCCGTTCATAAGAGTAAGCCCGTCAAGAGCGCATTGAGGAGGCTCAGCTTCAGGCTTTCCGTTCCGTGCCATCCATTCCCCTAAAGGCTCATTTATTACTTCAGGCTCCCAGGGGGGAAGTCCGAGAAACTCCCTTGCGAAAAATGCAGGCATACTTTCAGATTTGTCCCTTATCAGACTCTCAAGTACTCCATGCCCGCTTTCATCACCGCTCTGCAGCTTTAGCACACCATACCAGTACTGCGCCCCCGGCCTGTAAACACTCTCTGTCCACCTTGCATTGAAATTACCCAGCGCCTCAATTGCCTCTTCAGTTCTGCCAGTTTTCATCAGTGCCATGCAGTGGTAAAACTGGGCGTCATCAACTGTGGTGTTGGAAGGGTATCTCCTTACAGTTTCCAGAAAATAGGGTATGGACTCTTCCCACCTTCCGTTTTCCGCAAGAAGACTGCCTCTGTACCAGGGAAGGTTGCTTATTCGGGAATGTGACGGCCACTTTCGTTCATAGAGGTTCAGAGTCTCCATTGCCCTCTCCACCTCACCCACTGCCGCCAGATCCCTGGCCAGATAGATGGTAGCGTTTGGAGCGTCATCACCATCCGGCCATCTATCCAGATATGTTTCCAGAAGATGAATTGCCTCTTCATATCTGCCCAGACGGTCTCTGGTTCTGGCGCCGAGATAAACAGCATGGGAAGGAGGAGAGAGAGAGTTCACGGCTATATCATGAACCTCATTCCACAGACCTCCCAGGTAAAAAGGATCAATCAGCTCATCTGCAATGCTGTTATCCTGAAGAACCCTGTCCCTTATTGCCCTGTATGCAGATGCATGAAGGTCACTTGCAGGCCAGAGACTGAAAGATCTGATAAGATCATCAATTCCTGATGCTCCACGGGCCATGCCTCTGAAGTGAAAGAAATGGGATGCCATTTCATCGTCATCATGTTCCATTGCAGCTGACCATAAGTACTGCTGCGCATTCATATTACCTGTATTCAGAGCAACTCTGTACTTTATCAGCAAAAGGTCCTTGCCTGCTCTGCCCGGCAGTTCATCAACAGTGAAGAGAAGGCTTTCAGCCAGTGAAGGATCAGTTGTAAGAAGGGATTCGGCAGCAAGCAGAGCCACATAGTCAGGCAGATCGAACTTTTCATCATTCAATCCTCTGATTATGCCTGAAACCGCCTCTGAACCACCTGCCCTGATGGCCAGGAAAGGGGCTTCAGAAAGCCCCGACTCAAGGAGCAGGGGTGCTGCAGGGGGATAAAAGCCGCCTGCTGCTTCAATGGAGCGACTGGCAAGTTCCAGCCTTTCTGGAGTACCTGAGTTAAGAAGAAGAGCAGCTGAGCAATAGCACTCTGCTGCAGCCGCAGAATCTCCTGCAGCCAGCACAGAATCACCTTCAGAAACCTTCTCCTCACACCGTTCAATGTCTGTGAGCAGAGAAGACACTTCCGGAGCAGAGCCACAGCTGCTGAACCAGAGAATCAGAAGCAGAGAAAAAAACAGCTCTCTCAACTTTTAATCTTTCGCACTTCCGTACCTGGCAAGCTCTCCCAGAAGCTCAGGGTTATCAGGAGCGGACTTGAGACAAGCCTCCAGATGCTCAACCGCCTTATCATGCTGACCGGTTGAAGCAAGAGCCCTTGAGTATGCAATGGATGTTCTTACAGAAGGATCGCCGCTGAGCATAGTACTCTTCAGAAATTCGATTGTCTCCTCTGCCCTGCCGGTTTTCACCATTATCAGACCGAGACCGGAAATGGCAGGCTCCAGTTCAGGATGTATCTCCAGAGCCTTTCTGAAAGCTGCTTCAGCTTCAGGCAGCTTTTCCTCCGCTGCCAGAACCTGAGCGCTGTTGCAAAGGAGTTCCGGATTATTGGGGCTGAGCTGAAGTGCCTCATAGAAAAGCTTCTCTGCCTCCATGTACTCGCCTGAGTTAAAGTGGTTGACTGCTCTTGAATTCAGATCCGATATCTGCTCATTTTCAACCTGCCCGGCAAACTTAGAAGTGATTTCTACCATTTTTCCGGCTATTTCAGTGTTGTGTTTCAGACCGCTTTCAAGTTCAGTCTGTACCTTATCCAGAGTATCACTGCTCTTTTCAAGTGAAGCTTCAGCCTTTTCCAGCACCTCTGCCGTGGCCTCTCTGAGCTTTGTAACCGATTCTGCGATCTGTGAAGAACTTTCATCAAGTTTCACAGGCAAACTGTTCAGTGACTGAAGAATCTCAGATCCTGATGCCTCCATTTTATCATTCATAACTGCGATCAGAGAGGTCAGTTCAGCTATTGAGGACCTGTCATGAACACCTGCTATAACCTCATCGAACTTCCCTCCAAGACCTGCTATTATCTGTACGGGAATCTCTCCGACTTTTCCATCAATTGAATTCAGCATAGGCTTTACCTGCTCTGCAGCTCCAAGCTCTGCAATAGAAACTTTCAGCCCGTCAAGTTTAGACTCTATTGAGGTAAAATCCGGAGGTGTTACAACAAAAGACTGCTTCAACTCATCAAGTTTAGCAAGAAGCGGAGTTATATCCACCTGTTCAGTTGGCTTTGCTGACTCCCTGATTTCATCAAGCCTGGTAATAACAGGACTGAGATCAGTGGGAGTAAATACCATTAACTGTTTAATCTCTTCCAGTTTAGAGAGAGCTGGAGTCATATCAATTGGTTCAGATGGTCTTGATACTTCCTTTAGTTCCTCAAGCTTATCGGTAACCGGAGTAAAGTCAGGAGGAGAAATAACCATCGACTGCTTAATTTCTTCCAGCTTGGACAGGACTGGAGTTATATCAATTGGTTCAGATGGTCTTGATACTTCCTTTAGTTCCTCAAGCTTATCGGTAACCGGAGTAAAGTCAGGAGGAGAAACAGCCATCGACTGCTTAATTTCTTCCAGCTTGGACAGGACTGGAGTTATATCAATTGGTTCGGATGGTCTTGATACTTCCTTTAGTTCCTCAAGCTTATCGGTAACCGGAGTAAAGTCAGGAGGAGAAATAACGATTGACTGTTTAAGCTCTTCCATCTTCTCTGTGAGCGGAGTAAAATCAATGGCTTTCTCTTCAACACCTGCCTGGGAATCAAGAGTGTCCTTTATGGCAGACAGAGGTTCTGTCAACTGAGAAAGATCAATGTTCTGTGACTCTTTGGCTGCAGAAGACAAGGCTTCCTTTATTTCAACCATCTGCTCTGTAAGAGGTGAAAAATCTACAGATTGTGATTCGCTTGCTGCTGATTCTTTCAGTTCCTCCAGTTTTTCAAGCACAGGGGTCAGGTCCACTGAAGCAGGCGCGCTGTCAGCCTGAGAGGAGAGAGAAGAGTTTATGGTATCAAGCTTCTCCCCCAGGGCATCTATCCTGGTTCCCAATCCAAGAACTGCTCTGCCAAGCTCTACCAAAAGCTGTTCAGTGGTAAGTCCGGTTGGATTATCTGCCATTTTATCCTCCTATTTACAGTAAACTAAATTCTATCATTACAAGATTATTGTTGTTATTAATTGGTTTACCAGTTGTATGCAGCAGTTCCGGATGCTTATCAGCAAGTATCCTTCTTATAGCCTCAGCATCTCTAGGTTTACCCATTGAGTCCATAGCATGAACCATTCTCACAAGGTACGAAGGATCGCCTGTTGAACTCCATGCTTTTCTCCAGACACCGCATGCGGCTATTCTGTCACCGGTTTTCCATAGTATGTCACCAAATCTCATCGGCGAACCGCTCTTTGCCGCAAGAGAAACAGCTTCAGCTGCCTTTCCTGACTGTATGAGTCCCTCAGGAGTTTTGCCGGAAGCATCCGCTTCATCCCTGACAGCCCGAACTATCTGAAGAAGTTCGGAATTACCTCTGGCCATAAAAAACGCGTCTGAAAGCCTTCCTGCCTTTATCAGCAGCTTTACCACCTGCTCAACTGAGAGATATCCCTCTTCACCTGCGGTGGGAATAAACATTTCCACTATTTCTGACGCAGCTTCCCTGTACTTTCCGTCTTCAGAACCAAGAAGCATCTCTGCAAGGTCAAACAGCTTATCCTGTGCTCCGCACCTTACCAGCATTGATGTAAGAAGATCAACTTCAGTCTTTTCTGCAGCGGTTATACCAAAGGGGAAGAGCCGTTCCATTGCTGCTCCTGCTGTTTCCTTCTCCGAACAAAGTTCAAAGAAATCCTTTCTCAGGGAACTGTCAGCTTCTGCATCTGAAAGAAGCTCTGAAGATCTGTTCAGACCGGAAGAAGCCAGCGCCATCCTGATAAGATGAATTTCCCGGCTTGAATCTATTTGAATTGCAAGTTTTTCAAGCTCAACGAGAGCATCTGTACTGTTCTGTGCTGACCAGGTTTCCCTTGCAGATGAAACAATGGATATTGGAAGGCTCACCCACTCAGGCATCGTTTCTTCTTTAAAACTTTCTGCATTTTCAGATGCAAGGGAAATAAGCATGACAAGAACAGGATCAGTTGAAGTTTCCAGTCCAATCCGCTGGTGGAGAGAAGGGTTAAGGCAAAGTGCCCTTATGCAGAGTTCTGAAGGGTCAAAATCTTCAAGATACTTCCCTCCAAGCTCTGCTGCAAAAATCATACCTTCTGAATCACCGGCAGCAATTGAGTACCGGGCACCTTTCTCAACAAGTTCCTTAATTACTCCGGAATTACCCTCTGCGGCAGTTCCAGCTGCCTCTCTGTAACCCTCAGGATTTCCGGAATAAAGCCTTGCCAGGGCAAGGCATCCCTGCAGTTCATGTGATGCAGGCAGATCCGCAACAGCTTCCTCAAGGAAATTGAGTACCTCAATCTTATCAAGAACAGGCATAAGTGTAACCCTGGCGCCTGTGGCATTCCCTGTATTAAGGTCTGCCCTTGCCAGAGCTATGGTTCCAAGGGTAGTACCCTTGTTTTCTTCAAGCAGCATGGAAAGCACAGCCTTGGCCAGAGGTGCAGTACTCTCGGAATCCGCAGCCTGTGATAAAGCATCGGTAGCTCTGTCCCTGTCTCCTGCAGCTGCTGCAGAACACCCCTCCACGAGCCTGTCAATCGAAGGAACACCGGAATCAATGCCCTTTACTGCAGCAGCCCCTGTACCGGGACGACCGCTGTCGATGAAATACCGCAGTCTGAACATCACAGTTCTCTCATTTGTTCCCAGAACCACTTCAGAGGCCAGTTGGTCCATCCAGGGCTCAACAGAGCGCATTGCAAGCAGCGGAAGAAGTTTCGCTACCAGCTCTCCCCTTCCGTAACGGTTCAGAGTGCTCAATGTCTCCGCAGGTTCAATTTTTGACAGAACTGAAAAAGGCATTGCAGAAACTATTCCTGTCACCCTGTCAACCAATTCAGGAGACTCCATCGCCCTTTCCAGCAGTTTTCCTGAATTCTCAACCTCACCGGAGTTGAATATGGCTTCAGCATAGAGAAGATTGCTCACCGGAGTTGTAGGTTCAAATCCTGATTTCAGAAGATCTTCTGCCCTGTTCTTTATTATTCCGCTGTCAAAAATAGAGAGGTAACCCTCTTCACTGATCTTATCACCTGAAAGAACAAGTTCAAGCCAGTCAGATGCTGAACCTGAATCAGCGCCACCTCTGGAACCGCAGGAAGCCCTGAGTCTTCTCAGTTCAGGGTGTTCCTCCATGAGATAATCGAAATATGAAAGGACAGAATAAATATCCTGCTTAGATTTAATATCTTTTCTTGAAGCCAGGTGTTTAAGGGTTGCGGCAGCTTCTCCAACTCTGCTCAATACCAAAAGGACCACTGCAACCAGAGTAAGTACAGCTGCACTGCTTCTGTCTCTCTTTAAAAGTGCCTGCAGCTTTTCAAGAACCCATTCCGGGTCTCTGGAAACACTGTAAACAAGAATCTGAACAGCTTCGCTGACAGATCCCTGCTCAACCAGAAACTCGCCAAGCTTTCCTGTTATAAGCCCGTCTCTGTCCACTCCGCTATCAATAAAGCTCATGCAGATATCAACAACCGGAGAATCTGCAATATCTTCACACTGAAAAGCCCGTTCAATTGAATCAAGAGCCTGTGTGTTTTCACCTCTTGCAAGCCTGAGCCTTGCCTGAAGCAGATGAACCCTGGCAGACCCCTGAGCATGGAGTACAATACCTGTAACAGCCTGTTCCAGCTGATTTGACCCCTTGCCTGAATCCACCAGCGATTCAAGAATAAGACAAGCTTCGTTTACCCTTCCGGCATGACTCATAAGCCTGGCAAGGGAAATAGTAGCCCTGGAGGTTGTGTCCCCTGGAACAAGCTCCTTTTCAACCAGAGAAACTGCCTGAGAAAGGATATTATCCTCTGCTTCATAAAGGCTTGGTAATTCAGCAATAGCTCGCTCTCTGTCACCTATGGCAACAAGAATCCTTACCCGCCTGAGATTAACTTCCATGTCGGTGCCGCCTGTTCTGGACGCAATCCAACCTGATAATCTGGAAAGACTCTCTTCAGGAAAATGGCACCGTTCTGCCGCATCAACCAGAATGTCCATTGACTCTCTGGTCTGACCTTTATTAAAGGAGATTACTGACCAGGCAAGTATTCGGTCTATGCCTGCTCCAAGCTCTCTGCCCTTAACCCCGTTCAGTGCCTGCCAGCTGCTCTGAACAGAATCTGCAAACCTGTTCACTGTAACCCGGTCTGTTCTTGACAGAAGATCAAAAAGACCGTTGAAATCCCTCTGGTGAAGCCTGCTTTTCCAGATAACCCTGAGAAGCTCAATAGATCTGGGAAACTGAGATTGTTTCTCTTCAAGAAGCCTGGTAACAGAGACTCGAAGATCTGAATGCTTTCTGATAACCTTCTCGCCTATTCGCCCACCAAGGTCAGGGTGGCCGATATCCATAAGAAAAGGAACCAGTTTACCTGCCACCTCATGGTCTTCCAAAAGGTTATCAAGTTCTTCCTCAATCATTACCGCCGCCTGGTCAACCATATCGCTGGAGGCCAGGTCCTGTATTTTTCTGAAGGTCCTCTGAGCCTTGGAACCAAAGATAAAAGCCATGACACCTACTCCGGTTTTATTATGAGAATTTCGCCTATTGATAACGACGAGTTTTCTTTTCCGTTCAGCTCCTGAATTTGTTCAACTGAAACACCATAAGTAACTGCAAGCTGCCACATTGTGTCTCCGTGCCGAACCACATGAGTAACCTCTCCGTCAGACCCTCCGGATATTATCTGAACAGATTCGCTGCCCTCAAGAGGAGTACCCCGAAGCATCAGCCTCTGCCCTGGATAAATCATAGTTGTTGTGCTGATGTCGTTCCAGGCTGCAACTTCTCTGGAAGAAACCCCTATGGAAGCTCCTATACCGCCAAGTGTATCTCCGGAACGAACGGTATAAGCATAAAACCCTGCCCTCTGGGCAGCCTGGGTATTAACAGGCATTCTATCGCTTTCAGGAAGAAGCAGGAACTGCCCGGGAGCAGGCAACACAGAATTGTTAGCCTCCTTCAGGGCACCCTCGCTGATGCCCAGCGCGGAAGATATTGAGGCCCAAGTATCTCCTGCCCGCACAAGGTAGTCGGTACGGTTCACTGTCCATGCTGCCTGAAATACCACAGCAGCCCTGGATGAAGGTACTACCAGCTCCCAGTTTCTTCCTCCTGCAGGGGTTCTCTCCTTGAGAAAACTTCTGTTCCAGTCTGCAAGCAGTCCAGGGTCAATTCCGCTCTCAGCGGCAAGTATTCTCAAATCAAGACCAGGAGGCACAAGCACAACTGAAAGCTCAGGATTATCCTGCTCCCGTCCTCTGAGCGCATCAAGAGCAGCTGAAAACCTGGGAACGAAAACATCGGTTTCACCTGGAAGCTCTATCATTCCGTATTCTTTTCTTTCAGCATCAGCCAGAGCCCTCTGAACAACCCCTTCACCACAATTGTATGCAGCCAGCGCAAGGTGCCAGTCGCCAAAGTAGTTCCGAAGATAGGACAGGTAGTCTGAAGCTGTTCTGGTGGAAGAAGTCCAGGAGTATCTCTCGTCTACCTCTTCGGTCATATTCATGTGAAAATGCCTTGCAGTACCACTCATGAACTGCCAGGGGCCTGCTGCGCCAACCCTGGAATAATCCCCTATGTAATAACTGCTTTCAACCCATGGCAGCGCGGCAAGATCAACAGGAAGCCCTTCACTCCTCAGAATCGCCTGCAGAAGGCAAATCATTCCCGACTCAGCTGGACAGGATTCAGGAGAGTATGGAAGGTCACTTAAATGGGGCGCGTGCAACGGAATCTGCCTTATGACCTGATCACCTGAAGAGCCTCTGAACAGTTCAATACTGCGGGAATTGATATCACTCATGATGCCACTGCCGGAGGCATTAGGCTGATTATCATTGTATGTTCCTGTATCAGTGTGTATCCTTGTGCCTGAGCAGCAGGAAAGGAGCAAGACAGAAATCAGTACTGTTAAACGGTACTGAACCATGCGAAAGGATATTTTCGAATGAAAGTCGGAATAGTCGGAGCAACAGGGCTCGTTGGACAGGCAATGCTTGCAGTTCTTCAGGAGAGTTCCCTTTCTGTTCAGTCGATAAAGCTCTTTGCCTCCGCAGACAGCGCAGGTAAAACACATATTTTCAGGACTTCTGACCTTACTGTTGAAATAATAAAAAAAGAAGCTTTGGAAAAGGGGATGTTTATACTTGGAGCCACTTCCTCTTCAATCGCTTCTGAATGGGTGCCTTTGGCGCTGGAAGCTGGTGCTGTGGTTATAGATAACTCATCAGCCCACAGAATGGATCCCGATGTTCCTCTTGTTGTGCCTCAGGTAAACCCTGAAAGTATTACCGATAAGAGCAGACTTATAGCCAATCCTAACTGCTCCACCATACAGCTGGTAATGTCTCTGAAACCCCTTATGGATCTGGCACGGTTCAAATGGGTTTCTGTTTCCACATACCAATCTGTTTCCGGCGCAGGCCGAAAAGGCCTCTCAATGCTTGAAAAGGGTGAACTTAACGGGCCGAAACCTGGAGCCGTTCACAGAAACATTCTCTGCGAAATAGGTGAACCGGAGATATCAGGATACACAGAAGAGGAACTGAAGCTCCAGAGGGAGACTGTGAAGATACTTGAAGCAGATTTTCCTGTATATCCAGCCTGCGCCCGTGTTCCAGTTGCAGTGGGCCACACTGAATCTGTCACTGTCAGGATGGAAAAGCCTGTTCCTGCCACTCTGGCAGCAGAGGCAATGAAAGACTTCAATGGGCTGAAGGTGGTAGAGAGAGGCTTTGAACCGCTTCTGGCTCAGAATACTGATGAAACTTTCGTAGGCAGAATAAGGAATCATCCAGGGGACAGAAGTATTCTTCAGTTCTGGGTCACAGCCGACAATGTGAGAAAGGGCGCCGCACTGAATGCTGTACAGATACTTGAAATGATGGCAGAAAGATAAAAGCTTCGGAAAAACCAAAGCTTTTATCTTTGCTGATAAATTAAACCACAGAAAGACTAAAGATCCAAATCGTCGTCCACATCCAGAAGATCGAAGTCGTCGTCAAGATTTTCATCTGTATCCAGTGATTCGCCGCACTCCTCGCAGAAAAGCTTCTGAGGAGGATTGACATGGCCACATGAAGAACATGCAACTGTAACATCGTTATTGCTATCAAGAGAGATGTCATCCTCAAGATCAAGTTCTTCAAGGCTTTCCTGATAATCATCGGTCTCAGGAATGACAGATGCCTTTCCGGCTGTGGCTTCTTCAACATCCATGAGAACTTTCTTCAGTTCCCCGAGCTCACTTCTGATGTCATCAAGATCATGGGCTGTAGTATTCCTTGCGCTTGTGGCGTCTTTGAGATTCTTCTGAAAGCTCTGATCGTTCTCATCATGCTCCCTGAGCTTTGCCCTGATCTGAAGTTCCTCGACCATATCAGATTCGCTCTGGTGCTTCTGTTCAAGTTCGTTGATCTTCGAAGTGAGATCGTTCACCTTGCCCTCTAGAGAACCTTTTTCCGAACCGAGGTTGCTGAGAACACCATTAAGCTGACCGTCGTAGTCGGCTTTGATCCTGGAGTAAACCCTCTGGTTTGTCTCCTCCTTCATGGCCTCAAGATTTGACAGCCTTTCAGCAAGCTCGGTTCTTTTAGCCAGAAGATTCTGGATCTTCTTCTCTAGTGCCATTACCCCTCCATTCCAAAGAAATCACATGTAGTATTCTCGTCACATTAGGATATTTTTCTTCATTATTTATCTTTTGTCAAGGCAACCACTACTGAACCGATTGAAACGAGAGGATCCCCTCCTCTTTTTAACTGGTAATCAGCTGAAGCGAAAGTATCTAGAACCAAGGCATTTGCGTGTGATCTCCAGGTATATGCCAACCGCTCCACCGATTTCCATCTGAATTGTGTTATTCCAAGCTTTTTCGCAGTCGCCGGGCCTGAGTTACCATTTTTCAGCATTTCTGACGCAGAAGCAACCTGATACCACTGGGAGTAAAGCAAAGCAAGGAGCCTTACAGGCTCTTCTCCTGAGCGCAGAAGAATTGCCAGAGATGTCATTGCTCCTGATCTGTCACCTGAGAGCGCAGCTTTACAGAACTCAAAAGCTGTTGTCTCCTGATCTCCCTTTACAGCCTTATACACGCCAGCTGATGAAGCCCTGACCCCCTTGCCGTGAAAGAGCGCAACTCTGGTAACCACATCGGCAAGCCTTTCCAGTTTGCCGGATGCTATTTCTTCTGCTGCTGCGCTGCCATCTTTTGTAAAGGTTATCCCCTCCTCTTCCGCGAATCTTCTGGTCCAAAGCCACATACGGCTGGGAAAAGGTTCCCAGCAGGTGAATGAAACTCCATGAGACTCAAGAGCCCTTATGAACTTGTTGGAAGGCTTCCTCCCTTCGGTTCTGGCAAACAGTATGTTCTCTGTACCTTTCTCAAGTACCTGAATAAGGTCGTTTCTGGAAGAATTGGGAATTTTGTCAACACTGCTGATTATGATCAGCTTACCGGAACTGAACAGCGACCCTTCACTGAAAAGAGAAAGAAGACTCAGCTCTGGCAGATCACCTGGGGAAATATGAACAGTTTCGTATCCAAGGGCTTTCGTTCGGGTTCTGAGACGATCAAGCAATATTGAAGACTGGCAGTACTCATCTCCTGATATGAGGAAGACACTTCCAGGCTCTGCAGAATCAACTCTCTTTTCCACATCTTCAAAGGTTTTCACAATCAATGCCGTACACTCCAGTGCTATTGCCCCTGCACTACTGTTTTGCTTATTTTCCAGCCTTAAAAAATAAACACGGGGGTACTGTATAATGCTAACCTGGTTCAGAGACAATGCAAAGATATTCCTCATAGCCATCGTTGTCATCTTCGTTGGTATGATATTTCTTGAATGGGGCCGCGGAGGTCTTCAGAAGGTTGAAGCTGACAAGCTCACCGTTGGTATGGTAAACGGTAAGGGGCTTGAACCTTCTGCCTATGATGCAGCGAGACAGGAAGTCTATGCAGGAATGGAAAACCAGATGGTCAGCATGGGATATCCCAATGCTGAGAGCCAGCTTACACTTCTTCATAATGACATAAACGATGCCGCTTTTGATCTGCTGATAGACAGAACTCTTCAGGATGAGTTTCTGAAGCAGCTTGACTGGGAACCTGTAAACATGGAAATGGCTGAAGAGCTGCTGAAAACTCAGCTGGTTCTCATGGGTGTTCAGGATACTGATGCATACCTGAATGAATACCGTAACGATCCAAATTACAGCATGACTCTGTATCAGGTAACAGCCCAGGCAGACAGATCAGTGTTCAGTTCAGCTGTATCTCTTCAGAACATGATTTCCAGAGATGAACTGGATTTCCTGCTGAGAGATGCCATGACAACGGTTACTGCGAAGTACATCCCCTTCAGAGCATCACCTGCAATTCCGTCTGACCAGGAACTGGAAACCTTCTACGAAGAGAATACAGAACTTTTTGAGAGAGCCGGCGGTTCCCGAATCCGCTATGCCACATACATGATTCATCCCGGTGAAGAAGATCTGGAAGTATCCAGTTCCATGGTTGACTCTCTGGCACTTGCAGGAGCAGGCAACTCTGATACTCTGAGGCTTACCAGGGCTCAGCTTGAAACTGTCACAGGCTGGAGCGTGGAAATGGAAACCGGTGAGCTTTCGCAACCCTTCCAGGCACCTTCAATGGCACAGAACGGCCTGCAGGCATTCCACTCCATTGAACTGCTTTCAGTTACTGAATTTCCTGAAGATACCACCGGCGGCCTTGATACACTGGACATAGTTCACTGGGAAGTACCGGTATTTCCAGGCCGTAACACTGTCCGTCAGTCATTCTGGGATCTTGAGGAAAAGGCCGAGTCACTACTTGCAATGCAGATACCGGTCCAGACAGACTATCAGCTTGTTGACTATGGAGAAATCCTTGTTGATACAAAAACAATACCCTCAATGGAAATACCCCAGTCTCTCATATCCTTTGCAACAGACAGCATATGGATAGACAGCATCGGACCTGTCTTCTACATACCAAGCTTCTCAGGCAGCTACCCTGCTCTGATGGTTGCCAGAAAACTTGAAGAGGTTCCTGAAGGTATAGCCACCCTTGAAGAAGTGATGGAAAACAGTACTCTTCTCATGGAGTACTACACAGACCTTCAGAGCAGGCAGTCACTTGAAATGGCTGAACAGGCCCTGGAAGATATTACTGCTTCAGGAATGAACCTTACAGCCTGGGCAGAAGCTGACTCAATGGAGGTTTACGATTCCCAGCAGTTCAGTCCTGCATCAGTAAGACAGTGGGCAGAATCAGAAGAAGCTGCATACAGAGGCATTCTCGGCAGTGCCCAGTTCGCAGATGCAGCGCTTTATTCAGATATGTACACAGTGATAGGCCCTTTCAGCAGCAACGGTGTCTCCTACCTTGCAGAAATTGTCACCAGAACCGAACCGCAACTTCCGGAAAATCTCTCGCAGCTTGCAGGTTTCTATCTTTCCATGCAGGGAAGCTACAACACTTCGTTCACAACCAGACTCATGGACGGTCTGAAAGAGAACTCGGAAATAGTTGATTCAAGAGAGAGCTACTACAACACCCTTGATTCCCTGAGGGCTGAATACGCAGCCAGGCAGGAAGCTCAGGAACAGTAAAACTGCAAGATAGTAAAAAAGGTCCTGTGAAAACTCATGGGACCTTTATAAATAAGTCAGAGTGTTTTTGTCTGCCGGTATACTTTTCTATTAACTCGATAAAACACTGAAGAAGTAAGCAAATGGCAGCAAAAACAAGGTTGACTTTTGACACCTCATTCTGATATCGTTGAAAAGTATTATTGTGGAACTGTAATTAATGACCAGTTTAGAAGTTCTTGCAATGGTGTTATGCACGATTTCCTGCAGCAGTTATGAAGATAAGCCCTCTGTAATACTTATAATAATTGATACTTTGAGAGCAGATCATCTCTCATGCTATGGATACGAAAGAATTACTTCGCCAGTATTGGACAGCCTTGCAGCAACAGGAACCATTTGGGCCAATGCTAATTCCAATGCTTCATGGACACTTCCGGCTACAGCCAGTATCTGGACAGGTGTAGCCCCAAAATCCCACGGCGTTACAATGAGTCTCGCCACAGGAAATGTATTTGGTATCAGCCCGGAAACTCCTGTGCTGCCAATGGCGATGAAATCCAACGGATATCAGACAGCAGGTTTTTTCAATGTTTATCTTTTCAGCCCATATTTCGGATTTCATAAAGGTTTTGATAGATATGACTGCACAGAAAAAGGACACGACCGTGCGGAAGAGACTGTAGATATGGCTATTCAATGGCTGGAGGAGATTGATCACGAAAAACCCTTCTTCCTCACTGTACATCTGTTTGATGTTCATGCTCCATACGATCCGCCAGCTCCTTTCAATACTCTTTTCTGCAACGATGAAACTGACGGAAAATCATATTGGGATATTTCTGAGAATGGAGATATTCTCCACCCTGAGCAACTGGAACACCTTATGGGCCTTTATGATGGAGAGATTGCACAGGTTGACTCTGAACTGGGAAGACTGTTCAGAACAGTAAGGGACCTTGAGCTGGATCAAAAGACCTTGATAATAGTTACAGCGGATCATGGCGAGGAATTTCTGGAACATGGCTATGTGGGACATGGAAAAAATCTTTTTCAGGAAACAGTGCATATCCCTCTGATAACATCAGGGACTGAAGTGGCTGCCGGAGCCGTTAGACACGAAACTGTAGCTCAGTTTGATATTTTTCCATCTATCCTCTCATACTGTGCTTGTCTTACAGACAACAGATTTGATGGAATATCTTTTTTCAGCGAAAGTCTGCCTGAAAACAGATTCATCCCTGCAAGTGAGATAAATAGGGCTTGATGCTGAAGCTTTAAACCTTTACAGCGCAACGGAATGAGGGTATATTAGGTGCATAGAAATGCACGCAATATGAGCACATTTGCTCAAAACCCTTGCACCTGGAGATTCAATTGTATCAGCATAACAACCGTCAGTTGGAAATTGAGGCCTTCAAGACTCCATTCAGGACACCGCTGGATACTGAGAACAGATGGGTCAAGCTGGCAAAGCTGGTTCCCTGGGATTTCGTGGAAGAAGTTTATCTTCGAAGTCTCGGGAGAAAGAAAGAAGGACAGCGAGCCCTCCCCGGCAGATTCGCGTTCGGTTCCATACTGATCCAGGAGAAACTTGGTCTGACAGACAGGGAGACAGTGGACACGATCAGAGAGAATCCTTACCTCCAGTGGTTCTTAGGATTGCAGGAGTTCCAGATCAAGCCTCCGTTGGATCAGTCACAGCTTTGCAGGTTCAGGAAGAGATTTCCCGCACAGGCCATAGCTGAGATAAACGAGAGAATCCTCCTGGCCGCCCGCAAGCGCCACAGAGATGATGAATCGTCTTCCAGTGATGATGGAGGCTTTGTGAATAAAGGCCGGTTGATCGTTGATGCAACAGCGACCCCTGCTGACATCACATTCCCCACAGACCTGAAACTGCTGAACAAGGGGCGAGAGCTGCTTGAGAAGATGGTTGATGTACTCCATTCGGAACGGGAGCCGGGCAGCACAAAGCCCCGGACCTACCGGAAGAGAGCACGGAAAGCTTTCCTTAGCCTGCAGAAAACCAGACGGCCCGGCAGCAGAAAACTCAGAAAGGCAATGAGGAAGCAGCTTGGCTATGTGCGCAGGGATCTTGGTCATGTGGATGCCCTGCTTGATGAAGTTGGCTTTGGAGTACTGGATCTGGATCTTTACAGAAAGCTGCTTGTCATCCGTGAGGTATACCGTCAGCAGCAAGAGATGTATGATGAGAGAAAGCGGACGATACCCCACCGCATAGTAAGCATATCACAGCCGCATGTACGTCCCATCAAGCGAAACAAAGCCGGAGCAGTCTGGGAGTTTGGCGCAAAGGTATCAATAGGGCTTTCCTCCGGTCTTGCGATGATTCATCGGATAGAATGGGACAACTTCAACGAGAGTCTTGATCTGATCGGTCAGATCAAGGAGTACCACCGGCTGTTCGGCTGCTGGCCTGAGTCAGTTCATGCTGACCGGATCTACCGGACGCGAGAGAACATGCGTTTCTGTAAGGATCGCGGGATACGGATTTCCGGCCGCAAGCTCGGTCGTCCTTTTGAAGACCCTGCGGTAATGAAGGCACTTCGTCAACAGCGCTATGAAGATGAGCGCATCAGGAACGCAATAGAGGGTAAGATAGGAGAAGGTAAGCGGAGGTATTCAACCGACCGGGTAATGACCAAGCTCCGGGAAACGAGCGAGACTGTGATCAGCATGGTCTACCTGGTAATGAATCTTGAAAGGCTGTTGAGGGAGGGTGCTTCCTCATACCTAATGAGGATTTATCACAGTCTGAAAGCCTGCTTGTTACTGGAAGTCCTTTGGGGCGAACTGGACTGGTCAGGTATGCAGGGCCGGGGCTGAGTGGGATGATGGGTTGAACAGCAAGCCCTAATTAACAATTCAGTTCAATACAGCAAATCTTTCATAGAAACAAGCTCGAAAGGTGCTTAAACCATGAGACTACTCACAGCTTTACTTCTTGCAGCAGCAGGATTTGCTCAGGATCTTCCTGGTCAGCCTTATGCATCATACTGGTTTCCGAATGAACTTCTGACCTGGAGTCCGGCAAACGATGCCGATGCTCCATACAACCGTTCTTCAGTTGAATTTGCCACAAGGTCATGGGGAGACACACAGTGCAATGCACATGCCACAAGTGATCAGGGTGGAATATCTGTCCTCAGCATCATGAATCCCTCCACCAGTTTCAATCCCTCACAGGGGGGCCCTGGTATAGATGTGTACGCTTTTAACTACTGGCAGTACATAGATTGTCTGACCTTCTGGGGAGGCAGTGCAGGTGAAGGGCTTATTCTTGCCCCTAATCCAGGGGTCATAGACGCAGGGCACAGGAACGGTGTGCCGGTATACGGAACCATCTTTCTTCCTCCACTGGCCTACGGTGGTGAGATAGGCTGGGTTGAGGACCTGGTTCAGAAGTCCGGGAGTACCTTTCCTGTTGCAGACAAGTTAATTGAAATGACTGAGTATTACGGCTTTGATGGATGGTTCATCAATCAGGAGACTGCCGGCGGCAATGCTGCCCTTGCTGCTGATATGCGGGACTTCATGCTCTACATTCAGGCTAATTCCAACCTGGAGATACAGTGGTATGACGCTATGACTGAAACAGGAGGCATTAACTGGCAGAATGCCCTTACACCAAACAATGACTGGTTCTTCCAGCATAACGGTGAGCAGGTGTCCAACTGGATGTTCCTTAACTTCTGGTGGAGTGCTTCGAATCTGAACAGTTCAGCGTCTCTTGCAGCTTCACTTGGGCGCAGCCCTTATGAGCTTTATGCCGGAGTGGATGTGCAGGCAGGCGGGTATAATACCTCTGTGGACTGGAATGCTCTCTTTCCTGAAGGTTCAGATCATGTTACATCACTGGGCTTCTACTGCCCGAACTGGACCTACTCCAGTGCAGCCAGCCATGCAGCATTCTATACAAGGGCCAATCGCTTCTGGTGCGGAGCCAACAGGGATCCGTCTAACACAGAGACAACTCATCCCTGGAAGGGAATAGCCCACTATTACAGTGCCCGTACTCCTGTTACCTCATTTCCATTCATGACGAATTTCAACACCGGCCAGGGGTACATGTACGCAATTGATGGCGATGTTCTTTCTGAAATGGACTGGCACAACCGAAGCCAGCAGGACATTCTTCCCACATGGAGATGGATTGCCGAGAGCGGAGGAACACCTCTCTATCCTGAAATGGACTGGGAGCACTCCTACTTCGGCGGTAACTGCCTCAAGGTATCAGGATATCTTTCTTCCGCAAACGAAACCATGCTATATCTTTACAAGACAGACGCCGAAATAGCTGCGAATGATACGCTGCATCTGGTCTGGCATGCAGAGAATGCCGGTGATCCTTCAGGTATGCAGGCTGCTTTTTCCACCGCCGCAAATCCTGAAGTATTCAACTGCATAGATGTTCCCGATGCAGATGAAGCAGGCTGGAATCTCTTCAAGTCCCCGATTGGAGCCTTTGCCGGAGAGACAATGGCTGTTGCGGGAATCAAATTCACCAGTTCCACACCGATAACAGATTACACTGCGCTTGTGGGCAGAATGGGAATAGCCAGGGGAGCGGTTGATGTTCCTCAGCCGCCTTCAGATGTCACCGTTGAGGAGTTCAATCAGGTAAATGATACAACGGGGACTGTAAGAATAAGGTGGACTCATTCACCTTCTGATGTGTATACCTACAATGTGTACAGACTCAACTCTGACAACAGCAGAACTTTTCTCTGGGCAACCCCTGGAGAAGCCTGCTTTGTTCCGCACATAACAAGGTCACTCAGCGAAGAACAGACAACTCTTCTGGTGGAAGCGGTAAGCCCTGAGTTCGGCAGATCAGCAGTTGCCACAGCCTCTGTAACCTGGGTAACCACAGGTATTGAAGGTTCTCCTTATGGATTGTTTCTTGACCCTCCTTCAATGAATCCGGTACAGGGAACTCTCTCCATCGGCTTCACAATTCCCTCTGCAGGTCAGGCTTCACTGAGAGTTTTTGATCTTTCAGGCAGAGTTGTGGATGAACTGGTTGATTCTCAAGTCCCTGGAGGGAGTTTCACCGTTGACTGGAACACTTCCATGCTTCCATCAGGTGTTTATATGTACCGTCTTGACTGCAGCGAAGGCTCCATTGTCAGAAAGTGCATGGTTCTCTGAGAAGCTTAACAGTCTGTGATTCTGAAAAGGTTTTTCGAACACAAAGTCTGATTGTCCGAAAAAGCGGAAGCAAAAGATTCTGACTTGGATCTTGAACTATGGAACAGCTATGAAGTACTCTGTTTTCGGCGCTTTCGCATGTTTTGTGTGAGCAGTCGATTTGCGAGTATCTTCGTAATTCTGAAACTGGATACCGGTAGGCTGATAGTGATATTCAGTGATTGAAATCTAATCATTAAGGTCAGCTCTGGCATGATTTGAAGCGAGCGATGCAGGAAAACAGTGATTCTTCCTGCTCTGATTATGGAAAGAGAGCCCGGCGTTAAACCGGGCTCTTTGAAGTATCGTGATTCTATATGCTGATAACGGTGAACTCGATACGGCGGTTTCGGGCCTTGTTTGCCGGTGAATCGTTAGGCGCAACAGGATTTGATTCACCAAAGCCTGCTGTTGAGAGCCTGCTGCCGGCAATGCCTGTGCTGGTCAGATAACGGTAGACTGACTGGGCTCTTCTTTCGCTCAGTGACTGGTTGGAGCTTGCACTTCCGTCACTGTCAGTATGGCCTGCGATCTGCATTCGCGCTGTAGGGTTGTCTCTCATTAGAATGGCAACACTGTCAAGTACAGTGTAGCTTTCAGGTTTGAGGTTTGCGCTGCCGGAATCAAAGTATATGTTGTCGAAACTCATTACTTCACCTTCACGAAGAGCAGCTCTCAGGGAGAAATCAACTATCACAGTTTCGCCGGGAATGACAGTAACAGACTTATTGTCGGTAATCCACCCGTCAGCCTGAACTGCAACAGGTAATGTGCCTCCCATGACCTGAGCTGTAAACATTCCTGTTGCGTCTGTGGTGACAATTACCGGAGTCGGTGTGCCGATGGTTACTTTTGCTCCTTCAATCGGTCTTCCCTGATCATCTTTTATGCAGCCGCTGAGTGTTCCAGTGTTGGACACCAGGGCAAAATCCAGTGTTGCTGAGTGATTCTTTTCTGCAATAACAATGGCGTTTGCAGTTTTGTAGCCTGGGGCGATAACTGCTACAGGTACTTCTCCTGCAGGAATGTTGTAAGTGTAGAATCCGGTTTCAGCATCGCTTGTAACATTGGCAACAGCCATGCCAGGGAATGTTATGGTTGCAAAAACAGGCAATCCTGTTATTGAATCGGTAACCACTCCTGAAAGAGTTGAGACATCTTCTGATTCTTCATTTGAGACCATATCAGAAGAGAATCCTGCGGAAATGCTGACACCATAGTCAAAGGTCCCTCCTATGGGAAGAGGTGCCCTTTCAGCTCTTTCTTCCTCGGTAACCTGATCCTGTGTCTGGTAGAGTGAATGACCAAGGTCGTAGTAAAGAGGGTCGAAATCACTTGCGCTCAGATCAAACGAGACATTGAAAAATGCTCCCGAGTTGTTCTTAAATCTTATACCGGGGGTAAAATAGGAAACTTCAGCATTTTCCCTGTCCAGCATTTTTCGTTTGGAGTACTCAACGAAAATGTCTGCGTATGGAGTAGGAAGCTCAATGCCCAGCCCCAGATTTAATACACCATCTGAAACTTCAAGGTTGATTTCAGTTGAATCAGAGTATGCCCAGCCGATGCTGTCAGGGGTAACTCTGAAATCAGTGAAGTGGTAGTTCTGAGTGTAGCTTGCGTAGCCTATGTTAAGGTGAGCCTGCAGAGGAGTTACATGCAGCCAGCGGCCAAAATCACCTGTTATAAGCAGATCAGCACCGAATGTGCTGTTTCCTGTGGTGGTGAATGGTCTTCTGGCGTTACTGATAAGCTGGCCATGGTGCAATCGTCCGTCAGGATCATCCTGAACTCTCATGAATACTGTATCTGAAGGTGCAATACCGATATTTATATCGCCGCCGAACCAGAGCACATCCTTAAGGGAATTAATTGGATCGTAACCGCCATGAAGGGTGAAGTTTATGTTTTCGAAACCATAAATCTCTTCCCATTGCCCTGTTGATCTCTCTTCGTATAGCTCTCTTTCATAGATAGTTGCTATGTAGCTTACAGAAGTGGTCAGATCAACAAAATCCCATACTCCGTATCCAAGACTGAGAAGACCCTGCCCGGTATGCTCTTTTTCGTTCATCTCAGGCAAGAGCATTGTATGAGGAAGAAAATGACTGTGGTAGATAAAGTTTCTGTATTCGTTGACAGCAGCCCAGTACTTGAAACCGATGCTGAATGACATTTCATTAAATCCCATGGGTTTTGCACTGTTAACCCTGTAAAGGCCAGGCACTCCGTAAATTGAAGGCCCTGCCACTGAGGCAGTGACCATTATCATAAGAGTGATAATAATTGCTTTACTCAATGTTTCCCTCCTGAATTGGGTGGCAAAAAAATCTATGGTGCAAAGAATGTTAAGAATAAGTGTTTCGGTCAACTGATGGTTGGATCAGGCAATTCTGCAAAAACATGGCATGGTTGACCTGAATATGATTTGTTTCTATTGATGAGTTACAATGCTGGGCAACCGTAAGTATATTCGCGTTCTTCTCTCTGTTTCAGGTTTGGTACAGGGAGTCGGCTTCAGGTATTGGACAAGGTCTGCAGCTTCCTGTATGGGGCTGGGGGGCTATGTGCGGAATCTGCCTGATGGATCGGTAGAGGTAATGTTGGAAGGTGAACCCTCGCAGGTGGAAAAGATGAAGAATATGCTCAGGCAAGGGCCTCCTTTTGCCAGAGTTGATGGAATAGTTGAAGAAGACAGGCGCTGCATCAGTTCATGCCGGCAGGTTTTCGAAATACTAAGCTGGAGGAATCCATAAATGAAAATTACGCTCTTTTGTCTGATTATGCTTGTGTTTACTTCGCTTGCGTGGGATCCGCTCTCATCTTACTACTTCAGCGAAGTTCTTCCTGTAACCGGTGCTGACAGTGACTTTTCACTGGGCTACTTTGGTTTCAGCCAGTACTGGGAAACCGATACCCTTGGTTTCGACAGCCTTTACGAACACCGTAAGGGATACGGGGTTATCAGGTTTATGTGGAATGGCAGATACGGCCTTACATCCAGTCATACAATAGGTATTGCCGTACCTGGTTTCCTGCAGCTTTCCGGCCCTGGAGATACCACAGGAGTGGGAATTGCAGACCCGTGGATTGTTTTGGACGGCTGGATGTCCAGAGATCCCCAGTTTATTCTCAGAGGGGCTCTCCGACCGTCTCTAAAGGGAACTTTTGAGGCAGGTGACTACAGTGAAAGTGACCGTCATGTTGCAGCGGAAGTATCAGCAACGGTACAAATGCCCCTGGCAGACAGATCTTCCGGACCTCAGATGAAGTTCTCCGGCGGATTGCGTAATTACTTTACTGCCTGGGGAGAAAATCCAGGCGCTCCAGGTGATTCTGCCGAGACTTCCCCTGGAATGGAACTGCGCGGTGGCGCAATGGTGATTCTGCCTGTTAACAGGGAACTGGATTTTAACGCCGGACTTGAGTTTGCCAAAAGAGGGGAGACAGAGGTTGATTCAGAGGACATCAACGGAAGTGAAGTCTCATATATTGATCTCAGATCAGGAATCACTCTGAATAACTCGCAGCTTGAACTTACAGTGGATGTTTTCTACAGGCTTTCAGGAGAGAATGTGAACAAGGAGTGGGGGCTGATGGTCAGCGGTATAGGCATGGGTTTAGGTGATTTGTTTACGACAGGTTCCGGAGGCCGTTCCGGCTCTGGAACTGGTTCAGGATCAGGCTCCGGAAGAAGATAATCCTGTTGAAACGGTTTTTTGCGATACTGATTACTGCTCTTGCTGTTCTAGTTATCGCTCTGCTGGCAAGACCGCACAGCCCGGGAGCGCAATGGACAGGTACAGTTGAGAATTACCTGAAAGCTCTGGAAGAAGGCCGTGGACAGGAGGCTCTGGACATGCTTTGTCCTGAGCTGGCAGGAGAACTTTCCGAAGACTTTCTGCTCAGGCTTCTGGAAGAAGAAGTTCCTTCTCAGCTTTCATGGAACGGTTCAGACAGCAGAGGAATCAGAATAGCCGGCGAAACTCCGGAAACTGGTACCAGAGTGGTCTGGCTGGCTGTTTCTGACGGACAGATGCTCATAGCAGGAGACACATCATTGGACAAATTACTGGGTACTGCTGTTTTCTTGTGCAGGGAAAACGCAGTGACTGACCCTGATGGATGCTGCCCTGTATCTGGTGCGCCATACGCCGCTGATGAAGCAGGAGAACTTGTCATATGTCCCTCCGGTCATCTGGGCAGCGGACTGGCTGTTGGCCAGGGAAGATGCGCAGAGAGAAGAGACTCTGTATTGGCAGAACTTAATAATTATTTAGCTTCAGGATATGAATTTCCGTCAACTCTGGAAGAAATGTATACACTTAGCGGAGGAGAGTCTGGAAGAAGGGGAGGCTACAGTTGTCCCGACAATGGATACAAGTACTACGAAATAAGGGAGGGAGCGGTGTACTGTCCTTTTCACGAAAGCTCTTCTCTTCCGGCGGAGATGAAATGAAGGATTTTCCCACTCTGATTCAGAATGACGAGATGCTGAAAGAGTTTGTAGAAGCCCTTCGCAAAAAGTCTGCAGTAGCATTGGATACCGAGTTTCACTGCGAGAGAAGGTACTGGCCTGATCTTTTCCTTGTACAACTTGCGGCTGACGGTATTTCTCCTGCGGCAGTGGATCCACTTGCAGTCAGTGACCTTACTCCCCTTGGTGAGCTCTTTGCCGATCCTTCGGTAGTTAAGGTTATACACAGTGCAAGGAATGACCTGGGAATTCTTTTTCACTGCATAAACGGCTTTAAAGTGGTTAATCTCTTTGACTCACAGGTAGCTGCTTCGTTCCTGGGCTACGGAGAGCAGATAAGCCTGGTTAATCTGGTGCAGAAAATATGCGGAGTGAAAGCTCGAAAGAAGTATTCAATGAGTGACTGGTCTGCAAGGCCCCTGGATGATGGACAGATAGAGTATGCTCTGGATGATGTCAGGTACCTTGTGGAGATACACCGATCCCTTTCCGCCGATCTGCAAAAGAAGGGCCGTACTGAATGGTTTCAGGGAGAACAGGAGTCTCTGGCTGATCCGGAAACCTACAGAGTGTCTCTGGATAAGCTGTTCAGCAAAGCCAGATCTGCCGGAAAGGTGAAGAAGAGCAATTTTCCTCTTCTCTGGAGGCTGGTCAACTGGCGGGAAAATACTGCAATGGAAAAAAACAGGCCAAGACAGTTTATTGCCCGTGATCATCTTCTTTGCAGACTGGCAGTTCTTTCTCCATCCAGTGTAAAGTCGATCTCCAGAATCAGAGGTCTTCCAGGAGGCTTTGTTGAGAAATTTGGTGAGGAGATTGTACAGATTGCTTCTGAATGCAGGAAGAATCCTCCGAAAGATGTTCCTGTTATCAGAATGCCCAGACACGACTGGGGTTATGCGGCCAGAAAGGACATCATCAGGCTTTTTCTGAAAATGAAGTCGAAAGAACTGGGCCTTTCTCCTGGGCTGCTTCTCTCAGGAGAAAGCCTGGAGTCAATTCTTGAGAGTCCTCCGATAACACTGAAGCAGTTTAACAGCAGATCAAATCTGTCCGGCTGGCGCAAGGAGGTTTTGGGCAGAGAACTTGTTCAGGTACTCTCAGGGGAACTGGCCATATCACTGAAGAAGGGCAAGTCAGTACGGTTTGTAAAGGTGAAGTAAAACCTGCAGTTCTTCTGAGGGAGATGGCAGTTGCTTCAGGAGAGCAGGGTATTCCATCACCTCTGGCTGCAGGCAGAGATCCTTTTCGAGTACTTGTGGGAACAGTGGTCAGCCTGAGAACAAGAGATGCAGTTACTGAAAAGGTTACAGCGAGGGTGTTCAGTAGGGTTTCTTCCCCTGCAGAGATGTATGACCTTGATCAGTCCGAGCTGGCAGAACTGCTCTATCCTGCAGGTTTCTATCGCCGGAAGGCAGCCCAGCTCCTGAAACTGTGCAGTATTCTTCTCTGCCGCTATGATGGTAAGGTTCCATCAACCAGAGAGGAACTTGAGTCTCTTCCGGGAGTTGGAGAAAAAACCGCAGCTTTTGTTCTTTCAATGGCATTCGGTATTCCTGCTGTATGTGTGGACATTCATGTGCACAGAATCAGCAATCGACTGGGGCTGGTAAAAACAACAACTCCTTCAGAGACCGAAGCCGCCCTTATGAAGATATTCCCGAAAAAACTCTGGATTCCGCTTAATCATGTGTTCGTGCGGTTCGGTCAGAGAGTATGCCTGCCTGTAGGCCCCAGGTGTGTCTACTGCCCTCTGAAGGGATGGTGTCTGAATGCTTCATGATATCACAAAGAGTCTTTTTGAGGGTATTCAGGTATGGCCTGGCGATGTGGATTTTGTGAAGAAAACAGTAGAAGATCAGGGTTTTTTTACTTCATCAGTGGTGATGTCTCTTCATACAGGAACCCATATGGACGCCCCTGCACACAGGTTTCCCCAGGGCAAGACCATAGATGAGTTTCGACCGTTCATTCTTACTTCGTATCTGGGGAAAAGCCCATTTGTCAAAGGAAGTGCAGTACTTTTCAGAGGGCCTGTAACCGGAGAAACTGCTAAAGCGCTGGCAGAGGCGGAAGTGGCCCTTGTGGGAACCGATTCATCGTCCATCGACATAGACGGTTCTGTGCAGGCACATGAAGTTCTTCTTGGGAATGGCATACCTGTGATTGAAAACCTTGATTTGTCGCAAATTGAACCTGGAAAGTATCTTCTGCTTGCTTTCCCTGTGAAGATATCCGGTGCCGATGCTTCCCCTGTAAGAATTATTCTTGCAGACTCACTTGAGGATATTATTCCGGCAGACTGGAAGTAGGTGCGGCATATTAGGTACAGCATAACCTGGCAGTCTGCTGCCTTTATCAATTGGCAGGGTTGTGACTGCACCGTACCATTGTCTGAAGGCTGCCTCTCATTACAGAGTGAAGCAGATATATTGAGTTTGTTATATGTTGCAGTTATGTTCAGCGTTTCAAAACAATAACTTTAAGGATGTATGTAATGCCTCTTTCCAGAAAAAATACGGCAATCTCTCTATTTGCAATTGTAGTGATTATTGCAGTCTCAGTGGTAGGTTACAAGTATAGAGGGCTTATTCGCATGAAGATGCTTGAGTTCCTTCATTCCTTTGATGATGAGGTAGCAGTTGCCGAAGAAGAGGGACCTCCCGGGGCCTGGTGGAAGGCAAGAGAAAGCAGCTTTGCAGGAAGTGATTCTCTCTCTCCGCTGGAGAGGGAGCAGATAGATCTGCTCAGATCTATAGGTTACCTGCCAGGCTATGAAGAAGCCCCGGTAGATTTCGGTGTTACCTTGTATGATACATCTTTAACTTCTGATGGTTACAACCTGATAATATCCGGCCATGGGCCTGGGATTTCTCTGGTTGATATGAACGGTGAAGAAGTTCATACATGGTTCAACAGTTCGGTTACTATCGACCGGCTCTGGCCTGAAGCACAAGACAAGGAGCTGCCCTTTGAATTCTGGCGGAGAGCTCACCTTTATCCCAACGGGGACCTTCTGGTCATGATAGAAGCATGCGGAATCATTCTGGTTAACAAGGATTCCGACCTTTTGTGGTATAGCCAGTGGAACGGCGCGCATCATGATGTGGATATTGATGGAGAAGGCAATATTTACACTATCGGTCGCTATATACACGAGAATTCTGACTACTTTCCAGATAAGATTATTGCTGAAGACTACATAATCAGACTTGACTCACTGGGTAATGAGACTCTGCGTCTTTCCACGCTGGATGTTCTGGCTTCTTCCAGGTATGCACCTGTTCTGAGGGATATGCCTGACGGTGGTGATGTGCTGCACTGCAACACAATCGAGTTCATCAGACCGGATATGCTTCCTGAAGGATACAGTGGACCTTTCAGGCCAGGTTCAGTTCTTCTCTCACACAGGACAATTGACCTGGTATGTGCCGTGGATCTGGAAGAAGAAACTGTCTACTGGGCTGAATCAGATCTGTGGGACATGCAGCATCAGCCGAACCTGATGCCTGACGGAACCATGATGGTGCTTGATAATCAAGGATATAACCACTTAGAAGAAGAGCAATCAACGGTAATTCAGTTTGATCCGGCAACAGGCGAACGCATTTGGTACTATCAGGGAGACAGCGAACACCCATTCTACACAATCGGTTCAGGCTCATGTCAGCGGCTTCCCAATGGAAACACTCTGATAGTTGAATCAATGATGGGAAGAGCTTTTGAAGTAACACCTGACAAACAAATAGTGTGGGAGTTTTACAATCCCCACAGGGCAGGGGAGAACAACGAACTGATTGCCACTCTGTTCGATCTTGTAAGAATACCCTCAAGTTCAGTGGATGGCTGGCTGGAGCGGTGATTAAGCTGATATCTGTTTAAGTATTGGAGTGTATTCCCAACTTCATAAGCAGCAGTATGCTGCAAGTCTTTATTATGGCATCTGGGAGAAAAGCATTTTGCTGTCTGTCAAAAGGGCTCTTCGATATCAGAGTGCAGTTGTTTAGCTGGAGACTTAAGCTGAAAAGTAATTGATAACAGTTAGCGAAATATGCCTGTTTTTTAAGGCAATAGCTGAACAAAAAGGTCTTGAGCTTTACCTGACTGATATGTTGTGTGAATTAGCCGGAGCATGCTCCTTCAGGGGCATGCTCCGGCAGTGCGCTGGTTATTCTGCGAAGAGTGAAGGGTCTTCAGGCGCTATTGTGTAGACCCTGTGCCATTCGTCGGAAACTGCATCAAATGCAACTATGCCGTGTTTTGTAATGAACGGCGCAACATTTTCGTGGTATTCATCGGTTCTGAGCGCCGCTGTGAACAGGAACTCTCCAGTGTCTCCGTCATAGACCCTGAAAACACTGCCGTCATAGAGTCCGCTCATTACCCAGAGTCTGTTCATTGAGTCCACAGACAGGTTGGCAATCATGGACTTGTATTCATCAGGCTCGTAGCTTTCTGCCATTGCCGGCGGGGCTCCTCCGGCGAGCATTCGGCTTCTGACAAACTCCCTCTCAATATCAATGTCTTCCTGGGACTTTCTGGCCCTTGGATAATCCTCTTCTATTGTCCAGAGTTCATTTCCGTCCCTGTCCAGGCAGGTAACAAGGTAGTTCTCAGTATCATAATGGGTTAAGAAAACATCTTCATCCCTGTCCACAGCAAAGATGATAGCTGTTTCTGCCATTGTATTCATGTCGTTCATATCGAAGGGTACAAGGTTTTCCTGATAGAGCACATCTTCTTCAGCAGTTTCTGACCACCGGGCAAGAGCCATGCCGGTCATCATCTGGTCTTCGTCCTCATTCCATGCAGGCATCTGTCCCACAAAATCGTCGCCTGCAGAAATTACCATAACAGGCGGTGAAGGGAAGAACCCTGAGATTTCCCGTGTGAAGTTGAGTTCAGAGTCGTAGAAGTTGACCTTGCCGCCCATTGCGTCTGGAACTATGAATCCCCCCTGGTCGGTTACCGACATTGAAGCAAGCATCTGATACTCGCCAGGGCCGGAGCCGCTGCGCCCCACTGAGGTTACATACTGGCCCTCAGGGGTATATATGTTTATCCTGGCTTTCATCATGTCTGCAACTGCTATGTTGCCGTCGGGCATTACCTGCGCTGAGACTATAGTTCCGAATACATAGTTGGAGTCACCAAGCTCGATACCTATGGAATCGGTAATCATCAGCCAATAATCAATCTCAGGAAAATCAAGGGAAGCAGCGTCCCCTGAATCCTGTTCCCGGGAGACATCTTCTTCTCCGGCGGTTCCCTGCTCACCGCATCCGCTTAAAAGCAGAATGGCAAGAGCAAGAAGTGTAAACAGTAATCTCATTTTGTCTCTCCTTTTCTACAGTGAGAAGTAAAGTCTGTGTTCAAGCGGATGGGGATTACCGGCAAAAAGAGCCGCTTCCTGCCTCTTTACCTTCAGGAACGAATCTATGAAGTCGTCGGTGAACACATCGTTGCTTTCCAGGAACTCTCTGTCGTCTTCAAGGGCATCAAGAGCCTGGCCGAGGCTTGTAGGAAGGCAGAGAAGGTCAGAAGTATCATAGCCTTCTGCAAACACATTGTCGTCTATAGGTCCAAAGCCCATATCTTCCGGAACCATGCTGTTTCTGATACCGTCTATGGCAGCCATTGTCATGGCGCTCATTGCAAGGTAGGGGTTGCAGGTTCCGTCAGGTACCCTGTACTCAAACCGCATCTTCCTGGGTGATCTTGCATATGCCGGAACCCTGATTGCAGCAGACCTGTTTGGTCCGCTGAAGAACCTGTAGACTGGAGCTTCCTGATTGGGAACCAGACGGTGGTAGCTGTTTGTGCTGGGATTGGCGAATGCTGAAATAGCCCCTGCGTGGTGAAGTATTCCAGCTATGGCGCTTCTGGCTGCGGGACTCAGGCAGCAGTAGCCGTCTTTCTGAAAGAAAATTCGTTCTCCTGCCTTCTCAAAGTAGATGTGGAAATGCATACCACTGCCAGGTTCGCCGGGAAGAGGTTTTGGCATGAAGGTTGATGCCATGTTGTGTTTCAGCGCGGTATTTCTGATTATGTGTTTGGTAACCATGATGTTATCTGCGCTTGAAAGCATTGGGGCAAAGTTGACCTCTATCTCTGCCTGACCCCATCTGCCTACCTCATGATGGTGATACTTTACTGAGATTCCTGCTTCCTGCATTCTGCTCACCATCTCACCTCTGATGTCATGGAGACTGTCCAGAGGGAACATGGCATGGTATCCGCTGTGTGCAGCATGAACAAGGCCGTGATTTTCAGGGTTCTCTGAAGCATCCGGGTTCTCAATGTTGCTGAATTCGTAACCGGCACGCCCTGGTCTTGACCAGAAACTTGCCTTGTCGAACAGGTAGAACTCAAATTCAGGAGCCCAGAAGCTGTCTGTTGCAATTCCCTCGAACTTGAGCAGGTCAGAGGCCTTTCTTGCTATGCCTCTCGGATCTTTCGAATAGGGTTTGCCTGTCTGACAGTCTACTATGTCACCAAAGAGGGCTACAGTGGGTTTCTTTGTAAAGGGATCAAAGTAGAGCCTGGTGGGGTCGGGAATAAGGGCAAGATCTCCGGCTTCTGTGTTGCTCATGCCGTCCAGTGTAGAGCCGTCAAACCCAACTCCACGGAGAAACAGGTCATTGAGAGATGACGCCACAGGAATTGTAACATGGCGCCAGTAACCCAGAATGTCTGTGAAACGGATGTCGATTTCCTCTATTCCTCTGTCTCTTAGTTTTTTCTGTGCAGCTTCTATTATGCTCTTATTCACTTTTTTTCCGCCTTTCAAGAAGAGCTGTCTGTTCTGACAGAAGCTTATTCAAGTTTTTTTCGTCTATCTTACCTGCAAGTTTTCCATCTTTCCAGAGAACCAGCCCTGAAGGTGTTCCGATAACTGCAAGATCTGCTTCACCAGCTTCACCAGGGCCATTAACTTCGCAGCCCATAACTGCTATGACCGAGTCGGATACAATCTTCCTGGTCATTTTTCTTACCTGTTCTGCAAGGGTTGCAACATCAAGTCTGGCTCTGGCGCATGTGGGGCAGCTGACTATTTTGGGAAATCGCTGCCTGAGTCCGAGAGATGTCAGTATTTCCCAGGCTGCGCCAGGTTCCGGAAGCGGCGACCCTGAGATTGAAATTCTTATTGTGTCACCTATGCCTTCATTGAGCAGAATACCCATTGCCACAGCACTTCTTATCCCTGCAGTATCCACAGGTCCTGCTTCAGTAACCCCCAGATGGAGCGGATAGGGACAGTTTTCGGCAGCGAGCCTGTTGACCCGAACAGTAAGCATAGGATCCGACGCTTTAAGAGAGAGCACTATCTGGGAGAATCCGGCATCCTCAAGAAGCTGAAAGTGGCGTTTAGCAGCTTTCCACATTGAGTTCTCATTTACACCTCCGCAACTGGCTCTCAGGTCTCCCGGCACACTGCCTGAGTTTACTCCTATTCTTATGGGAATGTTTCGATCACCGGCAAGAGAAGCTATTTCCCTGACTTCTGATTCTCTGCGAATGTTGCCGGGATTAAGCCTGAGCTTGTGAATTCCTGCTTCAATGGCTTTCACAGCCAGGTCCGCTCTGAAGTGTATGTCTGCAACAACTGGAACAGGCGAACCTGAAACTATTGCCGGCAGTGCCGAAGCCGCACTGTCATCAGGAACAGAGACCCTTACGATCTCAGCACCAAGTTCAGCCAGACTGTTTATCTGGGAAAGAGTTGCTCTGGAATCAGAAGTTGGAGTTGTGGTCATGGACTGAACCAGTACCGGTGCTCCTCCTCCCATTGTCAGATTGCCCACTCTTACTGAATTCTCTGATGCCATTCTATCTCCTTACAGCCGAAACGAATCTGTGACGGCCTGCAAGATCCCTGTGAGTTCCCACTCTCTTCCAATAATGGCGTTGAAAGAAGGCTGGAACTGATTCCTCATGGGTGCAGTCGGTTTCCAGTATGAGGAATGAACCTGAGACAGTTAATCCCAATGACTGTTCCACCATACGCAATATAAGAGAAGTTCCGTTATCTCCACCATCCAGCGCCAGGTGCGGTTCATGATCCCTTACTTCCCCCTGGAGGCCGGGCAGTTCGCCGGAGGGAACATAAGGCAAATTGGCGGTGATTACATGAAAAGGGCCGGGTTGTCCTGAAGCAAGATCATCTGTGACAGCAGTGAAATTTTTCGCGTGAAGCAGCATGGCATTTTCCTGAGCCTGTTTCACTGCTTCTGAAGAAATGTCTGTTCCTGTCACATTTGAGTCTGGTATCTCCAGCGCGAGGGTTATGCCCACAGCGCCTGAACCGGTTCCCACATCAAGAATTGACGGTGAGTCCGGCAGAGTTTGTTCAAGAACAATGTCTATGAGCTGCTCAGTCTCAGGTCTGGGTATGAGAACCGAAGGCGATAGAAGGAACTCCCTGCCGTAAAAATCCCAGCATCCGATTACATACTGAAGAGGTTCTCCACTGCATCTTCTGTTCACAAGGGAAAAAAAACTCTCCTCTTTTTGGGCAGAAAAGGAGAGTTGGTCAAATGTGTCGGTTGTTTGTATGCCGAGAACATGTGCGGCTATTACTCTGGTTTCCCAGAGGGGGTTCTCAACCCCTGCCAGCTGGAGTTTTTTTATGCCGCTTTTCAGGACAGTCCAGGTTGTCAACAATCAGATCTTTCTGCCAGAAGTCTTTCCTGATCTGCTGTAACAAGCTCATCTATAACCTGATCCAGGTTTCCTGCAAGAATATCATCAAGTGCATGAAGGGTGAGATGTATTCTGTGGTCGGTAAATCTGCCCTGAGGAAAGTTGTAGGTTCTGATTTTTGCAGATCTGTCGCCGGAACCCACCATGCTTCTTCTGCTCTCCGAACGCTTTGCTTCTTCCTCTTCCTGCTTCACCATGAGAAGCCTGGAACGGAGTACCTTCATGGCCTTGGCCTTGTTTTTGTGCTGGCTCTTTTCGTCCTGGCATGAAACCACTGTTCCAGTGGGAATGTGTGTAATTCTCACTGCAGAGTCGGTGGTGTTCACGCTCTGGCCTCCAGGACCGGAAGATCTGTAAACATCTATTCGGAGGTCTTCAGGGTTTATGTCTATATCAACTTCCTCTGCTTCAGGAAGTACTGCTACTGTACATGCTGAAGTGTGTATTCTGCCGCTTGTCTCTGTTTCCGGGACTCTCTGAACACGGTGAACGCCGGATTCATACTTCAGCCTGCTGTAAACTCTGTCTCCTGAAAGGTTGAAAATAATTTCCCTGAAACCCCCTCGTTCACTGTCTCTGCTGCTCATCACTTCAAGCTTCCACCCTTTTTTCTGGGCATAGCTCTGGTACATTCTGTAGATACTTCCGGCGAATAACGCCGCTTCCTCACCACCTGTTCCTGCCCTTATCTCCATCACAACTCCCCGCTGGTCGTTTGGGTCAGGAGGAATCAGCAGAATGTTAAGTTTTTTTGAAAGGGCTTCCAGCTGTTCTTCAAGGGCTGGAATCTCCTCTTCCGCCATTCGGGCAAGTTCAGCATCACCTTCACCTGCAGCTGTTTTCATCTCCTGAAGGAGAGATTCGGTATCAATTATATCCCTGAGGGTATCGTCTATCTTGACCAGCCCTGATCGTTCAGTGTTCAGAGACCTGATAGCTCCGGGATTACGGAGAGTTTCCGGTTTGCAGAGTTCGCCGTCTATCTCGTTCATCCTCTGGTTTATCTTTTCCCGTTCATCGTTGTAGTTCATTCTGCAGCCTCTAATTCAACAGTTTCAGGGAGATCCTGCCCGAGGGCAGCCATAGCAGCGATTCCTGCAACTTCCAGCATGTCAGAGTCTGCTCTGCTGGTGGTGAGCTTCTGAAGCCACATACCTGGTTTGGAAAGAAATCGTGCAAAAGCAGAGGTTTCCAGATGCTTGTCAGCACTCTTGAGAACTTCATAGGAGATACCCATCACAAGGGGAATAAGCGGAAGATGGTAGAGTATTCTCCAGTGGGCAGCAGGTGAAACTCCTGTAACAAGATATACAGTAGAGTCAATAACAGTATAGCAGAGTATGGTTACAAGCATAACATACATGAGAAAACTGGTTCCGCATCTTGCGTGTACAGGTGAATTGCCTGCTGCATCTGCAGCAAGATCATCGGAACCGTTTTCCCAGGCATGAATTACCTGGTGCTCCGCTCCGTGATACATGAAAACCCTTCGTATGTCAGGAATGAATGAGATGCCTGCAAGGTAGAGAATAAATGCGAAGATTCTGAATGCTCCGGCTATCATGTGAATAAGGAACTGCTCCATTCCTCCGGAAGCCAGGCCGCCTGCAAGCCATTGACCCAGTCTGAGAGGAAGCCATGCAAAGAGGACCACTGCTGTCACAATAGCCACAGCGTTTGAGAGAAAAATTCCAAAGCCTCCTGAAGAATTTTCTCCAGTTGTTTCCTCAGCTCTTGACGCAGACCAGTTCAGTGCGGCAAAACCCATTCTAAGGGTTTCTATAAGGTTAACAGCCCCTCTTAACACCGGCTTTGAAAGTATTCCGGTTCTCTCAGCTGGAGCAAGTGAGGACATATCTTTAACCACAATGGTTCCGTCAGGCTTTCTTACTGCTGCGGCAGCACTTCCAGGTGCCCGCATGAACACGCCTTCTATTATGGCCTGTCCGCCGATTCCAGGTCTTTTCGTTGCCATATCTCTCCAATATGTGACAAAACGGGAGGCCCGGGCCCCCCGCTTCAATGCCGTATCAGGATTGCTATCCCTCCTGCTGATCCTTCTGCAGACCGTACTTTTTCAGGTACTTGTCAACTCTTCCTGCAGAGTCGATAAGCTTCTGCTTGCCTGTATAGAAGGGATGACATGCTGAGCATATGTCAAACTTGTGGTCACCCCCGGTGGACCTTGTGTGAACGGTGTTACCGCAGGCACAGGAAAAAACAGCATTCTCATACTTGGGATGTATATCTTTTTTCATGTTCAGTCTCCTCCAGCCGAAAATCGCTGTATACTACTCGTAATTTTGCATATTGTCAAGGAATCGGCGGTTGGACTTGTGTTTTGACAATTGCTTTTTCAGGGTTTCCATTGCCTCTACGGGATTCATCTCCACAAGAATCTTTCTCATTACCCAGACCCTGCTGATGGTTTCCTCATCAAGGAGAAGATCTTCCCTTCGTGTTCCGGATTTGGTGATGTCAATGGCAGGGAATACTCTTCTGTCTGCAAGCCTTCTGTCCAGTACTATCTCACAGTTGCCTGTTCCCTTGAACTCTTCGAATATGACCTCGTCCATTCTGCTTCCTGTATCCACAAGAGCTGTTCCTATAATGGTGAGGCTGCCCCCTTCAACAATGTTTCTGGCTGCTCCGAAGAACCTTTTCGGTCTCTGAAGTGCATTGGAGTCAACACCGCCTGAAAGTATCTTGCCTGAGTGGGGAATCACCTGGTTGTTTGCCCTGGCCAGCCTGGTAATACTGTCAAGCAGAACCACCACATCCTTTCCTGCTTCAACAAGTCTTCGGGACTTTTCCATGACCATGTCTGCAACCTGTACATGCCTTCTGGGAGCTTCGTCAAAGGTGGAACTGATAACCTCACCCTTGACCATGCGCTTCATATCCGTGACCTCTTCAGGCCTTTCGTCGATAAGAAGTACTATCAGTTCCACATCAGGATGGTTCTCGCTGATTGAGTTTGCCAGGTGCTGAAGGAGTATTGTCTTTCCTGCCCTGGGAGGTGAGACTATCAGAGCCCTCTGCCCTTTCCCGATAGGAACCAGAAGGTCCATTATTCTGCCTGAGTAGTTATCCGGAGTTGTTTCCAGAACAAATTTTTCCTCAGGGTAGAAAGGAGTCAGGCTGTCGAACCTTCGTCTGCCTGACATTTCCGACGGGCTGAAACCGTTGACAGTTTCAAGCCGTACCAGAGCAGCGTATTTCTCACCCTCTCTGGGCTTTCTGGCATGACCGCAGATTGAATCACCTGTCATCAGGTTGAATCGTTTTATCTGGCTGGGAGAAACATAGACATCGTCTGTTCCAGGCAGATAGTTGCTATTGGAGTTACGAAGGAAGCCGTAGCCTTCATTGAGCACCTCAAGAACTCCTGAGGCCAAACCCAGACCGTTCTGCTCTGCTTTTTTCTCCAGAATTATCTTTACCAGCTCAGCCTTGCGAATATTGGTTACTCTTGTTATTCCGGCTTCCTTTGCCAGTTTCTGAAGTTCAGCAAGGGTACAGGATTCCAGATCCGAAGCAGAGGGACCGGAAATGACCCTGTGCTTTTTGTAGTTGTTCCGTTTGTTTCTGATATTCTTCTGCAATGGAAACCACTCCAAAGTATTCCGCCGATCGGCGGTTTGTTAATGAAACAGCACTCAGTAACCTGTATAACGAACCATCTGCTTTTCCGGCAGAGGCTATAAGTCGTACTGGCGGGGACTGCTCTCAGAGGATATTCAAAAATCATTCATAGACAACCCCTGCGTCAAGTGTCAGGGGGACTGGCTGAACAAAGGCGTAATTTGCTACATTCCACCTGAAGTTCAAGCTGCTGAAGGAGGAGTAGTGAGACATACTGTTGCCAACAGACTCTTTACTGCTGCAGCTGTTATTGCGGCAATTGCAGCGGCATCAGGTATACCTGACTCTGTAGAAGAAGGCTGGACAGCAGGGCTTGTTCTGTTTCTTTCTTCTGTATCTTCAGCGGTTGTGCTGCTTAAGAGAGACAGTACTCCTGAAGCGGGCACAGTCTTTTTCGTGATGGCTCTTGCTGTGGTTTCCATTCAGTTCTGGGGAGGCGCGGCAGGTCCTGCAGGTTTCATCTATCCGGTTCTCTTCCTCTGGGCACGAAGGGATTCCATAGCAGGTTCTGCTCTAGCGGCAGCTTCGGTTGCTTCTGTGGTAGAGTTCCTCGCTCCGCTTGGAGCAGCAGCAGGGGTTGCAGAAGGCGAATTCAGGGTTGTGGCAATACTTGATTCCACAGGCAGTGCTCTTATTGCAGGAATGATACCTGTGGTTTCTCTCATACTGGTTGATCTGCTCAGGGAAGACAGAGCCGCTTACAGCCTTCGAACGACGCCTGAAAAGAAGCAGGAGTCAAAAACGCCTTCCTTTCCCGATGATGTTGCAAGAAGTCTGCTTCCCGTTATTGCTGCAACCACATCTGCCGGAGGGGTCTTCTTTTTTCGTAATGACGAACGGGGAGTCTTCACTCTGGACGAGTATGTTGCCGGCAAGCATGCAGTTGCCTCAAGGTACCTCGCCGGAGCTGATGATCCGGTGGTGGCAATCCTCAATAACTCTTCTTCTGATCTGATTCACACATCTGCGGATAAGCTGGCAGTTGCAGACTGTTCGGGACTTCCCTGGTACATCAGAGAGAGCGGATGTCCTTTTGTTACATTACTTGGATTCAGAAGAGAGGGCAGACTTCACGGCTTTTTTGTTGTGGATTTTGCTGCAGAAAAAGAGAGGGATGCGGCTTCTCAGATACTTGTAGACAGTGCTTTCCTTCTGGCGGTTGCATGGGAGAGAAGCCGTGAAACAGGTTCTTACGGTTTTCTGGAGATATGTGAACAGATGTCTGCGGCTTCAGGTACAAGATCTGCTGTTCACAGGATTATCAGAACAGTTTTGCAAATCTATCCTGACACCACTGCCACAGTGGCCCTGATAGGCGAGGGGTCTGTACTTAGAATATTTGAATCCATAGGCCCTTGCGGTGAAGGAAGAGCCGGAAGGGAGTTCGGACTTTATGATGGTTTTGCCGGATTTGCTGTTAAGAAAAAGGAGCCTCTTCGCAGGCTGAGAATGGGTGCAGGGCAGAAAGCTTCAGGCACTTTCGGCGTGTCTGATTCGTCAGGCAGGCAGGCAGGTTCATGCTGTGCCATTCCACTGCTTAACATGGGGACCGTTATCGGGGTGCTTACAGTTGAGAGCGAGAATGAGCAGTTCTTCGCCCCAGAAGATTTGTCTCTGTTTACAGCTTTTGCTACGGTTTTCAGCCTTGCAGTGAGCAGAAACGGACTGATGGAGAGACTTGATGCATTGAAGAAGAGTGACCGTATAACAGGGCTTCCCAGGCTTTCCCGGTTCCATGAAGGACTTGCAGATATGGTAAGAGAGGTTCAGAACAAGGCAGTATCAGTCACTGTTTTTGCAGTTGACATACATGATTTCAAAGGAATTAACAGAACCTGGGGATTTCAGGCAGGAGATTCTGTTCTGGAAGAAACAGCAGTACGAATACGGAAGGCTGTGGGAAGAGAAGCTCTGCTGGCAAGATCCGGCGCTGATGAATTTCTCGTATGCCTTCAAGGGGTAGACAGGGTTTCTGCTGAAGCATATGCCGCCCGTATACATGAAAAGTTTGATTCTCCGGTTTTTTTCCGCAGCAGGGAAATTGCTGTGAAAGTTACCATTGGAGGAGCAGTATCCCATGTTGACAGTATGATTCGCCGGCTCCCTGACATAGCTTCTGACATTTCAGAGAAGATATCCGAAAAACCTGAATTTTCACTGATTGACGAAGTAGGTCAGTTTTACAGTTTGGAGAAAGAATGAAACAAATTCCCTGCAGGCTTTTTCTGCTGCTGGTAGTTCTGCTCATTCCCGCTCTCAGTCATCAACCTTCTCTTAAGCCTCCCTTTGAGCTTTTCCCCTTTCAGGATAAGATTTTTCACATGGCTGAGTTCGGTGGTCTGGCATTTGCCATGGTACTCAACAGAGAAGATTTGAAGAAAAGAATGAGAGTTCCTGCGATGCTCTCCTTCGGTTTTTTCTGGGGAGCCCTTGATGAGCTTCACCAGTCATTTGTTCCAGGAAGAGACTGCTCCGCAGGAGATTTTGCCGCAGACAGCATCGGCCTGATAATAGGAGTTTTCCTCTTTCTGCATCTGGCAGAAAGAATTGAGCTTCGCAGGCAGGCTAAGTCATCTGATAGCATTCTGTAGTATATTCCAGTGCACGCTGGTGGTATTCCGCACCTTGACAGAGCATTGCAAAGTTGGTTAGTAATAGCATTCTCAGTGTGTTTGAAAACAGGGTCATGATGTCGTTATACATGAGATTTCATGACAAATTTAACTCAAATCGGAGTACCGAGAGGAGGAGTCGGAGATGCTCAGAAAAAGAACTTCCATGTTCTTCCTTGCTCTCCTGGCCATGGTTCTGCTTGTTGCAGCCTGCGGTCCCAGCGAGGAACAGCTTCGCGCCAGGGACGAGGCTCGCGCAGCAGCACTGGCCGCAGAAGCCAGAGCAGTAAGTCTTGAAAACGAATTCGGCGAACTCAACGAAGAGATACCTGCCCTTGAAGCAGAGATCGCTGCACTTGAGATCGAAAAAGCAGAACTTCAGGCCGAGTACGAATCACTCGGCGGAACCGGCAGATAGGAAGGGGTAATACACATGCGTAACGCTATCATATTTGCGCTGGTCCTCTTCGCTTCTCTTGCAGTGGCAAAAACCTATACTGTTGGGGATCTTCAGGAGTACAGCCGCGAGGACATCGAGGCAATGGGCGATAAGAACATTGAGCTTCAGATCGCTTACTGGGAATGGCAGAAGGCTGAAGCCGATGCTGTAGTTGATGAGTGGGAGGCAAAGGTGCTTCCTCTTCGCACTGAGCGCGATGAGCTTCTCTCTGTCAGAAATCAGCTTCAGAATGACATCAACTGGCTCCGCGGCGAGATTGAAAGAATCCGCAACAGCGGTGTGAACCACACCATCGTTGAGGGTGAGTCTCTCTGGACAATCGCCAGTTACCACTACTACTTCGGTGACGGTTCTGAATGGCCCAGAATCTATGAGCGCAACAGTGCCCATATCAGTGATCCTAACATGATTTATGCCGGTGACACCATTATCGTTCCGGTCCCCATGGCCAATACATACACAGTCGTCGAAGGCGATTTCCTTGGTAAGATTGCCGGATACGGTATCGTTTACAACAGCAGAGGCGAATGGCCCAGACTTTATGAAGCCAACCGCGGGCAGATCAGTGATCCCAACCTGATCTACCCCGGCCAGGTTCTTGACATTCCCCGTGGCGGTGCAGCCCGCGGCGGTCGTCAGTAAAAGATAGAACCTTTAAAAGAACTCCCCGTCAGAACGGCGGGGAGTTCTTTATATTTACCACACTATGAAGAAACCTGAGAACAGAAGAGTTCCCCTTACATCTGAAGATGCCCGTATTCTCCTTGGAGCAGGCGATTCCAATCTCAGGGAGATATGCAGGGTGTTGGGAGTAGCAGCAGTCTACCGAGGAGGTAATCTTATCTTCACCGGCGAAAGAGGGGCTCTGGACAGAGCGCAGGCAGTTACAGAACGACTTGTGGCCCAGATAAGAGCAGCCGGAAATATATCAGCTTCCGCTCTGGCAAAAGCTCTTGAGTTTCCGGAACTCAGGAGTGAAGGTCTGGTATGTTCTGTTCCAGGACGGGCAGGGCGAATCATTCCCCGTACTCCAGGTCAGGAAGCTTACATGAAGTCTATGCTTCACAATGAACTGGTATTCTCCATTGGCCCTGCCGGCACAGGCAAAACCTTTTTGGCAGTGGCTGAAGCAGTTTCAGCTCTGAGGGACAACAGGGTGGAGAGAATCATTCTTACAAGGCCGGCAGTTGAGGCTGGAGAGAATCTGGGATTTCTTCCAGGAGACCTTCAACAAAAGATAGATCCGTATCTCAGGCCCATATTCGATGCTCTCAACGATACGCTTACTCCTTCAAGGGTTCAGAAGTATATGGAGAGCAGAATCATAGAGGTGGCTCCGCTTGCATATATGCGTGGAAGAACCCTCAATAATGCTTTTGTTATACTGGATGAGGCGCAGAACACCACACTGACCCAGCTGAAGATGTTCCTTACCAGAATGGGTTACGGATCAAGACTTGTTGTTACCGGTGATGTTACCCAGATCGACCTTCGCCCCAGAGAAAAATCAGGGCTTGTCCAGATAGCGGGAATACTGAGAAATGTGAGCGGTATAGGTTTTGTTTATCTGGAAAGGGAGGATGTGGTAAGACATCCACTGGTCCAGCGGATAATCAAGGCGTTTTCCAGAGAGGATAACCGGTGAGAAAGAGGATTATCAACAGACAACCTGTTATTGTGCTTTCTGTGTTTCTCTGCCTGCTGATATTGTTCGGTCTTTATACAGGTTTTAATTCCAGAGGCTCCCTTTACGACAGAATGATAATAATAGGAGAACCTGTGCCGGAAGGTATAGTAGCAGTCCACGACTTTGATGTGCCGGTAACTCAGTCTGAAAGAGATGCTTATGCAGATTCAACAGAGCAATCTACGCCGGTATTTCTCAGAAGAAATGAAAGCATTTCAGGTGATGTTTCAGATGAGATAGAAGAGATAGTATTTGTTGCCACAGGCTCTTCTACAATGGCAGAATACTTCGGAGAAAGGGCCAGAACTTTTTACGAAACTGGCCTTGTGGATATTGATGCGCTTCGCCTGGCCTATTCAGGCAGCAGGGCTGTACTTATTGGTAAGCCTGAGGAGAATATTTCCGAGCTTTTTACTGTTCAGGAAGCCCGTGAGGGAATGAGGCTTGATCTGCAGAGGAGAGGTTTCCCTGAAGAGAAAATTCCTCAAATAACAGAACTGATTGTTGCCAACCTGTCCATTGATTCTGCCGCAAGGGACAGCGCTCTTGCAGCATCCCTCGCAGGGATGCCTGAAACAATGAAATCATTCAGCACCGGAGATATAATACTGCCTGCCGGAGGGCTTTTTACCGAGGAGATAAGACGATACAGGGAAGCAATGCTGGCTGATCCATCCGGCAGCAGGAATATCGTGGCACATAATCTTGCAAAGACAGGGCTTTCGGCACTTCTAATCGGCCTTAGCTTTGTTTTTCTCTTATCCGGCCCTGTTCGTCTTCTTTCAACTGTATCAGAGGTTCTACTGCTTTTCTCTGCATGGACGGTGACTCTGGTTCTTACAGCGCTTCTTACCAGATCCGGTATTCAGGAGACATCTGTTTTCACCTTTACCATGCTTGGAGCAAGCATTACCTCTGTATTCTTTGACAGCAGGGCAAAATCCGGATTTCCAGGTTGTTCCTGGTTCCTGGCAGCAATGGCATCCTCTATTTTTGCCCTCCATTCTCCCCATCCCATGTCCACCTTCTTCCTTGCATTTATTCCTTCATGTGCTGTTTCCTTTTTCATGATGGATCTGAGTGATACAGGGGTTTTCAAGGCTCTTGTTTCCGGAATGCTCTCTTCGTTTATTGTGTTTGGTCTTCTTGTGCTGGGCGGCAGTGCCGGAAGCAGTGATTTGTCCCCTGCTGTATGGCTTCTTCTGTGCGGTATTCCTCTGGTGGTCACCGGCATGGTGAGAATTCTTGTTCATCCGCTTGAATTGCTTTTCAGAGTTGTATCTCCTCTTACTTACAGCAGGCTTGAACGTGATACCCATCCGCTGAGAGAAGAGCTTCGTACAAACGCAGCCGGAACCTATGAGCATTCCCTTAATGTTGCCACTCTGGCAGGTAAAGCGGCGGAGATGCTGGGGCTTGATGCAAGGCTTTCAGCTCTGGGAGGCATATACCATGACATAGGCAAGCTTGAAGCTCCTGGAATGTTCATTGAGAACATGAAGGATACCAAAGAGAACAACCCCCATGACAGAATGTCTCCTTTGAAGAGTGCTGAAATAATAATGGCACATGTTTACGATGGAGTTAAGCTGGCAAAGAAGTATCACCTGCCTCTGGATCTCAGGGATATAATAGAGCAGCACCACGGAGATTCCAGCGTAGGGTTTTTCCTTGAGAAGGCGAGAAGAGAACTTCCTCCAGGAGGAACCCTTGACGAGAGTCTGTTCCATTACCAGTGTCCCAGACCCCGGTCTCCTGAGGCTGCTCTGGTCTTGCTTGCCGATTCAGCATCTTCCGCGGTAAAAGGTCTCGGACCTGACGCAAGCCCGGAACTGAAAGCTGAAACAGTGGTCAGAATAATCAGAGAAAATGCTGAAGAGGGTCAGCTTGACCAGTGCCACTTTACTCCATCAATGCAGAAAAAAGTGGCTCATATGTTTATTGATTCTCTTGGTGCAATTAATCACGAAAGGGTAAAAAACTATCCTCATGGAAAGTGATAAACCTCCTCACGGATCTTCAGACCCCTCTGTTGAGTTTGTTCTTGACCGGCCAGCTTCTGAACTGAAAAATCTTGAATTGATCGTGCAGGAAATGATCAAAGGCGCAGTAGAGTTCATCATCTGTGACCCCGGCATCATGAAGGTTCTCAATTCCAGGTGGCGTAAGATCAACCGTCCTACCGACGTGCTTACATTTGATCTTTCTTCCGATGAAGACCGGTACCCTGCCGGTGTGGTCTATGTTGATGGCCGAATGGCTCCTCCTCTCACAGAGGTTCTGGAGAGGGTTTTTCACGGTTACCTTCATCTCTGCGGTTGGACCCATGACACAGAGAAGGACGCGGAAGAAATGAATGCCAGAACACAGGCACTGGTCAGGGAAGCTGTTGAAATCACAGAGAAGGAGTATTCATGACAGGGCTTATTCTCTTTATTCTGGGAACTGTTCTCACCGGTTTTGCCAACGGTTCCAGAGCAGCTCTTCCTGCCCTTGTGGTGAAGAAGGGCCGTGACCCTTCTGAACGGCGCAGGGAAGCTGCCATGATGTTGAGGGTGATCTGGCTAGGTCGGGTTACAGGTCTTGTGGCCATCGGAGCCGGAGCGGTCCTTGCGTGGACTATTCCAGGAGTTTCTTATACTGTTTCCGCCTTGGTTCTCATAGTGACATCACTTGGAATTTCCGAGCTTCTCATACCCTTCCACTCCCAGCGGCTTTCCGAAGAGGCTTCAGAGAAAACTTTCCGTTTTCCCATAGCTGTTCTGTCCATACTTTTCAGACTTCCTGCGAGGATTCTTCTCGGAAGTCAAGAAAAGGATGCAGACGACTGGACCAGCCCTCCTCCTGATACACTGTGGCTGGAGCAGCGGCGGGAAAAGGGAGACAAAGAAGAGCTGGAAAAAGAACAGGAACTGGTTGACTCAATTCTTGACTTCTCTGACAAGATTGTTCGTGAGGTTATGGTCCCCCGTATAGATGTGGACAGCATAGAACTTTCCGATGATCTTGACACAATAGTTGCTGAGGTCAAAAAGGCAGGCAGAAGCAGAATTCCCGTATACAGAAAGATTATAGATGACATAGCAGGTGTTCTCTATGCAAAGGACCTTCTTGGTATTGAGTCTGGAGGTGAACATGGTTTTCACCTTGAGGATGTTCTCAGGGAAGCCTACTTTGTTCCGGAGTTCAAGAGGATTGATGAACTTTTTGCAGAGTTTCAGACCAAGCGTATCCATATGGCTATAGTGGTTGATGAGTACGGAGGAACTGCAGGAATAGTCACCATGGAAGATATAGTTGAAGAGGTATTCGGAGAGATAAGGGACGAGTTTGATTCAGAGCAGCCTATGGTGAGAAGCATAGGAAACGGAGCATTTCGGGTGGATGCAAGGCTTCCTGTTGACGATCTCAACGACCTTCTGGTAACCGATTTCGAAGAAGATGAGGATTTCGAATCAGTAGGAGGTCTTGTATACCACACACTGGGTCGTATTCCTGAGCCTGGTGACTCTACTGTTATAGGTAAGTGGAAGTTTACCGTTGAGAAAGTAAGCGGACAGCGAATAGTCTTTGTGAGGATATCCCCGCAACCTGGAGCAACCGGTTGAGGTTTTCCACTCCGGCATTCGTTCTGAGACGGGTGAGATGGAGCGAGTCTTCCCTGATTCTTACACTGTATTCAATGGATTTCGGAAGAGTTGCCGCAATGGCCAGAGGAGCGCTGAGACCGGGGAACAAGTTTCTGGGCAGGCTGGAGTTGTTCAGCCATTCTGATGTGAGCCTTTCCAGACGGGAAGGCCGTGAACTGGATACCATGACGGAAGCTTCGGTTATTTCCCACAACAGTGGTTTAAGGAAGGATTTCAGATCATTTTCAGGAGCTGCCCTCTTTACCGACTGGCTGCTTGGAGTGGTGAGTCACAGCAACGAACCCTCCGGACCTGTCTATCACCTTACAGGAAGCGTATACAACCTTCTTGAAGAAGGAGCCAGTCCATGGCCGGTTGTATGCGGAGGAGCAGCACAGCTTCTGCTTCTTGCAGGACACGGTTATTCAGCGGACGCCTGCGTTTCCTGCGGCTGTTCTCCAGGGGAGAATCCCAGATGGTCCCATACTGTCGGCGGAGTGCTCTGCGAAAACTGTCCGGGAACAGGCATCAGGGTAAAGAGCGGAATACTCAGCTTTCTTGCACTGGCACTCCGTTCGAATCTGGAAAACCTGACACGGGTCAGGCTTTGGCCAGGTGGTTATATTCAGTGCCATTCGCTGCTTAAAGAATATGCACAGGTGCATCTGGAGCAACGGCTTCGTTTGAAGTCGGAAAAAGTTATGAAGGAGATGGCACATGCAGGCCACTGACGACCTGATGAAAAAAATAATTTCACTCTCTAAACGGCTGGGATTTGTCTATCAGTCCGGAGAGATATACGGAGGGCTTCAGTCAGCCTGGGATTACGGTCCCCTTGGCTCAGAGCTGAAGAGGAACATTACCGAACTCTGGTGGCAGGAAATGGTCCGCTCGAGAGGTGATGTTGTCGGAGTGGATACTGCAATAATCACTCACACAGATGTATGGAAATCCTCAGGCCATCTGAAGAACTTTCATGATCCTATGGTTGACTGCAAAAAGTGCAGAAGCAGGTTCAGAGAGGATCACATAGAAGGAGATGTATGTCCAAACTGCGGCGGTGAACTCACTGAACCCCGCAATTTCGGGCTTATGTTCAAAACCTACATGGGCCCCCTTGAAGAGGAAGGTTCCAGAGTCTACCTGAGACCTGAGACCTGTCAGCCCATCTTTGCCCAGTTCCAGAACATAGTTACATCTACCCGCAAAACTCTGCCTTTCGGCATAGCACAGATAGGCAAGGCGTTCAGAAACGAGATAACGGTAAGGAACTTCATCTTCCGCAGCCGTGAGTTTGAACAGATGGAGATGGAATTTTTCTGCCACCCTGACCAGTGGGAAAAGTGGTATCAGTACTGGATAGACAAGAGATTCAACTGGTACACCGAGGTTCTGGGGATCAGAAAGGAGAATCTTCGTAAGAGACCCCATGAGGAGAAAGAACTTGCACACTACGCAAAAGGCTGCACAGATATAGAGTACAGGTTCCCCTTTGCCGGCGAAGACGAATTCGGAGAGCTTGAGGGTATTGCCAGCAGAACCGACTATGATCTTACAGCCCAGATGGAGGGCAGCGGAAAGGATCTGAAGATACTGGACCGAGCAGCCAACAAGAAAATAACTCCGTTTGTTGTGGAAACTTCCGGCGGCGTTGGAAGAACCTTTCTTATGGTTCTTCTTGATGCATACCGTGAAGAGGAAGTTGACGGAAGCTCAAGAGTTGTTCTCGGGCTGGACAGGAAGCTTGCGCCGGTAAAGGCTGCAATACTTCCTCTTTCCAAAAAGCTTACAGATGAGGCAAGAAAAGTTGAAGAAATGCTCAGACCCCACTGGCCTGTGGTTTTTGATGTTACTGGTTCCATCGGCAAACGGTACAGAAGAAACGATGAGATAGGCACACCCTGCTGCATAACATTTGACTTTGACAGTCTTGAAGACCGGAAGGTTACCGTAAGGGACAGGGATTCCCTTGAGCAGATCAGGGTTGATATAGACAGCCTGGTTCCTGTGATGAACACTATCATGACAAAGGGCTGGGAAGGACAGGAGAAATAATGGCACTGGGCAAGAAATACAAGGCAGGAGAGTCGGAGCCCAGATGGCAGAAGCACTGGGCTGATGAAGGGATCTACAGGTACAACCCTGATTCAGGCAAAGAGGTTTACTCCATAGACACCCCCCCTCCTACTGTCAGCGGCATGATTCACATGGGACACATCTTCAGCTATGTCCAGGCTGAGGTGCTGGCCAGGTATCAGAGAATGACCGGCAAGGAGGTTTTCTACCCCTTCTGCTTTGATGATAACGGTCTTCCCAGTGAAAGATTTACAGAGAAGGTCAAGAAGGTTCGGGCACAGGACATGACAAGAGGTGAGTTTGTAAAGCTCTGCCTTGAAGTGGCGAAGGATGCAGAGAAGCAGTTCAGAGGCCTGTGGAGCAGTTTTGGTTTCAGCTGTGACTGGTCCCTTATGTACACCACTATAGATCCATGGGTTCAGAGGCTGAGTCAGCGATCCTTCCTTGATCTGGTACAGAAGGACAGGGTCTACAGAAAGGAATCTCCCACTCTCTGGTGTCCTGAGTGCCGGACTGCAGTTGCCCAGGCTGAGACTGAGGACAAAGAGTTCCCCAGCCACTTTCACGATCTGGAATTCAGGCTTGTTGACGGGAATGGAACCATTCCCATAGCAACCACAAGGCCGGAGCTGCTGCCTGCCTGTGTTGCTGTTTTCGTAAATCCTGAAGATGAAAGATGGAAGCACCTCAAGGGCAGAAAAGTTCTCGTTCCCCTCTATGACAGGGAAGTTGAGATACTGGAAGATGCCAAAGTGGCCATGGACAAGGGCTCAGGAGTGGTGATGTGCTGTACCTTCGGTGACACAACCGACATTCAGTGGTGGGAAGAGTACAGCCTTGACCTGAGAATCATTCTGAATGACCGTGGGCATATGAACGAGAAAACTGGTTTTCTTCAGGGAATGTACTGGAAGAAAGCCCGAAAGATCATTGTAGAAAAGCTGAAAGAGGAAGGTTATCACAAAGGCGGTAGGGACATAACCCATGCTGTGAATGTCCACGAAAGGTGTGGAACTCCCCTTGAATACCTTGTTAACCTGCAGTGGTTCATAAAGATACTTGACCTTAAAGATGAGCTTCTGAAAAAGGGCAGCAGTATAAACTGGTATCCGGATCATTTCAAGGTAAGGTTTGATCACTGGGTTGAGAACCTGAAGTGGGACTGGTGCATTTCCAGACAGCGTTTTTACGGGGTTCCCTTTCCAGTATGGTTCTGCAGTGAGTGCGGTACCCCTGTTTTTGCAGCAGAAGAGGAACTTCCTGTGGATCCTCTGGTGGATTCTCCGAAGAATACTTGTCCGAAATGCAGCTCTGAAAACTTTATACCTGAGAGCGATGTGATGGATACCTGGGCAACCAGTTCCCTCAGTCCCCAGATAAACATGAAATGGGGCGAGGAGGATCAGCGTCAGCAGGTTTATCCAATGTCTCTCAGACCCCAGGCCCACGACATTATCAGAACCTGGGCATTTTACACCATAGCCAAGTCTCTTCTTCACGGAGATACTATTCCCTGGAAAGATGTGATGATTTCCGGCCATTCTCTCAATCCGGACAGGCAGAAAATGTCCAAGAGCAAAGGGAATGTTGCAGGCGATCCGCTTGCAGCACTTGAGCAGTTCTCTGCTGACGAGCTCAGATACTGGGCCTGTTCATCCAAGCTGGGAACAGATGTTGTTTTCAGCAAGGATGTTCTCGGAGAAGGAAGAAGACTGGTCACAAAGCTCTGGAATGCCTCCAGATTTGCAGAAGGGAGGCTGGAAGGATACGATCCTCAAAGAGCTGTTGAACTGAAGCCCTTCGACAGATGGCTTTTGTCCAGACTTACAGAAACAGTGAAAAAGGCAACTGCCGGCATGGATCAGTACGAGTACTCGGTATGCATGCGTGAAGCGGAGAACTTCTTCTGGAAAGCTCTCTGCGACAACTATCTGGAGATTGCCAAAGGCAGGCTGTACGGTGAAAACCTCCAGGGAAGAGCTGCAGCACAGCATACCCTTTACACAGCACTTTACACTGCCATAAGGCTTTTTGCCCCGATAATGGTTCATATCACAGAAGAGCTTTATCATGAGGTATTCATGAATCTGGAAGGTCATGCCAGCATCCATTTGGCGCCATGGCCGAAGAGCGATTTCATGGATCAGGAAGCTCTCAGCCTGGGCAACAAAGCCCTTCTGGTCATTGAAGAAGCCAGAAGGTGGAAGAGTGAGAACAATCTCAGCATGGCCACTGCTCTGGAATCCATTGAGGCGACGGCAGAGCTGAAACCTTTTGAGGATGATCTCAAGGCTGTTACAAGGGCAGAAAAGATAATCTGGAAGGGGCTGGTATAATCCTTTGCGATGAAGGTAGATCGCAAGCTTTTTACCTTTTCCTGCGGTCAGCAGGAGCATGACTGATAATTAGTGAAACCGCTTATGTGACAAAGAGAACAGGCATGGCGGCCTTCCTGTATTTTTTCAGATGCAGTTTCGCTGATGATGACAGTTAACGCAATGCACATATTCTTCAGCATGAGTTCTGCGCGGCTTCAGGTCTCTCCGGAGTCTGCTTCCATTGGCAGAATATTCCCATACTCAGATGCCAGGCAGGGCAAAACAGATTCCATACAATTGGGTCGGCATGAGAGACTGTTTCTTAAGGTTCATATCTGCCTCAGCCCAAAGAGCTGAAAAACCCGCTTGCTGAAACACATTACGAAACTGTTCCGCACATTTCCGTATTCATCCCTTGAGGGAGAGGCTCAAGCGACCATAGAGAACAAAATTACCGTCACAGCCTGTATCACCTGAAGTGAGTCAACTGAAAGGGGTTTAAGCAGTAATCCATTGAAGATAAAAGATTGATTCTTGACAATCCTTTCTATTGGTATAATAATTATGTATCCCTCAAAATGAGGGGCAAACTCATAACAGAAAGGATATCATGAAAGGTTTCTTTTTTCTGCTTTGCGTTGCTTCTCTGGCAATAGCTTTACCTGCAACTGATGATGTGTCCATCACAGTGGTAGGATCATTTTCCTCTGTAACAGAGACTCTCGGGCTGGATATTTCGGAGTCGGCCTCATCTACCTTTCTTCTTGCCATCAATGACCGTGATGATCTAGTTCAGGTCTACGATCCGGAAACCGGCTCTACGCTGAACACGATTCAGCTTGATTCTGAAAACACCAAAGGTTTTGGTGTTGCCGTTAATGACGCGACAGATACAGGGCTCTGTACAGATGACTATGAGAAAAACCTGTTGTTCTGCACAGATAACGGTGGCACTACCTGGACAACATATACTGGCCCTGTTGGAATATATGGGCGCGGAATGGATTATGACGGCACTAACTACTGGATAACAAATAACAACAACGGAGTCTGCTATTTCCAGCCAGGCGGAGCCTCAGTCATGCTTGCTACTCCTGAAGTCTCCAAAAGGCTTACAGGCCTTACCACTTTCCCCTACAACGGTAACACCGGTATTGCTGTTACAACCTATGTATCACACAACATCTGGTTCTACAGCTGGGATGGTACCGATCTGGAGTTCCTCGGCAGTGCCCCGTGTCCGGTAACTCCGCACAGGAGCTATGGTCTTGCCTACAGTGAAAACAGAGACTCCTTTTTCTGGGCTTACAGAACCAGTAATTATGAGTACGAGATCGTAGAATTCACCATTAATCTTTCTTCTCTTGCCAGGGACTCCTGGGCTGGCATCAAGACCTCTTTCTAGAGGTTTCGTAATCAGCAGGGGGAGGGCTGATTGCCCTCCCCGATCCATTTTCACCATTGGCATTATACTGTTCCATAAAGTCAGCCATCATAGCGGCAGAGAAATCAACTTTTATCATATCCAGCGAACCTGATCCTTAATAGCTCTGATATATGGATTCTGAGTAAATGAGACTAAGTCAGAGCATTCTGATATAGTAATAACTTAGTTGCACTTCTCTGAACCGTTGTATTACTGAAGCAGATATTGATTATTGACAGAACTCAGCGATCCTGTTCCGGATTATCTTTGTCAGGAAAGCTTCTTTAGAAGGGTCTTGACTATCTCCCTGATCTCATTGTCAACCAATTCAGGTGGAATGGTAATGTTAAGCGTAATACCATTCTCAGGAACACTGATTGTCGGTGCCGGTTCTGCAGAAACATTCAGTGCGTTGTCAGCCCTGGTCTCCGCAGGAGATTCAGGGGCAGGTACAACAGGGGATGTATTTGCAGTTAAATCCAGGTTTCCGGAAAAATCGGCTATATCCGAGAGTACCTGAACTGTAAGAACCATATACGCAGCTTCAGTATCCGATACTCCTGTTTCCTTCTTGAACAGCTCCATCAGAGACCTGCCGTCTATGCTGCTGCCTCTGGGATATTTCTTAAAAATACCAGCGTATGCTTTTGAAAGTGAAGCTCCCAGAAGAGAAGCAAAGTCTTTTTCCTCTAACTCTACCGAGTTTTTCCAAAGATTAGAAGGAGAAAGACTGCTGTCGATGAATCCCAGAAAGAACAGAAGCTCAAGCAGCTTCAAGTCGGTCTGCCGCCTGAAACCGGCGGCCTCAAGGTATCCTTTTGTTACTTTATCAGGTGGAGTGCTGGATCTGATTCTTCTGAAAATCAGCTCAATAGATCCAGGGTCTCTTACTGCAGGATAAGTGTTCATCGTAACCTTTCTGAGTAGTATTGAAAAGTTATTTAATCCTAAACGAAAAAGGGAGGGGGAACCAACCCCCTCCCTCTCAAAGAAGCAGTGTTAGAATGAACTCTTTATTCCTGCCCAGGTTTCTCTTGAAAGAGATGTGAATTGCAGGGAAAGTTCGCTGATGCCGTATTTCCCATCGGTCTGTTTATATGACCAGAACAGGGTACCAAGGTTCATACTGTAGGCAAGACCTAAGCTACTATCCACAGTGAATGGACACGGAGCTTTTCCAATATAGTCAAGATCTGTGCCGTTCCACCGGTAGAACCAGATAAAATGACTGTTGTAGGCTGTAACAGCAACTCCTATATCACCCAAATAAGGAAATATGGTAAGCCCGCTGAGCTGTGAGGCTATTTCAGGAGTGGCGAGCATTTGATGATCACCGCCGGGCTGGAATCTGCATACACCAAGATAATCGTTTGTAATCCAGTAGTCGGTTCCGTCAAAATCAAAGCCTCTGCCTTCATCACCCACAGGATTGGCCAGATAAGACCAGCTTGCTCCCAGGTCTTCCGAGTAGAAGAGTGTGCTCAACATCCAGTCATTTGTATGGTAGCCTGATTGCCGCCCCATGGGAACATGATCCCATGCCACTCCGAAACAGTTGGTATTGGTGGAGTCCAGATTCATAGAGTTAATGGGAACGCCGGTGGATGTATTGTATGAATGAACCTGCCTACCGTTTCTGTCAGTTGCTATGACGCAGGTTAACTGGTCAGTATCGTACATATCCAAGCCTAATTTTTGAGTTTCAGATGAGAAACTCCCAAGAACAGTAAGCACTATATCGTCTGTTCCCGCAGTCGGAACGACGTCTGCGGCAGTTTCAAAGCAACCGTTATCATCAGCAATTGCCGAAGCTGCAATGAGAAATAGTGTGAACAATAGTTTCATGAAATCCTCTCTTTCCTGCTATACTCACAAATGTCAGCACAGTTTATTTATACTCATGCCAGCCTTTATTTGTCAAGAGCTCTTAGTCAGAGATATACAGATTCTGTTACAGGATTATTGACTGCACTGAATGGTAGGCCCGGTGAACTGGAAAAATTGATTACAGACAGTAAAATTCTGCCTTTTGTCTGCCTATTACATGCTTTTGTCAAAAGCCGTTGCTACTAATCTTCTCAGGAGGTTCTATCTCCTCCAGCTCATGTTCCGGAGTTATCAGTTCTTCTATCTGAAATCCCGGCGGAAGACCGAAACCGACAGAAGTAAGAGCTGTGTAGGCTTTGGTTCTTTTTGAAGTATCCCTTAGTATGTAAAAAGGAACTCCTTCTCTTTCTGCAGCTTTTTCAGCAGCATTTCTTATTTCGTCAAGTTCACCGAAAACCATATCACTCCTTTTCCTACTGATAATATAAAAGGGGCAAAACTGTGAAGTCCTGCCCCTTGAAGGAAGATTGCCCTCAGGATTAACGCGCGGGTCTTATCTGTTCGGAATTGCGCTCTCTCATTCTGCGACATGCCTGGTCAGGCTCAAACTCGGCGATAAGCTGAAGCTGCTCAGGTGTAAGTAGATGGTGAATATCCGCAATAGCTTCAGCGAATATTTCATTCATGGTTTCCATCCTTGTAATTCTGTTATCAAGAAAGGCCTTAATCTCCTGTGCGGTCAGTGTGCTTGAGGAGAAAAGCTCCCTGAAGTTCTCGTGCCTTTCTCTGATTTCATCAAGGTCATGAAGCTCCTCTATCTGCTCTCTGGCAGTTGCTGCAATCTCTCTGATTTCTGACCTCTGATAATCTGTGAGATCAATGTGGCGCAGAATAGGCAGTATTGCCTCAAGAATATCACCATGACCCTGGTTTAGCAGCATTTCAATACCTCTTCCCGGGCCGTGTAATAACGGAATGCACGGCTGGGCGAAAACTGTTCCGGCGGCAAGCAGTAGTGCAGCTGCCGATGTGATGACGGTTATTTTGCTTCTCATTTTTCTCTCCTTTCCAGAGATTGTTGCACAGGGATAATTACCTGTCTGAGAAACAGAAGAATGAATGAAATGTAAAAGTTTGTAACAGACCTGCTCCTTTTCAGCCTGGAGTATTGTGCTCCATTCAGGCAACACAGGATTGGGTTCTGGTCTTAGTCGTATGGGTGTCTCTGCCGGCAATACAGCACTAATCCTTATCAAGGCTGGACTATGAATGGAAACTCAGGAAAATATTCCAGTATATTGGCTGCTGTTTGTTCAGAAGGAGGACGCTTGTTCAGTGACCTGACAGTAGTGACAGTGGCATTTGGAGCTGATGCAGGTCTTAAGAAATGGGCATCTGCGTGGTCCGGCAAAGGTATTTGCTGCATTGTTGCCGACAACGGGGGAGGCGTTCCTTCTGATCAGATGCCGAATGTCAGAGTTCTTCCATACAGGGAGAACAAAGGATTCGGCGCAGGTATCAGCCGTTGCGCGAAAGAAGCTGAAACCGAGTACATTCTCATAACCAATCCGGATACTCTGCCCGTTGACAGTAAGAACACATCAAAGCTGCTGGAGTATGGAGTTAAGCATTCGTTTACCGGTGCCGTAACATTGAATGAAACCGGAAGGGTTATTCCATCTTCAGGTATCTGGCCTTCTCTGAAATGGGTTCGGGCTCAGGTTTTTCATAAAGCACTGCCGCTATGGTGTGCAGATTCTTTTAACTGGCTTCAGGGATCGCTGATCCTCGTCAGGCGCTCTGACTTTCTTAACCTGGGAGGTTTTTCCAGCAGATACCCCCTTTATTTCGAGGATGTGGATCTATGCGCGAGAGCTTCTGATGCAGGGCTGAGTATGGGTTTTTGCAGTGATGCGCAGTTCATTCATCAGGAGGGAACAGGATCAAGCGGCTCCAGGGCGATCAGACTGGCAGGATTTCACTGGGGGCTTTATGAGTATTTCAGGCAGCATTGCCCTGCTGATTTCCCTGCTGCAAGGAAACTGATTCTTATAAAGTGTATTGTCAGAATGCTCAGTGCCGGTTTTTTCAGCTGTGATGAGAGAAAAGGATATTCTGATGCATACAGAGCAGTTAAGAACGGAGTAATGCCTGCTCTTCCTTCGAGGGCATATGTCTGAAGAGAAAAAGCCTGCAGCTGACGGAAAGATTCTCGGGTTTTCTGTAATGTCAGCAGGAAATGCTTTAAATGCTCTGCTTGCCTATTTCCGGTTTGCGCAGATAACTTCTATCTTCGGTGCCAACTGGAAAACCGATGCACTGGCAGTTGCAATGGTCTTTCCCCAGCTGCTCAGGGATGTAGTGGCACATTCTTTCGGTTCAGCATTCATTCCTATCTACTCCAGAGTCATTGAGGACAGAGGTCACGAACAGGGAATCAAATTCGTTAACAGGGTTATCGGGTGGATTTTTCTGGCAGGACTGGGTCTCATTGCAGGGTTATGGCACTTCAGTGGTTCTCTGGTGCATCTTATCAGTCCCAGTGGCACTACGGAACTTCTGGAGCTGGCTTCATTCCTGCTG
>PDSZ01000045.1 GCA_002748705.1 Candidatus Fermentibacterota bacterium
CATTTTTCTTATCTTGATGCTAAAAAGCTATCTTGGACAGGCCTGAACATTAGTATCCATTACCTGGGTAAGCGGTTGTTATGCTGTCGTCAATACAGGCAGGTGAGTTGTCACGAACAAAGATTCAAGCGGGACTATCAACCTTAATAAAAGACGACTATTTGCTGATTTAAAGCTTTTTATATTTATTAGATGCGAGTCAGAAGATTTCTGTGTTCAGAGTGTTCCAGTGATTCCGGTTTTACGGAACTCCTGTCGTGTGAGTGGTACTTATGGATATCAGGACCGACATGCCTTACTAACACCCTGGACAACCCTTCCGGCTGCGCAGTTGCTGAAAAGGGTAAGGTATTCTGATCAGCGGTGGCGCTACAACCATTATGTCTAATCAAGACGGTCTTTCAGGGCGTATATGAGTTCCAGTGCTTTACGGGGAGTGAGGGCATCCGGTTCCATTCTGCGAATTTCTTCAAGTACCGGGTGTTCAGGGTTTGAGAGAGGCAGGCTCATCTGCCCCTCTGAGAATGCACTTCCTGAGGGAAGCAGGTGTCTGCCCTTTTCAAGGTCTTCAAGAACCCTGCCGGCTCTTTTTACAACAGGTGAAGGCACTCCTGCCATTGAGGCTACATGAATACCGTATGAACGGTCGGCGGAACCAGGTTCAACCTGGTAGAGAAACGAAATCTTTCTGCCGGTTTCACGGACAACTGTGTTGGCATTGCTGCACATAGGCAGTCGTGATGCCAGAGATGTTAATTCATGGTAGTGGGTCGCAAAGACAACAAGGGGGCAGTGTTCCTGTGAATCATGGAGGTATTCAAGCATGGCCCAGGCTATTGAGAGACCGTCATAGGTGCTTGTTCCCCTTCCTATTTCATCAAGAATAGCAAGGCTTCTGCCTGTGCTGCCGTTGAGAAGGGAAGCTGCTTCAGCCATCTCAACCAGGAATGTGGACTGGCCTCTGGTGAGTCGGTCTGCTGATCCTATTCTTGTGTAGATCCTGTCAACAGGGCTGAACTCCATTTTTGCTGCAGGAACGAAGGAACCGCTCTGCGCAAGAATAACAAGAAGTGCAGCCTGTCTCAGGAAGGTGGATTTACCTGCCATGTTCGGTCCGGTAACCAGAAGTATTCTGTTTTCAGCAGTGAGTTCCATGCTGTTGGGAACACACTCTCCTGCAGGAAGCATTGCTTCAAGTACAGGGTGCCTGCCGTCTGTTATCTTCAGGCAGCGGCTTTCTGAAAGTACCGGTTTTGTCCATCCTCTGCTCTGGGCAATGTAGGCCAGTGAGCAGATTACATCGGTTACAGAAAGGGCTCTGCCGGCATTTCGAACCCTGTCCACAGACTGTGCAACCTGTTCAAGAATCTCTGAATAGAGTTCGGCCTCAAGGGCGGCTATTCGTTCATCTGCACCTAGTATCTTCTGTTCCATTTCCTTCAGGTCGGGAGTTATGAACCTCTCCCCGCCAACAAGGGTCTGCTTTCTTATGTAGTGTTCAGGAACAAGGTGCAGGTTGGCTTTGGTGACCTCTATATAGTAGCCGAATACCCTATTGTACCCCAGGTTCATTTTCTGAATGCCGGTGGCCTCCTGCTCAGCTGCAAGCATTGATTCCATCCATTTTCTGCCGCCGGTCTTTACTTCACGAAGCTGGTCCAGTTCAGAAGAATAGCCTTCCCTTATCACACCGCCGTCTGTGAGCCTTACAGGAGGGTTTAACGAGACAGCTGAATCGATGATTGCAGCTATGTCTTCCAGTCTGTCGGTATCAACGGTCCGTTCCAGGTAGAGTGAACCGCTTTCAGCGGCCATCTGAAAGATTTTCGGAATAACCTCCGCAGTGGCGGAAATAGCCCTCAAATCCCTGGGAGAAGCCCTTCTTGTACCCAGTTTGCCTGCCTGTCTTTCAAGATCAGCAGTGCCTCTCAGGAGTTCGCGAATCTTCAGATGATTGCCTGTGTTAAGCAGATGTTCAACAGCCTGGTGTCTTCCTGCCGTTTCCTCAGGGTTGAAAGGAGGCGCTGTGAGCCAGCGGCGCCAGAGTCTGCCTCCTCCAGGGGTAACAGTTTCATCGGTTCGCTCTGCAAGTACAGCCTCCTCCTCCCCTGGAATTGAATCTGTGATGCCAAGAGCCCGTGAGCTGTTCCTGTCTATAAGAAGTGAATCTGACTGCATATAGAGACCGCGAAAGTTAAGGTGGGATACAGAACCGCACTTGGTGTGCCCTATGTACGAGAGCAATGCGCCGAAAGCGGAAAGGACAGCAGTGCGGTCTGATATGCCGAAACCTTCAGGAGCAGCAGAGCCGAAAACATGGCTGACCTCTTTCTCACCTGTGCCTGGATCGAACTTCCAGCTGTCCAGTGTGGTGGTTTCAATATCCGGAGGCAACACTGCGTCAAGTTCCTCGGAAACCAGAACTTCCCTGGGATTCATTCTTGCGAGCTCGGAAGTTCCTGAAGCACTGTCAACCTCAGTTGCTGTTATGTCCCCTGTTGAAAGGTCACAGAACACCATTCCAGCCCGGTTGCCGTGATGGGCATACGCTCCCAGAAGAACCTCTGTGCGCTGCTCCAGAGCAGAGCCTGCCACAAGGGTTCCAGGAGTGACTATCTCTACCACTTCCCTTTTCACAAGACCTTTTGCCTTTTTGGGATCTTCAGTCTGTTCGCAGACTGCGACCCGTAAGCCGGCCTTCAGAAGCCTTGTGAGATACCCGTCCAGTGCGTGATGGGGAAAGCCTGCAAGGGGAATGCCCTCTCCTCCGCCGCTCTTCTGCCGTGATGTAAGGGTGATACCCAGTATTCCTGAAATCTTTTTTGCGTCATCAAGGAAGGTTTCATAGAAATCGCCCATTCGAAAGAGAAGAACCGCATCAGGATGCTCTCGCTTCATCTCCATGTACTGGCGCATCATAGGGGTGTTCATTGCATCAGCCACTGGGCCCTCCTGAACATGTCTGACGGCACCAGACGGTTACTGCAGAGAGAATTGCCTTCAGAACACCTGGTTCCGCCGTGTCTGTGGCAGGGTCTGCACTGCAGTTCCTTGACCATATAAATGCCTTTGAAATCAGCAGGATAAAACCCCAGGGCCGGTGAAGTGGAAGTAAATACCACCTGAACAGGAACACCAAGCCCCATAGCAAGATGTGCAGGGCCGGAATCAGGTGATACAAGCAGGTCAAGAGACTCTATGAGTTCAATAAGGTCTCCGGTTCCCCCTCGGCCTGCTGCAGATTCCACATTCCTGTATCCGCACTGTTCTGTAATAGCTTCTGCCCTCTCTCTGTCTGCCGCTCCCCCCATTATGAGTACTCTGGCATCCATTCTGTCACAGAAAAGCCTTGCCAGTTCAGCAACAACTCCGTCAGGAATGAATTTCATCTTCCATCTTCCGCCGGCGACTATACCTATTGTCCTGCTGCCTTTTTCAGGAAAAGACCTTCTTATAAGAACTGGAGAAGGGTCTCCCTGCAGACCGCAAACCTTACCGTATTCCTCTGCTCGCCAGGGCAGCTGAACATTCTCTCCGGACAGAACTCTTTTTCTCAGTTTTCTGTTCGTTTTGAACCTTCGAGTACGGCTATCGGGCAAACCAAGTCTGGTGGTCAGATTCCCCTGCAGGTCGAATATTTCCGAATAGCTCCGTGAAATGCTCCTCAGCTCAGGCCATCCTCCTGCAAGGGGAATTGTTTTCGCCTCTCCCGGAAATCTGTTTGCCACAGGAACATATTCAGGTCTCGTGATAAAGGCAGAAGCACCTGCAGCACAGGCAGAAGCAAGCACCACATCCCCGAGAGAGTGAAGCCTTACAACAAGCCTTCCGTTACTTTCCGGCAAACTGCATCTCCCAGAGTGTTCTGTACCTGCCGTTCATGGCGAGCAGTGACTTGTGAGTTCCCTCCTCCAGTATTCTGCCGTTTTCAATATAGAGAACCCTGCAGGCTTTCATTACAGTGCTGAGTCTGTGGGCTATAACTATGGAGGTTCTTCCCTCCACCAGCTTGTCTATAGCCTGCTGAACCAGTTTCTCGCTCTTTGTATCCAGTGCGCTTGTTGCTTCATCGAAAATCAGTACAGGAGGGTTCTTCAAGACTGCCCTTGCTATGGCCAGCCTTTGTCTCTGGCCGCCGGAAAGGGTAACTCCCCTCTCACCTATCACCGTATTGAAACCCATAGGCAACTTCTCAATGAACTCAAGGGCGTTGGCCACTGCAGCAGCGTTCTTTACCTGTTCTGCGGGAATATTCGTGCAGCCGTAGGCAATGTTGTTGTATACAGTGTCGTTGAAGAGAACGGTTTCCTGGGTTACAACTCCCATCATGGACCTCAGAGAAGAAATGCTCAGAGTTCTCAGATCATTACCGTCCAGAAGAATGCGTCCTTTATCAGGGTCGTAGAACCTTGGAATCATGTCTGCCAGCGTACTTTTGCCGCCACCGCTGGGGCCGACCAGAGCCACAATCTCCCCTGCTCGGATTTCAAGGTTTATATCCTTGAGCACAAGTCTGGAAGAATCGTAGCCGAATGAAACATTCTCAAAACGGATTGACTCATTCAGCCCTTTCGGCACCACCGGCTCCGCTGGTTCTTTTATGGTTGGTTCTGTGTCCAGTATGCTGAAAACTCTCTCCCCTGCTGCGAGCCCTGCCATTATGGCGGTGTAAGCCTTGCTCAGCCCTTTTGCAGGGTCGATCATGCTCAGCGCTGCAGCCAGAAAGACCATGAATTTTCCAGCAGACATGCTGTCTCCACTGAGAACAGCATTCCCTCCGAACCACAGAATAACTCCGGCGGCAACTGCGCCGAGAAACTCAGTTGCAGGGCCTGAGAGAGCTTTCATCCTTCTCAGGGAAATCTCGTAATCCCTGTGGGAGTTTACAGTATCAAGAAAGCGTTCCTCTTCGAACGATTCCATTGCGAATGCCTTTACTACCCGAATACCTGTGATTGTTTCAGTGAGAAAACTGGCAAAATCAGCCATTTTCTCCTGTGATTTGTGGCTTCGTTTCCTGAGAGTTCTTCCCAGAGCCAGGATGATAAGTATGCTGGGCGGCATTACAGCAAGGGTTACAAGAGTGAGTTTCCAGGAGACCCATAGAGTAAGACCGACATAGATTACAAGAAGAAAGAACTGCCTGAGAGCACTGACAAGTGATTGTGTAACTGTACCCTTTATTCTTACAACATCTGCTGTGAGTCTGCTGGTCAGCTCACCTGCCCTGCTCCTTGAAAAATACTTAAGGTCAAGCCTGAGAAGATGACGGTAAACACTGAACCTGAGATCCCTGAGCATACCCTCTTCAACTGAAGCCACAAAGAATACCTGCAGAAACTGGGCAAGGTTCTTAACAAGAATTAGAAAAACGACAGTAACTATCACTGCCATGAGAGCCTGGGATGGTGATGCTGAGTGAATACCCTGCATGAAAGCGCCTGGAAGGGCTGTCATGGCACTTCCGGCATCATCAAGATTTCCGGAAGAGAAAGAAGCGTCTATTCTTGTCAATACCGGCGAAAGACTCTCTTCCATTGCTCTCTTCAGGTTCATCTCAGGTCTTCCCTCTTCTCTTTCACCAAGAACATCGTCAAAGATGGGAAGTATCATTGCAAGTGTGGCACCGCTTGATGCGGCAAAGACTATTGCGAAGAGTATTGCCAATGCTGTACGACCCTTGTAAGGGCCTGCAAGAGCAAGGGTTCTGATAAACACACTTCTTTTCATAGTCTCTATTCATGTGAAATCCAGAGCGGTACAGTCAAGTTTGGAACATATATGGTTTTCAGGGATAAAGGATTTAGAATAAGGAAACACGGAGGTTCACCAATGCCGAGGATGAGCGCCTTGAAAAAAAGCTCCGGAAAAGATCCCAGAACTGATTCGCAGCTTATGATTGACCTGTGTGCAGGTGATGAAGACGCATTTGCTGAAGTGGTAAAGCGTTTTGAGCGTCCGATCTTCTCTCATCTTATTCGGATGCTCGGCAGCGAGGAAGAAGCTGAGGAGCAGCTCCAGATGACTTTCTGCAGGGTTTACAGATACAGAAATAATTACGATCCATCCAGACCGCTTGTGACCTGGATTTTCACAATAGCAAGCAATCTGGCAAAGAAAGAGTGGCGCAGGCGTTCCAGATGGAACATGGTATCACTGGACAAAGTGGTACTCAAGGGTTCCTCCAACATGACACCTCACTACAGAGAAGGCCGCAGGGAACTTGGCGCCAGTATTGAGGAAGCGGTAAACGAGCTTCCGGAACACTACCGTGAACCCTTCCTGCTCAGAGAAAAACAGGGTTTCACCTATGAGGAAATAGCAGAGGTGCTGGACATAAGAATCGGAACAGTGAAATCCCGTATAAACAGAGCCAGAGCAGCTCTCCGCGAGTCTCTGGCAGATGTATGGGAGATGTGGAAATGAACTGCACAGATGCCCTTAAACTAATTGACCTTGCAGTTGACGGCGAAGCAACAAAAGAACAGCGCAATGTGCTGGCATTCCATCTGAACGGATGCCCCTCATGCAGAAAAGCCATGACGGTCACAGAAGCAATCTCAAGAGAAACTGGTAATCTGGAAGAGCCATCTCCTCCTGAAAACCTCCTTGAACATGTGATGGCCCGTGTTGAGTCCGGCAATTACGACAAATCACCTCTCAGTAAAACCGCAATACCTCAGATTACCTGGAAAATTGCTGCTGCAATTCCTTTTGTCGCTGCAGCTGTTCTGATACTCGGTAATCTGAACGGCAGTACTCAGTCACCTGTCATTGCATCATCCAAAACCGTTAAAACTGAAAGTTACAATGAAGACATCTATACTCCTGCTCCTGTAGTTGCATACTCCAGACCCTCTTCAGTAACCACATTCTAAGAGGCATTAATGTCCTTCGTTCTCCTTTCATTACTGATGGCGTTTAATCTGATGAATGGAATGCTTGATTCCCCTGCGGTATCAGTAGGCAGGTTCCACGAAAACAACAATTATGTGGAGATATGCAGCGGTATAGCCGTTTCCCCCAGCCATGCAGTTACACTTCATGCCTTTACAAGAGGTAATGACCCGTTTCTGATTTTAAAGGGAAACAGAATCTATCCTGATTCTGTAATCCCTTTCAGGGACATGGGGCTCTCTCTTCTGGTGTTTGCTGATTCTGTGTTCAATGCATATGAGCAGCCGCGAAACACATCTCCTCCCAATGGCGCAGCGCTGATGATTGTTGCCAACCACCCTACAGGTATATCTGTTGTGCAGACATTCCCGATGGAACAGCTTGATGACGGAGCTCTTCTTCTTGCAGCATCCCCATCATCTGAACTGATGGGCGCTCCAGTGTTCGATTCTTACAATGCACTTGCAGGAATAGTCGCAGGTTCATTTGATCCGCAAGACGGCAGAGGTGAACTTCTGGCTCTGGTGCCGAGCAGTCTGTGGTACTTCTGGATAGAAACCTTTCTTGCAGACGCAGGAATGAGCACTCCAGAGTTCGGCGTAACAGCAATGCCTGCAACATCAGGGCTCTCTGAGGTACATGGTATTCTTATTCTTGATGTGCAGACAGGTTCAACTGCATGGGAATCAGGTCTCAGAGAGGGTGACATAGTCACAACCATAAACGGGGAACATGTATATCACCCTGAAGCACTGAAAGTAATGGTTCAAAATACCACTGAAGAACTTACTCTTCATGTGCAGCGGGATTCAGAGAAGGTACTTGTAGTGATACCAGGCCGCTGAATTACTATCGCAGCAGAATATCCACCCTGTTTCCTGAAGAAATCAGCGCAGTCTCCAGATCATCAGCAAGGGTAACGAAAGAATCGCTTCCATAACCTTTACCCCGCCACTTTATCTCACCGCTTGCAGAACACACCTCTATTCCGTTATCAGGAAGAACTGCAAAAACAAAAGATAGAGTACTGTCAGCATAGGCGTAACATGGTGTGACAGGGAATGTGAACATTACGCTTATTCTGAGATCCTGCGGAGAACACACAGCCACCTCGTTCCACCGCTCTGAAGAAAACAGCAGATTGTTCTCACCTGCTCCGGTCATGAACTGTAACAGCCCGTTGACTTTTTCAGAGCACTTCAAATCCAGAGAAGGTACAGAGCGGCTTTCCATGCTTCCATCCTCTCCGCCGATACAGAGCCAGGAGCTGAAACCGCAGAATGCGCAAACTGAAGAAATATCAGTGGTCGCGGCTGCTGTTACAGAAAGGTCTGCATGGGAGAGGAGGCATATACTGCTGTCTGCCAAGTAAACAACCGGATTGTCACCGCAAGCGGTAAGAAAGAGAATATCAGAATTCATCTGCTCAAACATAACAATATCAGCTCCCTGAACAAGATATACAGTGTTGCCGCCTGCAACGAAAATGTTTTTCCCTCCACCGGGCGCAAGGCCTGTTACAGGCCCGTCAAAGCCGGTTCTGTGGTGAATTCGTCCGTGCCTAAGTTCCATGTGATAGAGGGTGTCGCCTGACGCGACAAGACCATAGTTTCCTGCACCGGATAACACCGGAGGCACTGTGATTTCCAAAGGGAACTGCCTGGTAGCCTGTATGTAAGTGGGAAAACTCAGAACTTCCTCTGCTCCTGTCATGCACGATGACAGGAGCAGAGCAAAAGCTGCAAGACCGACTGCCGCCCTAGCGTACAACTGCCATCTTTCTTGTGACAGAGCTGCCCTCTGCCTGCATCCGTACAAAGTAAATGCCCGGGAGCAGGCTGGAAGCGTCGATATTCAGCTGATTCACACCTGAAACAGCAGGCATGTCATGAATTGTTGAAACGGTTCTTCCTGCAAGATCAACAAGTGAAATGTTCACATGTGATCCTTCAGGTGCGGTGAACTCAATTGCAGCTGAAGAACGCACCGGTGAAGGCCTCACCTGAGAGAGGTAGAAAGACGGTTCGGTTCCACCCTGAATTCCCTGGGAATTAACTTCTATCTCACCGTATACCGAAGAGTAGTTGTGAAGTCTGACACCATAGAAAAGATTGCCTTCACCTGTTGCTGTGAAGTTCAGGGTTACGGTTCCAGCTGCTGATGTTGTTTCCTGAACATAGAAGGTTTCGTTGTATTCCGGGTGATTGCCGATACCGTCGGTTATGGTTACCACGGCATTCTCCACAGGAACACCTTCTGAGGTTACTGTAAGGGTAAGGCTGTTGTCTCCTGAATTTACAGAAGCAGGAACATCAATTGAGATTTCGAAAGGAGCGCCTTCCAGATCACTGTTCGGTATGTCCATTGAAGGATCGCCGAACCAGTGGTACATCCTTGAGTTGTTCACACCGCCGCCTGGCATCTGCTGAATAATGTATGCCTGTGAAGCAGCAAACATTTCTCCGGCACAGGTGTTGCCTGTATCGAATAATTCCTTGAAAAGCTGCTTCTGAAAGAGGTTGTTTACTGTGGTAAGTGAAGGCGCGCTTGCGCCTAAAGTTCCGCTTGCTCCTACAGAAGGAGCATCCAGCCAGCTTTCGCAGAGGCAGTTATAAGGCTTGTCGTGGGTACCATTGCTGCATGCCACATTGAAAGCAGGGGGATAAAAGGTGTTTGTGCAGTCGTATATGGCACCTGCGTTCCATCCAGGGCTCCACTGCCATGTGGTAATCGAACCGTGCCCCCGGTAGTTGACTATGCCTACACCATTATTGATAGCAGTCTGCACCTGTTCAGCTGTACCTCCCTCTGGAGGATAGCATGTTTCGAAGACCACATCTGCAAGGGCATAGTCATAGTTTGCCACTGCATTGGAGTTGGCTGTGTACTTATTCGGATAGTTTTCCTCATGTGCACAGAGAATCACACTTGCAGGCAGCGACGGGACTCCGGGCTCACCTGTGTATGACACATAGGACATTGCCTTTTCAGTCTGGTTCTCCAGCTGTGAAGAGTCTCCGGGAAAACGACCTACAGCTATATCAGGTATGTTGTCAGAAGTCATGCATTCGTAGTAGTAATCACCGTAAAAGTTGCCATAGTTTCTACCCTCTATCTGCTGATGTCTGGCTGGAATAAGTGCAAACCTTGTGACACCTGCCTGATAGAGACCGGTAATAACCGCCCTTACACTGGCGCTTGATGCGCCCTCGTCAATTATGTTTATACTTACTCTGTGCCCCAGTGAATTAACCATGGCAAGAAAAGGGGTAATTGTGTCCAGGTTATCTTCAGGCACCAGAACAATGTATACCACATCATCAGTGGAGACCGGTGAGTCATTCAAAGGAATGTTCAGCGACTCGTAATTAACTATTCCGGCACTGTGCATGGCAGCTATCTCAGGCCGAACAGAACACTGATACTCTCTGCTGCCTGTGAAATCCACTCTGGCGATCACCCTGGTTGCCACACTGAACCTGCCTGTCTCAGAATTCCAGCTCACCGGATTCACCTGCAGAACCACTGTGTTCACCCCTGCCCATACGCCAGGCTCGTGAAGGGACACTGTCGAAGCAGGATAAACGCCGGCAGTGGAAGCGGAAAGCTCAACAAAATGAAAGGGCTCAACTGCAGAGTCGTACTGAAGCGGCTGTGTTGGATAGGCTCTGCCGGTGCAGACAAACTCTCTGTTTTCATCAGCCAGGGAGACCTCCGGTGTCATTCCCATTGGAACACCGAGAACAACTGAAATCACAGGAATCTCAGGCTGTCCAGGTAACTCACCTGTATTCCATCCTGCACCTGGAATGTGGAATCTGGTGTAGCCTGCTGTTTCCTCAACAGAGTAACCTGAAAGGTCAATCTGAATCAGTGCATGTTCTCCGTCTGATTCAAGAACTGTTATTTCAGGCGGAGTACCGTACCTGCCTCCTGCTGAAACCCAGTTTCCAGGAACAGCCATTGTTCCCCAGCTTCCAAGTAGGGCCAAAAGAACGATATTAGTAATCATAAAGCCTCCATTAGTGCATGTTATAGCATAAAAAGCTCATTTATAAATAAATGCTCAGGGGCCGCCGTCACTCTCCATAACACCTGCAACCATTTCTCTGAGCATAGCTGAACTGAACGGTTTTCGCATGAACTCTCCAGGCCCGAGGGATCCGTAGCGTTTTTTTATCTCCTCTTCTCCGTAGCCGCTTGTGAGAATAACACCTGTCCGGAGATGAGAAGAGTGAATAGTATCCGCTACTTTTATGCCATCCATACCAGGCATTACCAGATCCACAATCACGCAGCCTATAGACTCTGCGTTCTTGTTGAAAAGCTCCATACCACTCCGGCCATCTGCAGCTGTAAGTACCGAATACCCTGAAGCTGAAAGCATTCTTGAAGCGATATTTCTTATGACATCTTCATCATCTATGAAGAGTATCGATTTTCCACCGTTAGGTACAATCTCAGGAGCAGAGAGCAGAGCCAGACACTCTTCCGTTTCCCTGATGGCTTCGCTGAGCTCAGAGGCCACATCGCCATCACTCTTACTTACGGCAAATTCAAGTCTGCTGAGAATGGATCTGAGTAAGGCCTTCAGTTTTGTTTCAGGCAACAATATCTCCCGTCAATTGTCAACTCTTCTATTATTCTAATCATCAGGTTTTATTGCAAGCTCTTAAGAACGGATTGGTACGAAGCTCTTGTGACATAACCGTTGAGGGACCATGTCCCGAATAAATTACTGTATCTTCAGGAATTTCTTCAGAAAGCCTGACCAGTGTTTTTCTCATTGCTGAACTGGAACTGCCGGGAAGGTCAGTGCGACCTATGGATCCTGCAAAGAGAGTATCACCTGCAATGAGAATTCCATGGCCGTAGAGACAGATTGATCCCGGTGAATGACCTGGAGTATGCATAACTGTGAAAGACATATGCCCTGCTCTGACCTCCAGTCCCTCATAGAGTTCAGCTGAGGGAGCAGGCGGCTTCTCTGCACGAAATCCCCATTCAGCAGCAACTGCGTCTGCCATATTGAACATCTCCCTGTCAGCAGGATGAAGCATGGTTTCAGGTGAGTGTTCAGCAATAATGGAAGCGGCGCCTCCCACATGATCAAAATGACCGTGTGTGTATACAATGCAGTGAACCTCAGGAACATCTCTGAGAAGAATCTCCGGATCACCTCCAGGGTCAATAAGTAAAACCTTTCCTGTATCGGAACACCTTACTGAATAACAGTTAGTCTGAATCGGACCGACAACATGAACGGCAACTTCCAGTTTACTCACAAATCCCCTCCAGTAAGGCTATACGGTTTCGTATTGAAGCAGTTCCGGAAGTATCAGGAAGCATCAGCATGAAACTCTCGTACTCAACAAGGGCGGATTCCATGTCACCCATGCCCTGGTAGCATTCTGCCAGACCAAGGCGTACCATTGGATTATTCGGACAGTCCTGTATCATTCGTTCAAGAACCTCAATTGCCTCAGAAAACCGTCCCTGTTCCGAGTATGCCAGCGCCAGAAGTTCTCTGCCCTGTAAATCTCCAGGCCATGCTGCAATAATCACCAGAGCAGCTTCCTCAGCCTCCTGATGTCTTTCCAGCATTCCCAGCGCCCTGGCTCTTCCTGTGGCAGCTCCGTAATGGTTCGGTGAAAGAGACAGCACCGATTCAAAGTATTGAAGGGCCTTCTCAGCATCTCCTGCCATCATGGAAATGTTTCCGCAGTTGTACAGTACTGACGGATTATTCGGAGAACGGCGAAGGGCTGTGTTGAAACATGAGGCAGCCTCACTGTAAGAACCTGTTTCAAGCAATGCCATTCCGTAGTGATTGAAAGCCATGCCGTCAGATGGGTTCAGTTCCACTGCCATGGCTCCTGTCTCAAGGGCTTCCTCAAGACGACCGGCACCAACCAGGGCGCCTGCAAGGCCGGTAAGCGCATCAACACGGGAGGAATCCGCCTCAATCACCTGCCGGTAGGCCTGAACAGCACCATTATAATCACCAACAGACATTCTGACTGTTCCAAGGTTGTACAAGGCGTTGGCATTTCCTGGTTCAAGAACAGTAACCTGAACCAGAAGAGATTCGGCAAGTGCCGGATTACCTGCCTCAAAAGCCTCTCCTGCAGAATCAAAGACCGCATGAGGATCAGCCTCTTCAGCCCTGCATGAGCAGAGAAACAGCACAGCAAATACCATTGCTATATTAGAGGGGAATAAACGGAGGTCAAAAAAAGTGGTCTTTCTCATCTCAGCTCTTCTTTTTCAGGCTGGCTATTCGCCGGACCCTTATCTTGTTTTCCTACAGTCAGATTCTGTTCTTGCAGGGATTGAAAGCGTGTCTTACGATTTCCATTTCAGAGGAACCGGTTCACTGGCAAACATAATACCGGAGGTAACAGGCAAAGCAATTCTGACTAAACCGGAGCAGAACTCGCATCCAGTAATGCAGCTGGACTTCATACAGCTTATTCACCCTGGCTCAATACCTGAGTTCAGAGTGCCTGTCACTTATATGGCAACAGAAGATTCTCTCTACAGAATAGATCACACAAGAGAAACCATAACAAAAGGTCCTGCTGAAGGCATATTCAATTACCCTCCTACTGCGGTTCTCATGGAATATGTGCTTCCCTCTCCTTTTCACGATGAGATCAACGCCGACTCTGTTGCAATTCTCTATCCGGAAACGATTAATGGAGTTCTCTGCCATGTGTTCCATGTCTACTACGCAGACAGAATGGGAGAGGCAGTGTGGTATATAGGAAAGAATGACTTTCTTCCTTATGCAGTGGAGAGAATTGACTACTACGGCCCCAGGGGTACAGCAGGGGGACAGAGGCTTGAGACTGGATTTATTGATACTGATGCCGATTCTAATCTGGATCTGTCTCCATACTCCAATTACAGGAAACTTGGTTTCATGCACCTGGCTGCCCCTGGAGAACAGGCTGCAGATGTCTTCCTGGCAGACATGGATGGATTTGTAGAGAAAATTGTTTTTCCCAGAGAATCCCCTGTGCTTTTAAGTTTCTTCTCATCGTGGGATCCGGCATCTCTTGAGACACTCGGGCTCTTGAACCGTATCGCGGAAAGAAGCGACCTGAATGCAACGGCGGTTTCCCTATGGGAATCCTCCGACCCGTCTTCAAGACTTGAGGGCCTTTCAATGAACTTCAAGGTGCTTATACACGGCGAAGACACAGCTGAAGACTATGGTGTTGTTACAGTGCCTTCTATGGTTCTTGTAAGCGAAACAGGAGAGGTTCTTTTCTCAACAGATGTTTTCGAAGAAATGACAGAAGAAAACATTATGGAGAATCTCAGGTAAAGAAAAAGGGAGCCCGAAAGCTCCCTGATTTATACATGGTACCGGGGGCGGGACTTGAACCCGCACAGGCTATTGCCCACCAGGTCCTTAACCTGGCGTGTCTGCCAATTCCACCACCCCGGCACTCATCAGTTGAAGATTGCCAGAAGGAATGAAAGAACCATGAACAGTACTGCCAGCACAGTGGTTGCCTTACTGAGAAGGCTCACAGCACCTCTGCTGCCGAAGGAAGCAGTAAGCGCTCCACCTCCACCGAAGGCACCTGAAAGACCATCGCCCTTGGACTTCTGAAGCAGCACAACAGCCACCAGAAGAACACATACCAGAACATGGACAAAAGTAAGTACAGCTATCATTCAGTGTTACTCCCTCATTTTCGAAGCCGATATATACAAAACGCATAACAAGGTGGCAAGGGTCTTATGCAACTGACTACTTTTCAAGCAGTAACAGAATCTTCTCCAGAGTCAGGTTCTTTCCCGGACACTCTGTTGATGAGCCTTTCACCATTCGGTGCAGCGTAATTCCGTCAATACCTATGTTATAATTCTTCATCAGTCTTCTCAGCAGTGTTCTCAGCGACTCCAACTGAGAAGAGGTAGGCTCTGTATCATTGAAGTTTCCCACCAGACAGACACCAATAGAGTTCCTGTTGGCTCCTCTGGCATGAGCCCCCTGATAAGGCAGCTTTCTGCCCTCCTCCACACAACCATCAGGGCTCTCTGTTCCATTACCTATAACAAAGTGATAGCCCAGATCCTCCCACCTGTTCACAGCCCGGTGCAGAAGACGGAACAGCTCTGCATTTCCGGTAGATGTGGCAGAATGGTGCACAACTATCCTTGAGATATTATCCATCTTCGCTGTATCAGGTACATTTACCGGCTCTGAAAATTTAACTGCTTCAGACTCGGTAATGCGTTGAGCAACCTCATCATATCCAAGCTGTCTTAACCATTCAGTTTTTTTCAAGTATATTCCGCCCTGTCAGGTACGAATTTATTGTTTCGAAAGCCAGAACTCACAGGAGTAATACTATGCCAGAAAGGTATCTTGGTACAAGAGTCGGTGTTTATGTTGATGTTTCCAATCTGACAATGAACGGCGGCTACGGTATGCGGTATGACATTTTGAGGGAGTTTGCATGCCGAAACGGCGCAAGGCCTGTAAGACTGAATGCTTATGTAAGCTATGACGAACAGCGAGCAAAAACAGACTACGATTACAGAGACGGTCAGAAAAGGTTCCATAGCGCCCTTCGCGATACAGGCTTCAAGGTAATCCGCAAGGTCATGAAATGGTACACAGACGATACAGGTGCCCGTTTCGGCAAAGCCAATGTTGATCTGGACATGGCAGTGGATGTTCTCATGCAGTCAGATAAACTTGACAAGGTTCTGATAGCTTCAGGCGACGGCGACTTCACAAGGGTTGTGAGCACAGTTCAGAACAAAGGCTGCCGTGTTGAGGTAATAGGTTTTGATAATGTATCCAGAGAACTGAGAGACGAAGCAGACCTTTACATATCAGGTTTTCTTGTACCCAACCTCCTCCCCTTCAAAGGCCTTGAAGACTACTCAAAATGGGGCGATATGGGCTCATTCGTAAGAGGTGTATGCGTCAGCCACGAAAAGGGCTTCGGATTCCTTCGCTACATGAAGAAATTCTCCGGCGACCTGTGGAAGATAGACAACAGAGACCCTGAATCTCCCTACAGCAACATCTTCTTTCACGACTCAAACCTGCCGGGAAATGTGGACTATTTCAAGCTTCCCGACAGAGACCTTATTTTCGAGTTTGAGATTGCAGAAGGTACAGAGCCGGGAAAGACACAGGCAATCAACATTGGAGCACTCCGCGCCCTTACATAGAACCTGCTGTTCAACCTGAGCTATCGTCAGTATGCGGCAGGCTGAAAAGCCGGCCAACACCTGGCAGCAGCAAGCAATGTTAACAGAAAAATAACGAAAAGCTATTGAGTATCTGCACAGGGGCGAGTCCTGCCGGCTCAGCCGGCAGGACTTGATGGCAGTATTACTGGTTTACTTTAACCTCAGGATTACGGTTTCCGAACTTTTCAAGAAGTTCAGCCATGATGTCATTGCGGCTTTTGCCTGCACTGTCCATGGATTTTATCATTCGGTATGCACCGAATAGAGGTGACGGACCTATCTCAGAAGCAAAGGTTCCAATACCGCCGTTCCAAACCAGAAGGGTAAAAAGCTCATCCAGTTCAGCGACAGTTACACCAGCTGACCATGCCTTTACCAGTTCTCTGGTTGCCTGACGGAACCTGCCGGCGCCTACACCGTTGGCCAATGAGAGAAGCAGTCTTGTCTTCATGTCGATTGCCGGTTCTTCACCGTTCCAGACCAGGTCCCAGAAGTTAACCACTATGTCAGCCAGTTTATCGTCAATGCTCTTGAAATTGAGAATAGCAGTGGGTTTCAGCGGCATATCGCCTCCCCCTGCATACTCAGGCTCCTTAACCTCAGTACGGTAGAAGTAAACCCTGTACTCAGTTTCACCGGCTTTTTCTGTTTCGTGCTGAAAACCCAGATCACTCATGGCAGAATAGAGCGGAACAGGCTCAAAACTCTGCACCACGCATATGCCTTCTCCGGAATTAATTGAAGCAGCCTTTCTGAGAAAGCCTGGAAGGAAATTTCCCACAGCCTTTCTCACATCAATCACTTCAAACCCGCTCTTCTTGTCACTCCAGTTCATGCGATTTCCTTTCTATCTTCCAGGTAAATTAACCATATCACAAAGCCTCTGAGCAGATAGCGCATCCTTTTTCCATCGGGATCAGATCAAATCCCATGGAGAGACCGCTATAACCCTCCGAACAAGTATAGATGCAGAACCGATGAAGGAGGGCTGGAACGATGATTATTCAGCAATCGCCACTGCCGGCATTCTGAATGGCAGGCAAAACAGCCCTGACATCCTCCAGAAACACTTCTGTCAAACATATGGGAATACACACTGTCTGAATAACAGTTCCCGGCAGTTGGAACTCTCCGATTACAGAAATTCAGTAATCAGGACCTTACCATAACAAGAAGCATCTTGAAAGGTTCTTCAGCTCTCAGGGCATGAGGTATATCAGCAGGCATTACAAGCATTTCCCCTGCCTTCACATGAAATACCTGTTCTGCAATGGTAATCATTCCGGTTCCCTCAAGCACAGTTACCATGGCATCAAAGGGAGCAGTATGCTCACTGAGGCCCTGCTCCTTTGCAAAAGCGAAAAGAGTAACTGTGCCTGTTGGCCTGTCGATCAGAGTCCGGCTCACAACTGAACCTTCTCCATACTCCACCATTCCGGCAAGTTCCTCAGGAGGTCCGTATGTACCCATTCTTATTTCTCCATTCATCACTGTTTTGCCGGCAATAACAGAAAAGCCTCAGCTCTTGCGGTGCTCCTCACCGGCATTCTCAAGAATTCACTTCAAAAATGCATACCCTGTTATAACACATATTGCAGGAATGTGCCTTTCTGCTCACTCACGCTGCAGACTGCTCTGCAAATATTCGAATCCGTAATTTGTTCATGAACTTCAGGTTGATATGGTTGGACCAGTCAAGGGGAGATTAACCTGTTCTTTGCCTTTTCCCTTCTTCATAGGATCAGTAGCCAGCGTCAGTTCATCGATGGTCTGATCATGCTGATATCCGCGGGTTGGTTACCGCATTTCATCTGTTCGTCTGGGGTTGCCTCACTCTAGTACATCAATTCACCATAAGCATTACATATGCTCCTGAGCAAAATCGAAATTCCTCCATCTGTGAACAACCGGTTCAGCGTTTGTCTCCCTTATACCCTGCAGAATACGCTCCTTCAGCTCTTCCTTTGAGTTAACCCGGATATGTTTCAGAAAAGTCCTTGCTATTTTTGAGAAGTAGGTTTCTACCAGGTTCAGCCATGAACCATGTTTCGGGGTATGAACATATATGAACCGATTTGGTCGGCTTTGCAGATAAGCCATTGTCTCCTTTGATATGTGGGAAGAGTGATTGTCGAGGATAATCCTGATTGTGCAATCTGCGGGATAATACTCGTCAAGCTCTTTCAGGAGCATAACGAACTCCCTGCTCCTGTGCCTCTCATGTACTTGACCAAAGATATGTCCCGTATGAAGATCCAGGGCTGCAAGAAGCGACAGTGTACCAAACCGCTTGTATTCGTAGTCCCTTGCCGGTCTCGGATATGTACCCGCAATGGGTTGACGGTCTGGGGCAACATTGCCGATAGCCTGTATACCGGGTTTCTCATCAACAGAAACAGTAATGATCTTGTTGTCATCATCACTACTGTCATTGATCGCATTCACCTCTTTGTAAACGATGAGAACTTCCTCCATCTTCCTTTTGAAATCTGGATCCCTTCGTTCAAGGTAATAACGTATCTTGTGAGGCTGAACAGGATGGGACTTCAGTATTCTCTGGATTGTCGATTTAGCTGCCTGGTTAAGACACTTGTGTCCAGCTGCAGGAGCGTAAAGCTTCGTATGCTTTGCAAGCTGAGACAGCGACCAGGTTTCTGCTGCGTAACCGTGGTCCGTTGGCTTAGTGCAGGCAAGGTTAACAACCCAGGCTTTCGCAGCATCAGTTATGACAGGCGGATGTGCTCTATGATACTTGTCTTTCAGCCCTGTTTCGATTCCTGCAGCCAGAGCTTTATCAATACACTTGTAGATAGTAGGTCTGCTGGTATGCAACTCCTTGCTTATGGATGAGATCGGTTCACCCTCAGAATATCTTAGAAGAATCTGCGCTCGTTGTACCTCCCGGACTGGGGCAGTTCTGGACTGGCTTATCTTGAGCAACTTACCTCGCTGCTCTTCGGTAAGTCTCAAATCTGCTCTGTTGCTCTTTCGTGCCATAGCAGTCACCTCCATTGAGTAAGATGAAGATAGTATACTTGGGCGACTGATATATGTAAAGATTTTAGCGAAACGATATACTGGTATTCCGGACAAGTCATCCAAGCAAATAGTCTAATCCGGAATGATATGCTGATTCATCGTATTGTGCTGGAGAATTCCTGCCATTATGATTATTCAATAGATCAGGTGGTTCATGTAAGGCAATGATCTCATAACCAACGCATGAACCAGATGTCTGTCAAGGAGTCGGGAAAAAGATTAACAGCGCTGCTGGTTATGCGTATTGTTATGTGCAAGAAAGTATATCCTAATGCAAAGGGGAAAGTAATGAAAAAATTAGAAAAATTAAATTTCCCTAAAGATTTCATAGATAAATTTATTTGTGGAAACGCTGTGGACATAATGAAGAAAATACCTGATGGTGCAGTTGACTTAGTAGTTACCTCACCACCATACAATCTAAAAAATTCAACAGGAAACGGAATGAAAGACGGCAGAGGGGGAAAGTGGTCGAATGCAGCACTTATCGATGGATATTCCCATTATGATGATAATATGCCCCACGAAAAATATGTTGAATGGCAGAGAGAATGTCTTTCCGAAATGCTCAGAATTATTCCAGATAATGGCGCTATTTTTTATAATCATAAATGGCGCGTTCAAGCTGGTTTGCTTCAAGATCGCCAAGATATTATCACAGGATTTCCTGTTAGGCAAATAATTATATGGAAGCGAAAAGGCGGCATAAACTTTAACCCTGGCTATTTTCTGCCAACTTATGAAGTCATCTATCTGATAGCGAAATTAAAATTTAGATTATCCGATAAAGCAAATGCTCATGGTGATGTTTGGGAGTTTAGTCAAGAAAACAACAATAAACATCCTGCGCCATTTCCAGAAATATTAATTGAAAGAATAATATCATCAACAAATGCAAATATTATTCTTGATCCCTTTATGGGGTCAGGAACTACAGCTGTTGTAGCAAAAAAATTGGATCGAAAATTTATAGGTATAGATATTTCTCCTGAATATTGTAAAATGGCAGAAAAGCGCCTTATTAACCCTAGTTCAATAGCAAAAAAAAATAATAAAACTCAAGCTAAACAACAATCATTATTTGATGTTGAGGAGAGTCAATGAAAACATATACTAAAGAGAGCTTAATCGAGGCACTTAAAGATATTCGAGTACAAGGTTGGATTCCAACTGGAAGAAAAAATAATGATGGAGGTGTTGGCAACACTTTAGAGGACCTATTAAAGATTAAAGAAAATAATTTACCTATACCCAATGCCTCGGAATGGGAACTTAAAGCCCAGAAAAAAAATACTAACTCATTGATCACCTTATTTCACATGGAGCCATCTCCTCGTGCTTTCAAATTTGTTCCCTCTATTCTTTTACCTGAATTTGGCTGGAAGCACAAAAAAGCGGGCAACCAGTATTCAAATGAGGAAAAAAGTTTTCGACAAACAATAAATGCATTGAAATATAGCAGTAGAGGATTTATTGTCAGAGTAGATAGCAATAATAGAAAAATCTTTGTTGATTTTGATCCGAGCAAAATTAAAAATGATAATCATCCTGAGTGGAAACGAGCAGTCGCACATAAAATATTAGATCCCAAACCGTATTGGGGTTTTGATGATTTGTATCATAAAGCAGGAACAAAATTACATAACTGCTTTTTCGTATGGGCTGAGTCGAAAAGAATAAATAAAATTCTTCATTTTCATTATCAAGATATATTCATGCTAAAGAGATTAGATCTGAATAAATTTATTGATGCTATAAAATTAGGGAATATTTATATCGACTTTGATGCTAGAACTGGACACAATCACGGGACAAAATTTCGACTAGAAAAAAAAGTCTTAATTGATTTATATGCAGAGGTTAAGAAATATTAAAAAATTACATAACAAGTCGTTTCACCGAACTCGTTCTATTCGCCGGTGAACTCAGCGTTATCCGGAAAGGAAAAGGTATTGATCTCAAACCCATGGAGAAATAAGAAATTCGCATCTGAAAGCCTGGATGCCATTGACCTGAAATTTCTACCAGGGACTGAGCAAGAGGTTGATTTCATTATCAAAGAACTTGGGTCAGCTATCGGCTCAGCAATACTTGATATTGGTTGCGGTGCAGGGCGTCACGCAATCGGGTTAGCAAAATCAGGATATGTGGTTACAGGTATTGATGTCTCTCCAACGATGCTTGCAGAGGCTGAGATAAGAGCAAAACAGAGCGATGTTAAGCTAACCCTTCTTGAAGGCGACATTCTGAAACTATCTGACTTCCTGCAAGGTCAAGCTGATACATTCAATGGAGCAATTTGCATCTGCGAATCTGGACTTGGATCTCTGGGTTGGGAAAAGGATCTATCTGTATTAAGGGTGATTCATAATTGCTTGAGCGGTGGAGCCAGGTTGATTCTTACCACATTCAATGGGGTTAAGAAATACAGAGGAGAAAGAATCAAGGCGAAGAGTTTTGATTTCCTGAACGGTCTGGTTCATTGGCAGTTACCGGATGACTGGGGCAGTACCGGAGAAAAACTTGAAGAATTCCAAAGAGTCTACATTCCATCTGAAATGATAATGCTGTGCGAAATGGCCGGCTTCATTGATATTGAGATTTTTGGATGCAAGCCCGGCGAATTCAAAAGGCAACCACTTGAACCTGATGATACAGAGATGATGATTGTGTGTAAGAAATCAGCGGATAATCACAGCATGAACCGGATGTCTGTCAAGGAGTAAGTTATTTTTACAGCTGTGGTTATGCGTATTGTTAGAGAGGGGAGACATGAAGAACCAGCTAAAAGTGCCTCTTGCATTTAACTCAGATCGAGTAATTGTAAAACCGGCTGATGCCAGCAAAGATGAAACCTATTACTGCCCTGGCTGTGGTGATGTGTTAGTCCTTAGAAAAGGGACAAAGAAAATTCCACATTTTGCTCACAAAGCATCAGACAGTTGTTCCAACGAAACGATTATTCATTCACTTGCTAAGAAAAGCATCGCTGAGGTGGTTGACCAATTCATCCGCAATAAGAGTGCTTCCCCCATAGTTAAACGGAGGTGTTCAGTTTGCGGTGATCTACATGAGCAGAAATTGCCGCAGACTGTTTCAGCTGTTTCCGTAGAGAGAAAACTAAACACAGGATTCATTGCTGATGTTGCGCTCTCAAGTAATGATGAGGTTCTTGCGGTTATTGAAGTTCTTGTAACACATGAAGTATCAAAGAATAAAGCTAAGTTGATAGGCATTCCTTTCATTGAAGTATCAGGAGAAGAGATTCTTAAGGATCCAATGAACTGGTATCCGCTCAAGGACTACTTCAAGCCGTTCTCTTGCACTAGATGTGAGTCGGCAAAGCGAGAGTTCTGGCATAAGCTTCAGGAAGTATCAAACTCAACAGGTATTACTCTACCAAGAGAGTATTACAGAACAACAACATATCGTTGTTGGAAATGCAAAAAGGAAATCCTGGTTTTTGATTGGCCTGGTAATCGAGATCGTAACGCAACGCCAAATGAACCAAGACCAAAATCCATACAGTATCGTTATTCGAGCACAGTGAAGCATAAATATTGGGCTAACACATGTCCGTATTGCCGTCAAATACAGGGTAACTTTTTCATGTTTAGCGAGCCAGATAGTAACTTTTTTGGATTCCAATCCGGCGAAGATACTGTTGAGGACTATCAGCATGATATGTTGGTTCTTGCGGTACGACATGATACATTCTGAAAAGAATGTATCTCTAACTGCATAAACCAAAAGCCTGTAGGGGAACCGGACAGAGGTTAACTGATGTGGTTACGCAGATTGCTGGAGCTTCAGACTGTCAGACCTTCAGCTAAACAGAAAGATGAGAAACCCGAAAGCCAGGCTGATTGGTGGAAAACAGCCTGATCATGTTGACAGTCAGTCAATATTTCCGCAGTACAACAATTTCCAGGGTTACCGGAAAACAAGAGAATTTGACAGGGAGACGGATATTTCAGTAACAGGGGAACAAAGGATAATTCAGAGAATTTCAGTGCTTGGGTTTATTCATTTATTCTAAGAACAGTCAGGGATCAGCTTTTTCACAAGCCTGCAGAGTTTTCGAATCGGGACAGAAAAAGCAGGGTCTGATTGTCTCCTCTGCCCCAGGACTGGTGCTGAAGGTTATTCAGCAACGGAAGCCCGCCATATTCAAGTGTGATTGTCAGGGAGGTGTTTTACTTGCAGACATTCCATTCCCGCTCAATCGGAGAGATGATGTCACCCTCATACTCAACTGTTTCTGCAGGCATCTCTGCTTTATTCTGAACACAATGAACCGGCTCAGCTGCCGGCTCTCATCGTTTTGTGATGATCACAGGTTTTCAGACAGTGCCGGATTGCCGATAATCTCAAGCGCATATTTCATGAAAAGAGTAAAGTTTATTGCCTGCGCAGCTTTCTATTATTTCTGCTCAGGCAGAGAGGTTATTCAGAGTGCCTGTGTGGGTGAGGGACTGTTGACCCTGTTGTATCGTTAAGTATCATTTCATACAGGAGGACACATTGAATCTGCTGCTTGCTCTGGCTCTGTCTCTGCCGTGTCCGGTGACCGACGCAGCGAAAACTGCACTTGAGGGTGCCGGTATTACACCGGAAGAGATGAATTTCGACAGACACTGGGTTACAGGAGTTGAACTTGCCGACAGTCTTGTTGTGGGTTGTCTTCAGGACATCTGGCTTCTTCCGGAAGCAGCTGAGGCTGCTGCGGAGGAGGCTGTTTTCCTCTGTGGGCCAGAAGCGGTTTCAGGAGGGATGGATTCTCTGCTGACTCTTATGGAAGAAGTTAAACTTGATTACTCCAGAGCAATTGATACACTGGCCTGCGCAGATACCCTTGCCATGCTCTGTGCCGGTATGTGGGCAGATAGCGATTCAGCTGGAACTCCTGGAGAATGGGGGCTTCTTTACTCATCAAGAGGGGCGGAAATCCCCTTTGACAGTGAGGACATGGATATTGAGCTGGACAGGTTTACTGAACTTCTTGCCAGGTGGACTGAGCCTGAAAATCCCCGGCCTGAGCTTGTTATCGGTCTTGTTCAGGGAATGGAGATTGAACGGTCTTGCGGCACAATCAATGCTCCCGGTGTCACAGGCGGAGTAATTGACTTTGATGATACAGGAGAGGTAACCTGGGTCATAGGAGGGACAGGAAGAAATACCTATACAGAAGACTGTTCCTTTGACCTGATAATAGATGCAGGCGGCGACGATCTTTACCTTACCGGAGGCGAAGGCGTGGGCATACTTGAAAGCCCTGTCTCTGTGGTTGCTGATCTTGCAGGCAATGACAGCTACATTTCAGACCGGCCTGTTTCTCAGGGTTCAGGTTTTATGGGATACGGGGTTCTGGTTGATCTTTCAGGAGATGACACCTACAGAGGTTCATCGTTTTCACAGGGCTCCGCAATGATGGGCGGAGGGCTTTTTGCCGACCTGAACGGCTGTGACCACTGCCTGGGGGGCGTGCATTCACAGGGAGCTGCAACACTTGGCAGCTCATGGTTGATTGACCTTCAGGGAGACGATTTCAGAAAGGTCAGCGCTTATGGTCAGGGTTTTGCCGGTCCGGCAGGAAAGGGGCATCTGGTGGACTGCCAGGGCAGTGACACATATCTGGCGGGATTTACCTATTCACATGAGCCGCTTCTGCCACAGGATCACACAGCAATGTCCCAGGGATTTTCCACCGGTCTCAGACCCTTCTGTGCAGGTGGTGTGGGAACCCTTTGCGATCTGGGCGAAGGAAATGACACCTACCGTGCAGAGGTGTTCGGCCAGGGGGGAGCGTATTTCTATTCTCTGGGAATTCTGTATGACGCCGGCGGTCAGGATGTCTACTCCTCTGCGCAGTACAGCCAGGGTTCAGGTATTCATCTGGCTTCAGGGATTCTGATGGATGTTCAGGGAGATGATCAATATGTAAGCAGGTTCGGCCCCTCTCAGGGAGCAGCCCATGATCTTTCCACAGGAATGCTTCTGGATATGGAAGGAGAAGACTGTTACGCAACAGACAGCGGACAGGGGGCGGCAATGACCAACTCGGCGGCTGTGTTTGTTGACATGTCGGGAAGTGACCTCTATGCAGTGAGAAACATGGGGTACGGAGCATCCGGATGGGCAAGAGGCTCGGCAGGTTCAGGGCTGTTTCTGGACATGGCAGACAGGGACTTCTACATGACATCAGGCGCAGACGACTCCCTCTGGATCAGGGAATATTCAGCAGGTCTGGATCTGCCGGCGGAAACACCTGTTCCTGAAGAAGAAGTTGAGGAGACAGGAAACCCGTCTGAACTGGAGATGGACTCCCTGTTCAGTATAGCTTCCGAGTGGGGGGTATCAGGGAACAGGGAAAGGGTGCTTGCCCACAGGGAAGAGCTTGCTTCCAGAGGCGCAGGTGCTGTTGACTACATACTGGAAGAGCATCTTGATTCATGGAGCGGACTTGAGCACAGAGCGATAAGGGCGGTATTCAATGAAAACTCCAATTACGCCGCAGAGAGACTGTTTGAGCTTCTGGCGGATACCCTTGCTCCCAACGAAAAAGTCAACGCTGTCAGCTGGCTGGGAGAAACCGCAGGAGAAGAAGCAATGCCGGTTCTGAAAGCTATGCTTGCTGATTCAATGTCCACAGGGCTGACTGTTTCAGTACTGAAAGCTTTGGGGAACATCGGGAACACAGAAGCGCTGCCGGCGGTATTACCTTTCGCAGAACATGAGAGCGAAAGGATAAGGAGGCAGACTGCTGTGACACTGGGAGAGATGGGAGAGGAAGCACTGGAGACGCTTGAGCGTCTTGCAGGCGACAGCTCCCTTGCAGTCAGGTCCGCAGCTCTTCGTTCAATGGATGGAATAAATGATGGGCAGGATTGATATAAGAGCAAGAGGGTTTGACACCGAAGCCTTATATGGGTATTTTGCCCCGGCGGAGGGGTGACTCTTCGTTAAACAGAAGGAGAAATTAAATGAAAAAACTTGCCATTATTTTCATGGCCGTAATGGTTGCAGCCATAGCAGGATGTGCCGGAGACGATGATCCCAGCGGAGCAGGCAGCCTTGCGGTAGTTACTGATCTTCAGCTTGACGCTTCAAGTGCAGGAACAAGCATTGTTCTTGTCTGGAGTGAAGTTGACGGCGTTGACGGTTACAAGGTTTATTTCCAGGAAGATGCCACAGGTAACTGGGAAGAGGTTGGAACTTCAAGCACCACCGGTTTCACCCACGATGCAACTTCAGCCGGTCACTACAGTGTCAAGGCATACAAAGGTGATGACATGTCTTCAGATTTCGCCACACCTGTCAGCACCATGCCTAACATCATAACCCAGACCTTCACGATCTATGATAACAACTCAGCGCTTGACAGTGGATTCTTCTTTGGTAAGAGCGCAGCCCAGAGTTCGACCGGCCAGGCTCAATCGACTGATTTCAAGCAGGATATCTATGCCTATGATGACACAAAGGGTGACATGCAGGTTTCCCTCTACTCCGGTGCTTTCGGCGAGTTTGGAAACGGGTATGTAAGTTACTTCCAGGAGCCTGACCCCAGCGTCAGTTACTGCGATCTGACTCCCAGTCAGTGGAGTCCCAACAGTTATCCTCTTTACTCAGGCGACAGCGTAGTCTTCGTTGCTCTTACTGGAAGCCCACAGGCTGGGCCTGTTCAGTATATCGCGAAGATGCGCGGTATTACCATTGCCGAGGATGGAAATACTGAAAACGGAACAATGGTTACATTCAGCTTTGAGATTCAGGGTCCTGAGCTTCACAACACAGGTCTGCTCTCTGTCTTCACAACAGCTCACAACTAGTCTTACCTGATATGTCAGAGGAGGAGGGGCTTCCCTCCTCCTCTTTCCATATAGGCACAGGAGAAACACACATGACAGTTTTACTTATCAGTCTTCTTTTTCTGACACCTTCATCAGGTATGAAACAGGGCGGGGCACCTCCGATGCTTCTGGATCAGGAAGGTTATTCGGCTTCTCAGGCAGAGGGCCTTCCCTCAGGTCTCAGCGCAGCTCTCGATAATGCTTACAACCTTCCCGGAGGAAGCTTCGGAGTGGGAGTAATTGATCTGAACACCGGTGAGAGAATGACCAGAAACAGCTCAGAAAGCTTTATGATGGACACTCCTGACATTGTTGCTGCGGCATACAGTGTTTCGAGACACCTGTCAGGGGAGTTCAGGCTGGACAGTATTGTAAGAAGGGATACCCAGCTGTGGATGATGTTACGGAACGGTCAGCAGGGTTCCAGAGAACAGCTTGTTGCCGCTGTGTACCATTGCGATGGTTTTGAACCGCTGGCCCGGTGGCTGGAAAACAACCATTCAGGAACAGTTTTCAACAATGTTGCCAGAGACTGGGAAGGTGCGCCTGAATATGACCCCAACTATACCACAGCCGATGACTGTCTGGACTTCATGGAAATTGTTTACAGCGCTCTTGATGACAGGGCAGTAAGAAGGATCACCACCAACCCTCCGCTTTCAGATGACCTGAACAATCTGATCCAGGATGACAACATCGTTTACGGCTGGACAAGCGGTCGGGGAGACACCAGATGTATCAACCTGATTGTTTTCAAGCCCGACGGGTCCAGATACGGTGTTTGCGTTCTTGGCAATGACCTGTGCTGCCCTGCAAAGGCTGATCTTGCCTTCAGGCACCTCTGGTTAAGCCTCTAGAGTAATTTCTGACACAGTCTTCAGTGCCCGGCGGGAATGCCGGGCGTGTCAGCTAAGAAGCCACCGCTGCCGGTGGCTTCTTAATGTCCTTTCCCGGGATGGGTAGAATCTCGCGTCTTTTCAGGCAGCTCACTGTTTTCAGACTGTGGCGCTCAGAAAATGCGGAACAGAAGATTAGTTCGGATAGGTGGTGAACTCGGTATCAATGTAATACCCTCCGTAGTAATCTTCAGAAGAAGCGACTACTGACCCGCTGCACAGGTTGGATGAAGTGAATGTGCCTGTGATCGTAATACTGTTCATTACTCCACCAGCTTCGTAGTTTCCTGACATGGTCCAGGATCCGTTAATGTCGTAATCTATGTAGCCAGTGAATGTTGGAGTAAGATCCGGTGCCCCTGATATATCAAGGGTAACAGTACATTGGCCTACTGTCATGTCCGTTGTCACATAGAAATAAATGGTCTTTCCCTGATCTGTTCTACCTTCCCAGTAACCGGCTATGGCTTCTACCGGTGTATCTACCTGAATTTCGTTACTCCATGAGCTGAGAGAATTTTCGTCAATGGTTTCAAGAGCGTAGTAGTAGGTCTCATCCTGCTGGACATCAGAGTCATTGTATGTCAGATCGCTGATGCTGCTGAAAGAGGCAAGGGGAGTTCCCGGGTTCTGAGAAACACCTGAGGCAGTGGAGCGATACAGTTTGTATTCCGCAAAGTCGTCGCTGGTGCACTGATCCCAGGAAAGCTGTACCAGAGAGAAATCAACGGTAGACGAAATGACTGAAGGATCCGGCGGAGTAGTGTCTGTGTCTGATGGAGACGAACCGCACCCGATGACTGCAGAAAGAAGGGAGAGTAATATTAGCGCAATACATTTTCTCATGAAGACTACTTCCTTTATTAGTTAGTGAATTAAGAGCACATGTTACACAAAAGAATCTCTGTACGCTGAGTAACGTAAATAGTATTTGAAACAGGTATGGTAATGTCAAGCAGGGAATCAATAGACTAAACCACACCAGATCGGCAGCCTGAAAATATTGCTGCCGGATCTGCTGCGGACATACGGTTTCTTTTCATGGCAGCTGTTCCAAGTGGCACAGAGAACACTTCTCTGTTATTTTGCTTCTATGAAACTTTCACTTGCTGTTATTGCACTGAACGAAGAGGACAGGCTGGCCAGTTGTCTGGACAGTGTTCCTTTTGCGTCTGAGAAGGTGGTTGTTGATTCCGGCAGTACCGATTCCACCGCTTCAGTTGCAGAAAAGTGCGGAGCCAGAGTTCTCAAGAGAAAATTTACCACATTCAGCGAGCAGAAACAGTTCGCCCTTGATAATTGCACAGGTGACTGGGTGCTTGTGCTGGATGCGGATGAAGCCCTTTCCTCTGAACTTGCGTTGGAGATTCAGAAGCTTGTGAAGAAAAATTCACAAATAGCTTACAGGCTTCACAGACGGGTCAGGTATATGGGTCGGCTTCTGAAATACGGGCCGTGGAAAGGTGAATCAGTCCTTCGGCTTTTTCCAGGAGGCAGCTCTGAATACGATTCTTCCTCTGTTCATGAAAGACTTGTTCCTTCCGTTCCTGTTGTTTTGGTCAGGAACGGCTGGATAGAACACAGAACATACCGGTCGCTTTCAGAGCAGTTTGAGACTACAGGCAGATACGCATCTCTATGGGCAGAGCAGAAGTCTGCTGCAGGTGTCCGGTCCAGTATTCTGAAGATCGCTTTAAGGGCCAAGTGGAGGTTTTTCAGCGCGTATTTTCTTCAGCTGGGTTTTCTTGAGGGATATTCCGGTTTCATGGCTTCTGTGATGGCTGCAGTATCGGTTTTCATCAAGTGGAGCATACTCAGGGAGAAGCAGTGCGGAAGGTAGTTCATGTTTCCACTGCATCATCCTGGCGAGGCGGTGAGAGGCAGGCGCTTTTTCTCGCTTCCGGCCTGGCAGATGAGGGATTCAGTTCCATTGCCGCTGTTCGCAGGGGAAGCGAGATGCACATACGGTGTGTAGAAAACGGTATTCCTGTTGAGCCACTTCCCTTTATGGGCGAGTTTGACGGGTTTTCGATGCTGAGGCTGGCAGCACTGCTGCGCAAGACCCAAGCAGATATTGTACATGCCCATGATGCCCACGGGGTATCGTTTGCCTCAATTGCAGGATGGCTTCAAAGGGTGCCTGCCGTTGCAACCAGAAGGGTGGATTTTCCTCTGCGGAGCGTATGGAAGTACAAGGGTCTGGCAAGGCTTATATGTATCTCTGAGGCCATTCGCAGTATCTGCGCTTCTGCAGGGCTTTCCCCCTCTGAAATGCCTGTTGTGAGAAGTGGAATAGATACTGAATGGACCAGAGGTATTGCAGATGACAGAAATGGTGTTCTGCAGGAGTTCTTTCCAGATGGCGGAGTATCATATCTGCTTCTGAACACAGCCAGTCTTGTTGACCACAAGGGTCAGAAGTACCTGCTTGAAGCAATGCCTGCCATCCTTGAACAATTTCCAGACGCCGGTCTTGTAATTGCAGGGGAGGGGCTTCTTCGGGATTCGCTTACAGCACAGGCTGAACATCTTGGTATTGGGAAGAGGGTGATACTTGCAGGTTTTCGCCTGGATGTGCCGAGATTGCTTGTGGCATGTGACATTTATATCATGTCCAGCCACATGGAAGGCCTTGGAACCTCGCTGATGGATGCCATGGCAGCGGAAAAACCTGTGATAGCAACAGATGCAGGTGGAATGAAGGAACTGCTGGAGGATGGTGTAACCGGCATACAGGTACCTGTCTGTGATTCTTCAGCTCTTGCCCATGGGGTTATCTCCCTTCTTTCTGATACGCAGAAACGGCAAACTCTTGCTAAGAAGGCCAGAGAAAAGGCTCTGGCAGAGTTTTCCATTGCCCGTATGGTCAGTGGAACTGCCTCTGTGTACAGGGATATCCTTTCAGATATTGACGGAAAAGCATAAACCGCTATTTTTCCGCAATCCCGATAATTCTTAAAACACACGAGAGGAGATAACAATGGCAGTAAATCTCAGAGGCAGAAGTCTGCTTACCCTTCTTGATCTGAGCCCTTCAGAGCTTCGCTATCTGCTTGATCTTTCACATAACCTGAAGCAGGAGAGGCTTGGTTTCCAGACATTCCAGAGGTTCCAGGGCAAGACTCTGGCTATGCTCTTTGAGAAGCGCTCCACCAGAACCCGCTGTGCTTTCGAAACAGCATTCGGTGAAGAGGGCGGACATCCTGTGTTCCTCAGTTCCTCTGACATACAGCTGGGTTCAAAGGAATCCATTGAGGACACTGCAAGAGTTCTGGGCAGAATGTTTGACTGCATCATGTTTCGCGGATTCAGCCAGGAGACTGTTGAAGCCCTTGAAGAATACTCAGGAGTTCCGGTTTTCAACGGACTTACCGACCTCTATCATCCAACCCAGATACTTGCAGATCTGATGACCATTGAGGAACATATCGGTGAGCTTAAGGGCGTGAATTTCGTCTACACCGGTGACGGCAGAAACAACATGGCAAACAGTCTGATGATAGGCGCTGCAATGGTTGGAATGAACTGCACCATAGCAGCTCCTGAAAGCCTGCAGCCTGAGGAAGAACTGGTAAACACAGTTCTTGATATTGCAGAGACCTCCGGTTCTGTAATTAAAGTTACTGCAGACATCAAGAAAGCTGTTGCAGATGCTGATGTTATCTACACAGATGTGTGGGCTTCAATGGGCGAAGAGGACAAGGCTGCAGAGCGTATTGCGCTTCTCAAGCCATACCAGGTGAACGCTGAACTCATGGAAGCCACCGGAAATCCTGAGTGTCTGTTCATGCACTGCCTTCCGGCAGTAAAGGGTAACGAGGTTACCTTCGATGTAATCGAGGGTCCACAGTCTGTTGTATGGGACGAGGCTGAGAACCGCAAGCATACCATCAAGGCCCTTATGGTGGCTGCTGTCTGCTGAGTGCTTCCGGCGCTTTAATTATCTCTGTTCTGTGGCGCTTCAGGCGTTGACAGACTGTCATGCGGTGTGCGACTGATTTGACAGAATCATTTTCAGGGCATGACATACTGCATAAAAGGCTGCATGGCGATATGCTGTGCAGCCTTGTCTGCTCAACGCTCTGCAATGTAATGACAAAATCTCGCGGGATATTCCAGCGATAAAAGGCGACTGTTTTGTATGCCGGAAGAGATTTTACCGGACTCCGGACAGTTTACTGGTTCTCTTCTCTGAGGAGCTTCAGGTAGGAGAGGTGTCTGGCCCTGTCAATCTCGCCGTTTTCCACTGCTTCCCTTACTGCGCAGCCAGGTTCCGTTTCATGAAGACAGTTTCTGAACCTGCAATTGGTATGGTTTCGAAATTCAGGGAAGCAGTCCTTCAGTTCATCTGTGGGGATGTGGTCCACCGAGAAGGCTCTCAGACCAGGGGTGTCCATAAGAAATGTATCTTTCCACAGTGGAACAAGCCTTGCTGAGACAGTTGTGTGCCTGCCCTTTGAGGTTTTTAGATTTACCGCTCCCACCTTCAGATCCAGATCAGGATTAACTGCCTGCACCAGTGATGTTTTTCCTGCAGCTGATATTCCTGCCAGTGCCACAGTTTTTCCTGTTATCAGTTCACGGAATTCATTAATGCCCTGGCAGGTTACAGTGCTTGTAAGGATTACCTTGTAGCCAGCCCTTTGGCAGTAGACTCTTTGAAGCTCTTCAGTGTCAGCTGCGCCTTTTTCTTCTCTGAGATCAGTTTTGTTCAGCACCAGAACCGCCTGAATACGGTTCCATTCCGCTGAAGCAAGTGCCCTGTCAAGAAATCCCCTTTTCAGCGGAGGGCTGGTTATGGAGGCTACAACTGCCACAAGGTTGATATTTGCTGCAAGTATCTGCTTTTTTCCCAGCGGGGAAGTTCTTGTGAGGCAGCCTTCTCTTGGAAAAACTTCCTCAATGTACCAGGTTTTCCCGTTCAGCTTTATGCGAACCCTGTCTCCGCATACCGGATTTCCTGTCTTTCTGAAAACATTGCTGGATACCCTGGCTACAGATGTGGTGCCATCGGAAAACAGTACAGTTGCACCCCGTCTTCCTGATGAGGCTATTCTGGCTTCACTGATGCTTCTGGAAATATTCCACCTCTGTATCTGTAAGACTTTGTATGAATTGCTCAGTATGTTCCGGATAATAAATACCGAATGGCACAACAACCACCTTTGAAACTCCCATCTCTTTGAGTTCTGCTTCAGTTGCGCCTTCCCATGCCGCTCTATCTGTTGACACATAATACAGCCCGGGGTTGCTTATTCCCCCTGCAAGGGCCATACCTGGAATAAGAAGCTCATTGGCTGCTGTAATGCCCTGTGAAGGGAACTGAAATCGTGAGTAGAACTCTCTCAGGCTGAGAGAATTGGATATTTCTTCTGCTGTGTAAGTCCACTGAAAGGCAGGAAAGAGAAGAATGGCGCAGATGGCCATTTTCAGAGCTTTTCCGCTGTAGATTTTTCGCAGTTCGAAAAAAATAAGCGGAGCGGCCAGCAGAAAGAGCTGATCGATATACCTGGGCAATACCAGAGAGCCCATTGCAAGGGATATGGTGAGCAGAATAAAGTTAAGAGAAAATGGAGCAGCAAGTTTCCACTTTTTGAAACCGTAATAAAACAGGGCAGCGCCTGGAGCCCCAAGCACCATTATTGATCTGAGAAATGCCCAGGGCAGCAGAGTAAAAGAGTTCACTGTTGGATATGCCATTGCAGAGACCGAGTATCGGACTTCTTCAGATGCCCAGTTGAACGAATTGCATGACACTTTGTGGAATGTGAGCCATACTGCTGCAGAGAGAAACAGAAGAGCTGTCAGTTTCCAGTTCTTTAATCCTTTCCATCCTCCGTAAATAAAACCTTCAGGCCTTGCCAGCGAAGCAATTACAGCGCCGGAAGTTTCAGCTTTTGCTGTCTGAGCCATAAACATTCCCAGCAGAAATGGAATAGCCGGATTTCCTTTGAGAGAGAGAAGGATGAATGCAGGATTGAAACCCAGAAAGAGCGCAGTTTCTTTTCCTGAAGGCCCTGCCGCTGCCTGGGCAGCGGCAAGGGTCAGTCCTGCGATTGTCATGGTTAGAAGCGAGTGAAAGAAAACGCTTCCAGGGAGCCTGAGAAAGCTGATAAGCATTTCCAGCGGTTTAGGCACTGTATTAGGGTAGTATAGTTTCCAGTCAGAGAACTCGCCGTTTTCAGATATGGTCAGAGAACCTGTTCTGACCAGCTGCGCCGCCCACATATCGTGAGCGTTCCGATCAGGATCAGGCAGATCTCCCTTCAGTATCACAAGCAGAATCGTCAGAGGAAGCAGCGCGGCTGCAAGGGAAAGCGCTCTCAGTTTTTCGGCTCCGTAAATCTGATTATAAGTTCGTTGTCCCTGCCCCAGCCCAGGATTTCCCTTACCCTTTTTTCCATGTAAGAGGAGTCTGATTCAAGGAGCAGAATGGTGTTTTCCAGGGAATCAATACGGGATTCCAGAGATTCATTTTCCCTTCTCAGTGAATCAACCTGACTTTGTATTCTGGTGATTGCCACGAAGCCGTTTCGGTTAAAAAGCAGTATTGCCCCTACTATAAGGAAGACGGCGATAACCATAAGGGAGGTCAGCAGCCCTGAATGCCTGTTACGGTCATCGCCTGTTCTTCCGTACATCCGGTTCAGCCCTTGAGGACTGAGCGGCCTGCAAATACCGCTGTGCTTTCAAGAGCTTCTTCTATTCGCAGAAGCTGGTTGTACTTGCAGGTTCGGTCTGTTCTGCAGGCAGAGCCGGTTTTTATGAAACCTGTGTTTCTTGCCACTGCCAGGTCGGAGATGAAGGTGTCTTCAGTTTCTCCGCTGCGGTGGCTGATTACCGCCGCCATTCCGTTCCTGTGGGCAAGATCAATAGCTTCAAGGGTTTCTGAGACAGTTCCTATCTGGTTGAGCTTGATGAGAATGGCATTTGCAGAGCTCTCTTCAATGCCCTTCCGCAGCCTTTCCACATTGGTGACGAAGAGGTCATCGCCTACGATGTGTATTTTGTCGCCCAGTCTCTCTGTCATGAGCTTCCAGCCAGCCCAGTCGTTCTCGGCAAGTCCGTCTTCAATACTGATTATGGGGAATTTTTCAACAAGGCCTGCCCAGTAGTCAACAATTGCCTCAGAGGTAAGACCATTCGGGTCTTCACCGTGCATGTAGTATCTGCCGTTTTCTCTGCAGAACTCGCTTGAGGCAGGGTCAAGAGCTATGAATACATCTTCCCCGGGGGTATATCCTGCCTCTGCAATTGTGTCTGCGATGAACTGCAGTGCAGACTCGTTGTCGGGAAGATCAGGTGCAAGCCCGCCTTCGTCGCCTACAGCTGTGGACATTCCCGCCTTTGCAGCCTTTTTCTTCAGAGTGTGGAATATCTCGGTACCGGCCTGAAGTGCTCTTCTGAAAGTGTCAAATCCTGCTGGAACCACCATGAATTCCTGAAGGTCGATGAGATTATTGGCATGCCTGCCGCCGTTGATGATGTTCATCATAGGAACAGGCAGTACTCTGGCTGATGGCCCGCCCAGATAATTGTAGAGGGGAATCATCTGACTGTCGGCAGCCGCCCTTGCTGCTGCCATTGATACTGCCAGAATTGCATTTGCTCCAAGTGAACCCTTGTTGGAAGTGCCGTCAAGTTCTTTCATGACAGAGTCGATTTCGTACTGGCACGATGCTTCAAGCCCAAGTACTGCAGGGGCGATTTTTTCGTGAATGCTGGTTACAGCTCCGGTGACAGCTTTGCCCATGAAAGCATCTCCGCCGTCTCTGAGTTCAACTGCTTCGTGCTCTCCTGTTGAAGCTCCGCTTGGTACAGCGGCACGGCCGAAGCTGCCGTCTTCCAGTATTACATCAGCTTCAACTGTAGGGTTTCCCCTTGAGTCCAGTATCTGCCGCGCTTTTACCTCTATTATCTCAGCCATTGTATTCTCCCTTGTTCTATGGTTTTACAGGAAATATAACTGCTATGTGTCAGAAAGCAGATAAGCTAATGCTTTGCAACTGCTTAACTCTAAATGGCCCCTTCCGGCTGAGGCTATGCTGTCAGTCTATGTCCAGTTTCTTCATCTTTGCAAGGAGGGTGGTTCTTTTCAGACGGAGCATGTGTGCAGCATCTGTTCTGACGCCGTTGCATGAGTTCAGAGCCTTCCTGATATAGTATCGTTCAACTGAAGCGATAATTGATTTAAGGTCAATTATTCCACTCTCTGAAACACCTTCAGGAGTTTTTGGAACAGTTTCAGATATCCAGTCTGGAAGATGCTCCGCGCTTATCTCTTCCATTCCCGCAAGAATAACAGCTCTTTCCATTACATTTTCAAGCTCTCTCACATTCCCGGGCCATGAGTATGCAAGAAGAGCTGTTACTGCTTCATCGGAAAGAGTGCAGCTGCCGAAAGGCCCTTTCATTCGTTGAAGAAAGTGTTTTGCAAGGGGAATTATGTCTGCGCTTCTTTCCTTGAGAGAGGGTATGTGTATTTCAAAGACATTGAGCCTGTAGTAGAGGTCCTGCCTGAATCGTCCCTCTGCCACATCACTGCGAATATTGCTGTTGGTTGCGGAAATCAGCCTTGCGTTTACAGGAACCGAAACAGTGGCTCCTACCGGGGTTACCTCTCTTTCCTGCAGTGCTCTGAGAAGTTTAACCTGCATAGGCATACCCATGTTACCTATCTCATCCATGAAGAGAGTGCCCCCTTCAGCAGCCTGAAAGTGACCTATAGTTGTTGAATGCGCACCTGTATAAGAACCCTTTGCGTGGCCGAAAAGCTCACTTTCCAAGAGCCCTTCCGGTATTCCGCCTGAGTTCACCGAAACGAAAGGCCCTCCTGATCTTCCGCTCATTCTGTGAAGGGCTCTGGCGATTATTTCTTTTCCGGTACCGCTCTCGCCGGTGAGCAGAACTGTACTGTCGGTTATGCTGACCTTTTCAACAAGCTCCATTACCCTTTTCATGGGGCTGCTCTGAATAACAAGGGATTTTCCCGAGGAACTCCTTTGAAGCCTCTGTTTTCTTATCACCGAATCAACAGCAGCTATGAGCCTTTCAGCGGAGAAAGGTTTGGGAATGTAGTCAACGGCTCCAAGGTCCATTGCTTCCTTGATGCCTTCTATGGAAGCAAAGCCGGTAATAACCATTGCAGCCATGTATGGGTGCTTTTCCCGTGCGATTCGAATAATGTTGATTCCCGAACCGTCTGGAAGCCTGATATCGCTGACCAGAAGATGATACTCTTCATCCCGCATCTTCCTGAGAGCTTCTTTGCTGCTTGTTGCAGTGGTGCAGATAAAACCCCTGAAGGTAAGAACTTCAGAAATGAAATTTAGTATTTCAGGTTCATCATCAACTATGAGAACCCTGTATCCCTTTCTTGGGGTATCCATGTATATAGTATCCGTAATGTCCCAACTTTTGTCAACTTGATGACAGGAGCCAATTGAAAAACCGCCACTTTTTTGTCGCCACTGCTGCAGTGCTTGTTCTGGTGGGATGCAGGAAACCTCCTGTTCCTCAGGATAGTTTTACTATCACTATAGATGACTACAACAGGGTATCAGTTGATTCTGTAGAAAGCCCTGTTCTGCCTGCTGATACAGTTGTTTCTTTTGTCGTTCAGCCTGATTCTTATTCTGACAGTATTCTTCCGGCTGACAGTCTGTTTCTTTCAGCAGATTCGCTGTTTACTGATTCACTGGTCTCTGACTCCCTTTATGCCGATTCTCTGTGTGCTGATTCCATGGCTGCTGATTCTACCGATACCCTTGCAGCTGAAGATACCCTTGCAGCTCCTGAGTTGCCTTCTTCGTGGAGATTCATGGAGGTTGAGATACAGGGTTCTCTATACCGTTCACTCTCTTCAGCAGAAGGAGTTAATCCGGATATTCTTGGAGCCCATTGTGTGAGACATCTTGTGTGGGAGATGAATCCATGGAGCGGATTCATTGCAGGAGACACTGTGAGAATACTGTACGACCCCCAGGTTTCCGACAGGGAGAACACAGTAATGGCAATAGAATATGTTCCTGTTTCAGGCTCTTCCAATACAGGCTTCAGTGCGTATACCTGGAAACGAACCGGAGACAACTGGCCTTCCATCTGGCTGGCTGACGGAACTGAACTGGTTAAGCTTCTCGATAGAATGCCGGTTAGAACATTTGAAGAAATAACAAGCGTTTATGGAGAACCCAGAGGAAACCACAGCCATGCAGGAATTGACTACAAGGCGCCTGAGGGAACACCGGTTTTTTCAGTTACAGGTGGAACTGTGTCAAGAACGAACTGGAATACCCGCTACAACGGAAGTTGTGTAGAGATAGACTTCGGTGGGTATTCAGAGATGTTCCTGCATCTTAACACAATAGAAGCCGGCATCTCGCCGGGAGCCATAGTTTCCCCTGGTGACCAGATAGGAACTGTGGGGAATACAGGCATTTCTACTGCAGCCCATCTTCATTATCAGATAAATGATTCACAGGGATACTCCATAGACCCTTACCTCTACTTCAGCAGCCACAGAAGGAGCCTGCCTGCTTCTGATCTTGAGGTGTTCGGCGCTATGGTGGAGATGTGCAGAGAGGCAATGGGCAGCAGCAGATGAAACCCTTCACAGTACTTACTCTGAACTGGAACGGCAAAGAAGTGCTTCAGCCTATGGTATCTTCACTGGCAGAGCCTGTGGAGCGTCTCGGCGGTGAACTTCTTGTTTTTGACAACGGTTCCTCAGATGGCTCCGACATTGAAGCTGAAAAAGAGTGGGGTGACAGAAGCTGGTTCCGTATGGTCAGATCTCCTGAGAACCTGGGTTTTGCCGCTGGAGCCAACAGGGCTGTACTTAAGGATATTGATTCCCGAATAGTGGTTCTTGCCAATTCTGATACAGCTTTCAGGCCAGGTTCTCTGGAAACTCTTCTTCGTAAAGCCGATGAACATCCTGAAGCAGGCATGCTGGGGCCCAGACTGTTGTGGCCTGACGGGACTCTGCAGAGGTCACTGAGGGATTTTCCCTTTCCTGGAAAACTGCTCAGGGAGAACATTCCTTTCTTAAAAGGCAAAGCTGCCATAAATGATCCACACTGCAGGGAAAGATATGTCGACTGGTTTGTAGGCGCGGTAATGGTTTTCAGAAGGGATATTTTTTTATCTGCAGGCGGTTTTGATGAGGATTTCTTTTTCTACCATGAGGAAACAGAGCTTCAGTACAGGCTTTTCAGAAATGGTTACAGATCTCTCTTTGTTCCAGAGGCGGAAGTTATTCATGTTGAAGGCGCTTCTGCCAGAAAGAAGTTTGGTAGCGAAACTTACACCAAGTATATTCATGCCAAGGTGAAATTTCTTGAAAAGCACGGCTACAGGGGTTCCAGAACACTTTTCCGGTTATTTATGGGGCTGTTGCAGGTTTGCAGATTCACAGCGGGGCTTCTGGTTCCCCGTCTTGGCAGAAAAGATGTCAGGTTTACTGCATTCTACTGCCGGAGGGCTCTGGGAGAACTGTGCAGGAGTAACGGACGGAAAAACAGATGACAGCTATTCTTGGTTTGAATTGCTATAAACACGACGCAGCAGCGGCTCTTATTGTAGACGGAGTTCTCAGAGGAGCAGCAGAAGAGGAAAGATTCACCAGAAAAAAGCACGATGCAGATTATCCAGCCAAAGCTGTCAGGTTTCTGCTTAAATCTTCCGGACTTGAGCCTTCAGATATTGATCATGTGGCTTTCTATATGGTTCCAAGGCAGATAAGAAAAGAATCATTCAAAACCTGGCCAATGTACAGGGCACAAAAAGGCGCTCTCAGATTTCTGGCAGGACAGCTTGCCGGAGCAAAGAAAATGGCAGGAGTGCCTCAAATTATGAGAGAGCATCTCGGAAGCTCTTTTAATCCAGTGTTTCATTTTGTGGATCATCACAGGGCGCATGCCTGGTCAGCATGGCTGGGGGCAGGCTGCAGGAATGCTGCGGTGCTTACCATGGACGGTGCAGGAGAGCGGCATTCCAGTCTCACAGGGGATATAGGCTCCGGCGGCATAACAGAGTATTCACGAACTCCGCTTCCCCATTCTCCAGGGCTCTACTACTCTGCAGTAACAGCTTATCTTGGTTTCACCCCTGATAACGATGAATACAAGGTGATGGGGCTTTCCAGCTATGGTCAGCCGGAGTTTCTTGACCTTTTCAGAGAGATTATTCAGGGAAAGAATGGAAAGTTTCTGGTCAATTTCAAACTGCTTGATGTTTCCAGAGGCGTTCACAATGCAAGGTTCAGCGGTCAGGTCAGGGATGTTATCGGTCCTCCACGCCTTCAGGTTGAAAAGGACCCGAATGAAAGGCATGCCAATATTGCATGCAGTGCCCAGAGAGCCCTTGAAGAAGCCGGTATGTCAGTTGCACGATTTCTCAGAAAACGCTCTGAAAACGATCTTCTGGTAATAGCAGGCGGAACAGGTCTTAACTGTGTGATGAATGGTCTTTTTGAACGGGAGAGCGGTTTTGCAGAAGTTGCTCCCTTTCCTGCTTCCAACGATGCCGGCACCTCTGTGGGGGCAGCTGCTGCTGTACACCGTAAGGTGTGTTCAGGCATTCCCCTTGAACCAGTTCAGAGTATGTATCTTGGCCCGGGTTATACCGAAGCTGAGATAACTGCGGATATTGAGATGGCAAAGCTCAACCCTTCTAAACCTGATAACCTTGCAAGGCAGGTTGCCTCCATGATAGCAGAGGGCAAGGTTGTGGCTCTCTTTCAGGGCAGAATGGAGTTTGGTCCCCGAGCTCTTGGAAACCGGTCCATACTGGCTGATCCCAGACGGCCGGAGATGAAGGATATTGTTAACAGTGTAGTCAAGCATCGTGAGGGCTTCAGACCTTTTGCTCCTGTGTGTCTTGAAGAGGATGCAGGCAGATATTTTGAAGGATGCGCATCTTCACCTTACATGATAAAGACTTATCCTGTGGTGAAAGGGATGGGAGAAGTTATTCCAGCTGTTACCCATGTTGATAACACAGCAAGGGTTCAGACTGTCTCCTGCAGGCAGAATCCTTTCTATTTCCATGTGATAGAGGAGTTCTCAGCCATAACAGGTGTAAGTGTTCTGCTGAATACCTCTTTCAACATCAGGGGTGAACCTGTTGTCAACACTCCTGTTGATGCGGTAAGATGCTTCTACGGCACTGGTATTGATGCCCTTGCAATGCCGCCGTACCTGTTTCTCAAGAAGGATTGACAATAAATGAGCACCATACTTGGAAGAGGAACCGTCCTATTCGTTGATCAGGATTTGAAGAGAGCTTCCAGGCTCCGTGACAGCGCCTCTTCTCTGGGCTACAACTGTACTGTGGAGTACACAGCAAGAACTGCTCTCAGAAGGGTAAAATCCAGATCTGTAAATGTTATAGCGGCAAGTTCCGATCTTCCTGATCTGCATATGAATACTTTTCTTGAGTCTCTCTCAAGGGCTAATGTAGATTCCAGTGTGGTGATATATGGTAGAAACATAAGTGCATGTCAGGCAATCTCATGGATGCGTGCTGGCGTGGTGGACATTCTTCTTGATCCAGAGAACGGCGAAGACCTGAGAAACGCATTGCAGTCGGCATTTGCCCGTTCCTCGCTGAAGATTGCCACAAGGTCAGCTTCAAAAAACTCCTCATCTGCACAGGGGCATGACGAAAGCGGAATGCTCTACCGCAGCAGGGTAATGACTGAACTGATGAAGAAGGCAGCAAGGGTTGCGCCGGTAAAGGCCACAGTGCTCCTTTCAGGAGAGAGCGGAACTGGAAAAGATGTGCTTGCCGGTGAGATTCACCGGCTGAGCAGAAGAGCCGGAAACTACATAGCCATCAACTGCGCTGCAATTCCTGAGACTCTCCTTGAAAGCGAGTTGTTCGGTTATGAGAGAGGGGCGTTTACTGGAGCAGACACACGAAGGCAGGGCAAATTTGAAGCTGCCGATGGCGGAACCCTTCTTCTGGACGAGATAGGAGATATGCCCCCTGGTATACAGGCCAAGCTCCTTCGGGTGCTGGAAGAGGAACAGATCACAAGGCTTGGAGGAAACACACCGGTACCTGTGGATGTAAGGGTTGTTGCAGCCACCAACCGTGACCTTTCGGAAATGGTTCAGGAGGGAACATTCAGGGAAGATCTTTTTTACAGACTGAAGGTCATTGAACTGGATATTCCGCCTCTCAGATCCAGAAAAAGCGATATTCCTCTGCTTGCAATGGCTCTTCTCAGACAGTCCGCAGAAAAGCATGGGCTGGCAATGCCTGAGGTCGATCCTGAGGTGGTGAAAAGGCTTAAGACATACAGATGGCCCGGCAATGTCAGGCAGCTCAAAAACATGATGGAAAGTCTTCTGATAACTTCAGGGAACAGAATAGAGCCTGATGACCTCCCTTCAGAGTTCGAGAGAATAAAGGAAGAAACCTGCAGTACACTTGAACTCTGTCTGCCTATGGAACTCTCCCAGGTGGAAGAAGAGGTAATCAGAAAGACACTTGGCCTTGCAGGCGGGAACAGAACAAAAACCGCTTCCATGCTCGGTATAGGCAGAAGAACACTTCAAAGAAAGCTGGAATCATACGGAACAGAATAGAAGGGGAATACCATGAGAGTTGTCACAAGACAGTTCGCAGGTTTTAAATCAATCCTCCTCGGTTTGCTTGTGGTAGTACTTGTTATCTGGCTTCTCATCGGCGGGCCGTTCTACATTGTAGGCCCGGAGGAACAGGGTGTTGTGCTCACATTCGGAAAGATGACCTCGGTGAGCGGCCCGGGGTTTCATTTCAAGCTGCCCTGGCCGGTTCAGACAGTCAGAAAGGCCCCTGTGAATGTTGTTCAGAGGGTGGAGATAGGGTTCAGGTCTGTTGAATCAGGAGGAACAACCAGTTATGTAGGGTTCACTGACCGGGATATGCTCAGGGAGGCCCAGATGCTCACAGGTGACGAGAACATCATCAACTGCTCGGTGATAGTTCAGTACAGAATCGGTGACATCAGCGCATACCTTTTCAATGTCCGCGAGCCTGATGAGACCCTGAGAGACATATCTGAAGCCTGCATCAGACAGGTCATAGGAGACAATGCTGTGGATGCTGTTCTCACAACTGGAAAGCTTGAGATTCAGAACAGAACAATGGAACAGGTTCAGGAGATGGCAGACAACTACGGCATGGGTATTAATGTGGTGGCAGTTCAGCTCAAGGATGTTCAGCCGCCGGCGCAGGTCTCTGATGCATTCAAGGATGTTGCCACAGCCAGGGAAGATATGCAGGCTTACATAAATGAAGCAGAGGGCTACAGGAATCAGGTTATACCTGAAGCAAGAGCCGATTCTGTTACCACTGTGAATGAAGCGCTTGGTTATGCTGCAGTCCGTATCAATACAGCCCGCGGCGCTGCCGGAAGGTTTGTCGCTGTGGCTGCAGAATACTCCAAGAGTCCCCAGGTAACCTCCGCCAGGCTTCACCTGGAAATGCTGGGGAGTGTGCTTGCCGGTTCCAGAATAACCGTTGTGGACCGCGACGCAGGCGCTCTGACACATTACAATCTTGAAGGAGGCATGTAATGAGATCTCCTTTGCATATAAAAGGCTGCATAACTGGAGTCCTTGTAATTCTGGGGCTGATGGTGTTCTTTGGTGCCTTTTTCACCATTGATGAAACTCAGCAGGCGGTAATTCTTCAGCTGGGCAAACCGGTGAGGGTCATTGTAGGTGACAGAACGCCTGAGGAACTTGCCGAAATAGAGGCATGGATGGAAAGCAATGCTCCAGAGGTTGCTCTGAGTTCAGGAGCAGGCCTTTACTTCAAGGTTCCATTCCTGCAGCAGCTTCAGATCTTTGATGACAGGCTTCTGGAGTATGATGATGATCCCTCGGATGTTGTTACAAGGGACAAGAAGCATCTTCAGGTAGACTGTTATGCAAGGTGGAGAATACAGAATCCTCTGCTTTTCCTTCAGAGTGTACAGTCAGTGAGCGCTGCAGGGTCCAGGCTTGACGATGTGATTTATTCTGTTCTCCGGCAGGAGATAGGCAGAAGCGATCTTATTCATATCGTCAGGAATACCAATGAACCTGTAGGCCTTGGGGAGTATGTGACACTTGTGGAAAATGTTGCCTACTCAGATACAACCGAAGAGAACATAATCATGACCGATGGTGAGATAGTCGAAGTAATCAGAATGATACGAGTCCCTTCAGGTCAGGGCAGAGAGAACCTTCTGGAAAGGGTTACCGAAGCCACAAGGATTATGACCGAGGAATACGGTATTCGCGTGGTTGATGTGCGAATCAAACGAGCGGATCTGCCTGCGGCAAACCAGCAGGCTGTGTTCACCAGAATGCAGGCAGAGAGAAACAGGATTTCTACCAGATATCGTGCAGAGGGCAACAGAATGGCCCAGACCATTCTGGCTGAGACCGATCTCAGGGTCGACAGCATAAGGTCACTTGCCGAACTGAATGCCCTGACCATTCGAGGCAGGGCAGACAGTACCGCAGCGGCTGTTTATGCTTCTGCCTACCGGTCCTATCCTGACTTCTATCGTTTCATGCAGTCCATGGAAACTCTGGAAGAGATCATCGGTGAAGATGATGAGATAGTACTGAGTACAGAAGGTGTCTTTCAGTATTTCGCGCTTCCCCCGGGAGAGATGCGATAGATAATTCAAAACGATTTTTTCTCACAGGAGCAACAGGGAGGCTGGGTACAGCAGTTGCTTCAAGACTGGGTGACAAATGGGAAATCAGTCTCTGCTCCAGAAGCAGAGGCTGTGATCTCTCTGTTTCCCAGGCAGATTCAGTTGTGTCTTCAGGTATTCGGAAGGTGCTTAACTGCGCCGCCCTCTCATCAAGGGCGGAGTGTTCTTCTGATCCCTTTACGGCTTTTGCGGTGAACAGCAGATGGCCTGCCCGACTGGCATACTGGTGCAGGGAAGAAGGAGTTCGTCTTATTCACATATCCACTGACCTTGTTTATGCAGGGGGGATACCTCCCTACACCGAATCGTCTTCGTCTGTGCCCAAGTCGCTCTACGGCTGGACAAAACTATTGGGAGACAGGGCGGTTCTTCGGCTTAACCCTGATGCACTGGTAGCCAGAACTTCTGTTCTCACAGGAAAATCAGGGGCAAAAAAGCCCACTTTCTCAGAGGAAATTCTGTCAGGTAAAGCCAGATCATTCTTTGTGGACAGCTTCAGAAACCATACTGATATTTTTCTGCTGGCAGAGTGGCTTGAAGAGATGCTCCTCTCAACCGCCTCAGGTCTTATTCTGGCTGCAGCGCCCTATTCTCAGTCAAGAATGGCCTATGCTTCTTTACTTCTGGGGCTTGACTGTCACCTTGAACAGGTTTCTGTTCCGGCTTCTCTTCCAGGGGACCTTACTCTGCGGCCTTCAGTAAGGTTAGAAGCCCTTCATTCGCAGGTGCATGCCTGTGTATGACCTGCCGTTGGCTGCTATCTGCTCAGGAGTTCCTGCCGCGAGTATTTCTCCTCCTCCGTCTCCTCCGTCCGGCCCCAGGTCTATTACCCAGTCGGAGTTGACTATCACATCCAGGTTGTGTTCAATAACCACCACTGTGTTCCCTGCGCTGACAAGCCTGTCCAGAACCTGAAGGAGTTTGTTTACATCGTGTGGATGAAGGCCTGTGGTAGGTTCATCCAGAATGTAGAGGGTATGTGATGTGGAGGGTCTTGACAGCTCCCTGGCCAGTTTGACCCTCTGAGCTTCACCGCCTGACAGTGTCGGAGCAGGCTGCCCGAGCTGTATGTATCCCAGTCCTACCTCATCAATCACTTTCAGGGTAGAGTAGATGGAAGGCACCCGCTCAAAGAGTTCCATGGCCTTTTCGATGGTCAGTTCAAGAATGTCGGCGATGCTGTGTTCCCTGAATCTGACCTTCAGCGTTTCCCTGTTGAACCGCTGGCCGCCGCAGGTCTCGCATTCAATGAATACATCAGGCAGAAAGTGCATCTCTATTCTCTTTACGCCTGCGCCGTGACAGTCTTCACACCTGCCTCCCTTCACATTGAAACTGAATCTTCCCGGTTTGTAACCTCTTATTCTTGATTCAGGAAGCTCTGCAAAGAGGTTTCTTATGGAGTCAAAAACCTTGGTATAGGTTGCAGGGTTTGACCTTGGAGTGCGGCCTATAGGGTCCTGAGATATGCTGATAATCTTGTCCACATACTGAAGGCCCTCTATCTTACTGTAAGGCCCCGGTCTCATTCGGGATGAGCCGCCTGTCAGTCTGGATACTGCCGGGTAGAGTGTCTGGCTTATAAGTGAACTCTTACCTGAGCCGGAAACTCCTGTTACCGATACCAGCCTGCCCAGAGGAATATCGGCATCCACTGATTTCAGGTTATGCAGAGAGGCGCCTTTGAGTTTTATGAAAGGGGTTTTGCCTGTTCTGTGCTTTCCCAGCCTCTCTATGGTCATTCTTCCTGACAGGTAGGCTCCTGTAATGGATTCGGAATGCTCCATTATCTCCTCTGGAGAACCCTGGGCGACAACTTTGCCGCCGTGAACTCCGGCGCCGGGGCCGAAATCAACTATATGGTCTGCTTTGAGCAGAGTGTCTGTATCGTGTTCCACAACAACCACAGTGTTTCCGATGTCACGAAGATGCTCCAGAGTTTCCAGCAGCCGGGCATTGTCTCTTGGATGGAGCCCTACAGTGGGTTCATCAAGGACATAAAGAACCCCTGTGAGGCCGCTTCCTATCTGGCTTGCCAGCCTTATTCGCTGGGCTTCTCCGCCGGAGAGAGAGGGTGCTGCTCTGTCCAGTGTGAGGTAATGAAGGCCTACATTCTGCAGAAAACCAAGCCGAGCCCTTATTTCTTTCAGAAGCCTTTCTGCTATGCTTTTCTGATAGGAATTCAGTTCTATTTCCTGAAAGAAACGGAAAATCTCACCTACCGGCATACTGGAAATGTCCTGTATCCCTTTTCCTCCAAGGGTAACTGCCCGGGCCTCTTCTCTTATTCTGGACCCCTGACATTTCTCGCAGACATACTTGCGGAAGAACTTCTCGTAATACTTCCGCATATCATCGCTTCCAGTCTGGTGGTAGAGCCGGTTGATTCTGTTGACCACCCCTTCAAAAGGACCGTTCCATGCACCTGAAGAGTGAGATGATTTCCAGTTTATTCGGTATTCCTTCTCTCCTGAGCCGTAAAGAATTGTATTTCTTACCTCTTCTGAAAGCAGTTTCCATGGTGTACTGAGCTTGAAGCCCATCTCTTCAGACATTGTGCGGAGTGATGCGGCAACCCAGCCCTGCGGAATGCCCCAGGGCACAACTGCTCCAGCCTTTATGGACATGGCAGGCTTTGGTACCAGCAGTTCCGGATCCACCTTCAGGGTATATCCAAGCCCTGAGCACTCAGGACACATGCCTACAGGATTGTTGAAACTGAAAAGCTGGGGAGAGAGTTCAGGGAGGCTGATCCCGCAGTGAACACAGGCATTGTGTTCGCTCATCAGAAGTTCTTTACCTGTGTCTGCATCTACAACACAAATAATTCCGTTGCCCAGCTTTACAGCGGTTTCTATTGAATCGTTCAGACGGCTCTCTATCTCCGGTCCTTGAACAAGCCTGTCAACCACCACCGAAAGGGAGTTTTTCTTTTTGGGATTCAGCCCTTTCAGTGCATCAAGTTCCATCATTTCACCGTTAAGAATTATTCTGACGAAGCCTTTTTCCCGTATCTCTTCCAGACGCTCCTCGTGGGAACCTTTCCTGTTGCTTATAACAGGTGCAGTGATGTAAAGTCTGGTGGACTCCGGCATACCCATAACCGTATCGGTCATCTGCTGGGTTGTCTGTGTTGTGACAGTTCTGCCGCAGGAGGGGCAGTGCGGAACTCCTGCCCTTGCCCAGAGCACCCTGAGGTAGTCGGCTATTTCAGTAACCGTGCCCACAGTCGATCTTGGGTTGTGGCTTACTGTTTTCTGCTCAATGGAGATAGCAGGGGAAAGGCCGTCTATGGAGTCGAAATCAGGCTTCTCCATCTGGCCCAGAAACTGGCGGGCATAGGAGGAAAGTGATTCTATGTAACGCCTCTGACCCTCTGCATAGAGAGTGTCAAACGCAAAGGAACTTTTACCGGAGCCTGAAACTCCGGCACAGACAACAAGGGCCTGCCTGGGCATTTCCAGGCTCACGCCTTTGAGGTTGTGCTCTCTGGCTCCCCGAACAGTGATTTTTTCTGAGGACATCTTACTCCCGAGCATTAAGTGAATCCTCTAATATACCTAAGCCTGCGGTTTTCATGCACTCGTGTGCCACATTTGCTCCATTCGCAGGCCACGGAAGAGCCATTCTTTTTCTGGTAACCTCTATAAATATGCAAGGCAGCAAGATATGACTGACGGGCATAGTGGCAAGGGTATTGCTTGATACAGTGTACAACAAAGGAGCCGAAAATCAGCGCTCAAAAGAATACTAATAAATAAATGCAATAAAGGAGGAATTGAATGGGCAAGGTAATAGGAATAGATCTGGGAACGACTAATTCCTGTGTTGCTGTCATGGAAGGCGGCGAGCCGGTAGTAATACCCAATGCAGAAGGAACAAGAACCACTCCGTCTGTGGTGGCATTTAACGACACCGGAGAGAGGCACATCGGTGTTGTTGCCAGAAGGCAGGCTGTTGCAAACCCGGGAAAAACCATTTTCTCAATCAAACGGTTCATGGGAATGCACTTCAGCGAAGCTGAGAAAGAGATCAATCGAGTACCTTTCAAGGTTGTTGAAGGAAAGAACAGCGATGCCTGGGTTGAGGTTTCAGGAAAGAAGTACTCTCCTCCTGAGATAAGCGCGATGATTCTTCAGAAGATGAAGAAAACCGCTGAAGATTATCTTGGCGAAAAGGTTACACAGGCTGTGATTACAGTCCCGGCCTACTTCAATGACAGTCAGAGACAGGCAACAAAGGATGCAGGACGAATCGCAGGTCTTGAGGTTCTCAGAATAGTCAATGAGCCTACTGCTGCTGCTCTGGCATACGGAATGGACAAGGAAAAGGGTAATTCCACCATTGCCGTCTACGACCTTGGAGGCGGAACCTTTGATGTGTCAGTGCTTGAGATAGGCGACGGTGTCTTCGAGGTTAAGTCCACCAACGGTGACACGCACCTTGGAGGCGACGACTTTGACCAGCTTATCATGGACTGGATGGTTGAGGAGTTCAAGAAGCAGCAGGGAATCGATCTTTCTCAGGATCCTATGGCTGTTCAGAGGCTCAAGGAGGCAGGTGAGAAGGCAAAGTGTGAGCTTTCCACCACCATGAGCACAGATATCAGTCTTCCCTTCGTTACAGCTGACGCATCAGGCCCCAAGCATCTGAACATGACCCTCTCAAGGGCTAAGTTCGAGCAGCTGGCTGCTCCTCTGGTGGAGAGAACTGTTCAGCCGTGCCTCAATGCCCTGAAAGATGCCAGGATTCAGGCTTCAGATATCAGCGAAGTTATTCTGGTGGGCGGAATGACAAGAATGCCGCTGGTTCAGCAGAAGGTCACAGAGATATTCAAACGGGAGCCCCACAAGGGCGTGAATCCTGATGAGGTTGTCGCAATCGGCGCAGCGATTCAGGCAGGAGTTCTCAGCGGTGACATAAAGGATGTTCTTCTCCTTGATGTTACTCCTCTTACCCTTGGTATAGAGACACTGGGTGCCGTGTTCACTCCTATCATTGAGAGAAACACCACTGTTCCAACAAAGAAAAGCCAGATATTCAGTACTGCCGCAGACAACCAGACAAGCGTGGAAATCCATGTGCTCCAGGGCGAGAGAAAAATGGCAGCAGGCAACAGGACTCTGGGCAGATTTAACCTTGAGGGTATACCGCCTGCCCCCAGAGGTCTTCCTCAGATTGAGGTTGAATTCGACATTGATGCCAACGGTATCGTTCATGTTTCCGCAAAGGACAAAGCCACAGGCAAGGAACAGAAGATAAGGATTGAGTCTTCCAGCGGCCTGTCCGAGAGCGATATTGAACAGATGGTCAAGGATGCTGAATCCCATGCAGCAGAGGATGAAAAACGCCGTGCAGCAGTCGAAGCCAGGAATAAAGGCGAGAATCTTGCCTATCAGGTGGAGAAGCAGATAGGTGAGATGGGAGAAAAGCTGGACACTGCGGACAAGGCGAAGCTTGAAGAGGCTGTGTCCAATATGCGTAAGGCCCTTGAAGGGGATAATGATGAAGAGGTTGCTGCAATGAGCTCAGAGCTGGAGAAGATATGGCAGGAAATCGGCGCCAGATTCTACCAGCAGCACGGTCAGCAGGAGGCGGGAACCGCTGGTCAGCAGAATGAAGCCGGTGCGGAATCTGCTGATGCAGTAGATGCCGACTTTGAAGTGGTGGATGACTGATGGCAGATCCCAGAAGAAAAGCCGGAACTGTGAAAAGGCGCAGTTCCGGCGGTCGCAGAACGGTTTCCGCAGATGAGGAAGCTGTGAAGATAGAGATAAGCAGTGAAGAGCCGGAAGCTGTCAGCGGTGAGCAGGCTGCTGAACCTGAGCAGAGCGCAGAAGCAGAGCAGAATGGAGAAGCTGAGAAGTCAGAGGAAAAGGACGAACTCCTTGAGAGGTACCAGCGTCTGGCTGCAGAGTTTGATAACTACAGAAAAAGACAGGCCAGAGACTTCAACAGGCTGATTGATCAGGGGCGAAAGAAACTGGTCTCTGAACTCCTTGTGGTTCTTGATAATTTTGACAGAGCCAGAACAACTGCTCAGGGCGATCATTCTGACAAAGAGATTGTTGACGGAATAATGCAGACCTCTGATCAGCTTGTGAGCATTCTGAGAAAAGAGGGGCTGGAAGAGATTGTTACTGAACCTGGTGATGCTTTCGATCCTAACCTGCATGAAGCAATGTTCGCCGAAGACCTTGAAGAGGGTGAAACAGACATAGTTCTTGAGGTTTATCAGAAGGCCTACAGATTCGGCCAGGACCTTCTGAGACCAGCCCGGGTCAAGGTAGGCAGGGCTGCTGCCAGGAATGGAGGTTGATGCTGCTTGAGCAAGGACCTTTATCAGATACTGGGAGTTAAGGAAAACGCCACTGCGGAAGAACTCAGGAAGGCATACAGGGATCTGGCCAAGAAGTATCATCCTGATGCCAATCAGGGCGACAGGGAGGCAGAAGAGAAGTTCAAGGCTGTCTCTGACGCTTACGACATACTGGGTAATCCTGAGAAGCGGGAAAATTACGATCAGATGCGCAGAGGCGGCCACGATCCATTTGCCGGTGCAGCAGGAACCGAAGGTTTTTCTGATCTGAGCGACATTCTGCGATCCATGTTCGGTGGAGCAGGTATGGGCATGGGAGGCATGGGCAGACCGCAGGAAACTGCTGCAGTTGAGGTAGAAGTTCCCTTTGTTACTGCTGCCAGAGGTGGAGTGGTTGAGAGAACCGTTCAGCTTCCTGTTTCCTGCAGTGCCTGCAGTGGAGCAGGCGGCTCAGGCAGAGAAACCTGTGGAAGCTGCCAGGGTTCAGGAAGTTCTGTGGGCGGGGGTATATTTGCTTCCAGATTCCCCTGTGCCAACTGCGGCGGCAGAGGTTACACCTTCCAACGGAAGTGTACTGCCTGTGGCGGCAGCGGCAAGGTGAACGGTCTGGAGAAACTTTCACTGAGAATTCCTGCAGGAACTGCTGACGGATCAGCTGTGAGAACTACCATCGGAGGAACTCCGGTAACTGTTCACCTGCGGGTTAAACCGGACAGGTTCTTTTCCTCCCAGGGAAGGGATATACTCTGCAGCGTTTCTGTAACTGCTGCTCAGGCGGTTCTCGGCGCTTCTCTTATGGTTCGGACCCTGGATGGAAAGGTAAAGCTTAAAATCCCTGCGGGAACCCAGCCTGGTTCAGTTCTGAGAATGAGGGGTAAAGGTATAGAACTGAATGGAAGAACAGGCGATCAGCTTGTCACCGTTAACATTGTGCTGCCCAGAAAGCTTTCTCAGGAGCAGATCGAACTCTGGAAGAAAGTAAGGACAGACGCATCCTGACAGTATGGAGGACCAATTGAATTACTCATATCTGATTCTGGTGGCAGCAGGTCTGGCTCTCTCCGTTTTCGGATTTATTCGCAATGGAAAATCCGGAGGAAGAAGCTTTTCTGCAGCACTGATGTTCCTTGCAGGAATGGTTGCTCTGGTGCTTGGTATACTGCTTACTTCTGTTCCAGGCTTTTTTGGCAGCTGAGATCAGCTTATGAAGCCCAGCCTCTTAAGTTTGGTATAGAATGAGTTCAGAAGTGGATTGCCGGGGTGGTTTTCTACTGCCTCGGCGACCATTTTTCCAGCGTCTTCAAACCTGTCTTCCTTTACAGCTGCTCGTATTCTGTCCACCCAGAGCATTGCTTCAGCTGAATGGGCGTTGCCGGAGTCATTAGGGTTTTCTCCTGCAGGTTCTGCTGCAGTTTTCTGAATACTCTCAGGTTCACAGCTGCCTTTTTCAATCCTTGCCCGAAGATTATCCAGACCGGGAGCATCAGGCATCAGCTCAAATGCTTTTTTTGATGCAGCTGCGGCTTTTGCAAAGTCTCCTTCATCCAGCTTTTTAATCCCTATAGCTACAAGATTAGTTGCCTGTATTCTGGTTTTCATTTCAGCAAGTTTCGACTCTGCTTCGGTACTTTCAGGGAACAGGCTGGCAGCCTTCCTGAGGTATGCAAGGGCTTTAGCCTCATTTCCATTTGAATAGGCCTCATCAGACAGTTTGAAAGCTTTCAGCAATTTTGGGTCCATTGTCCCTTTTCGGTTCCTTTCAATAGAAGTAACGGCAACACCGGAACTCGTGCGATAATTTTCATTTCTTTCCATGGAAAGAATAACTTCGGTAATAGTTATTTCTCCAGGGTCTTCCCTCAGGGCTTCCCTGATCATTTCAAGAGCTTCGTCCCTCTGGCCGGTTTCCGCATACTCCCTGGCCTGTGAGATAAGATATGCAACTTTGCTCTTGTTCAAACCAACGCCCCGCAATTCCCTGTTTTCTGGAAACAATATGAAAACTTTCGCATAGGAAGTGGTAACACCCCACTACAGCAATTCAATATAATTCTCAGAATTAACCGGAGTAACCCCTGGAAAACTGAACAACTGAAAAGAGATGCAATGTCGCTGAAAGACCGCTTAAAGAGGATGAGACCAGCTCCCAGAATGGAAGCTGTCTCCCGAAAAAAGGTTGAGCTTGTTGACCTTACTCTCAGAGACGGTCAGCAGTCTCTTCTTGCAACCAGAATGTCAACTGCGCAGGTCATCGAACTTATGCCCATGATTCTTGATACAGGAGTTCGGCTTCTGGAGGTGTGGGGCGGAGCAACTTTAGACAGTGCAATGAGGTATCTCAGTGAGAATCCTTTTGACAGGCTCATGAAAATGAGGGATATCGCGGCGCCGTACAAAGCAGGGCTCAGGGCTCTTTCCAGAGGACAGAACCTGTTTGGTTACGATCCCTATCCTGATGACATAGTCCGTGATTTCAACAGGGAGGCGGTGAAAGCAGGAGTAACGGTTATGAGGATATTTGATGCCCTTAACTTTACTCCCAACTTCAGAGCTGCTCTTGACGGTGTGAATCAGGCCGGAGGCACCTTTGATGCTGCTGTCTGCTACACAACAGGAGATCCGTATGATACAGATCACTTTGTGAAGAAGGCTCTTGAGCTGGAGAAGCTCGGTGCCCACATGGTTAGCGACAAGGATATGGCAGGGCTGAAAACACCTGCAATGGCATGGGAATACTACAGGGCTCTCAAGGAAAACCTCAATGTCCCGGTGGTTTCCCATACTCACTGCACTCCGGGATTCGGCCACATCTGTGCGGTGATTGCGCTTCTCAGCGGAGTTGACAAAATTGATACAGCATTCCTGCCTCTGGCAGGAGGTTCTTCCCATCCTTCTATCGAAATAGTTTCTCTTTTTGCTGAGATTCTGGGAATAGATACAGGGCTTGACCTCTCCGATAGTATTCTTCAACCGCTTCACAGCAGAATGCGTCAGGTGGTGGAAGATGTGGAGAAGGAGTTTGGTCTTTCCATACACCGTTCAGTCTGGCCTGGAAGGGATACCCTGCTGCCCATGGCTGAGCAGACCATTGATTGTTTGCGCAGAGGGAAAATCCATGAGGCCCTTGCTGAAATCCACAGGCTTGAGAGTTCCTGCGGTTTTCCGCCGCCTAACGAGAAGGTTCTCAGTGCCCAGATTCCAGGAGGCATGTACTCAAACTTTGTCAATCAGCTTGCCAGAGACAACAAGTCGGAATACCTGGGCAGAGCCCTTGAGGCGGTTCAGGAGGTAAGGCAGAAAGCCGGCTGGTGCCCGCTGGTAACCCCTACTTCACAGATAGTGGGAGTAAAGGCTTACTTCACCGCCATGGGCAAGTCTGTCAACCCTGTTCAGTACTTCAACCTGATAGCAGGATTCTACGGAAAAACACCTTTCGAGATTGATCCGGATTACAGAGAAGAGGTTTGCGGCTTCAGAGATGAGCGGGAGTACGATTCCTCAGATTTCAACAGGGAAATACCATGTGCCGAGGGCACTGCTCTTCCCCTTGCATCCACGACCCATGAAAAACTGCTTTACTACCTCTTCCCTGACAGTTCAGGAAAGAGTTACCTGGAAGGGCTGAGAAAGAAGGAATGGCAGAAGGTTGAGGATGCAAGACAGGCTGAGCTGAAAAAGGATCTTCAGAAGAAACGGGAGAAACTCAGGAAGAACGCACTGGTTAACAGGTTTGCTGAGGACATGAATGGTCTTTCGGAGAACCTGTCCAAAGCTGTAGGTAACGGTACAGACACCTATAGTGAAGAGTCGGAACAAGGTTGACGAAACGATTATCTGTCATGTTTCTCTGCCTTGCTCTTGAGAATAGTGTTACTATATTAAAGAAGTGTGGAATGATTTGAGGTGTATTGCAACCACTCTAAAAAAAGTGCTAAAAAGCCGTCAGCCAGAAGCCTCAGGCCGTCGGTAGACGGCCTTTTTCTGTACTGCAATGAGGAAATGGAGAAACCAATGAGAAAACTGTTCACAAGTGAATCAGTTTCAGAGGGACACCCTGATAAAGTCTGCGACCAGATATCAGATGCAGTTCTTGATGCGCACCTGAAGCTTGATCCTGATTCGCATGTTGCCTGTGAAACCCTTGTTACAACAAACTACTGCGTACTTGCAGGTGAGGTGCGCGGAAACGGTGAAGTTGACTATGAGTCAGTTGTCAGAGAAACCATTCGGGACATAGGCTACACTCTGCCTGAAATCGGGTTTCATTACAAGAATGCCGAGTTTGTAAACAGGGTACACTCCCAGTCCCAGGACATCAATGAGGGTGTAGTGAACAATGAAGGCGCTGGAGATCAGGGTATGATGTTCGGCTATGCCTGCAACGATACCAGAGCTCTGATGCCCTATCCTGTGCACCTGTCCCACAGGCTTCTTGAGAAGCTCAGTGAGGTGAGAAGAGCTGGAAACCTCCATTGGGCAAGACCTGATGCCAAGAGCCAGGTGACAGTAATCTACGAGAACGGTATTCCAGTGGGCATTCAGGACATCGTCATGTCAATTCACCACTCTGCTGATATTGATAACGAACTGATGGAAAAGGAAACCAGGGAGAAAATCCTGGCACCTGTTCTTGAAGGATTCGTTCCTCAGCTTCCGTGGAGTGGCCGATTCCTCTACAATCCTTCAGGCAGATTCGTTATCGGCGGCCCTGACGGAGACACTGGTGTTACAGGCCGTAAAATCATAGTTGATACTTACGGCGGCATGGGAAGACACGGCGGAGGAGCATTCAGCGGCAAGGATTCCACAAAGGTGGACAGAAGTGCGGCTTACATGGCCAGATACATTGCAAAGAACATTGTTGCTGCAGGTATTGCCTCCCGCTGCGAGATACAGCTTGCATACGCCATTGGCAAAGCCGAACCGGTCAGTGTTCGGGTTGACACCTTCGGAACAGAGAAAATTGCAGATATTAGTGATATTGAAACCGCAGTCAGGGACATTTTTCCTCTGAGACCATATCAGATAATCAAGACTCTCGGCCTCAAGAAAAGTATTTTCAGAAAGACTGCAGCATTCGGCCACTTCGGCAGGATTCCCGGTGATGACGGAAGTTTCAGTTGGGAGAAGACCGCCAAGGCTGAAGAACTGGCTTCAAGACTACTGGGATAATCCTGTTGTTCTGTTCTGTTCTGTGCCTTCTGATTATCGCCGGTAATGCCGGTTCAGAGGGGCTTGACGCAAGACTTGAACAGACCAGGCAGTATCTGGAAGAGCTGGAAAACAGAGAGGCTTCCAGCGAAGAGATTCTGGCAGGTATCCATGAGCACCTTCAGGCGGCAAGGGACTACTACAATGAACTTGCCGTCAGGGAGGCAGTACTTACCTCTGATATCAGAAGTATAGATCAGCGCTGGCTGGTTACCGATTCCTCCCGGGCAGCCTTGGAAGAAAGTGTAAACGGCTACATAAGGTTTCTGTACTCAAGGAGAAACATGGTAGGCCCTGCGGTGATATTTGCCCCTGGAGGCGTTTCAACATATCTGAGACGAATGGCTGTTGTTGATCACATGGCCCGCATAGCCGCAGAGAGAATGTATCTGCTTCAGCTTTCCGGGGACTCTCTTTCAGGTTACAGGGATTCACTTGAGGAACTGGCTTCAACAGTCAGAGAACTCAGGCTGCAGATGGAAGATGTTCAGGAGCGAATATATCAGGAGGAGGAACGGCAGACCATACTCAGGCAGTCGCTGCAGAGCCAGATTGATGCAGCAAGGGATTCCGCAGCTGCAATGGAACAGAGAAGACAGCAGCTTTCCTCTTTTGTATCAACACTCAGCACAAGCAGCTCATCAGGTGCTCCTCCTGTGCAGGAAGTCAATTCCAATGCATACCTTTCGGTTAACAGAGGCAGCATAGACTGGCCGGTTAACGGAACAGTGGTAAGGTTCTTCGGTGTTTCTTCCGATCCGGTATATGGCACTGAGACTGTCAGTGACGGTATCTCAATCGCTGTTCAGGGAACAGGAGCGCAGGTGTCTGCCATCGGCCCCGGTATTATACTGTATGCCAGTGAGTTTCTGAACATGGGCAAAATGGTAGTAGTTGATCACAGTGACGGTTATTATTCGGTCTATGCCCATCTGGGAAATCTGCAGGTAAACCGTGATGATATGGTATCAAACGGATCTGTTCTGGGTACAGCAGGAATACTTCCAGGGGGCAGAAACGGCTGCTACCTTGAGATACGAATGGCAGGGGATCCAGTTGATCCCCTTGGATACCTGAGGTGACTGAATGAAACCTTTAGACTCTATCACAGGCCAGAATCAGGCCAGAAGGGTTCTTCTGGCAGCTGTTGAGAGCAGGCGGCTTGCCCACGCATACATCTTTGCAGGCCCTGAGGGCAGCGGGCGGCTTACATCTGCTCTGGATCTTGCCAGGGTGTTGATGTGCAGTGAGGAGGAAAACGGTTTCTGCGGACACTGCACTCAGTGCCGGCAGATTTCCGCATTCAGCCATCCTGATGTAAGGCTCACCATTCCTGTTCTAAAGTCAACATCACCTGATGATATAATTGAAAAGCTCAATGCAAGGGCTGAAGATGGAATAACACCCATTCGCTTTTCCGGTAACACATACATATCCATTGAGCAGGTCAGGGCTCTTGAAGGCCGTCTTTCCAAAAAGTCCTACACAGGAAAAGGCTATGTGGAGATTATTCTTGACGCCCATCTTATGGGCAGGGAAGCTGCTAATGCAATGCTGAAGACCCTTGAGGAACCACCTGCAGGAACTCTTCTTGTGCTTGTGACATCGCGGCTCAGGAACCTTCTGCCTACTGTACGGTCCAGAGCTCACACAGTTCGCTTCGGTCGTCTTCCTTCATGTTCAGTGAAAGAGGTTCTGCTTTCCAGAGGGGTGGAAATGGAGAAAGCTGAACAGCTTTCCATGGTTGCAGACGGCTGCCCTGGAAGGGCTCTTGAGCTGAGCAGAGAAGAAATACGGGGATCTGAAGAGTCAATGGAGCTGTTTTCGCATCTGGTTTCTGGAGAATCGGGAACAATGGAGCTGTCAGCTCTGGCTGCAGAGAAAGCAAGGGAGCACGGCAGGGAAGGTCTTCTCAAACTGTGTTCCGACATGATTTCCCTTGCCCACGATGTTAGAAGGGCCAGAGCAGGCTTGCTGCCGCTGATTAACTCCAGCTTGCCTTCAGCTGAGACTTGTGATGATATGATGCTCACATGTTTAATAGAGAGAATGGACAAGTGCATGGTCAGGCTAAAGGCAAATGTGTCACCGGTAATGGCTTTTTCTGCTGCTTTGGCAGGGGCAGCTCCAGGGAACAGGAGATAAGCAGCGTGGAGCAGAAACTGGAAATACTGCAGCTTGCTTTCAAGTCAAGAAGGCTTTCCTACCATGGGAACAGATCCGATGTTCCTGTGGAAACCGGTCTTTATGCAGTTGTATCCGTGGACAGAGGGGAGGATATGGGCAGAGTTGTTGCCAAGTTCACTCCGGATCAGGTCAAAACAGATATGGTTGAGGGGGACTTTCTCCGGCTTCCTGATGAAAATGATATGCAGAGATACCGCTCAAACACCAAATTTGAAAAGGAAGTTCTTGAATACTGTGCTCACAGGGTCAAGGTTCGTAATCTTGACATGAGGCTTACCGGAAGCGAAGTGCAGCTGGACAGGAACAGAATAAGAATATTCTTCACAGCAGACCAGAGAACCGATTTCAGAGGGCTGGTAAGGGATATGGCCTCCGCATTCAGAGCCAGAATAGAGATGCGCCAGATAGGTGTAAGAGACGATGCCAGACACAAGGACGGCGTGGGTATATGCGGAAGAAGGCTCTGCTGCGCCGGCTTCCTGAATGATTTCAAATCTGTTACACTGAAGTCTGTCAGAACCCAGGGGCTTTCTCCCAATCCTTCAAAGGTGTCCGGTGCGTGCAGTCGCCTTATGTGCTGTCTGGAGTACGAGGCAGAGTTTTACAGAAAAGCCGCCAAAACCTTTCCAGGGGAAGGTCTGACTTTTAAGTTTGCAGGAAAACCTGTTACTGTAAGGAAGTCTGATATTTTCAGAGAGACTGTAACAGTTGTAGGAGAAGATGAAGCTGAAGAGATTCTGGATATAGAGGAGTTTCACAGAAGAAGAACGATTTCCGCTGCAGACAGGCCCAGGAAGGGAAAAGCTTCAGAGAGGCTCTCTGCTGCAGGGGAAGAAAAGAATCTGGAGAGAGGCGGTGAGAGCCCTTCAGAAAAAAGATACAGGGGACGCCGGCAATACAGGCGCAAAAAAGCCGGTAACAAAGAGGAGAAGAACTGATGGCGCGATACATGGTCACAAGTGCATTGCCGTATGCTAACGGTCCGCTTCATCTGGGGCATCTGGCAGGTGCTTACCTGCCTGCCGACATTTTTGTCAGGTTCATGCGGCTCAGAGGACATGATGTGCTGTTCTGTTCAGGAACTGATGAACACGGCGTCCCTATTGCCATAACAGCTGAGAAACTGGGCATTACTCCCATAGAGGCAGTTGACAGGTTCCACAAGGTGATTGCCTGTGATTTCAGCCGGTTCGGTATTGATTTCGATAATTTCTCAAGGACCACCAGGCGGGAGCACATAGAGTTTGCCCAGAAGGTATTTCTTGAGATGCTTGAGGCAGGACACATTGTTCCCAGGGACATGAAACAGTTCTACTGCCCCTCCTGTGACAGGTATCTTCCTGACAGATATATAAGCGGAACCTGTCCCAAATGCGGTTCAGAAGAGGCTCGCGGCGACCAGTGCGAGAGCTGCGGAACATGGACTGAACCTTTTGAACTGAAAGAGCCAGGCTGCGGTATCTGCGGCACTTCTCCGGAAGTGAGGGAAACAAGACACTGGTTTCTTCAGCTCAATCATTTTCAGAAGTGGCTGGAGCAATGGATAGAGACCAGAGAAGGCTGGAAGCCAAATGTACTCAAATACTGCAGAAGCTGGCTTGAAGACGGGCTCAGGGAAAGGGCAATAACCAGAGACATCTCCTGGGGAGTGCCTGTTCCTCTTCCTGAGGCAGAGGGCAAGGTGCTTTATGTGTGGTTTGAAGCTCTTCTGGGCTACATCAGCAGCACAAGGGAATGCCTTGCTGCCAGAGGTTTGCCTGATGATGAATGGAAGAAATACTGGCAGTCCCCTGAATCCCGTCTGGTTCACTTCATAGGAAAGGACAACATTGTCTTTCACTGTGTTATAGAACCTTCCATTCTTCACGGTCTGGGCAATTTCGTAATGCCATGGAATGTTCCTGCCAACGAGTTTCTGAACATTTCAGGTGAGAAATTCTCCACAAGCAGAGGTACCGGAATATGGATGTGTGACTATCTTGAGCACTTCAAGCCTGATCCTATGAGATATGCCCTTGCTGTTAATGCGCCGGAAACCAGAGATACAGATTTTTCCTGGCTTGAGTACCAGTCAAGAAACAATGAGCTGGCTGATGTTCTGGGAAACTTCATAAACAGAACACTTAAGTTCACCCAGTCCAGGTTTCAGGGAAAGGTGCCTGAAGCTGCCTGCGACAGTGAGTTTATGAAGAAGGTATCTGCATCGGCAGATGAAATAGCTTCACTGATGGAGTCGTTCAGTTTCAAGAAGGCAGCCTGTGCGGCAATGGACCTTGCCCGTGAAGGCAACAGGTATTTTGATCAGGAGGAACCCTGGAAGACCCGAAAGACCGATCCTGAAAGATGTGCCTCAGCTGTTGCCACATGCCTGAATCTATGCGCTGCTCTGCAGGTAGTGTTCAAACCGTTCGTCCCCTTCTCGGCAGAGAAACTTGCTGCAATGCTTGCGGTGGATGGGCTTACATGGGCAGACGCAGGCAGGGAAGTTCTTCAACCAGGTCATGAACTTGGTGAGCCGACTATTCTGTTCTCCAAACTAGAAGATGGATTTGAGAGAGTTATGATGAAGGAACCTGAAGAGAACAAGGCTGCGAATGAAAAGAAGCAGAGTTTACCTGAAGAGGAGACGGTAAGTTTTGAAGACTTTATGAAGATAAAGTTCAGAGTAGGCCGAATCACCTCTGTTTCAGAGATAAAAAAATCGAAGAAACTCTACAGGCTGGAAGTGGACACCGGTGACAGGGTTCGTACAGTTGTTGCAGGGATGAAGGGCCACTATTCGCCAGAGGAACTTCAGAACAGGCTTGTGGCAGTAGTGTGCAACCTTAAGCCTGCAAAGCTCTGCGGAGTGGTTAGCGAAGGTATGATAATGGCCAGTGACGGAGAAACCGGAGTCTTTGTTCTTGAGCCGGACAGCAGAGCTGTTCCCGGTGACCTGATCCGCTGATTTTCTGTTTTGTTGAACCGTAAGGCCATAGTCTCGATACATGATGTTACTCCGATTATGGAGTACAGATCAAAAGAGATCGTTGATCTTGTAATGCATACAACAGGAACAGACCTTACCCTTCTTGTGGTTCCTGATTTCAACTCTCAGGGAAAGCTGTCAAACTTTCCCTTTTTCTGCTCATGGCTGCGGGATCTGAAGGATGCCGGTGTTGAGATAGCTCAGCACGGGCTTACTCATACAGGCAGAAGCGATGAACGGACTTTTGGAGGCAGATACCTCACTGCAGGCGAAGGCGAGTTTGCCTCTGCCTGTGTTGAGAATGCCCTTGAACGAATACGAACAGGTTTTAAGATAATGAGCGATGTGATGGGTGAAGAGCCTTCAGGCTTTACTGCTCCTGCCTGGCTTTACAGCAGGGAGACAGTAGAAGTTCTGCAACAGTTTCCTTTTCAGTGGGTGGAGTACCGTACAGGAATCAGGTATCATAAAGGAAAAATGCTTTACGCTCCTGTAGTTATCTATGCTTCACGAACTCTCTGGAAAAGGTTTTGCAGCAGAGTCTGGGCCCGTTTTGCTCCTTCCCTTTTTTACGGATTTAACACTGTGAGATATGCGGCTCATGTGAGGGATCTCCCATCTCTTGAGACTGCTCTTTTTCGTTCGCTGATACATCTCTGTGCCGGAAGAAAGTGTCTGACAACAGCAGAAGGTGCGGTGAAATGACGCAGGTAAATGCCGAGCCACGGTTATGTTCATATTTCACAAGCGGTTGTAACTGGTAAGTCTGTTGCGTATTTTCTCCTGTGAAGAAAGGATGATGATATGCTCTTCCAGATGATGTACGATATCAATTCAGGTTTGTTGCTTATACTGGCAGCTTTTATTCTGGGGCTGGTGGCCAGGTCAATGGTCAACTCCACCTTCAACAGATACAGTCGTATCAGGAACAGTATGGGTATTACAGGTGCTTCCATGGCCAGGAGCATTCTGAATAACTACGGTTTGCATAACATAGATGTGGAACAGGTTCAGGGAAGGCTCAGCGACCATTATGATCCCCGTTCAGGCAAACTGAGGCTTTCAAGAGATGTGTATGCAGGAAGCTCTGTGGCATCGGTTGGTATTGCAGCCCATGAAGCCGGTCATGCTGTTCAGCACGCAATGGGATATTCACCTTTTAAGTTCAGAAACGCCCTTGTTCCTATTGCCAATCTTGGCAGCCGAATGCTCTTTCCTCTTATTTTCGGCGGATTCCTGCTGAGAATGGGTAACATGATCACCATTGGAGCAGTTCTCTATGCAGGGGTTCTTCTCTTTCATCTGGTGACACTGCCTGTGGAGTTTAATGCAAGCGCCAGGGCTGTGAAGTGGCTTGAAACAGAGAGAGGATTTTCTTCCTCTGATGTGAGCGGTGTAAGAAAAATTCTCAGAGCCGCGGCACTTACCTATGTTGCTTCTGCCCTTGCTGCTTTGGGGCAGATGGTCTGGCTGCTTCTGGCCGGGAGGAGAAGATAAATGATTCTTGAGATGCCTCTTGTGCTGGTGATAGTATTTTTCAGCGTGGTCTGTCATGAGATAGCTCATGGTTATGTAGCCTATCTTCTGGGAGATCCCACTGCCTGGAGAATGGGCAGGCTTTCCTTTAATCCTCTGGTGCACATTGACCTGTTCGGTACCATTATTCTTCCGGGACTTCTTCTTCTCACAGGAAGCAGATTCCTTTTTGCCTGGGCAAAGCCTGTTCCGGTGAACCCCCAGTTTTTCCGTAACAGGAAGAAAGGCATGATGCTGGTGGCTGTTGCAGGGCCTCTTACAAATCTGGGTATAGCGCTCATACTGACTGTACTGGTTCATCTTGCAGGTTCATTTGTTCCAGAGTTCCTCAGCTCAGCACTGGCAGTTGCAGCACTGATAAACATTGTACTCATGGTTTTCAACCTTCTTCCGATTCCTCCCCTTGACGGCAGCAGAATAGTTGCCCGTTTTCTGAAGGGGAAGACCCTCTGGCAGTACCAGCGTCTTGAGAGGTACGGGATGTTCATAGTCTTCGGGCTTCTCTTTATGGGAGTAATCTCCAGCATTCTTAATCCTGTTATGATAGAGACTGTTAGAATTCTGAATCTGAGCCGGTATCTATGAAAGGAGACCTAATGAGCTATCTTCTTCTTGCGCTTTTAGCCAGTGTTTATGACGACACTCCTCTTACAGTTAATCCTGATCCTTACTGGCAGCCTGGGACCTATCAGGAGTATCTTGCAGATCAGCCGAAGTTTCAGAGTCTTCAGGTGCGGCAGATCACCGGAGAAACAAGAGGCTCTGACTTTCTGGTGCTGATGGAAGAGAACATGTCAGACAGTCTGGATTCAGATATTGTGAACCAGTGGCTTGCGGATATAGCTTCCGAGGGCAATACAGTATCACTGGCAGAGATAACCTACGCTGAACCTGTGGAGATACGGACATGGCTTCAGGGTCTTCATGCTGAAGGTCTCAAGGGTGTTGTTTTTGTAGGAGATATTCCTGCTCCCTGGTCATGTATTGAAGACAACACCACCAGAAGCAACGAAACTTTTCCAAGTGATTACTTCTATATGGACCTTGACGGTGACTGGCAGGACAACTGGATTGGCTATCCTTCACAGGGAGTTTCCGGTCAGGATGATATCTACGACGGCTGGAGCGGCGACCTGGACCCGGAGATATACACAGCGCGAATACTCACCAGTGTTATCCTTCTGGGAAACGAGTATGAGCTTATAAACAATTATCTTGAGAGGCTTCACCAGTGGAGGATTGAAGGTGATCCTGATCCACACGCTCTCTGTTATGTAGATGATGACTGGGCAGGATGGGGTAACAGCTACAAAAGTGCAATGGAGTACCTGTACGATGATGTGGAACTGGTTAATCAGTACAGTGCCACCAACGGAACTGATTATCGCAACAACAGGCTTCCTTCAGGATACACCTGGATAAGCCCCTTCGTTCATTCCAGCCCTACCAGCCATGCATGGAGTCCCGGTCCCAGTACAACAAGCGGCCATATCTGGACTGATCAGCCCCCTTCAAGGTTCTACAACCTTTTTGCCTGCTCCAACTGCAGATTTACCAGTAACTGGTGTATGGGCTGCACTTATACTTTCGGTACCGCTTCTGGAATCGCTGCTGTAGGAAGCACCAAGAGCGGTTCTATGCTCAAGTTTGCCTATTTCTACTCTCCCCTTGGTAACGGCTCAAGCTTCGGAGAAGCATATCAGGCCTGGTGGAACCACATTGCTCAGGGAGGTCTTTCTCCCCACGAGCAATACTGGCATCTTGGAATGGTTATTCTTGGAGATCCCACTGTAATGCCTTCAATGCACATGCTTGGTATAGAGGAACAGCCTGCAGTCCCTTCGATTTCATTCAGTGCCAATCCTGCTGCAGGGCCGGTTACTGTGTTTACAGAGGGAGAGTTTACTGTTGTAGACATGGCAGGAAGAACTGTCGCTTTCGGGCAGGGAACAGAGACACTGACGAATCTTGGCACAGGAGTTTATATGGTAAGATCTGTCGAAAACGGTGTTTCTGCCAAGCTCTGCGTAATCCGATGATTTTTTATGGGGACGGCAGCGGATTGGCTGTCATCCCCAGCTTTTCTCTTAAGTGAGCAATATCGTCTTCCAGTGAAGATTTAATCGCCTCTGTAAAATGCTCGTTCAGTTCAGTTCGGCTCAGAAGATAAATACTCACTTCAGGAACAGGGGCGTTTTCTGAAAGGTTACTGATCTTAATTGCCTCTGCCCAAATCTCTGCTGCAATATTGTCACTGCCAAGCATCAGGCTCGTCTCAGTGAGATAAATCAGTTTCGTCAATACCGTTTGCTGTTCTTCATAGGGCATTGCAGGCAGAAAGTCATCATTCCTTTCAAGCATTCTATGAAAGGCATCGGCAACCATAAGTGCTGTATCCGGTTCCATTCTTTCTGTGTCAATGCTGTTGATGAGCATCAGATATCTGTCTTCTCTGAATGTCTCGTCTGGAAGGAGCAGTGCAGCTTTTGCCCATGCAGAAGAGCTGTTTTCTCTACCTGCAGCTGAGAGTGCCAGTGCCTGAAGCTCCCAGCCTCGGCTGTCTTGAGGATAAAGCTGCAGAAAGTGTCTGGAATCTTCAATGGCTGCCAGGAATAGTCCTTCAGCTAAATGCCTGTATCCTGCTGCAAGAAATACCCGTTCTTCCCATGGTATTTTTCTGCATGCTCTTTCTATGTCACTCAACGAGCCTGTATTCATGTGGCTGCTGAATGACCTGTAACCGTCAAGGGTAATGTGGCACCAATAGAGAGATAGCAGAGACAATACTGCAGGTACAGCAAGAGGCAGATTGATTTTTCTTTTGCTGACAGGGGTAAGCATTCCGATAAAAAGGGCAGCAGGCAGGGCGCCCAGAGGAGTTGCCAGAGGAAGGTCTGAGGTAAACACAGGCCAGAAAGCCAGAGCCATTGCAGAAATTTCCGGTGAACTGTGTTTTCTCATAATGAGATAGAGTATGGCAATCACTGTGAGTATGCCGAATACACCATTTTCTGTAATAAGCGTGAGAGGTTCAGAGTGGAGGTAGTCAACACGACGGTTTCCACCTGCCAGTATTCTCAGCTCAGGTTCGGAAGTGTTGAAGATTCTGATTCTCGCTGAACCGGTTCCTGTTCCCAGAGGAAAATTCTCACCAAACAGCCTTACTGAATTTCGCCAGATTCTTGTTCTCAGCTCAAGGGTGGGGCCTGCTTTTCCAGCCAGCTCTGGAAAGAACAGAGCAGCAGCCTGACCGACAATCATCAGAACAAGAATTATGCGCCATGTTTTGCTGGAAGTTTTACAAAGAAGGAATCCTGCCAGACCGGCAAGAGAAGCTATCCAGCAGATATAAAACTCTGTAAGAACAGTTCCGGAAAGAATAAGGGCAGGTAGCGCAAGAAGGTAAGGTTTTTCTTTTCGAAGAAGAAAAAGACTTGCTGTAAATCCAAGGGCAAGAATCATTCCAGCTCTGTTGGGATTACCTGTTACTGCATCCGGCCCGAGAACAATTATAAGTAAAGCTGTAACAGCCGCTGCCGCTGCAAGCCCTGGAAAAAACCCGGTAATCCCACTCTTTTTCACAGATCCTGAGAACCCTGTTACCATGATTCCGAATGATGCCCATCTCACCTGGTAAGGAAGGCCTGCTTCAGGTGAGTTGTTCCAGAAAAGGGACAGAAAGGGGAGTACTGCAAGCATCATGCCAAGGATAAAATGACTTATGCTTACATTTTTTCTTCCTGCAAAGAGAACTACCGACGCAACAAGTGGATACAAGGCAAGTCTTGACATTGCCGTAGTATCGAAAACACCTGGTACAACAAAGAGCAGAGCAGCAAGAAAAACAATGGCAAACCTCAAAGAGGCTGATTTCCGCATCTTAGTATACAGTGATATAAGTGTCATGATATGATTCAGGAAACAAGGTCAGACCAGACATAAATACCGGTTGAGGAAATACCGTCATCATTCTGAAGCATAACAGAGCACTACAAATCAGCCCAGAGACCTGGATCAGAAGGAAGATCAGAAATGATATCGCAGTTTATCTCAAGGTTGTATTTCTGCTCCAGCTCCATGAGCCACTCTGTTGTTCTCTGTTCCATAAGCTGTTGGGTGAGATTACGCTGAATAACAGGAGTCATCTGCTCCAGGGTAGCTTCATGGGGCGGAATTACAGATGCAAGCCTGTAGAAGACAAAAACACCTTCTTCAATTTCAACAGGCCGCTGCCAGAGGGTATCAGTTTCTTCAATGAGGAAAAGGCTGATTGCCATTCTTTCAGGGATCTGGTCGGGAAGAACCGGTCTTGAGAGATGATCTTCTCCGGCTTCAAGATAGTCAGGATATCCAGGCTGTCCCAGAACAGTCAGATCAAGGCCGCGCGCCATAGCTTCCATGTGCGTATCAAGCAGAGTAGAGGGGACCATTACAGAATAGAATGTTCTTGTTTCAGGAATGAGTGGAATACTGTCAAGACTGTTAAAAGAGTCAAGTATCATTTCGTCAGTTACAGCTATCTGCGAAGCTACCATATCGTGATAAAGAGCATCAGTAGCCTGTTCCATGGCGAAATCATCAGCCTGCTCCTGCAGCTCGGCATAGCTCTCAGGATTGTTTTGCAGAAGAACCGATTCTGTTTCAATCAGCCTGATGTGATTGCTGAGTGTGTGTTTTACCCATGAAGGGGAATCAGGGGCAACAGGGAATCCGATTGCTGTGAAAGATACTATTTCGTCAAAATCCTCTGCTGTGAGTTCTCCGTTGTTCCAGCTTACCAATATGGCGCCTTGCTCAAGATTATCTCTGTCGGAACAGTATCTCTCAACTGCAGTAGAGTCAAAGACTATGGAGGGTTCATAAAGAGCTGCCAGCGAATCAAGACTGCGGGCCACACGGCTGTCGGTAAGCGAACTGAGAGCAAAGTTGTTCACAGCGGCAGTATCCTCCAGAGTGACGGCTATCATGCTGTCCGGGGAAACAACAGCAGAATCAAGTTTAAAGACTCCTGCTGTGAGGGAAACAGACTCTCCTGCAGCAAGGGTATCCAATGCGAAAGCAATATCCCATGGAATATCCGGAAGTCTTAAGGGGCCATGACTGATTCCCTGATCGTCTGTGTACCAGACAATTGAACCTATAAGTTCTCTGTAGTTTTCCAGGTCTTTATCGGTCAAAGCATTGCGAACAGATTCTGAGAGGTTTTGCCGATATGTCTGAGCAGCGGCAGTTCTGAGCCACAATTCACGCAGAGCGGAAATCTCAGGAGAATAAAGGTATTCATCACAGGAGACTTCAAGGGTTATTATGCTCTTTCTGCCAAGGGCAAGTATGAATTCTCCCACAGCATCATCTTTTTCAGCAAAAACCTGTTTGCCGTGGGCATCCAGGTTGAGCCAGGCGTTTCCTGCTTCTGCAATAGTCAGCTCTTCAGAGGAAGTTCTGACAAGCCAGGTATTCCCGTCTGGAGAACCGCATCCGGTAAGCAGTAAAGCAAGAAGCAGGAAAGTAACAGAAACAGACTTCATGAAGAATGTCCTTTCAAATAAGTTGCGGAAGAACTGCAATAATAAAGAAGGCCTCCGAAGAGGCCTTCTTTAAGAAAGGCAGATTCTAGAACAGGCTCTTGATTGCACCCCATGAGTCCCTTGAGAGAGCACCTCCGGCATCGGTGACATCGTATCCGCGCAATGCGTCGGGACTGCCCTGCTCGAGAACAAACAGCTCAACCACAGGGGATGTGTTGCGCATTGTAGCTCCGCCGTATGTTCCGTCAGCAATAACTGTGTGGTTTTCAACCAGGCTTCCGTCAGCTGCGATCTGGGCTATGATGCCGGAGCCGTTTGCGCTTGTGACCCAGAGGCAGTTATTGGCAGAGTCCCATGCTGCGCCATAGGTGCTTGTTGCTGCTGAGGACCAGTTTGTGTGAGTTGCTGTGGAACCGCTTACACCGTCCCAGGTGAGCTGATAAATGACTTCCGAGAATGAACCTGTGTAGAAGTCGGTACCGTCGTAGGCAAGTGCACGGTTGGGGTTTACAGCATTGGAAGTGAAGGCCCCGACTTTCTCGTGGGAGGTTATGTCGTAGTAATCTATCTGGTTGTCGTCACTTCCGTAAATATAGGTACCGTCGAAGCAGAGGTCACGAAGACCCCAGCCTGGAGCGTTGAACTGGGGGAAATCGTCTACCAGCATACCGTCAGAACTGAAGAGATAGAACATTCCTGTTCCGGCACCGGCCATACCTGCGCCGTTTGTTACCCAGAAATAGGTGCCATCCCAGCCGCAGCCCACTGTGTAGGCATTTGGAATACCGCCAGCTTCCAGATCATAATTGGCGATCTCGTCCCACATTGCATCAGCTTCTCCCCCTGAAAGGCTGATTGTCGGGGCTCCATCTGTCATGGCAAAAGCCGTAACAGAGAAGACAACAGTAAGTACTAACAATAACCGCATTTTTCCTCCTCTCAAATTTGCGTAACATAAAACTGTCCCTTATAGTAACTGTCATGAGGTTCTGCGTCAAGCCCCTCTTGCTTTCAGCTCTGACTGTGAAAGCCTCAAAGAGTCGCTGATAACTGATTATTGTTCGCTCTAAGGGTTGTATGTTCTGGGCTCTTCTTTGCCCTGAAGTACCCTTAAGGCGCCCAGAGCCAGAGCCTCCATTTCCATTTCTCCTGGATAGACTTTCATTTCAGCGATGAAAGATGTTGCCTCTTTTATCCATCCGACAAACTTTTTGTCCCAGGCAATTCCTCCTGTTACCAGAATGGCATCCACATTACCTCTCAGAACAACTGCCATTGAGCCTATTTCCTTCGATATCTGATAGGCCATTGCCTGGTATACTTCCAGCCACTGGCTGTTGCCGGCTTCAATCTCTTTTGCCACCTGAAGCATGTCGTTGGTTCCAAGATAGGCAACTATGCCGCCGCTGCCCTTGATTATCTTCTTTACCTGGTCAAGGGTGTATTTTCCTGAGAAGCAGAGTTTTGCCAGAGCTCCTGCAGGAAGGGTGCCTGACCTTTCAGGAGTAAAAGGCCCTTCACCGTCAAGAGCGTTGTTCACATCAATGACCTGTCCGTTGAGGTGTGCTCCGACGCTGATTCCACCTCCCATATGAGCAACGATGAACCTGCAGTCCCTGTATTCCCTGTTCAGCTCTGCAGCTGCTTTTCGCGCAACCGCCTTCTGGTTGAGCGCATGGAATATGCTTGTTCTGGGCAGGAGAGGGCTGCCGGAGTATCGGGCAATGGGTTCAAGTTCATCCACCACAACAGGGTCAACAATGTATGCATCACATTCAGCTTTGCGGGCCAGTTCCCAGGCGATAGCTCCACCGAGGTTGGAGGCATGCTGCCCCATGATACCGGCTTTCAGGTCTGCCATCAGGCCTTCGTCTACAATATAGGTTCCACCATGAACAGGTTTTACAAGGCCGCCTCTGCCTACAACACCGTCAAGGCTCTCAAGAGGAAAACCTGCTTCCTCCACAGCTCTGGCGATAACGCCGTATCTGAAAGAATACTGATCAAAAATGGCGGTTCCGAAAGGTGCCAGCTCCTCAGGGGAGTGTGAAAGCTTGTGTACCCAGACCTCTTTTTCGTTTTCGTATACTGCTATCTTAGTTGAAGTTGAACCTGGATTGATTGCCAGTATTCGCATCTTCCCTCCCTGGTATGCTTATGTGCTATCTTTAGAATGTCTGTTCGGTGCTGAATCTATTTTACCGAAAGGATTAAGGCAACCTGATAATTGAGAAAAAAGTACAGAAGCAAAGCTGAAGTGATTGAGGACATACGGTTTCTTGAAAGGTCTCTCAGCAGACTTACCGAGTCTTTCAGGCTTGAGAAGGACGAAGCTCTCGCAGCAGATGACATGTCGCTGTTAAGGCTCAGAGAGCGAGAAAAGAATCACTACGGGCCTGAAGTCAGAAGGCTTCTCTCCGATCTCAGAGGGCTCAGACACAGGCTGAAAACCGTTCAGGGGCTTTCTTCAGCTATATTTGACAATCTGAACAGACTTGAATCGAATATGAAAGATGCCGGAGCCAAATTTACCGGAACGGTGAACAGGCTGTGCCGGTATGGTTTACAGGGAGACAGTCAATGTACGGAATAGGTTCTGAGAACAGAAAGAACCTTGTCAGTGCCGGTGAACTCCGTGCGCTGGAAGGTCAGACAGTTGCCGTTCACGGTATGATTCAGAGGATAAGAAGGCTGGGCTGGGGGGCTTTTATTGTTCTCAGGCGTCATGACGGGCTTCTGCAGTGTGTAATAAGTCGGGAGGGAAATGAAGATCTGATAGATTCCCTTGCTGAAGAACAGTCAGTGGCAGTAACCGGTCTGGTTAAGGCAGCAGAAATCAGGGACAAGTCAATCAATCCCGGCAATGTTGAGATACAGGTTGAGTCTGTTGAAACAATCTCTGTACCATCTGAGCACCCTCCGGTAGACCTGTCAAAAAAGCTTCTTGATCTTCACATAGACACCAATCTTGACATGAGACCTCTGAGCCTTCGTCATCCTGTTGAGAGGGCTCGCTTAAAGGTTTCAGAATCTCTTGCGGCAGGATTTGCAGAGTTTCTCAGGTCTGAAGGCTTTACCGAAATTCGCACACCCAAGCTGGGAGTTGCAGGGGCAGAGGGAGGTGCGAACATTTTCAAGGTTGAGTATTTCGACCGTGAGGCGTATCTGGCCCAGTCGCCCCAGTTCTACAAGCAGATGGGAGTGGGAATATATGAAAGAGTATTTGAAATAGGTCCGGTTTTCAGAGCTGAACCCCACCAGACCAGCAGGCACATCAATGAATACACCTCAATGGATTTTGAGATGGGATTCATCAGAGACCACAGAGATGTTATGGAAATGGAAACTGCTCTGCTGGGGTTCTGTCTTGAAAAGGTTGCAGAGGATTGCAGTGCGGAACTGGCTCTGCTTGAAACCGAGCTTCCTGATTTGAGTGAAGATATTCCTGTCGTCACACTTGATGAAGCTCACCGAATAGCGGAAGTAATCACCGGTAAGGACTGTTCCAGTGAACCTGATCTGGAACCGGAGGAGGAACGGGCGGTATGTGCCTATTCTGCTGATAACTGGGGTTCGGAATTTGTTTTTGTGACCCATTTTCCCACAGAAAAAAGGCCTTTCTACACAAAGGATGATCCTGAGACTCCAGGCAAAACCCTGAGCTTTGATCTGCTCTTTCGAGGGCTTGAGATTACCACAGGGGGTCAGAGAATACACAATTACCATGAGCAGGTAGTAAAAATGAAGGATTTCGGCCTTGATCCAAGCGACTTTCAGGGTTACCTGCAGGCACATAAGTACGGCCTTCCACCCCACGGGGGGCTGGCTGTCGGCCTTGAAAGACTTACAGCGAGGCTTCTTGGGGTAGACAACATTCGTTATACCACCATGTTCCCCAGGGATGTAAAACGGCTTACACCCTGATACGAGACAGGGAGAGCGTTATTCAGCTCTCCCTGCATCTGCTTTTTTTGAAATGCTTGCAGTGAATCAATTCTGCCGATATTTACCGGCAGAATTGAAAACTCTATAAGTTGGGGTTGAAAACCCTCACTCCCCTGACAGGCTGATACTCCCCGTCTATAACCAGTGAGTCACTCAGAGTAAGGGTATCAGGAATTGTATGAAAACCCTCAAGATGGCTGTAGTATTTGCTCTCCAGGGCCAGATAGAAGCCTCCTCCGTAGGTTATGCTGTCCAACCATTCTGGCGATTCAGGATCAGGCGCCACCATATGTGAAGAAACGGAGACTCTGGTGTTTGCCCCTCCAGGCCAGTGCTCAGGGTGGGCATTTCCTGAATAGATGAACCTTTCCATGGCGGGAGTTATTGCCACCACAAAGTCCTGCATGAAATTTTTATCCGCAGGGTCGCCGGCTATAAGTGAGTCGCCTTCCATATCCAGCCTGTACCCTACAGGTCGGCCTGTAAACTCCATCCGCGATTCTGTAATAGATTCGGTTTTACAGTTTGCAGGAAGACCAGTATCAGCAGATATGTTGTCTCCCTTGTATGCAGTAACTGTATAGTAACCTGCGTAGTGAGCTATGTGGGCAGTTGCATTTGTTGTACTTGTGGCTGCCAGAGTCCATGGCCCTTCTATTCCTTTTCTGATCCAGAGCATATATCCGTCAACCTGTGTGGAATCCAGACCTGTCCAGGTTACGGTTATTGTGTCACCTTTACTGGCCAGTGTGTCAACAGTAATCCCTGTGACCACAGGAAGAGTGCCGGTTATTTCAGTTGCTGAGTCTCCGCACCCGCTAAGTGCAAGAATAAATGCAGCTGTCGCCATTGCAAGCACAGTAAGCCTTCTCATCAAACCCTCCGTTGTTTTACAGCCGGTAAATAATCACTTACGGTATTCTCGCTGTCAATCCTGATGAAGTTCTTCTCTCAGGCTTTCCAGCTCCCGGTCTTTCAACCCCTGGAAACCGCCGAACGCACTCTTCTCCAGAAGCAGAATCTTGGCGGCTTTCTCAGTCATCTCAACATAATCACAGGCTTTTTCAATATCGTCGGCAAATCCCAGTATTCCATGTTTTCTCCAGATTACCGCGTTTGAATCCTGAAAGGTATCTCTTGTTCTGGTACCCAGTTCCCAGGTGCCAGGTGGGGCAAAGTCCAGAAAAGAAATTCCTCTGCCCATAAGAACAGAGATTTCAGGATGGGCTCTTTCCACAGCCTCTTTAAGCATGTCACCAGGCAGATCACTTGAAGAGAGCGCCAGCATTCCTGTGGAGTGCGTGTGAACGATAGCTGATGTATCCCAGCCTTTGTCAGGAGCGAGAGAATGTACCTGTATGTGTGTACCTATTTCGCTTGTGGGAGCAGGAAATGATGACGGCCACAGCGCTGCAGTTCCGAATTCGGTGATGGAGACTGGAACGATCTGAGTTTTTCTGTCAAGCTCCATTCTCCGGAACCTGCTGCCTGCAGCTGTTACCAGAAGTGTCCGCCCTGCAAGGGAGCGAACAGGTTCCGGAAAGTGATAGGAACTTGCGTTCTCAGGAATAACAGTTTTTTCCCCCCTGGGAAGCAATACTGAAATGTTGCCGGCATTGGCTTCAGACCAGCCCATGTGCGCAAGGTGATAGGCTGTTCTGGCAATATCCTTTCTTATCTTCTCTATGTATTCCATGGCGGCAATATGCATGAAAAACACATGTTTTTCCACCCTGTCAGGCTGGCACCTGCCTGAAAAAACTTAAAGCCGTCCAGACATTTCATAGCAAAGCTCAACTCTCTCAACAGCTTCCATTTCATGTAAGCCATTTGTATCGAAAATCACATGATCTTTTGGGTTTGTGAAAAAGCATCCTTGACACAAGAGAGAAAGAAGAATATATTCGTAATCGTTCCTAATACGAATAGAGGTATATGAAAACACATACCAGAAGAAGAGGATCAAGGCAGAGAGAGGCTGTTTTACAGACAGTAAAGGAACTTGCCAATCATCCCACAGCTGACCAGATATTTATCAAGGTCAGAGAGAAGCTTGACAGGGTAAGCCTCAGCACGGTTTACAGAAATCTTGGAATACTGGTGGAAGAGAAAAAACTGATTTCAGTCACCGGCCCAGGGGGAGAGGTTCATTACGATCACCTCCTGACAGAACACTGTCACGCTCTTTGCGATTCCTGTGGCAGGGTTCTTGATGTGCATATCTCTTCTGATATGCTCAAAGCAGTTAAACCAGTTGGAATTCAGGGTTTTGATATTGCGGATGTAATGGTTACATTTACAGGTATCTGCAGTGAATGCAGTAAAGGGAAAGGCAGGGAAAATGGAGCTTAAGGGGAGTCGTACTGAACAGAATCTGCTCAAGGCGTTTGCTGGAGAGTCGCAGGCCAGAAACCGCTACACCTACTTTGCTTCACAGGCAAAAAAGGAAGGGTTTGTTCAGATTTACAATGTTTTCAATGAAACAGCCAGTCAGGAAAAGGAGCACGCAAAGCGTCTCTTCAAATTCCTTGAAGGCGGCGAGATTGAAATAACCGCTTCCTTCCCTGCAGGAATTGTAGGAACCACAGCTGAGAACCTCAAGGCTTCTGCGGCAGGTGAGAATCACGAGCATACTTCAATGTATCCGGAGTTTGCCGCTGTTGCAAAGGAAGAAGGTTTCAATGAGATAGCTGCGGTTTTCAGAAGCATTGCCGTTGCGGAAAAGCAGCACGAGAAGCGGTATCTGGGGCTTCTTGCCAACATTGAGAGTGGAACAGTGTTCAAGAAGGCTGAACCGGTTATGTGGATATGCCAGAACTGCGGTTATGTTCATATGGGCGAAGAGGCTCCGAAGAAGTGTCCTGCATGTGCCCATCCGCAGGCTCATTTCATGCTGATAAGCGAGAACTGGTAAACACCAAAAGAAGGGAAACTTACAATGGCAGAGAGAATGCAGGTCTACAAATGCGAAATGTGCGGAAACATCGTTGAGGTTCTTCACGGAGGCCCGGGCTCCCTTGAATGTTGCGGAACAGCTATGAATCTGTTTGACGAAAAAACCGCAGACAGTACTACTGAGAAGCATGTTCCTGTTGTAGAGAAGACTGAGAATGGTTACAAAGTAACAGTTGGAAGCACAATACACCCGATGGCTGACGCACACTATATTGAGTGGATAGAACTGCTGGCTGACGGCAGAGTATACAGGGCGTATCTGAATCCAGGTGATGAGCCTGTGGCAGAGTTCTTCATTCAGGCAGATAATGTCAGCGCCCGTGAGTTCTGCAATATGCACGGACTGTGGAAGGGATAGAGATGCTTTCAGTTAAAATGGAAAAGGCCATTAACGAACAGATAAACAAAGAGCTTTTTTCTTCCTATCTGTACATGGCTATGTCAATGTATTTCGAGGACGGTGAATTAAGCGGAGCCGCATCATGGATGAGGGTTCAGGCACAGGAGGAACTCTCCCATGCAGACAAGTTGATGAAGTATGTCAACGAAAGAGGTGGAAGGGTTGTGCTTGAAGCTCTGGAAAAGCCCAGAACCGCATGGGATACTCCTCTGGAAGCCTGCAAGGAAGTCCTTGAACACGAAAGATTTATATCAGCTTCAATAAACAACCTGGTACAGCTTGCCAGGGAAGAGAACGACTTCATGACTGACAACTTCCTTCAGTGGTATGTGTCTGAGCAGGTTGAAGAGGAAGCTTCAGCTGCAGATGTGGTCAGGATGTTCTCTCTGGCAGGTAATGCAGGAGGAGGACTCCTGATGATAGACAGGGAACTTGGCAGCAGGGTATTCAACCCTCCAGCCGCTGACTAGAACCGGAGAAACAAAATGGGTCCTTGCACCGCAGAGAAACTTACAGACAAGGTCTACTGGGTAGGGGCCATCGACTGGGGTGTCCGTGACTTTCACGGATACCTTACCAGTCGGGGCAGCACCTACAATGCCTTCCTGATAATTGATGAGAAAATTACTCTTATCGACACGGTGAAGAAACCGTTCATGAATGAGATGCTTTCCCGCATTTCATCGGTGATCCCCCCTGAAAAGATAGACATCATCGTGAGCAATCACGCTGAAATGGATCACACCGGATGCCTTCCGGAAGTTATCAATGCTGTGAAACCGAAAAAAATCTACGCTTCGGCAATGGGCAAAAAGGCACTCGCCGCCCACTTTCATTTTGAGGATGATGTGGTTACTCCTGTAAAGAGCGGTGAAAGCATTTCACTTGGTGAGTCAAGTCTTTCCTTTGTTGAAACAAGAATGCTCCACTGGCCGGACAGCATGGTTTCCTATCTGGACACTGACAAGGTAATGTTCTCTCAGGACGGGTTCGGTATGCACCTTGCCTCAACTGAGCGGTTCGATGACCAGCTTCCGGCATATGTTCTCAAGCAGGAAGCAGAGAAGTACTTTGCAAATATTCTGCTTCCATTCTCACCTATGGTAACAGGGCTCATGAAAAAACTGGAGGATCTGAACCTTGATATAGAGCTTCTCTGCCCTGACCACGGTCCTGTCTGGCGCAGCGACATCGCAGGCATACTTAACAGCTGGAAGGAATGGGCTCTTCAGAAGAGTTCCCGAAAAGCTGTAGTCATTTATGACACCATGTGGAAGAGTACAGGCATGATGGCTGAAGCAGTTGCTGACGGCCTTGTTTCTCAGGGGATTTCTGTGAGGGTAATGCCTCTCAGCGCTTCCCACAGAAGTGATGTGGCTACAGCTGTTCTGGACGCAGGGGCTCTCATCGTCGGAAGCCCTACCATCAACGGACAGATGTTCCCCAGAATGGCAGATGTTCTCACTTATCTCAAGGGTCTGAAGCCGAAGAATCTCATCGGAGCTGTTTTCGGTTCCTACGGCTGGAGCGGTGAAGCGGTGAAGCATGTGGAGCAGTTTCTTGCTGACATGAAGATTCCTCTTGCCGCAGAGAGCCTTAATGTGAACTATGTGCCTGGCATTGAAGATCTTAAAAAAGCAAACCACATCGGCGTGGCAGTTGGAAAGGAACTGGTGGAGAAGTGCCCGGAATAAAGAAGATGGATATATCTGCCCTCTTTACCCTCAGCTACGGTCTGTATGTGATAGGTTCGTTTAAAGAAGACAGGCTTAACGGACAGATAGCGAATGCGGTAATGCAGGTTACTGCTGATCCTTCCAGAATTGCCGTTGCCATAAACAGAAGCGAGCTTACCAACCAGTTCATAAAGTCTTCCGGCTGCATGAGCATCTGTGTCCTTGCTGAAACTGCTGATATGCCTTTCATCGGCCATTTCGGTTTTAAGAGCGGCAGGGATATAGACAAGTTCGCCTCTAAAGAGTATCATCTTACTCCTTCAGGCTGCCCATGCCCGAAGGATCATATTCTCGCATGCCTTGAGCTGAAAGTGGAAAGTTCAGTTGAGGTTGACACTCACACTCTGTTCATAGCTGAGCTTACCCACTGTGAGCTTACAGGTGAAGGTACGCCTATGACCTACAGCTACTATCAGGAAGTGCTCAGAGGTAAAACCCCGCCTACAGCCCCTTCATTCAAGGCTCCGGCTAAGCCGGTCAGTGAAAAACAAGAGGAGGAAAAAACAATGAAAAAGTATGTATGCACAGTGTGCGGTTATGTCTATGACCCTGAAGCAGGCGATCCCGACGGCGGAATAGCTCCTGGAACAGCTTTCGAGGACATTCCTGAAGACTGGGTGTGTCCTGTTTGCGGTGTAGGCAAAGACCAGTTCACAGAAGAGTAATAACGGAGGCAACTCAATGACCAAGACTGTAATGGTTGTTCTTATCAGCCATAGAAAGAACGGTGCCGCCAAAGTGCAGGCGGTTCTTACAGGCTGGGGCTGCCTGATAAAGACCAGACTGGGTATACACGAAGGCGTTCAGGAGAGCTGTTCTGAGAACGGTCTTCTTTTCCTGGACCTTGTTGGAGATAAAGACAGACTTCTTGAGCTGGAACGCAAACTGAATGTTATAAGCGGCGTTACAGCTAAGTTGATTGCCATGGAGCTTGACGATTAAAGAGCTTCTGGAGGAGATATACCTCAGATACAACAGAAGAGAGTCAGTTCATCCGGACCCGCTTGAGTTCCTGTACCGTTACAGCTGCGTAGAGGACAGGGAGATAGCGGGTCTGGTCGCATCCGGCCTTGCCTATGGCCGTGTCAGGTCGATTCTGAACAGTGTGGAAAAGGTACTGACTATTCTGGGAGACCATCCTTCCCGTTACCTTTCTGAAATTCCTCAGAAAAAACTGGAAGAGAAGCTGAAACCCTTCAGGCATCGTTTTACATCAGGTGCTGATGTGGCGGTGCTGCTCAGATCTGCAGCATCTGTACAGCATAGTCACGGCCTGGTGGGTAATCTTCTCGCAGAGCTGACAGAGGGAGCAGGTTATCTTGAGGCTCTGGACGAATTGACTGTAAGGCTGGGAGGAGGCTATCTCCTTCCCGGACCTGCAAGGGGAAGCGCCTGCAAGCGACTTCACCTCTTCATGCGGTGGATGGTGAGAACAGATGAGGTTGATCCAGGCGGCTGGGAAATGATATCTCCAGCTGACCTGGTGGTCCCTGTTGATGTGCACATGCACCGTATAGGTCAGTGCCTTGGTTTTACTGAAAGAAAAAACGCAGACGGCAGGACTGCCCTTGAGATAACAGAGGGATTCAGAAAAATACTGCCGGAAGATCCGGTAAAGTATGATTTCTGCCTCACACGGTATGGGATTCAGAATCTGCAGAGCTGCGAGCTTTTTCAAAGGCTTCATAACAGATAAGTCTTCAGTGCCTCTGGCGGTGCAGGCTCTATCTCATATATTCCCGCGCATAAGACCGCCGCTGATTTTCACGGAAGTTCTTCCCGTTGACCTCTGACGGAGTATAGGCGGTCCTCCTGTGCGTCCACGGTGAACCCGCAGAAAAAGGATGTGACCATGAAAACTGATCAGATCACTTCGAAGCAGGCAATTGAACTTGAACACAAGTACGGTGCACACAATTATCATCCTCTCCCTGTTGTTCTCAGCAGAGGAGAAGGTGTTCATGTCTGGGATGTTGAGGGGAAGAAGTACTACGATTTCCTCTCTGCCTATTCAGCGGTAAACCAGGGGCACTGTCATCCAAGAATAGTCAAGGCTCTTCAGGAACAGGCAGAAACCCTTGCTCTCACAAGCAGGGCTTTTCACAATGATGTTCTCGGTGTTTTCGAGAAGTATGTCAACGAGTACTTCGGTTTTGACAAGATTCTTCCAATGAATACAGGTGCAGAGGCAGTTGAGACAGCCATCAAGCTCTGCCGCAAGTGGGCTTACCTGAACAAGAAGATCAAGAAGGACCAGGCTAAGATAGTTGTATGCGAAAACAACTTCCACGGACGCACAACAACAATCGTATCATTCTCCAATGATCCTGACGCCTACTCAGAGTACGGCCCCTTCACTCCAGGATTTATCAGAATACCATACAATGACACTGAAGCTCTTGAAGAAGTTCTGAAAGATCCGCAGGTTGCAGGGTTTCTTGTTGAGCCCATTCAGGGTGAAGCTGGAGTCTATGTTCCTGATGATGGATACCTGAAGAAGGTCAGGGAACTCTGCACAGCCAGCAATGTGCTTTTCATCGCCGATGAGGTTCAGACCGGAATAGCAAGAACAGGCCGCCTCCTTGCCTGCGATCACGAAGAAGTCAGACCGGACATTCTCATTCTGGGCAAGGCTATCAGCGGAGGTATGTACCCTGTTTCCGCAGTCCTCGCAGATGATCACATCATGCTGAACATCAAGCCTGGACAGCACGGCTCCACCTTTGGCGGCAACCCTGTCGCGGCGAAAGTCGCAATGGCAGCCCTGGATGTTATCAGAGATGAAAAGCTTGCGGAAAAAGCCGATTACCTTGGCAAACTGCTCAGAAAGAAGCTTCGTGAGATAAAGTCAGACATGATTACTCTGGTAAGGGGCAAAGGTCTTCTCAACGCCATTATCATCAAACCGAAGAATGGCAGGGAAGCCTGGGATGTCTGCCTGAAAATGGCTGAAAACGGCCTTCTCGCAAAGCCCACCCACGGCGACATCATTCGGTTCGCTCCTCCTCTGGTTATCACAGAGGAACAGCTCATGGAATGCGTGGAGATCATCAAAAAGTCCGTGGCTTCATTCGAGTAGTTCACAAGCTGCGACTTAATCAGGCCGGCGAAGAGGGGCTGCAGTGTTTTCTGCAGCCCCTCTTTTTCACATTTTTGTCAAGACAGGTGAGATATATCCCATGTCTGCACTGGCAGTAATAGGTCCCAATAGCCCTTTGACAAGTCGTTTAGTTCGTATTATTCTAACTGTGGCTAAACACTATTCCATAGTCTGAAGAAAGGAATCACGGATAATTATCTCCAGGAAACCAGAATCCTGAATTTTACACATCAGAAGATTCAAAACTTAATCAAACATAAGAAGTGGAATAGTTTGCCCTAGTATCAGAAAATTGCTTCTATCTATAATTTTGTACAAAATGATATTGTGTTCGACTACAATGAATCAGATGATACCTGCCTCTGTTGTACTGAAAGAAGGCTATGGTCAATGCAATACAAAAGGCTCATTGTTTATGTCTTTGCTGAGAGGTGTGGGTATTCCCTGCCGGTTTCACGGATTTACCGTAGACAAGAAAATGCAGAAAGGAGCTGTTGAAGGTATTTCGTATCTGCTTGCTCCAAATGATATTATTCACAGCTGGGTAGAGGTGTATTACAATGATGAATGGTTGGAGCTGGAGGGATTGACGGAGCGTGTCAACATGGATGAGACAAATTTCATTTTCACTTAGACACCAAGCCCGTCAGACTCAGTTCTATTCCTTTTCCTGATTGTTGTACCTCTCCTTCAGTTTCAATAGTATTCCCAAGTTTTGGTGGATTGATCCAAACCCGATCAGGAATTACTGGAGGCTCAGGCATCTTTTTGACAAATCGTTCCGGGTGTTTCTCAAAAGCAGCCTTCAGGACTTTCTGCCGCCTTGCTCTGAGTTCCTCAGCATAACCATAGTGGACTGATGCCGGAGTCATCAGCCCTATTCCTGAATGGTAATGCTCGTTGTTGTAGTAAGGAAAGAACACACGGCAAAATACCCTGGAGTCCTCAATTGAGCCGAATGTCTCGGGAAACTCCGGGGAATACTTCATTGTCTTAAAATGCGATTCAGAATAAGGGTTATCGTTGGACACATAGGGTCTCGAATGAGTCTTGGTAATTCCGAGATCTGCGAGCAGGAATGCAACAGATTTGCTCTTCATGGAACTTCCCCGATCTGCGTGAATCGTCAGCGTGTCCTTTTCAATACCCTGCTTGCGACAGGTTTCTCTGATCAGCCTTTTGGCAAGCTCAGCACTCTCTCGGGGAGCAACCATCCAGCCCACAACATACCTGCTGAAAATGTCAAGGATGACATACAGGTAGTAGTAGGTCCATTTCTCAGGTCCCTTCAGCTTGGTAATATCCCAGGACCACACTTCGTTGGGTCTTGTGGCAAGCAATTCAGGCTTGCTGTACTTGGGATGACGCAGCTGGTTACGCCGTTCCTTCACTTCGCCATTCTCTTGCAGAATCCTGTACATGGTTCTGATTGAGCAGAGATATTCACCATCTTCATCAAGGAGAGTGGCATAGACTTGTGCGGGCGACTTGTCTACAAAGCGTGGTGAATGAAGCATTGCCAGGACTGTTGCCTTCTCTGCAGGGCTGAGAGCCCTGTGAGAGGTTCTCACGGGTGTTGGTTGATCAACAGGAACTTTCATGCTGAAATGCCTGTAATACGAGGATCGGGGCACATTGAGAGCATCACAGGCCGGGACTATCCCTACTGATTCAGAAAGATCTTTTGCAGCTTCCATCAGTTGCTTTCGCTGTTCCTCTCCGAATCCAGCTCCAACCCCAGCAATTCCGAAGTTTTTTTTTGAATCTCAATTATCGTCTCGGCTTTCTTGAGCTTGTTCTTGAGTTGTTTGTTCTCCTTTTCAAGCTCTCGCAGCCTGAGCTGCTCTTCAGAAAGCTCTTTACGGCCACGCTTTCTGCCGGTCATTCCTTTTCTACCTATCTCAGCTCTCTGGCGCCTCCAAAAGGCCAGATGAGATGAATACAGCCCTTCTCGCCTGAGCAAGACTCCGATGTCTCCATCCCCTTTACAGGCATCCGCTTCCTCAAGTATCCGAAGCTTGTAGGCAGCGGTAAACCTCCGTCGAGACGCTTTTTCTTTTACTTCAGGATCAGGTGCAGCTTTTCGGGCCGAAGAGCCGTCGGATTCTTCACTCGCCCTCCGGGCTTCCTCATCATCCGACGGCTCTCTCTTGAAACTCAATACCTTCATCGGTAAAACCTCCCCGCCCTTCTACACTAATAATCGTCAGGGGATATGTCTCACCTATACTGTCACAGAGGGTGATCTTAGACAAGAAATATCTAAGCAGTCTTCAACTTATATTTCCTGATTCTGGAAATCACTTCTACGGATACGGAGTTGCTACGCAGGAGTTCAGTAACCCGCCAATCAACTGGAATGGCAGTACTTACATTCAAAAAGAAGCGATAAATAAATACCTGGGTGTTTTCAGAGATCCGGATTCATTCTACAAAAAACACGGTTCTAATCTCAGAGGGATTAAGGCATTCATATACAAGCATATAGCAAGGAAATTCATAAACAGAAATGTGTCTGCAATCAGAGACGCAAAAACCCCGTAACAAAATTCAGTACAAAATAATGTGTATTCTGCTAAAGTAGAGGATAAGCCTTTTGAGCCTTATCCGAACAGTTCTTCTGTGAACTTTTCACTTGCAGGGGGAACTGCCGGTGCCGGTGCTTTGTATGCTCAGTATACCTATATGTCAGCACTGTTTTATAGCCGGCCAGTTCCCCTTGAATCGCTCAGGTTAGCCAGAGCGCCTTCCTGATCCCTTTTCAGGCGGCACAGAGATATACGCTTAAGCAGGGCTCAGTAACAGATTCGGCCTTTACTTTCTTGCTCTTCCCATAGAATCCATTGCTTTGAGTGCTGCAAAAACGCTTGCTGTTGTTACAGGTATCGGCTCGTTGTGAATGGTCTCCCCTTCAGCAGTTGCACCTTCAGCCGCTTTCATCAGATCATCATCTGAAACATCTTTCAGGCCAATGTCCGCCAGTGTAGTGGGAAGCCCCAAAGATTCGCAGAAGTCAAAGACCTTGCTGATCATCTCAGTGGGCTTATCGGTGAGAAAAAGAGAGGCGAGAGTGCCGATGGCAACCTTTTCACCGTGAAAGTAATCATGAGTAGGTTCAAGCACTGTAAGACCGTTATGAATAGCATGTGCAGCAGCCAGACCTCCGCTTTCGAATCCCAGACCGCTGAGAAGGGTGTTTGCCTCTACCACATGCTCAAGCGCAGGAGTAACAACATGAGCTTCGCAGGCAAGTTTTGCAGCAAGCCCGTACTCAAGAAGAGTATGAAAGCAGAGTTCAGCCAGGGCATAGGCTGTCATTGAACCCACATCGCCTGTCATGTTGCCGGCATACTTCTGTCTGCATGATTCAGCCTCGAAATAGGTGGCAAGAGCATCGCCCAGGCCTGCAACAAGAAATCTGGCAGGAGCCTGGGCAACTATCTGTGTATCAACAAGGACAAGATCGGGGTTTTTAGGCAGAATCAGATACCGCTTGAACTCCCCTGAGGCTTTGTAGATAACTGCTAGTGCGCTGCACGGCGCGTCTGTTGAGGCGATGGTTGGAGCAACGGCAACAGGCGCCTTCATTTTGTAAGCAACTGCCTTTGCAGTATCCAGAGTTTTTCCTCCTCCAATACCGGCTATTACACTGCAGCTGCTCTTCAGGGCAATAGCTGAAAGCCGTTCAATTTCTTCGTCTGAGCATTCACCTTTGAACCTTTCGATTACAAGCTCAGTACTCTTTTCTATCTTTTTTCTGTAGCCGTGAAGAAGATTGTCATGCACATAAGGGTCGCAGATAAGAAAAGCCCTGCTGCCGAACCTCGCTATTTCTTCTCCGAGTCTGTTGAAAACTCCGGCCCCCTGTACATACCTGCCTGGAAACAGTGTCGTGGTTATCATTTCAGTTACTTCCTTACTAATGAGCAGTCAAGAATTTCTTTTTCTGCGTGACTGACGGCATCAAACACATCAACAGGAAATAACCGATAAAGTTCCAAACAGTTATTTACATCAGCGGTTTTGGCATTGACAGCATTTCAAACATGCAGGCACTCCGGTAACCTTGCGAGCAGAAAAAGCTTCTGCAATAACACTTTCAAAAAGCCTCTGATGCAGACAGTGCATTTGCGTCCGGATCAGCTCGAACCCTATTGACCGATTACTGTTGCCCTCTGAAAAAGTCATGAATAGACGCAGAACCGTAGAAGGATGGCCTGAACGCCATCAGTTCCGGCAAGATGGCCCGGGCAGCGGATTCCTGGTGTGTATTCAGAATGCTGTAACCCCTGTAAAGCTCAATTCTGAACTCTTTCCTGAAGTTGAAGGTTGCATTCACCATTGCCTGACGACCACTTTTCAGTTCGGGGTCTTCTTCCAAATCAAAACTGAAGAGATTCAAATTGCAGCAGTTACTCACTTGTGCAGGGAATCAGGTTACTGGAAAAATCGCGCTGGCTTCCGGTCAATCCAAAACCATCAACCAGCGATACTGAATGAATCAGAACAAACCGGAGAGACCTGCTCAGTTCCGTCAATTGACTGTCACAGAGTTCCGCAGAGCAGCTGCTACCTTAGTTTGACAAAACTCCCTGATACAGAGGCGCCTCCAGGCGCGGCTGCATGTATGAAGTAAACACCTGGATTCAGGTTTGCTGTATCTATCTCAGCCAGGGTGTTTTGAGGTACAGAAAATGATTCAAGAACTTTTCTTCCGGTTATGTCGAATACTGATATACTGTAATTTCTTGATATACCTGTGATTCTGAACGAAACTGTTTCACAGGCAGGGTTAGGGCCGTGCAATCTGAAAGCGAATGGCAGAGAGGGGATGAGTTCTCCTTCAGGTACACCATGCACTTCAAGAGATGGTTCCATGAATGCAGAGTAGGCTATAACTGACTGCATCACTCTGTCGTATGGGCCTGTCATTAGGGGCACTTCCTGGTCGCATGCAGAGGTGAATGCCAGTCCCAGTGTAGGTGCCTTGTGGCGATAGACAGCTCTTACTGTGTTACGGCAGAGTCTTTCTGAAGAGCCTGTTTCCGGCCAGTATCCTTCCCAGCCCCATGAGGTGTTGAAGAGGCACGCTACTCCTCCGCCGTTCTGTTGCGTAAGCAGTGTATCAACAAAGTTAACGCCTGGGTCGGTGAAGTCTCCGGTGTGGCAGCCGATACTGGAATGAATACCGTATCTGCCCTGATTGTTGAATCCTGCCATTCTGCTCAGGCCCATCATGACAGGGTCAGTACCTGCCCACAGAACGCACCGGTCATTTCCGTGGCCGGCATAGTGGTTCCATCCGGCTCCCTGGTAGATTGCCGGAAAATAGGTGTCAGGATGGTCGTCACCGTTGAACTGGTAAGCTTTGGTCAACTGGAAGTTCTCAGGGAAATACTTTGCCATTATCTCACAACCCTTTGCTCCGGTGTAGCCGATTGATTCAAAGAGCATTCCGCCGCAGAGTACTGCATTCCTGTACCAGTCTCCTGTTTCTGAAGCTTCGTATGAAAGGTTCTTGTTTACAAGAACTTCAGCCTGCTCCTCGTTTGAGAACAGCATTCTGCTCAGTATCACATCCGCATAGAGGTCAGGTTCATCTTCCCACTGTCCGTAGATTCCGTTGCCGTTTGCATCCCAGTTGCCGTCAAGGCCGGAGTAGTACTTGTCACACGGGGCATATTCCGCTAAACCTTCGCACTCTGTATAAACCTCCCTTGCAGGAACAACTGTTTCATCCCCTGCCAGTAGAACGAAAGCTGTTCCCTGATTTGTTACGAAGTGGGATATACAGTTCCGTATGTCTTCCTGAATATCTGAGCCTGACCATGCCCCCTGAATATCCTCAACTGTAAGGACAAGAACTGAATATCCCCGCTGCTCAAGGGAGTTTGTGAGAGGTGCCAGTTGATCGGTGAAAGCATCAGCTGTAACAATGAGGTAGTCTGTAGCCGCATCTGTGCCGGAATGAACATGTATGTTGTTTCCTGTGAGCATTTCCATACGGAATTGAAGCTGTTCAGCCTGAAGCGGTGAAAGAATTCCAGGGGCTTCAGATGATTCCCAGGTGATACTCAGGTTACATGATTCTGCAAGTTGCAGATTACGGTTTTCATGGTTGTAGTACCAGGGGTTCACAGCGCAGGAAACCACTGTAAAGGTGTTCATCAGTATTCCTGCACGACAGCTGACAAGTGGGTTTTTTCCGGAGATGCTTATTCGTGAGGCAGTTCTTTCCCTGAGGGATGAGCTGTTTGTAGTTCTGAGGGTTCCTGCTGCTTCCACCGGCAGTGAAAGGGTGGAGGCGGGACCTGAAAAGTTAAGGCTGCACTCCGCATGGGTTACCCGGGCGGTTCCTGGAATAACAAAGGTGCGGGATACCAGAGGCAGAAGGGGGTCTTTCTCAGATGCACTGTAAAAAGCTGTATGATCTGTTACAGTTACCTGTGAGAACCCTGAGTTCTCAGTTATGGTGAACCCGTGGGGAAAGGGGTGGAATATGTCAGTTTCCAGCGTTGCTATCAGGAAGAACAGGAACATGCTGCCTCCGAACAGAGTTGTAGTTACACCGGTTTGAACCCCGATGTTCTGTTTTTGTTCCACACGGCCCTGAATATATTTCCTTTATGAAGAACGCAGTGCTCTGCTACATACGATCAGGCAATACCACGCTGATGATGCATCGCAATCAGCGTGAAGATGATATGCACTTCGGCAAATGGAATGCTCCAGGCGGGAAGATGGAGCCTGGTGAAACGCCGGAAGAATGTGTTTTGCGTGAGGTGCGTGAAGAAACCGGGCTTATTATTGAATCTCCTTCTCTCAAAGGTCTTCTGACATTCCCTGCATTTGACGGTGAGGAAGACTGGTATGTTTTTGTTTTTACAGCAGACAAATTCAGCGGTACTTTGAAGAAGTCCTGCCATGAGGGAGAACTCCACTGGCTTTCTCACAGGGAGCTTGAAGAGATTCCCCTTTGGGAAGGTGATCGTCACTTTATGAAGTGGCTTGACTGCGGAGAGTTTTTCAGCGGTAAATTCATATATGACAGTCACGGGTATGTCTCACACTCTGTTGTTTTTCACAGTTGAGAGTTGAATGGAACACAAGTCAGAAAATGAGCGTATAACAATCATTGAGGAGGTCACATGTACGAAAAGAAAGCTGTTTACACTTCTGATGCTCCTGCCCCTGCAGGCCCATACAGTCAGGCAATAGTAACAGGATCATTTGTTTTCGTCAGCGGGCAGCTGGGAATTACTTCTTCAGGAGAGCTTCCGGAATCGGTGACTGAACAGGCAGAAGCAGCCCTCAATAACATGAGAAGTGTTCTTCAGGCTGCCGGAGCCCGAATGGATGATGTTGTAAAAACTACCGTTCTTCTGGCAGACATGAATGATTTCAAGGCTGTGAACAAATTGTATGCCGATTATTTCACTGAGCCATTTCCTGCAAGAGTAGCTTATCAGGTTGCTGCTCTGCCACTTGGTGCCATGGTTGAGATTGAAGCTGTGGCAAGGCTGAAAGAGAGATAAAATGCTGGGTCAGGTATGGGGTACCGTAACAGGAGCCGATGGCTTTACAAAATTCATACTTTTTCTCATTCTTGCCCTTTCTTTAGGCTCCTGGGGCGTTGCAATCTCAAAGTTGAAGGAACTCAGCAAAATAATGAGTGCTTCCAGAAAGTTCATGGAAGCTCTCAGAACAACCGGCAGGCCTCCAGGAGGAGATTTTATGAAGCAGTCATCGGATATGGGTCCGCTGGCTCGAATGTACTCTGAAGCAGGCAGGTATCTCAGGCGGCGTCAGGATCAGGGAAGAATGGAACCGCTGAACCGTGAGGAAGTGGCAATACTGCACGGTGCCCTTGAACGGGAAGCCAGCGAAGACCTTGCTCAGAGAAGCAGAAACATAGGTTTTCTTGCCACTGTTACCAGTGTAAGTCCTCTTCTGGGGCTGCTTGGTACCGTATGGGGTGTTCTGGTAAGCTTCATTGGAATGAGAGAAGCCGGTATAGCTGACATCAGCGCAGTGGGGTCAGGTGTTGCAGCAGCTCTTACCACAACTGTTGCCGGTCTCCTTGCAGCTATTCCGGCCAATGTCTTTCACAATTATGTAGTAGGTCGTGTGGATGAACTGGCCGGTGAGATGGACCGATTCCTCTCGGAACTTGTGGATGTCTGCAGAAGGGGTTCGATTTCATGATAAGAACCAGGTACAGGCAGTTCTCCTCCATAAATGTAACCAATCTGGTGGATGTCACCTTTGTTCTGCTTGTTATCTTCATGCTCAGTGCTCCTGTTATACAGAGAAGCACTGAAATTACACCTCCTTCCACAGACCAGGGGGAGATAATTCGAAGGCTTGACCCTGGAACATCACTTGTGGTTGAAATGGACAGTGCTGGAAACATCTCAGTTGCAGGGCAGGCAGTAGCTCCTGAGGAACTTGCCTCTCTGGCGGAAACGGCTCTTTCCTCAGGCAGAACAGAAGCCTACCTCCGTGCAGACGGACAGGTTCAGTACGCGCAGCTTGCCGGTGCTCTCACAGAGCTAAGAAGAGGCGGCTACGCCGATGTGGGCCTTGTTCAGGAATCTGGACATGCTTCAGAATAATCCTTTTGCAAGGGAAGCAAGTGTTTCTTCCAGACTGAGACGATCAGATTTTTTTCTTTCAGCAGGAATACATCTGGGGATTATTGTTCTGCTTCTGGCAGGTGCGCTGATTCTCGGGAATAAAGAATCTGTTCCTGCAGGCGGCGGAGAATTTATCTCTGTGGAGATGGTTGTTCTCCATGAAGGTGACGACCAGGCTGAAGCTGCAGAGATTGCCGGCGATACTGCCGATGAAATACAGACAGAGGAAGTGGTTGAAGAGGAGATAACAGAAAGTGCTGAAGTTCAGGAGGTGATAGAACCAGCCCCTGAAGAGGTGCAGGAGGAGGTTGAGCCTGAGGAGCCCGCTGAAGTACAGGAAACTGTTCAGGAAGAAGTTGAAGAACTGCCTGCTTCTTCAGAAGAGTTCATAGGAGTAGGGGCTCAGGGGGAAGCGGGAGCCGGTGCTCCAGGGCCTGCCAGTTATGAGGGCAGGGTTTTCGGCGCAATCAGAAGAAATTTCCGGACTTCAGTGGTTCCGCCTCAGAGTTACCGTATTTCATTCGTTGTGAACCTGGACAACACAACTTCATACAGTACCATTCGAGAGAGTGGTAACAGCAGTTTTGACAGAGCAGTTGTGCATGCCCTTACTAGTGCCGGAATCCCTCCCATACCTCCGGGAAGAACTGAGCCGGTGCAGATGAACATTGAGTTCTTCGGCCCGGATCAGATATAGTTAAGCAAGCTTATCGAAATAGAGTTAATTATTTAAGTATTTTCAGCCTGCATAAATCAATTTTACCATCATCGAAGTATTTATGAAGGTATTCATCGGTTAAATTCGAGTTAGATAATCAAACAATAAGGCTGCATTCTACGACAATTAATATATGCTCTACTACTGGCATATTCTTTGCAGCATATAGTATGTAATAGCCATCTATAGCAAAAGACAGGTAATGCAACTGTTGCGAACTGGTGCTGTTTTTCCGCCTTTGGCAATGCTGTTCAGGTGAACCTTAAGATGCTCAGATTGAGCAGTTGCTTTTTTCCTTGACAGCCCAGCCTGGCTCAATTAATAATTTAATGCTCGGGTCTGCACATCGTTTCTCTTCGGGCATGAAAAGCCAGTTGCTAAAGGAAGGCGATGGTATGTTTGCAGTCTGCATTCTTTGCTTTTCGTCTGTACCAGTCAGCTTGTATTTAGTGCCCGATACAGCAGGAAAGGAATCCCGATAGATGGAAAAACAACCCAAAAAGCGATCCGTACTGCAGCGTCTCATTCCCTATATGGGCCAGAAGCAGTATCTTTTTCCTCTCTCTCTGATTCTTTCAGCCGTTTCAGCTCTTCTGGGGTTATTGCCCTTTGTCTTCCTCTGGTTTATTGCACGGGAACTGTTTACACATACCAGTCAGATATCACTGGAAAGCGTACGACTCCACGCCTGGCTGACTCTGGTGTCAGCCATATTGTCACTTGTAATGTACTTTTTTGCGCTGATATCATCCCATCTGGCAGCTTTCAGGGTAGAGGTTGGTCTCCGCAAAGCTGGCATGCAACAGATTATTCACATGCCTATGGGTTTCTTTGATCAGCAGCAAAGTGGAAAAATGCGTAAAATTATTGATGATAATGCCAGTCAGACACATACATTTTTAGCTCATCAACTGCCGGATCTCTCAGCAACAGTAGTGGCACCGCTCATGTTGCTGGTATTGCTGTTTATTTTTGATTGGCGAATGGGACTGGTATCCTTGATACCCATTGTGCTGGGATTCATCTCTATCTCTTTCACAATGACGAAAAAAGGAAGAGAATTGCGACAAGAATATTTTGATAAGCTTGAGGAAATGAGCAGTGAATCAGTTGAATATGTGCGAGGTATTCCAGTAGTCAAAACTTTCGGGCAAAGTGTTTTTGCATTCAAGCGGTTCGTAGATAGTATTCACTCTTATAAAGAGCTGGTAACTATTTTTACGAAAAAATGGCGCATACCTATGTCTTTTTATATGGTAATAATGCTGTGCGCCTCGTTCTTTCTTGTTCCATTTGCTATTTTGCTTGTGGGCAGAGGAGACAGCCTTGCATTGGTCCTCACGGACTTCACTTTATATCTGCTTATCGCTCCTCATTTTACTGTTATCATGATGCGCAGTATGTATATACGCAACTATGCAGATATCGCTGAACAAACCATGGACCGTTTCGATGCTATTCTGGCGCACCCCGGCATGGTTTTTCTATCCGGCGGAGACAAACCTGCGGCTTCTACCCTCGCTTTCAAGGATGTGGTATTTGCTTATGAAGGAGCTGAACAAAATGCCGTTGACGGTGTCAGCTTTGTGGTAGAAGAGGGTGAAACCGTGGCTCTTGTTGGTGCTTCAGGGAGTGGTAAGACAACAATTGCCCGTCTGGCTGCCCGTTTCTGGGATGTAAAGGAGGGAGAAGTAACGATAGGCGGTCAGAATATCAATACTATCTCTCGTGAAAACCTGATGGACAGTATCTCGTTTGTTTTTCAGAACACGCGGCTCTTCAAAGCATCATTGCGGGAAAACATTATCTTCGGCAGAGACAATGTCAGTGAGGCAGCTATAGAGCGTGCCATAGATCTGTCTCAAAGTCGTGATATTATAGCCGGTTTACCTGATGGGCTGGAAACGGTTATTGGTAAAGATGGTACCTATCTGTCCGGAGGTGAACAGCAGCGTATATCCCTTGCTCGCGCTATTCTGAAAGATGCGCCTGTCGTTATTCTGGATGAGGCTACAGCCTTTGCAGATCCTGAAAATGAGCACCTCATTCATAAAGCTTTGCGGGAACTCAGCAGAAACAAAACCACTCTGATGATAGCGCATCGACTTATAACCGTGCAGGATGTGGACAAAATCCTGGTTATGGATAAGGGAAGAATTGTTCAGAGCGGGACTCATGAAGAGCTTCTTAAGCAAGATGGACGCTACAAAGAGATGTGGAAGGAATATCAAACCTCCATCAAATGGAAACTTGGCCATGAAGGAGGTTCGCAATGATACGCTTTTTTCAACGGGTATTTGCCATGAGCCCCAAAGGGGCCAGAGACTTACGGACAGCAATCGTAACACATAGTCTTGTAAACATTTCCCGTGTTCTGCCTGTGATACTTGCTTTTGCTTTTTTGGAAGATTATCTGGGACTTCTGCTGTACGGAACCCCTCCTGTCAGAACAACAATGTTTTATGTGATGTTTACCGTTGTTTCTTTTGTAGTGATGTATGTGATTGCATATATCGATTACGGTACAACATACACCATTATTTACGATGAAAGTGCCACCCGGCGAATCAAACTGGCGGAAACTCTCAGAGAGCTTCCCATGGCCTTCTTCGGTAAAAGGGATATTGCCGATTTGAGTGCCACTATCATGGAAGATACAACGATTATTGAACAGCTATTTTCCCATGCAGTCCCGCAGATATTTGCCTCTGTGGTCAGTATGCTGCTGATGGTCATGGCCCTTTTTCTGTATAACTGGCGAATGAGCCTTGCTATGTTCTGGGTGGTTCCGGTGGCCTTTCTCGTGTTCTATATCTCGAAGCGGACCATGGACAAAAGTATGGTTGCAGTCTACCGGAAAAAGCGAACGGTTACGGATACCATTCAGGATGGGCTAGATATGGTGCAGGAGATCAAAGCGTATAATGGAGAAAAACGCTACCTGGAAGACCTTGAAGATAAATTGTCGCAGTATGAAGCTGAACTCAAGCGGAGTGAACTTGCAGGCGGTGCGCTGATCAACCTTTCTGCGTTTTTTCTTAAACTGGGTCTGCCCAGCGTGATATTTGCCGGTGCGTTTTTCCTGGCCAACGGCTCCATTCCCCTCTTCACCTATCTTGTATTTCTGATCATGGTGGGTCATATCTACGATCCCTTTCTGGAAACCATCGCAAATTTAGCTGCCCTGCTGGTGTTGAATGTACGGATTGACCGTATGCGGGAAATGGATAACATGCCACGCCAAAAAGGAAAGAAGGAGTTCCAACCTCCTAACTTTGATATCGCATTTGATAATGTTAACTTCTCATATCAGAAAGAGATGCAGACTCTCAGCGGCGTCAGTTTTACTGCAAAGCAGGGTGAAGTAACAGCCTTAATCGGGCCTTCCGGCGGAGGAAAAACCACTGCCGCCAAACTGGCCGCCCGCTTTTGGGATGTGGATAGCGGAACTGTTACTCTGGGTGGCGAAGACATCGCCACCATCGACCCCGAAACCCTGCTCTCACACTTTTCCATAGTATTTCAGGAGGTGGCTTTATTTAATACCAGTGTTATGGAAAATATTCGGCTGGGCAGAAAAGATGCCACCGATGCAGAAGTGAAAGAAGCTGCTCGCCTGGCGCAGTGTGACGAATTTGTCAATTGTCTTCCTGATGGCTATAACACTCTGATTGGAGAAAACGGCGAACGGCTTTCAGGAGGCGAACGGCAGCGCATCTCCATCGCTCGCGCCCTTCTCAAAGACGCGCCGGTGATTCTGCTGGATGAGGCCACCGCCAGCCTGGATGCAGAAAATGAAAGCCGCATACAGCAGGCAATCAGCCAGTTGATCAAAGACAAAACAGTAATCATCATTGCACACCGTATGCGCACTGTTGTGTCTGCGGATAAGATCGTTGCCATAAGAAAAGGCAGAGTAGTGGAAAGCGGTACACCGGAAGAGCTTCGACAGAAAGAGGGTATGTTTGCAGCCATGCTGCAATCGCAGAACGAACAGACATAGGACGGTGTATCTGCCATGAAGCTTATCGGGAACTAAAGTACTGTTCTGATTAATTTAAAGCTTTCATGGTTCTCTGCACCTTGAAAAGCGGTGTTCTGAGTATTTCAAGATCCAGAATCCGGTCATCAGGACGAATGCCGTTTCACACAGGTTTTCAATCAGGTAAGCACCTTTGAGTATCTCAACTATCTGCCTTTACAGTAATATATTATGTCCATAAGCAGAGGAAACTCAACTGGTGTTAACAGAATTAATGAAAGCCTCTTAATTGCAGGAGAGAAAGGCGTTGCATGATCTGCAAAACCCATGACAGAAAAAAATCTGGAGACAGCAGAGATACAACAACTCCTGTGCCTGGGACTGTTTCTCCATGCTTCTTCAGATAAAGGGAGTCGAAACGACAGCCAGAGAGCTGGTGGGTTCATCTCAGGTTCCTTACCAGCTTAGACTTAAGGCTGAAGAGAATGAACTCTCTGCAGGAATGCTCGTTCAGGGTGAAAGGAATGTGAACCTTGTGCTTTGCAGATATGGTTACAAGCTCAACAGCGTGAGGGCTTCCACAATGGAGGAATACTTTGAACTGGCAACTCTGCTTTCCGGAGAAGCATTTATAACAACCATTAAGCGCCCGAATAATCTGCCTGGAAGACACGCAGTTGTATTCACCGGTCTTTGCGATTCTCTTTTTCAGGGGCTTGATCCGGATTGCAGACTGAACAGATCGGTGGATCATTCATACTCTGCCGTAAAGGGTTCAGTTGCTCTTGATCTGGGACAAGCCGAATTTATTCGGAAGGTGAGTGGCATGATTCAGGCTCTGTAACAGTATTTCCTGCTACCTGATTATCTCTGAAGTATGATGCCGGGCATCGGGCTTCACGGCAGGGTTTTTTTGCTTCTGCTTCAGTAAGAGTATCAGGTATTTGGAAGAGTCTTAGTTGCCTAAAGAGCAGATTGGCGATTATTGAAAAAAAGGTGTTGCGGAGTTATATATTGCAAGTTACAGCAGTTTTCATCTGCTGTAAAGGAATGTCTTTCAATAGAAGAGCCGGGCAGATAAATGCCTTTACATTAACGATGAATGAAAGACTGTCAGGCAGGCTGTCTGTGTCTTTTTCATGGCTCAGGCAAAGAAAACAATTCCAGACGGAAACCTGTCAGGAAATGAAATGAGGTATTCAGTTGGACGATGTTCATAAGGAAGGCAACGAACCTCTCTTCGATGAATTTCAACGGCCGTCCCGGGAAGAATGGAAAGAAGCTGCCATTGCCCTGCTCAAGGGAAGACCATTCGAAAAGGCAATGTACACAAAGACTCCAGAAGGAATAACCATTGATCCGATATATGATCTGGCTTCGCTGGATGCTCTTTCCCATACAGGCAGCCTTCCCGGTTACGCTCCTTTTGTCAGGGGCACAAAGGTGTCCGGTAATCTGATTAAGCCGTGGGATATCTGTCAGCAGGTGTATGCCGGAGACCCTGAAGAGTTCAACACTATTCTTATAGAAGACCTTCATAATGGGCAGAATGCTCTGAACATGCCTCTTGATGCCCCCTCTCTTGCAGGGATCGATGCTGACAACGCCGATACCTCTTCCGTGGGAAACAGGGGGGTCTCTATTTCAACAGTTGCTGATCTGGAAGTGGCTTTCAAAGAAATAATTTTTGATGCTCTTCCTGTTCATATCAATACCGGTAACAACCCTGTTCCTCTTACCGCAATGTTTCTTGCCTTGCTGGAAAAAAGGGGAACAGATCCTGCGTCACTGCACGGTGTGCTTGGTTACGACCCTCTCGGGCAAATTGCCGGGCACGGAACCATCGGAATAACCATTGAAAAGTCTATGAATCTCATGTCGGAAGTGCTGACTGCTGTTTCCGAAAGTGACTCTGATCTCAGAACCATACTTGTGGAAGGGCACCCTTACCACAACGGCGGAGCAGATTCTGTTACAGAACTTGCGTACATGATTGCCACCGGCACCTTTTACCTGAGAGAAATGTTAAACCGCGGCCACTCTGTTGAAGCTGTTTCCAAACGGGTTGTCTTCAGTCTCTCACTGGGTTCCAACTTCTTCATGGAGATAAGCAAGATCAGAGCAGCCAGAATGCTGTGGCACAGAATAGTTAAGGAGTTCGGAGGTAATGATGATGCGCGTAAAATGTACATTCACGGAAAAACATCATCCTGGACCAAAACCGTTTACGACCCTTATGTAGGAATGCTTCGCAATACATCTGAAGCTTTTTCAGGGGCTATGGGCGGTGTGGACAGCCTGACAGTGATACCTTTTGATGAGGCTATCAGAGAAGCTGATTCCTTCTCAAGGAGGGTATCAAGGAATGTTCAGTCCATTCTGCAGGAAGAGTGTCATTTCACCCGTCCCATAGATCCTGCAGGTGGCTCGTGGTTCATTGAGTCTCTGACCTCAGAGGTTTCCGCTTCTGCCTGGAAAGCCTTTCAGGAGATAGAAGCTGCAGGCGGAATGAACAGCATTATTCTTGACGGTACAGCTGCTGAAAAAGTTGCCGCCAAATATGAAGAGCAGTTCAGGGATATGGCGAAGCGGAAACGGGTCTGGGTTGGTGTCAACAAGTACGCAAACATGTCGGAGGAGAAGCTTGAAGTACATGAGAGAAATGAAAAAGAGCTTCTTCAGAAGAGAAAAAAGACCCTTGCCGCCGTTCGCAGCAAAAGAAAAGATTTTGAACTCAGCGGCTTTGAAAGAGGATTGAAAGGTCTCACCAGGGCAGCGGCAGAAGGGGCGACTATTCAGGAGCTCTACGCCCTTTCTTCAGGAGATTCCCGAAATGCTCCGGCAGTGGAGCCTGTGAAGAAACAGCGGGGGGCAGAGAGATTTGAAGCTCTTCGTGACAAGACAATTGAGATGAAGAGCAGCAACATTGTTCCAGCGGTTCTTCTGCTCAATATCGGTCCTGTTCCAAACCACAAGCCAAGGGCTGACTTTACAAGGGGTTATTTTGAGGTAGGGGCCTTTGATGTTCTCTCAAACAAGGGCTTCAGCTCCCCTGAGGAAATGATTGAAGCAGCTGCTTCAACCCCGGCTCAGGTGGCTGTTTTCTGCGGAAAAGATACAGACTATCCTGAAATAGTTGCTCAGACCGCTGGAGTTATCAAGGAAAAGAGGCCTGAAATAAAGCTGGTCATAGCAGGCAGACCTGCAAAGGATCTGGAGCCGGTTTACAGAGAAGCTGGAATAGACCACTTCATCTATATGGGCTCAAATTGCTACGAACTGCTGAATACTCTTCAGGAAGGGATAGAAAACAATGGCTGACCATCCTGATTTTACAAAAATAGATTTTGATCCATCAGGAGCTTCTGCTTCCCTTTCTGACTGGAAAGAGGCTTTCAGAAACTCCACTGGAAAAGACGCAGAAGACTTCAAGTGGATGACCAATGAGCAGATTCCGGTGAAGGCTCTCTACACCAGGGAAGACTACAGGAACCTTGAGCATCTTGGTTTCACCGCCGGAATCAGCCCATTTCTTCGCGGGCCTTATGCAACAATGTATGTGTTCCGTCCCTGGACTGTCAGGCAGTACGCAGGTTTTTCAACTGCTGAAGAGAGTAACGCTTTCTACAAAAGGAATCTGGCTGCAGGTCAGAAGGGTCTTTCAATCGCTTTCGATCTTGCCACCCACAGAGGATACGACTCTGACCATGAAAGGGTTGTAGGCGATGTGGGCAAGGCCGGTGTGGCAGTTGATTCCATGCTGGACATGAACATTCTTTTTGATGGAATACCTCTTGACCGAATGTCTGTATCCATGACCATGAACGGCGCAGTTCTTCCTGTGCTTGCTTTCTACATAGTGGCCGGCGAAGAGCAGGGTGTTCCTAAAGAGAAGCTCACAGGCACCATTCAGAATGATATTCTCAAGGAATACATGGTGAGAAACACCTACATTTATCCTCCTGAGATATCCATGAGAATAATTGCCGACATCTTTGAGTACACCTCCATAAACATGCCCAAATTCAACTCAATATCTATTTCAGGATACCACATGCAGGAGGCAGGGGCAACAAATGACATCGAACTGGCCTACACACTTGCAGACGGTCTGGAATACATAAGGGCCGGAATCAAGGCAGGTATCGATATTGACTCTTTTGCGCCCCGGCTTTCCTTCTTCTGGGCGCAGGGTACAAACTACTTCATGGAAGTGGCAAAGATGCGTGCAGGAAGAATGCTCTGGGCGAAAATCGTGAACAAATTCAACCCGTCCAACCCTAAGTCACTGGCTCTTCGAACACACTCCCAGACCTCAGGGTGGTCCCTCACAGAGCAGGACCCTTTCAACAATGTTGCAAGAACTCTCATTGAGGCCATGGCAGCTTCTCTGGGGCACACCCAGTCTCTTCACACAAACGCACTTGATGAAGCAATAGCTCTTCCAACAGACTTTTCGGCAAGAATAGCAAGGAACACCCAGCTCTATCTTCAGGATGAGACCTCAATCTGTCGTGTTATTGATCCATGGGGCGGCTCATACTATGTGGAGAAACTCACCCACCAGATAGCCAGAAAGGCCTGGAATCACATTCAGGAGGTTGAATCACTGGGAGGAATGGCAAAGGCCATAGAGACCGGTCTTCCCAAGATGAGAATTGAAGAGGGCTCAGCCAGAAGACAGGCACGAATTGATTCTACCAGGGAATCGATAATAGGAGTGAACAAGTACAGGCTTGCCCACGAAGACCCTATCGACATTCTGGAGATTGACAACACCGCTGTGAGGCAGGCCCAGATAGCAAGGCTGAACAAGCTTAAGGCTGAAAGGGATCAGGCAAGTGTTGACGCTGCTCTGGAAGCCATTACCAGAGTGGCTGAAACAGGAGAGGGCAACCTTCTTGAAATGGCTGTAAATGCCGCAAGGGTGAGAGCTTCACTGGGCGAAATCTCCTATGCCATAGAGAAGGTAAGCGGAAGGCACAAGGCGGTGATTCGTTCAATTTCCGGTGTTTACAGCTCTGAATATGCCAAAAAGGGAGATGTTGACAGAGTCAAGGAGATGACCGACAATTTCGAGGTCCGTGAAGGCCGCAGACCCCGTATCTACATAGCCAAAATGGGCCAGGACGGCCATGACCGTGGAGCAAAGGTTGTTGCTACAGGTTTTGCAGACATGGGCTTTGATGTTGATGTAGGCCCTCTCTTTCAGACACCTTCAGAGGTAGCAAGAGACGCAGTGGAAAACGATGTTCACGCAGTGGGAATGAGTTCCCTTGCTGCAGGGCACAAAACCCTTCTTCCACAGCTGGTGAAAGCCCTTGCGGACCTTGGCAGAGACGACATCATGGTGTTCGCAGGCGGAGTTATTCCAGCCCAGGACTATGATTTCCTCTACAAACACGGAGCATCTCATATCTTCGGTCCGGGTTCCATAATAACCGAATGTGCCGAAAAGGTAATAAATACTCTTAACGAGCGTCTTGGATACACAGGAGCATAGGCCATAGAAAAGAAGAAACTCCCTGAGTGGGTCCCTGCTGACAAGGGTTCTGAAGAGGGTTTTACAACCCATGTGATGGACGGAGTCACAGGAGGCCACGACGGCATGAGAGGCAGTTCCTCTGTCAGAACCGGCAGGAGGCCCACTGTTAAAAGAAGAAAGATCCTTACTCCTGACGAGTATTTCAAAGGCATCATAGAGGGTAACCGCACTGTTATTGCCAGGGCAATTACTTTAATTGAGAGCAATGCGCCCCGCCACTTTGAAACCGCTCAGGAGCTTTTGCAGAGGCTTCTCCCTTATACCGGCAAATCCATAAGAGTAGGGGTTTCAGGTGTTCCAGGAGCTGGGAAAAGCACCTTCATAGAAGCTCTGGGCAATCAGCTTTGCGATGAAGGTCACAAAGTTGCTGTTCTTGCTGTGGATCCCAGCAGTTCCATTACAAGAGGTTCGATACTGGGAGACAAAACACGAATGGCCGACCTCTCAAGAAGAGAAAATGCCTTCATCCGTCCTTCTCCTTCCGGCGGAATGCTGGGAGGTGTTGCCAGAAAAAGCAGAGAGACCATGCTTCTCTGCGAAGCTGCAGGTTTTGATGTAATACTCATTGAAACTGTCGGCGTAGGCCAGAGTGAAGTTACTGTGAGATCAATGGTTGACTTTTTTCTTCTTGTTCTCATCACCGGTGCCGGAGATGAGCTTCAGGGAATGAAAAAGGGAGTCATGGAGATATGCGATGCTATTCTTGTGAACAAAGCCGATGGAGATAACATTATTTCCGCCCGTTCCGCGGCAGTTGAATACACCAATATGCTTCACTATCTCAGGCCTGCCACCAGAGGCTGGATTCCAAAGGCTCTTACCTGTTCCTCAGCGAAGAAAACAGGAATAGATGAGGTATGGAATCTTATAAGTACATTCAGAAAAACCACTGTTGAATCCGGCGTCTTTCAGGAGCGCAGGCGATCTCAGACTCTTGAGTGGGTTTTCAACATGGTAACTGAACAGCTCAAGGAACGGTTCTACAACCATGACGGAGTTCGCCGTCTTATTCCCTCTCTTAAGGAAGAACTCCTTTCAGACAGAATATCTGCAACAATGGCTGCCACAAAACTCCTTGCTGCATTCGACAAAACCAGTATCTGACCCATAGAACAACTGTCTTCATCAGAGGTGGAAAATAGTGTCAGTTTCAAAGGTGGTGGTGAATGCTGCAGTTATCTTAAAAGTTTGCTTGAAAAGAACTGATTTCTTTTCTGAATTCCGAGTAACCCTTCCCTGGAGCATGAACGATTGTACTTATCTGTGAGGTCCGTTGTTTACAGAAGACTTTCGTTCGGTCAGTTAGCTGCTGTTTGCTTTGTTAAACCCGGGAGGGTATGTATTCTCTGAAGGAGGAGTATGTCAGGCGAACAGATCCTTGTCTCTGCTGTGCTTGGTTTTATGGTGATTCTTCTCTATTTCGGAAGATTTTCGCCTGCTGTGATATTCATAGGGGCAGCTTCCGTATTTGTACTTACCGGGATTATATCTCCTGCGGAGAGCCTTGCCGGTTTCAGCAATACTGCCGTAGCGGTGATGCTTCTTCTTCTCATAATGAGCCAGATCGTATGGCGCACCGGTTTTATTCAGTGGCTTTTTCAAAAGGTGATAAAGCCTTCTGACAAGTATCGCAGGTTTCTTTTTCAGCTGATGCCTTTTGTTGGTATAAGCTCTGCGTTCATGAACAATACACCGGTGGTTGCGATGATGATTCCATTTGTTGACCATTGGGGGCGACAGCACCGCATTTCCGCTTCAAAGCTTCTTATGCCTCTCTCATGGGCTGCCATTCTTGGAGGTATGCTTACTCTTATAGGAACATCCACCAACATGATAGTGAACAGTCTGGTGGTGGAAAACGGCGGGGAAAGCATGTCAATTCTGGATTTCACTCCAGTAGGGCTGATGATTTTCCTTTCCGGCATGGCTTTTGTTCTGTTTATCGGCTACAGAACATTTCCTGAACGGAAGGATCCCTATGAAAGGTTGAATGAAAGCCCCAGGGAATACATAACCGACCTTGTTATCGACCAGGGTTCACCCCTTGCAGGAAAAACCATAGAGCAGGCCAGTCTGAGAAGCCTGAAGCATCTTTTCCTCACAGAGATAATTCGTGAAGGAAAGGTGATAGCGCCTGTAGCTCCAGGTGAAGTACTCAGAGAAGGTGACCGGCTTATTCTTGCAGGGCGTACTGAAGCAGTTGCTGAGATTGCTTCAAACAGGCAGGGTCTTTCCATCGGAGGTAGTGTAACTGTTCCTCAGGCTGAAAAGCTTCATGTGGTTGAAGCTGTGGTTTCCCAGGGCTCATCCCTTTCCAGGAAAACAGTGAAGGAATCAAACTTCAGAGGCAGATTCGATGCAGCTATTCTCGGCGTTCACCGCCACGGCAGAAAAATCAAAGGCAAGATCGGCAAGATAACCCTTCAGTCCGGAGACCTGCTGCTGCTTCTCACCGGAAAAGACTTCAGAAGCAGCACCAGCGGAAACAACGACTTTTATGTGGTTTCAAGTGTGAGACAGATACACAACATTGAGCTTGGCAAATCCATCTTCATAATCGCAAGCATCTTTACCTGCATTGTCCTGAGCATTGCAGGCATAGTACCTCTCTTCACATCTCTTCTGGCAGTAACCGCCATTTTTCTCGCTGGAGGCATAACGACCCCTGCTGAAGTCAAGACCATGATCAACCTGAACATTCTTGCCATCGCGGCATTTGCATTGGCCATAGGCAGAGCTGTTCAGGTCACAGGGCTGGGGGCTTTGCTGGCAGAAGAAACAGTCAGTGCATTTGAACCTCTCGGCACCGTTGGAGTTCTGGCGGCAGTGTACATTATCACCAATATCCTCGCCGAATTCATTACCACAATAGCTGCTGCAACCATAGTTTTTCCTTTCGCAGCTGCTTCAGCGGTACTGGTTGGCTCTGACCCTGTACCTTTTTACCTTGCGGTGGCCTACGGAGCAGCAGCCAACTTTCTCACTCCGGTAGGATACCAGACCAACCTGATGATATTCGGTCCCGGAGGTTACAAAACCACCGACTTCCTCAAAACAGGCCTTCCTGTAAAAATCATTTGCGCACTTACTGCCATAACAGGACTGGGGCTGGTCTACCGCCTTTTCTAGGGTTTTCAAGGATCAATTCTCTCTGTTGCATTTATCAAAGGGTAATCGCAGAAACTGGCAGAGGCGCTGTGAGAACAAGTCTCGGAATGGTTTGAGACCCTGGCAGAGCAGGGTTAGTTGCACCTGCTTATACAGCCTGTCTGAACGGAGAAAAACTGCACATGCTTTCCACTCGGGAACAATTGCAGGACATTGAGATAATTACATTAGAACCCAAAGAAGAGAGGAAAATTCATGTGGCACACAGCAGTTATTGCGGTAATGGGTAGTCTCTTATCAGGGGCTCTCATATCACAGGGGGCAAATGAACCTGTTACACCTGACATAATCACCTCGGCCTCAGTGTATGTAGAGGCACAAAATACTGTTTCTCAGGAAGACATAGACTCTATGCTGAACCTGCTGGAATCGGAAGAACCGCCGGAAACAGTGCCTGGAACCATGCGGGCGGTAGTTCTGCCAGCGCCTTCTGAAGCAGAATACGAGTGCCCTGTATGCGGTGAGAAAACCCTTCATGGAAGCGATTATGCCTTTTTCCTTGAAAAGGATTTAGAGGACGCTCGGGAACTTGTGAAATGCATGGAAGAGTCCACAGAGTTCAGCATAGTTCTTGATGAAACCCTTTTCTGCCAGTTCTGCTCAGAAGAGAGAGCAGAAGAGCCGGGTCTGGTTCTTCAGGTTTCATATGAAGACGGAACTCAGGTTATCAACAGGGTATCCATGAACGATCTGAGAAAACTGCTTTCTTTCCTGCAGGGTCACTTGTACTGGTATACCGCTGATGATGCACAGGAACCCCTTCAAGAACACTCTGAACTGCTTAGAACACTTCTGGGACGCTGATAAGACAGACCAAAAAGTAGTTCTTCAGGCTCTATCAGAAAAGTTTTAAGGAGAGGTTTCGGCCTCTCCTTAAAACTGTCCTGTTCCGGTCAGAATTTTGCTTCAGCCCGCATTTCTCACCAGATAGTCGAAAGGGCCGCTTCAGAGTGTTATTTCTTTTCAGCTCGTAAATAAATGGATAGCACTCATACAGACAGAAACAGCCTAACATGAATACACATTGTTTTTCTGAGGATGCTCAATCAGAGCTTGAATTTCAAGGTCACAGCCGCAGACAGTTATTGAAAAGTTTGACAGGTGTGTTTTCACAGGTGAGGAACTTTGATTTTGCGAAAGATCATATGTAAAGCTTATGATGATTCGAACTGCTGGTTCAACTGAAACTCTGCTGTGAATTTCGTATAAGACAGTTATGAAGCTGCACTTCCAATTACTGGATTGGTGCCTCTTGAGACGCTGATTCAGAGGAGATGAGCAGTGTGAAGAATTTCAGTATGTTCTGACTGCATACCGGAAATTAAGCAGTTTGGGGCTGTTGTTGAGACTGTACTGAGAGAGACTCGCTCAGTTATAAAGAATACCGACTGTTGGCTTGACGGATTGCTCTGGTTGCGGCAATGAGAGCCGGGCCGTCCAGAACTCGTTCCATCATGCCGACATTCTGTTCCCAAACAACTGGGTCAATCTCCTGCTTGATTTCCTCTTCAAGCATATGATAAACTGGCAGCCCCAGGGCTATGCCATAAAGCGGACCTGTTTCATCAGGAGCTCCGCAGGTAACAGTTTCTGCATAGATTCTGGTTATGACTGTATCTGCTGTGCCTATGATTACCAGTAAGTTTTCTACCCCCTGCTCGACCGCATCCCTGATTCTTTTCTGACTGGTCGGGTCCAGCCTTTCAGCAAGAGTACAACCCATACATTCCGTGGCTACATAGAAGATATCTGCGCCGGTTTCAGCCAGAGCTTTTTCCATGGCACTTCCGGAAACACCCTCTCTTGAACCTAGAAGGAGCAGTTTTTTACCCTGGATTGTAATCATGATTTCCCCACTTCGAGAAGAAAAGGACTGCAGGTATAACTTGCAGCCCTTTTCTTAACCGTTTTTCACCTGCAGACGATTATTTCGGATAGAAACCGGTCGGAGTTTCCTTCAGATTAATCATAATGTTCTTCATCTGGGTATAGTGTTCCAGAATGACCTTGTGTGTCTCGCGACCAATGCCTGATTCCTTATAACCGCCGAATGGCGCACCTTCAGGAAGAACATTGTAGCAATTGACCCACATACGACCGGTTTCAACAGCGCGGGAAACCCGAATAGCCCGGTTGATGTCTTTGGTCCAGACTGCGCCTCCCAGACCGTAGATACTGTCATTAGCCATTGCTACAACATCATCTTCATCCCTGAATCTGAGTACACAGGCAACCGGACCGAATATCTCTTCCTGGGCAACCCTCATACTGTTTTTAACATTCCCCAGAAGGGTTGGCCTGAGGAAAGAACCCTTAGCAAGTTCGCCCCTGGTTACCTGCTCTCCACCGCAAAGAAGCTGAGCCCCTTCTTCCTGACCGATTTTCACATAGCGCAGGATTTTTTCCATCTGACGACGATCAATTTGGGAACCCATCTGGGTTTCTGGCTTCCAGGGCAGGTCTACCTTAACCTTGTTAAAGCGTTTAACGGCCTCTTTAACGAACTTGTCATACAATTTTTCCTGAACAAACACTCTGGAACCGGCGCAGCAAACCTGGCCCTGGTTGAAAAGGATGCCCATCTGCAGTCCGTCCATTGCCAGTTCAAAATCGCAGTCGTTAAAGAAGATATTGGCTGATTTACCGCCAAGCTCAAGTGTGGCAGGAATGATCCGTTGGGCTGCAGCCAGGGCAACATCTCGACCGACTTCGGTCGATCCGGTAAATGCCAGTTTACGGAAGCCGGAATGATCCAGAATATGCTGACCTGCACGGGAACCGGCACCGGTTACTACATTGAACACCCCGGCCGGAATCACATCCTGTACAAGTTTAGTGAATTCCAGTGTGCTGAGAGAAGTGGTGCTGGATGGTTTCAGAACGGTGCAGCATCCACTGGCCAGAACAGGTGCCAGCTTCCAGGCAGCCATAGCAAAAGGAAAATTCCATGGAACAATCTGGCCGACGACACCGATGGGCTCACGAAGAATCAGACTCAAAATATCGGGCCCCAGCATGTTGGCACTTCCCTCTTCTGCCATGATGCAACCGGCAAAATAGCGGAAGTGTTGTGAAGACAGCGGAATATCCACATTCAGAGTTTCGCGGATAGGTTTGCCATTATCCAGAGTTTCCACCATGGCCAGGTGTTCAGCATTGGCATCGATGATATCGGCGATTTTGTTAAGAATGACTGCTCTCTCGTTGACTGAAGTATTTTTCCAGCTGTCAAAGGCTTTCCAGGCAGCGGTTACAGAAGCATCAACATCTTCCTTTGTTGCATCAGCGCATCTGGACAGAATTTCTCCGTTTGCCGGATTCACAGAAGAAATTGTTTTCCCGTCAGCAGCATCCTGCCATTCACCCCCAATAAATAGTTGGTACTTCTCCTGAAAATGAACATTTTTCATGGCTTATACCTCCTTTATTGCTTTGAAACAACAATAACACTGAACACCCATGCAACACGCAAGTGAAGTCTCCTTTCTAACAGTATCCATCATACCAGGAAATGAAATAAATGTCAACCCCCTGCAGCGGTGTAATATTCATTTGACTGAGCAAAACACTTTCTCATTTCCATTTCTAACCGGCACTTCAGTGTATTTACTTGATGTCACTCTCGGGTATGGGCGAAATCCCTCGCCTTCAGGCGAAGCCGGTTCTTAGGAACGAAGTGGGTAAAAGGTTTCGGGAGCAGATAATGTAGATATGCAGAAGCAAAGACATAGAGATAATCAGTGGTCATATTCGTCCAGACCATGTTCACATGCTAATCAGTGCTCCTCCATCTCTTGCTCCGAGTTGTATTGTACAAGCCATCAAAGACTTCTCAGCATCAAGACTTCAGAACACTGCGAAAGGAATTCTGGAGCGGACAGTTCCGGGCACGAGGTTACTTCATTGCAACAAGAGGGAATGTAACAGATGAGGTGCTTGCTGAATACATAAAGAATCAGGATGTCGAGCCCTGGAATGAAGAAGTGTTTAAGGTAACAGAATGATGGCATGTGTGCGACAAGGTACTTTAGGGGACTTTAGTTGCAGGCGAAGCCGCTGTCTTCAGACTGTGGCGCTGAGTCTTACTGTTTTTTCTGAAGTGGCTGCACTGCTTTTCACATGTAGCTTGGGCATTTTCGAATCCTGCTGCCATGCTTCGCATGAATCTCTTTACAGGGAGTTACTGGATTGGCCGGAGAATCCTTCAGCTCACCGGCGATAGTACCTCACTCGGAGCAGCTGGAATCAGGTCTCTGGTTCCTGGCAGCTGCTGTTCTATACTTTATAGAAATTCCTCAAAGCATGGTCCGAAAAAACTAAAACTGAATGTTCCGACTTGTCAGCATGTTACATGGGCAGATGGGATTTTGCACTATTTCGAACAATACTGTTATTATCAGAAGCTATGCTAAAGACAAGTTCTACATTACAGCCAATTTTTCTGAAAAACTGCGAGCGCTGTTTCAGGGGTAAATCTTCTACTTACTATATAGTACACAGTGGCTATGCACTCAGGGAATGCACAGACAATAGCGCATAACTATTTGCTTGCTATGTGAACTAATTTAGTTAAACAGTCTGGGCGTGCAGGAGCTAACAGAATGACCTATTTAAGCATTAAAGAGTACCAAAGAAGGCATTAACTCCAAAAGCAAAAAAGAATACGCTCTTGTTGTAAGTTTCACCTTCGTATGTTCCGAGACCTTCTCCCTCTTCAAAGAATACCTGGCCCAGTGCGGCGGTAAAGTCAACAGCATCAGTTGCCTGCCAGTTCACACCTCCGGAAATCAGACCGGCATTGAGGTTGTATTCAAGGTCGGTATAGGTTGAGTCGCATCCTCCGTAATTGGAATAGCTGTATCCAAGCGCACCTGCGACCTTCTCAGATATCTGATACCGGCTGCTTATGCTGGCTTCCCAGCCGTCTTCGTAAGCGTCATTTATGCCGTCATCTTCACCCTGATCTGCATTCTCAACGAAATAGTAGTTGCCGGAGGCGCCAAGACGCAAATTCGGATTAACTGCAAAGTCTACTCCTATGGCAGCCACTGCAGGAAGGTCTCTCCGCTGAAGGGCGCCATCGGCAAGGTAGGGAAGAATCGCTTCCCAGTTTGATTCTGTATTTGCAGTAGACTCAAACTCCATTGCTGTTGCAGTTTCATATCTGGCAGCCAGGTTTACTGTGGGTACAGGGCGGTAATGTATGCTGAGAACTCCTGACATCCCCGATGCAGACCTTTCCACATCAAGTTCTTCAGTTACAGTTCCAGCAGTTTCCATCGTTTCAGCATCAATAACTGTGAATGAGGCATTACCTTTGTAGTTCCTCTGTCCATGGGTGTAGCGTCCTGCTATACCGGCACCGAGCTTGTCAGAAAAGGCATAGGAAACACCGGCCACACCACCGAGATAAACAGATGAACCCTCCATATGCCCATCATTGAGCATGGCAAAGAAATTTGGACCGTATTGTGCCTGAACCAGAAAAGACTCAAGTCTGGGCATGAAGAATAGACCTTTATCGTACTCCAGGCTTCCGCCGCCTGCTGGGGCATTGAATCCTCCGAAAGCAGCAAACTGACCTGTTTTGTAAACGGCGTAAAGATTGGGGATAAAGAGGGTTGGTGTATTTGTCTCCACCTGGGTTTCGTCTGTTGATCCCACCCATGTTCCGTCAATGGTGTAGTTTTTGCCTACATACTGGTATCCGAAGCTCATGTGGAACCCATCATCCATGAATGCCAGTCCTGCAGGGTTGTAGGTGACACCATCCGGATTGTCGTAAACGGCGTTTCTGGAAAGCTCCATGAGATACTCGGCACTTCTGATGCCCAGAATATCAATGTTTCCGGCAAAGAGTGTTCCCACAGTGAGTACGGTAACTATTCCCGGCAGCAGACCCCTCATACAAATCTCCTCTCTGATTTACTTAAGGTCAATTCTGAAGCAAAATAGCCGGTGAAAGGCATAAGGTCAACGCAGAAGACTTGAAACTGATTCTGGAACAGAGCCTGCAAAACAGGTGGAGCTGCTGCCGGACAACCAGTAAGGTGTTACCTTACTGGCAAATTATGCAATATCTATTGGAATTTGGACTGGGCTTAAACCACAGAAAGTAAAAAAGAGGAAGCTTATGAAAAGCTTTCCCCATTGTCACCTTGGCGACCCGGACGAGACTCGAACTCGCAACTTCCGGCGTGACAGGCCGGTGCTCTAACCAATTGAACTACCGGGTCACTCAAGGAGTGCAAATATTTCACTTTTTTTTCGTTTGTCAAGCCCCCTTTTGAATGCCTGGTACTTCCTGATTTAGTGCGATTTTTTTATAGTCTCATGAAATTGGGTTCAATAGAGCCCATAAATGGAAAGGGTACGAAATGAAACCTATTACAGTTATTCTGCTCGCAGCAGCTGTCAGTGTTGCTGCTTCGGTGGAGATAGGCACAGGGGGATACCCCTCTCAAATGCCTTTCTGTGCCAATTGAACCGCATCCCTTCGCTATCAGGTGATAGTTCAGAGTGATGAATTTCCTGGAGTAATGGACATTGGGAGCATAGCTTTCCATCCAGTACCGGGCACAGGTGATGAGGTTATCTTTGACGCTTTGTACATAGACATGGGCTATTGTTCTGATGATGAACTTGGCACTGTGTTTGATGATAATTATACCTTAGGTTATAAGTTAAGAGTGCTTGAAAGAACTTCAAGCTACACAGTTCAGTCTGTTCAGCCGTGGACTTCAATTGAATTGGACACCCCTTTCTGGTATGAACCATCAAAGGGAAACCTGATAATTGAGCTAGGTTGGCCCGACGGAAGTGAAGAATTCTACTCCTATGATTTTCCAACACCAGGGAACTCCTTGCTTAAAGGAGGCTATGAATCAAGCACAGGAGCTCTTTATACCCAGTGTCCCCACCTTATGCTGGAGGGTCCTGAGGAGCTGGAGCAGAGTACTTTCGCTTCAATAAAAGCTACATTCAGATAGAACTGAAACAGGAGGGGCGATGTGCGACAAATAGCTGTTTTACTGGCTTTTGCCTTTGTATGTATTGCCCAGTGTCCATTGGGTTTTACCCCTGATGGCGCTTGCAGTTCAGACAACCCCTCCTGTGGTCTTTTCTCTGACGAAAACGGTGACGGACTCTGTGATAATCCAGGCCCTCAACAGGGGTCTCAAGCTTCTGACCCTGAACAGGAAACAGAGACTGAGTCTGAAGAAGAGCTGCAACCTGAACCTGAAGACGAGACGCAACAGGAGACGGACACTGATCCGGAACCGGAGCCGGAGGATGAAGCTGAAGAGGAAACTCCACCTGCGGTTTCATGTCCCTTTGGCCTTCAGCCTGCTGAAGCATGTGATCAGGCAGGAGCCAGGTGCGGCCTTTATGCCGATAGTAACCATGACGGATACTGCGACAATCCTGGCCCCAGGCCGGTAATAGATCCTGAGTCACAGCTGGAGCCTGAACTGGAAACAGAGACTGAGTCTGAAGAAGAGCTGCAACCTGAGCCTCCTGAAGAAGAGACGCAACAGGAGCCGAACACTGATCCGGAACCGGAGCCAGAGGCTGAAGCAGAAGAGGAAACTCCACCTGCGGTTTCATGTCCCTTTGGCCTTCAGCCTGCTGAAGCATGTGATCAGGCAGGAGCCAGGTGCGGCCTTTATGCCGATAGTAACCATGACGGATACTGCGATAATCCTGGCCCCAGGCCGGTTGAAACCGATGTTTCAGAAGAGGGTGCTGAAGAAGTTTCTTCAGAAACCGAAGAGAGTAATGAAGAGGAATCTGCAACTGCTGAGCCGGTTCAGTGTCCCATGAACTTCACCTCTGAAGAAGCATGCGGCGCAGACTCTCCTCTTTGCGCTCTCTTCTCGGATGGTGATTCCAGCGGTTTCTGCGATAATGCGGAATTTAACATTGCTGATGCCGGTGAAGAGGCAGTAACAGAAGAAACTCAGGAAGATATATGTCCACTTAACCTGTCCCCTGAAGATGCCTGTGAAGCAGGTGCTCCAATATGTGCCATGTTCAGAGATGATAACGGTAACGGGTATTGTGATAACCCTGGGACTGTCTTGATTTCAGCAGAGGATGAACGCAATATTCATGGAACTTCTCTGCAGGGATGTCCCATTGGGCTCCCTCCACAGGCGGCCTGCCCTGACTCTCTGGCTCTATGTCCACACTGGTACGGAATTTCTGAAGGAGCTTCCTGTGCGAATCCCGGTGGAGGCAAGAGGCGGGTTAACATAATTCTGATTGCACTGGCAGTTCTCATGTCTATGTCCACCTTCCTTTCCCGAAAGTCATACGGTAGAAAACCAAAGGACAAACTCAGGCGGAATACTGTTCATAATGTGGTCAGAGGTGTTTCCCTGATGGTGCTGGGATTTGGTGTTCATGGGTGTTTCTGTCCGTTGGGCACCTTCCAGTATGCGTTTGCAGAACATGGGCTTGCGTTTCTGGGGCTTTCTGGAGTACTGGTTTTCCTTCTTCCGCTTGTTTTCAGTGTATTTTTCGGAAGAGTTTTCTGCGGCTGGGTATGCCCAATGGGAGCACTTCAAGAGTATCTTTACAAGATTAATGTCTCTGGCGGCTTCTCGCTGAAGGGCCGATTTAAAAAAGTCCTGAGCCATTTGAGTCAGGTAATTCTGTTTGGGTTTATTGCAGTGCTTCTTATTAACCGATTTCAGATAGTCAGTTTGAGCTGGCCTGCTCCATTTTGTCTTATTGATCCGTTCCACACCATATTCAGCCTCTTCATATCAGGCAGTCTTATTGTTGCCGGAGCAACAATGATACTTGCCATTTACATAAGAAGATTTTTCTGCAGGTATCTCTGCTTTTATGGTGCTGCACTGGGTCTTCTGGCCAGACTCAGGCTCTTTACCAGAATAAAGAAACTGAAAGCAACCGGGTCGGTAATCAGTTCAGATGAGGCATTAAATAAGTAGAGGGGAGCCGAAGCTCCCCTATAGCTTTACGAGTCTCAGAGGTTCTGCAGTTAGTTCTGTGATCCGTGCAAAGTATACACCTGATGGTACTGAAGTGCTGTTCCATTTCAGGCATCCCTCTGAATCAGAGAGTGGCAGACTGACAATTGGTCTGCCGGTTATGTCGTATACCTCAAGAGATCTGTTCTCCGAACCTGAAAACCTGTAATTAGGGCTTGATGATCAACCCATCATCCCACTCAGCCCCGGCCATGCATACCTGACCAGTCCAGTTTGACCCAAAGGACATCCAGTAACAAGCAGGCTTTCAGACTGTGATAAATCCTCATAAGGTATGAGGAAGCACCCTCCCTCAACAGCCTCTCAAGATTCATTACCAGGTAGACCATGCTGATCACAGTCTCGCTCGTTTCCCGGAGCTTGGTCATTACCCGGTCGGTTGAATACCTCCGCTTACCTTCTCCTATCTTACCCTCTATTGCGTTCCTGATGCGCTCATCTTCATAGCGCTGTTGACGAAGTGCCTTCATTACCGCAGGGTCTTCAAAAGGACGACCGAGCTTGCGGCCGGAAATCCGTATCCCGCGATCCTTACAGAAACGCATGTTCTCTCGCGTCCGGTAGATCCGGTCAGCATGAACTGACTCAGGCCAGCAGCCGAACAGCCGGTGGTACTCCTTGATCTGACCGATCAGATCAAGACTCTCGTTGAAGTTGTCCCACTCTATCCGATGAATCATCGCAAGACCGGAGGAAAGCC
>PDSZ01000046.1 GCA_002748705.1 Candidatus Fermentibacterota bacterium
GCTTACTTCATTGACAATGCAAGCATTGAAAAAGCAAAACAAACAATGAAAATAGCCAGGAAGAAGCATGAAAAAGATGATATTAACCAGGAACTGAATAAACCTGAGCAAAGCAGTTGAGGGCTAGAGTTGAGAGCCATACGCCGGTTATTCAGAGAGTAATAGCAGCTGGACTGAGACAGAATGGTAAAGGAAAACCCGAAGGCGTTGAAGCCTTCGGGTCTTCCAGTACTGAAAGGAATTATCAGCGAACGATTTCTACAGGGAGTGCCTTTACCGGTGTGGAATTCTGAAGGTTGTCTTCAACAGGGCAGCGCTCCTGCATGAACTCCGCAAAGTCATAAATCTGCTCTTCATCGTTGTCTGTTTTGATGTGAAGCTTGAACCTGATTTCCTCAAATCCCCTTCGAACATCAGGAAGCCCTTTTATAAATCCGTCAGGATTCAGATCGCCCTCGGTTTCAACCCAGAGTTCCGTAAAACTTATATTCTTTGCTTTTGCAAATGCAGCGCCAACAATGCACTGGCAGGAGCCAAGAGCGCAAAGCAGTGCCTCAACAGGGTTCATTCCTGTATCAGTTCCACCAAGCTCTGCAGGTTCATCCATTGTCAGTTTGAATCCACGGGATTCATTTTCCACCGCAAGACCGCCGGGAAGCTTGCGGGATGTTGCTTTGAAAGTCACTGATGCCATGGTATTCCTCCTTGCTGGAGTTGTTACTCTCGCCTTGTGAATTGCATCACAACAATATTGTAACCTAAATGCTTGCCGTTGTCAAGAATACAGTGGCTACTGATTTACGGCTCAGTGGTTCTCTGAAAAGTGATGGAACAATCGTATTGAGAGAATTCTTAATACTGATCAGGAATAGGAAACTTATTCAGCTTAGATATTGTGTACAGTTATGAAACCCTGACCGTTTGCCTGACTGGTAACTATTTCTTTCCTGTTCATAAGAATGCGAACACAATAGGCAAGAGAATGAGTAAAATAGTACTTGACAAATGGAAAAACACCATATATCATTGTGTATGTATGTTGAGTGTGATGAGGTCTAACATGGTGCAGTCAAAATATAATTGGATAGTGAATAATCATGGAAGAACTATAATATATAATTGGTTTACTGGTGCTATTGTTGAGCTGGATAAATTGCATAACTATATTTCAGAATATCTGTTACATGATGATATGAATTCTTTGATGAAGACTCTGACCTCTGATCAAGTCAATTTCTTCAGGTCAGCCGGGTTTCTGATTGATAAAGACTTTGATGAACGATTTCACTTAAGTGTTCCCTCTCCAGGGAGGTAAGAATGATACTGTTTCTCGCAGTTGCTCTTTTTCTGTGTATCGCATGTAATTCTAATCCAACCCCATTGCCGGCAGACAACTGTATTGAACTACTGCCGGTTGATAGCCTGGTGACTTGTAGTGATGGAATTTTCAGCATCGGAAGCATGTGCTTTACAAAGAATGGTAATCTTGTCTTACTGGATGATGTAACCGGATCCCTGCATGTCTATCAGGATAACGAACACATAGCCTCACTTTCCTGTATTGGGGAGGGGCCGCTTGAATACACTTCTCCAAGGGAACTGACAGCTTTGCCCGAAGGAGGATTCATGTTGAATTGTCCTCCAGATATGAAGTTCCTGTTTTTTGATGAAACCCTGGAATGCACCGGTGCCACATTCTTTCATGATTTTGATCTTAGACCTGGAACGCCTGTACGAACACAATTTCTGAGCAAGGACCTATTTGTGGGGCAGTCATACTTTTGCAGTGATTTCTCTGAATGCGGAACTGAAGTGTCAGTATGGAGGATTAATGACGACTTGAGTGTAAACCGGGAATATGAGATAAGAACAAGATTTGCTGAGAGATTTCATCCAATCAAGTACCTGATTGATACCAGGATTGCGTCAGCGGTGGAACCAGACAATCAGATAATCGTTTTCTCTGATGTTACAACGAACAACTATGAACTGAACCTGATACAGTTCTCAGAGGGAATAGATGTGACAGAGACAGTCACAAGAGAGTTCCAGACAGAAATGAAAACCGATGAAGAGATCGAAGCTGAGGTTTCCAGGATAAGACAGGCATGGATCAGAGGAACTGGAAGTGATATAGGGTTTCAGTATGAAGCCAATAAGGAGAACTTTGTAATCATCGGTCTGTATTTTGCTTCAAATAGTTCGCTGTGGGTTAGACGTAACTCTCCATTCAGGATTCATTTTGATGTGTTCAACGGGGAATTCAGTTTTCAAAGAGAAGTAGCTCTCGCTGTTCCAGACGAGTATATGACTGATGGATGGCTGGTTGCCTTCGGAGACGCCGTTATCGCAGTCTCCCCGGTTAATCCGGAAATTGATCCAGTTGTCTATTTTTATAATATTGAAAACCTCTGATAGAAGAGGTTTCCACGAATTATAACTGACTAAAATTGAGTATGTGCAGTACTTTCTGTAACGAAGAATCACAGAACAAAATGTACTCTCAACCCTGGTCAGAGACATAGTACATAGTTTACGGCATTCTCTTTATGCTTAGAATGTCTTCAGAGAACCGATTGAAATCAATCACAGTGTCTGACTTTTCTGATCCCCGCAGCCAACAGGGGGGGGAGGTATCTGCATACTTGTCGCAGCCGTGGAACTGGCAGACCTTGCTTTCTATAATGGAGTTCAGCTTCATCTCTCAGTGTTTCAATACAAGATGGGCAATTCTCTTCTCACCGAACTTCAAGCGAGTTCATTGCTTCAGAAACGCCACAATGCCTCCATTGTGGAGTTCGTAACTATTTCACTCAGGTTTTGGAAGCTGAAACCGATGTTCTGAATTGTTTGCTGCGAAACAGCAGTTTACTGAACTGAGAGTTACGAGAGAATCTCTAAGAAACGGGTGGCCAAATTACTCCGGAATCACTGGCCAGTTTACTCCGGAATGAGTGGCCATATAACTCCGGAATCGGTGGCCACTTTGGTCCGGATTATGCATCACCTCGAACAAGTCCTGGTGTCAGTGGGGAGAGATCATCCCCGACAGGGTGATGGCTACCGCCATCTTGGACAGGCTGCTACACTACTCAGTGACGATAAACATCTCAGGAGACAGTTACAGATTAAGGCAACACAGGGAATTCGGACCGGGTTACATTAACAGATCAGGAAAGGAGGAAAGCGGCGGAGAAAGTGTTGCATTCAGACCGGCGAATCTGTAGCGACTGAAACCGGCGTTGACACCTTGTAGGCTCAACTCATAACTTATTTCACTCCGGCGGGTCCCGTCCGTAGATTGGTGTAAATTGGTTTGAGGTGCAAGTCCCTTTCGTTAGAATTGAGAATCAGCTAAAACTCTTAATTCAGAAAGGAACCTGCACCAATGACAAAGATACCCATGAGCGATCAGATTGCACAGAGGATAATGGAACACTTCCAGAACGACTTGAAGGCTGAAACTGATTTCCTGAATAGTTTGCTGTGATGCTGAAATCGATGTCCTGAATCGAATCGCTTGTATTTGCTGTGATATTTCTTTTGTTATTGCTGCGATATTGAGTACATTTGTGAATCCCTGACCTGCAAGCTCAACTCACAACTTATTTCTGTCCGGATTGGGAAGCTGAAACCTATGTTCTGAATCCTTGTATTTGCTGCGATATTGCGTACAGTTGTGAATCCCTGACCTGTAGCCAAACTCATAACTTATTTCACTCCGGTTTGGGAAGCTGAAACCTATGTTCTGAATCGCTTGTATTCGCTGCGATATACAGTTATGAATCACTGACCTTGTAAGCTCAACTCATAACTTATTTCTCTCCGGACTTGAAGGCTGGAGCTGATTTCCTGAATAGTTTGCTGCGATATTATGTAAAGTTATGAATCCCTGACCTGTAGCCAAACTCATAACTTTACATAATATCCATTATCGGACATTGATTGTCAAGAAAAACGGGCCTTTACAGACCCGCTCTTCTTCTAGTTGGTCAGTTCCGCAAGCTGTGCAATTCTGTAGTTTTCAAAAGCTGTTGTGTCTGCACTGATTGCAAGAGCCTGCCGGAGGTATTCTTCGCTCTGTTCGTACTGTTCTTTCTTGAAAGCAATTCTGGAAAGCCCTCTGAGAGCCTCAGCTTCAACCTGAGAGCCTTCTTCAGTAATCTCGATGAGTTCCTGGTATGTTGCTTCTGCATTTACCATATCCTGTTCGGAACCGCGGTTCTCCAGAACAATGCCCATGTGAAGCAGTGCAGGTATTACAACGGTTTTGTCAGGATTTGCTGCAAGAACCGCCTGCAGTGTAGAGATTGCGGCATCGTAGTTGCCTCTGATAATGTCTATCTTTGCACCGAGAATGGCTGCATTACGGGCCCATTGGTTCTGTGAGTTGGCATTCCATGTCTGCATGGCCATCCCGTAGGCTGCTTCCATTCCCTGAACAGACTGCTCAAGCTGATTCATTTCCGCTGCGTTCATTGCCTGGTCGAACAGCTGACCGGCTGTAATGAAACCTGCCATCGATTCCTGTGTAGCTGCCTTCTTTCTGCCTATGAAGTACTGGCTCACAAAGATGATTATCAAGATGGCTATAAGAGCACCGATAATCTCCTTCTGGTACCTCTGAATAAAGAGCAGACCGGCTTCCAGCTTCTCGCCGACCGGATCCCGCTCGATCTCTTTTTTTGTCAGCTTATTTCTGGTCTTGTGTGCCATTTGGCATCCTCCATCCTCGTTATGATATTGCTATAGAACAGTTCTGCTTTGTTAACAAGTTCATCTTTGCTTCCGGAGTTGTTTATGACGAAGTTGGATTTGAGACATTTCTCGCTGATTTCCATCTGATTTCGCCATCTGCCCTCTGCAGAATCTCTTGAAATACCGTCCCTCTTCGCAAGCCTTTCTAATGCCCTTTTCCTAGTGTCCTTAACTGTTACTGTGAAGTCGGCGTAACCGGAAAGATCAAGCTCAAATATCAGAGCAGCATCAAGAACGAACACTCCTCTGGTACTGCGAAGACTGTTTGCTGATGAAGCAACCCATCTTCTGAGTTTCGGGTGAAGCACAGAGTTGACCCCATAAAGTGTTTCAGGTTCTGTGAAGGCTTTATCTCTGAGAAGTGTACGAATTTCGTTCACCGGCATTTGCGAATCTACAGGCAGCCCTGCTGCTTTCTGAAGAGCTGTTTTTACTCTGGGTTTTTCCAGGAACCTGTGCCCTGTTCGGTCAAGAGAGCAGACAGAGGCTCCCAGCTCTTTCCACACTTCTGCTACTGTTGAGGCACCAGATCCGCTGCAGCCGGTTATCGCCCAGAGCATCAGCGGAGCCCCCAGCATATGTTTTCCCTGGTCAGTTCAACCTGAACCAGTTTACCTTCTTCTGCTCCTTCAGGGGCTTTAACCGGAATGTAGTTGTCAGTTAGTCCCAGCATGCTTCCCATGTGTTTCCTGTTCTCAACCAGAATGGTTTGAGTTGTTCCTATCATGCTCTCCCTGAAGGAGTTTCTTGAAGAGGTGGAAATGCTGCGAAGCTCCTCTGCCCTGCCGGTTATGGTTTCAGTATGCAGCTGCTGCATTTCAGCTGCAGGAGTACCTGGTCTTGGTGAGTAGGGAAACACATGCAGATAGTTTATTCTTGAGTCTTCTGCCAGAGCTCTGGTTTTCATGAAGTCTTCATGGGTTTCTTCCGGAAAACCTGCGATTATGTCGCTTCCCAGGCATACACCTGAAAAAAGCTCTTCAACTGCATCAAGCAGTTCGTACTCCTCCTGTTCACCGTAAGGTCGCCCCATTCTTTTAAGCACAGCTTCTGAACCGCTCTGAAAAGGAATGTGGAAATGCCTGCATACACCGGCTTCAGCAAGCTTTTCAAGGGTCTTTACAGTGAGGCAAAGAGGCTCAATTGAACCGATTCTGAGCCTGAATCCTCCCAGGTCCATAAGATCATGCACCAGGTCGGTGAGAGTGTACTTTCCATTGTATATATCAGTTCCGTAGTCGGCTATATCCACTCCGGTGAGACTGATTTCTCTGTACCCCCCTGCTGCAAGCTCACGGGCCTGTTTAAGAACAATTTCCCTGGGCTGACTCCTTGAATCACCTCTTGCAAGGGGAACGATACAGTAGCTGCATCTGTTTGAGCAGCCATCCTGTATCTTCAGAAACGCCCTGGTTCTTGAAGTTTCCGCAGGGGCATGCCAGGGGTAAATACCCTCTTTGCTATTCTCAGGCTTTCTGCCTGTGAGAATACTTACAATTTTCTCCTTCTCAGGAACAGGAACAATGATGATTTTTTCCGCAGGAATTTCACCGAAATCCTCAGGCGCCACTTCAGCAACACATCCTGTTACAACTATTGTTGCCTCGGGATACCTGGAAGCGTAGCTGCGAACAGCCTTACGACTCCTTGCCTGACTCCTGCCTGTTACTGCACAGGTATTCACCAGAATAACATCTGCGTCCTCAGCCCGGCCTGCACGGGTGCCGCCGGTTGAAGATACAATGTCATCAACCATGGACTCTGTTTCATAGGCATTGAGCCTGCATCCAAGGGTGTATCCAAACACACGGGGTTCAGCAGATATCATAACGGTATTATGTGTGCCGGGCCCCTTAAGAAGGCCCGGGCGCATCTACTCTTCTGTTGTTTCTTCCGGCTCAGCAGGGGATTCTTCAGTGCTCTCAGGTTCAGAAACAGCCTCAGGAGCTGCTTCTTCTGCCTTTGGGTCAGGCTTAGCTTCAGCGGCAGGACGATTTTCTATGGAAGCTCTGAACTCTTCCAGCTCTTCCATCGGTCTGCCGTTGAAATAGCTTCTTACACTGAGAACTATCCTTCTGCTGGAAGGAACAACTTCAATTACTCTCAGAGGAAGTTCATCATCAAGGCGAAGAACAGATTCAGGGCTTGCAATCTCATCCCAGCCAAGCTGACTCAGAGGCACGAAGCCTTCAATGCCGTCTGTAAGGTCAACTACAACACCTCTGTCGAGAATCTGTGTGACTTTACCTCTGACCTCGGAACTTTCAGGATACCTTTCAGCCATTGAGTCCCAGGGGTTTTCCTCTGTCTGCTTCAGTCCCAGAGAAATTCTGTGATTCTCACGGTCGATGCTGAGCACCATAACCTTTACTTCCTGGTTCTTCTGAACAATTTCAGAGGGATGGCTTATTCTTCTGGTCCAGCTCATGTCTGAAATATGAATAAGACCGTCAATGCCGTCTTCTATCTCTACGAAAGCACCGAAGTTGGTCAGGTTGCGAACCTTGCCTTCAACAGATGAGCCGATAGGGTATCTTTCCTCTATGGAGTTCCAGGGGTTCTCCATTGTCTGCTTGAGACCGAGGGAAATTTTTCTCTCTTCTTCATTTACGCTGAGAACAACTGCCTCGACCTCGTCTCCTACATTCATAAGCTTGGACGGGTGACGCACATGCTTTGTCCAGGACATCTCAGAGATGTGAATAAGACCCTCTACACCAGGTTCAATCTCAACGAAGGCGCCGTAGTCGGTGATTGAAGCAACCTTACCTGAAACCATTGTCTCAGGTGAGTACTTTTCTGCAACTCCCTCCCATGGGAAAGGCTGAAGCTGCTTGAGCCCAAGGGAGATACGCTCTCTCTCTCTGTCAAACTTGAGAACCTTGACCTCAATCTCGTCTCCAATGGTAAGAAGCTGCGACGGGTGACGCACTCTGCCCCAGCTCATGTCGGTGATGTGAAGAAGACCGTCAATACCTCCCAGATCGACGAAGGCGCCGAAGTCGGTGATGTTCTTCACTATACCTGTGCGTACCTGCTCTTCCTCAAGTTCCTTGATAAGCTGTTCCTTCAGCTCGCTTCTGGCCTCTTCAAGGACCTGTCTGCGGCTTACAACGATGTTTCTGCGCCTCTTGTTAAGCTTGATAACTCTGAAGTCCAGCTCTTCACCGCAGAACTTCTCCAGATTGGGAACCTGTCTCAGGGCAACCTGTGAACCGGGAAGAAAAGCGTCCACACCCATGATACGAACAGTAAGACCACCCTTTATTCTCTTGATGACCTTACCCTTTATGATGCTGTTCTCATCGTAGGCCACCTTGATGTCGTTCCACACTGTGTGGAAGTGGGCCTTCTCGCGGGAGACAGCCACTCTGCCGTCAGAATCTTCAAGGGTCTCAACGAAAACATCAACCTTAGTTCCAGGATCTGGAACAACGCCATCCCTGAATTCCTGGAGGGGGATGACACCCTCGCTCTTGTAGCCCAGGTCTACAATAACCTCGTTCTCAGCTGTTTTGAGAATGGTGCCAGGTATGATGGTACCTACCCTTACAGTGAAGTTGCCGGTGATTGTTTTGTCATAGGCTGCCTCAAGAGTGGATCTCTCATTCTGAGTATAATCGTGACCCTCTATGGTCTCGATCTCCTCATCGGTCAGACCGACAACGAATTCGTTTTTGTCGCTCATTACAGAGCTCCTTTCGTATTTGTTTCCTTTATCTCTTTAACCTTGTCCATTATGTATTCTGCTATTTTCTTAGGTCCGCCCTGCTCGTTCAGCGCGCTGACTGTCTCAGGCGTAATCGGATCACCGAAGACTACTCTGAACCGATGTTTGAAGAGGAGCGCTCCAACAGGATTGTCAGTGCCTGAAATCCAGAACGGGCATACAGGCGCTCCGGTGTTTATGGCGATGTAACCTACACCTGCCTTTGCAGGAAGCATTTTCCCGTCTTTGGTTCTGGTTCCTTCAGGGAAAATTATCAGCACCTTGCCGCTTTTCACTACTTTCTCAGCAGTTTTCAGCGCATCAGAATTAACTGACGCTCTTCTGTATACAGGAAAAGCCCCCATAAGCCTCAGAAAAGAACCTGAAATCGGATTCCTGAAAAGCTCTGATTTCGCCATGAAGAACGATGCCCTGGGAACTGCAACCCCTGCAACCGGAGGGTCCATGTCTGAGATGTGATTGCCGGCAACAATGAATCCCCCTTTTCGGGGTAGTTTTCGTGCACCCTTGACTGAAAGCCTGAAGAAGACCAATAAAAGAATTGACGCTAATGGCTTCAATAAAATATCTGTAATGAAGGATCTTTCCAGATTCAATTTGATTTAGTCCTCCTGTAGTGGTCAATGACGAACCTTACCTGACCGTCAACTGTCATGGAGGTGCCGTCCAGCCACAGTGCGCCAGGAGGGAGCCTCAGCGGGCTCTCTTCCCTGTTTCTGTCACGGTAGTCGCGGCGAAACATGGAAGTTACCATTTGGGAAACCTGGTCTCCGCCGATATCCCTGAGCCTTCTGAATACCCTTATGGCAATGTCGGCAACCACATATACCTTCAGAGCAGCCTCAGGAAATACAACTGTACCCATATCCCTGCCTTCGGCAACTGTGTTGTGAGTGCTGCCGAACTCCCTCTGAAGCTGTACCATCTGAAGCCTTACTTCCCTGTGGGAGGAGATTATGCTTGCAGCTTCTCCGGCTTCAGGGGTTCTGATAAGACCGGAGATGTCTCTGCCGTCAAGATAGATGCTTCCGTTCTCAATCTGAATAGAGTGTTCTGAGATGCAGTGAGCTGCCTCATTTCCGTTGCTGAGATCAATACCCTTTTCCATAACTAGAAAAGCCGACGCTCTGTACATTGCGCCGGTGTCCAGGTAATCAAATGCAAGCTGCTCAGCTATCTTCCTGGCAGTAGTACTCTTACCGGAAGCAGCAGGCCCGTCTACAGCAATTATCTCAGTCAGGCAAATTCACATCCTCTCGTTCAGGTGGCGCAAATATTGCTTTAAGAACCGGATATGTCAAGTCTTACAAGTTTCAGAAGGCCCCTTGTTTCCTCTGGAGTAAGCTCTCTCCAGCTGCCCCGCTCCAGAGATTCTTCGAGGCGGATGTTGCCGTATCTTGTTCTTTCCAGGCCGGCCATGGGAACGCCGCAAGCTTTGGAGAGTTTTCGAACCTCTCGATTCCTTCCGGTTTTGAGCACAACACTTATAGCCTTCTGCCCTGCCCTGGCAACAACTGCAGGTTTGGAATAGACTCCAGGCTGAATGTAACCGCCTTTAGTAAGCCGTTTAAGCATGTCAGGGGTAACAGGGACAGGGGTAATTATCCTGTACTCCCTTTCAATACGCCATTTAGGGTGGGTAAGCCTGTATACAAGCTCACCGTGGTTGGTCCACAGCAGAAGCCCTCCTGTACGCACATCAAGCCTGCCCACAGGAGTACAGCCTCTTGGCATTCCACCGGAGAGCAGTGTCACAGGCCGTGAGGATTTTTTTTCTTCCATGGTTGTTTCGTATCCTGAAGGTTTGTTCATTATGGCTATGAACATCTCCGGTAGTGTTACAGCTGTACCGTCCCAAAGAACAATATCTCCTGCAGAGAGCTTATTAGAAGGATCAGTTACCAGGGAACCGTTCACTGTTACCATGCCACTCTGAACTCCATGGTCACAGTTTCTGCGGCTTGCGATTCCTGCTCTGGCAAGATATCTGTTCAACCTCATACCATCAGCAGAGGCAGGCACCTTTCTGTTCCTTCTGCTGTCAGCTTTCAAAGAGGTCGCCTTCCCCTGCCTCTGCGGCAGCTTTCTCCAGGTCTTCAGCAGAAAGCCTGAGAAGCTCGTCTATCTCATCCATTCTGGGAAGGTCTTCTATTGAGTTCAGTCCGAAATACTCAAGGAAGAGGTCGGTAGTGCCGTAGAGAAGAGGTCTTCCAGGGGTTTCATGCCGTCCTGCAATTCTTATGAGCCCTCTTTCCATCAGTGTTCTCACTGCACTGTCGCTGTTGACCCCTCTTACTGCTTCCATCTGAGCCCTTGTAACAGGCTGCCTGTAAGCAACAACTGCAAGAGTCTCAAGAGCAGCCCTGGAGAGTCTGCTTGGCCGTTTTCCCTGAAAAAGCTGAGAAACCACATCTCCAAGACCTGGATCGGTAACTATTCTGTAACCGCCGGCAAGCCCTGCAATTTCCATTGCGTGGCCTCCTGCGACAAGCTCTGCGGTTATTCTGGACAGGGCCTGTTCTGCAGACTGAATGCCGCACCCTGTTATCTCACAGATGCGCTGAAGCCCCAGAGGTTCATCTGTGGCCACCAGAAGGGCCTCTATCTGTCTTGCAAGCTGATCAAGCATTACCTGTCCACCTCTTCGTTCTTTTAATACTGATACTTCCAAGGGGGTATCCCTGTCGTGAGACAACCCAGCCCCTCTTCATAAGCTCAAGGAGAGCCACAAAAAATGAAACTACCCTGTCTCGTCCGGCGTTTTTTCCAATAGTTTCCCTGAACTCACGGGTTTTGCCTGGAGGAAGAAGCTTTTCAAGGGCATCAACGCACTCAGAGAGGGACATCAGCGGTTTTCTTACTCTGTGATCCGGCGGAGCAGCCTGTTTCTCTGTCATGCTTTCAACAGCAAGGAGCAGATCAAGAAGGGAGGTCTGGCCTGGATCAGGCGGTCCCGGGGCCTCTTCATATCTTTCCCGTTCCCCTGGAAAAGAAAAAACATCCCTCCATACGGTTTCGTTCTCCCTCAGGTTTCCGGCAACCTCCTTGAATACCCTGTAGAGTACTATGTGTCGCATGAGGGTCTCCATAGGGTCTTCAGATTCTTCCATGAGCGCCTGTTCCACAGGAAGCAGAGAGCGGCTCTTCATTCTGGCCAGAGTAGCAGCCATCACAAGGTACTCGCCTGCAATGTCCAGATCAAGCTCAGAGGCTGCTCTTATGTATGCAAGGTACTGGTCTGCCACAACAGCAACACTGATTGCGGTAATATCCATCTCATTGCGTCTGATAAGGTACAAAAGCAGATCCAGGGGACCTTCGAATTCATCAAGAGCTATTCTGCAGGCGGTACTGTTTTCAGCAGACATATCCGAACTCAAGCATGTCCTTCTGGTTATCAGGCCATGCTTCCCTCACCTTCACCCACATATCAAGCCGGCATCTCTCCCCTGTGAAGCGTTCAATGGATTCTGCTGAAGCCCTGCTGATTCTTTCAAGTGTCTGACCTTTTCGCCCGATTACAGTTCCCTTGGCTGAAGCCCTTGATACAAGAATGTTTAACCGTACATAAAGCCTGCCGTCACGATAAGAGGTCTCCTCCACCTGAACTGCTGTCTCAGAGGCTACTTCAGGAGGCAGGAAGGAAAAAAGTCTGGCTCTCACCTGTTCAGCAACAAGGAATCGTCTGGAATTGAGTGTAGTTATGTACCTCGGAAAGAGCCTGTCCCGCATGGGAATGTTTTCCAGAACAATTTTAAGAAGCTCAGGAACACCTGAACCTGAAGCTGGACACACAGAGAGGCAGAAGGTAAATCTGTTGGTGTAAAGGGCTTTTCTTACATAGGCCTGCCTGTGTTCAGCTTTCACGAAATCGTCCATACTCAAGGCCAGAATCACCGGCTTTTCAGCGGTTTTCTTTAGAAAGAACTTCAGCATGGGTGTTGTCAGATCTTCCTCAAAGGTTCTGATGTCAAGCATGAGCACAACAGTATCAACCCAGTTCAGTATTGACCAGTCGTAACGGCTCTCAAGGGGAGGGGTGTCTACAAAGCATATCTGGGCGTTTCCAGGGGTGGAAATACCTGTTATGGGCATTCTGGTGGAAGATGCCTGCGAAACAGCCGGCGAGATGTCCGTTCCAGTGAGACAGTTCAGAAGAGTAGACTTGCCTGTATTCGCCAACCCTGCAATAAGGGAATAGCCGCTCTTTATCATTCCACTGGGCAATCTGCCTCCTCTGCTGCTACAACTACACTCTGAATTGCATTGAAGTCACCCTCTGCTGTGCCTGTGTAGAGAGTGCCTCCCAGAATCAGCGGCGGCGTTCCAGAGTATGAGCCTGTTTCAAGGGTATCCAAAGGTGAACCGTCTGAAAGATTCAGGAGATGTATTCTGCTGTCGTCGCAGCTGACATAAACAACTTTATCGCATACAGCAGGAGTTACAGCAACCCAGTTTTCTATTGGCGATTCCCAGACAAGGGAACCGTCTGATGCCTCAAGGCAGAATACTCTTCCATCACAGGTGCCTGCTACAACCAGTGAATCTCCAGGAATAGAGGGTCTTGTTACCACAGCCCTCCCTGAAACATTTTCAAGGGCTGTTTCCCAGATGGTCTCCCCTGTTGCAAGGGAAAGGGCCAGCACCTTTCCTGTTGAGAATCCGATAAAAACCCTGCCTGAAGCAATAGACGGAGCAGAAGGCTGTGAGGTGAACGATCTTGTCCACTGAATATTTCCGCTGCTGTTCCAGGCGGCAGCTGCCCCTGATTCTGTGCAGAATACAGCAATGGAATCTGATACAGCAGGACCTATGACAAGCCCGTCAATGGCATCATTCCATTCAACTGCACCTGAACCAGTGTTCAGTGCTGCGATATTTCCCATGGAGTTTCCTGCAAGAACCAGAGTGTCAGACAGTACAGCGGCATCGGTAAAGATGTGATAGCCCAGACCGGCTTTCCATTCCTCTGAACCGTTTTCCCTGTTCAGTGCATAAAGATATCCGTCCTGTCCGCTGAAATAAACCTGTTCTGCGTCAGCAGCCACTCCTCCTGAGAGACCGCAGGTTACAGAGCGGCTCCATAACTGCTCACCTGTGTGCCTGTTAAGTGCCCTGAGCACCTTGTCATTGCCAGCCATGTAGATGTAGTCACCTATAACAGCAGGAGGCGAGAATATCTCCCTGCCGGTCTCAAGGGTCCATAGTGTATCGAAAGGTGCGGTGACAGCAGGAGCCCAGGCTGAATTTCCTGTTGAACCGCCGTATGCCTGAAGCCAGAGAGCAGGAGGCTCTTCTGCAACAGCTTCAACTGCCTGCTGCTCTTCAGCAGCTGCAGTCTGACTCAGCTGAGAACTTTCTGAAACAGCCGGCTCATCGCTTTCAGAGCTGAGACTGTTAACGATGAAAATTGCAGCAAGAACAACAGCAACACCGCCTGCTGTTATGAGTATTTTACCGGTCTGCTTTTTGGCGGCTATATCTTCAGAACACGATGAAACCATCATAAGTTCACCTCTGTTAATAAATTAAGACAGGAGCACCAACAGGCAGCGCCCTGTACAATGCTTCCAGATCGTTGTCACTGAGACGAATGCACCCGTGGCTGACATTTCTGCCTCTTCCTACGCCGTAGTGGAGCAGAATACCACCTCCAAGGTCTACCTTGTAACTGCCCAGTACTCCAGGAACAGCCCTTACCCAGACCCTCTCGGAAGCTGTCAGGGAATCGTTGTAGTATACAATCTGATCTTCCCATGAGAGGCTGTCAGGAAGAAGTATGTCCTCCCCGGGTCTTGGAGGTCTAAGGTTCTGCTCAAGCCAGTACCAGTCCGGGCGGTACCAGTAGGGATTCTCGCCTTTTTTTACAACATAGCGGATTCCTCTGGGGGTACTGAAGTTCCAGACCAGACCGCTGTCATTCTCCACCCAGCCCTTTCCTGTACCGCAGAAACCGGTACGAACAAGCAAACCGCCTCTGCGAAGCTGAAACCTGTTCTGCCAGGTGTCGATAATCAGGTAATAGCCCTGGTAGTTTCTTACAAGTTCAGCTTCAGTGAGTCTTACGCTGAGAGAATCTATCACTCTCAGCAGCCCTGGAACCGAGTCTGCTCTCAGGCTGAAGGCCTGATTGGCAAGTGCCAGAGTATCACGCTGTGCAGTAACTCTGTCTAGCTCCTCAATGGCAGCCTGCGCAGCGGCAATATTCTCATCAGAGAGACTGTGAAGATGGTGAATGGAGTAAAGGCTTGCTGCAAGCCCCAGAATAAGAACGGAGAAAAGAGCTATAAGGGAAGCTTTCATTTATGCAGGACTCCCATCAGATAACAGGGTTGTCTACCAGGGTGCGCCTGGTCTGCCAGACAGCGGCGCTTCCTCTTGTATCAATGTGTACGAATGGTCCGTGGGTTGATATCCATCTGTAAGCTGAGGCTCCCCCTGTTGCCACCTGGCCTGATGCTTCCAGTCTTCTGGTTGCCTCAATGATGAACTCTCCGTCGTACACATCTATTCTTTTGTTTCTGTCAAGATCGTCTATCAGTCCGTTTTCAGGCCAACCCTCTATCCAGATATCTGCAGCAGAGCCATAAAGATGGAGGCTGAATCCGGTTTCGTTGCCGATGGCAAGGTTGTATGCCGGAGTTCTGAAGCCGCTGATACTGTGAATCACCCTTGCTTCAGGATAGGTTTTTGCAACCTCCTGAAAAACCAGTTCAAGTTTTGTGAGAAGGCTTGTATCAAGCACCATGTACTGGGGCCAGCCTCCTTCTGTATGGCAGAGGAGATCGGCAAAAGTCAAGTGAGTAGACACCCTTGAGTTGTAGTAGTGATAAGGAAGCTCTATGAAGCCATTGTCCGGAAGGTGATCTCTTGTATTTCCGTCACCGTAAAAACCCAGCAGGAAAGAGTTGACAGTAGCTGTTCTTACCTGTTCGCTGCCGAGAGGAACCAGAAGCAGCCATTCCTGAACACCTGTTGAGTCAGATCCACGGACTGTATGAATCCCGTGGCACCTGGGAAGCTGAATTGCAAATTCTCTTCCCTGTCCCTGAATATCCAGAGAGGGAACAGACCACTGAATGGAATCAGGACAAGCTAGAGTAACAGTGCTGCCCTGCTCCACAGTAAACGCCAGGAGATGCTCAGGCTGCTGCACACCGTTAAGGGAAACAGAGAACAGGGAACCTTCAGGAACAGGATCATCAGCTCCGGAAAAGAGCATGAATGACAGGCACATGACAATGGTCGTCAAGGAAAATAACCTCCAGGTGTTTACTGTGTGTCCGGTGTAATATACACCCTTCTGCCGGATACTCTCAGTCTACCTGCGCAGTGCAGGGAAACAGCCCTGGAAAAAATGGCATGCTCCTTCTTCAGTATTCTTGCAGCAAGAGTGTCACGGGTATCGTCAGGGAGTACTGGAACAGCCTTCTGAAGTATCACAGGGCCTGTATCTGTGCCTCTGTCCACATAGTGAACTGTACACCCTGCCACCTTTACTCCGTAGGTGAACGCCTGTCCCTGTCCGTCAAGGCCCGGAAACGCAGGAAGAAGCGAAGGATGTATGTTCATCAGTCTGCCTGAGAACTCCTCAATCAGTGGGCCTTTAAGTATTCTCATGAATCCTGCGAGACACACAAGATCAATCTTCTGATCCCTTAGAAATTCTGCCCACTGCTCCTCCTCTGCAATACCGAATCTGGTTCGGTATTTCCCTGGATCCAGTACATGGTGCGGAATACCAAGCTCCCGGGCAATGCTAAGGGCGCCTGCATCATTTCTGTCAGACAAAAGAAGAACCACCTCACCAGGAGAAGTATCATTCTCAACCAGAGCCCTGAAATTGGAGCCTGTTCCAGAGGCCAGTACAGCCACCCTCCTGATTCTATCTGCCATTGTGATCCTCCTCTGAAACCTGTGGCGGAATGTCGGTAAACGCCCATGTAATACCGAAAGACCAGCTTCTGTCAAGGCTGCTGGTAATATCCTCCATACCGGCAGAGATGGAGAAAGGAAGCAGAGTGAAACCCATTACTGCATCTGCTGTGCCTGCCCAGTTTCCATCTTTGTCCATGGTTCCGTTGAACCTTGGGCCTGCCTCAAGCCTTCCCTTGAACCAGTCCAGCCCAAGTAAACCGTGACAGTTCAAATCAAGTGAATCATTCTCAAAACCCCAGCAGGCTGCCGCCTTTCCCCTGAATATGCCCTGTGAAATTTTCAGGTCTGCGGCAACTGCAGGCTCATGGGAGAGTCTGCTCACAATATTGAAGTGCTCATGTCTTATCGCGAGCGACTGAAAGTATTGGCCTTCAGATGGAGAAGAGTGCAGGGCTGAAAAAAGAAGTCCGCCTGCTGCCCAGGTGAAGCCTCCCCAGAATCCCGGTTCTTCATTCTGTATATTGGAATTAATGGAAAAGGTGAAATTACCAGCAGTTAATCGCAATCCGCCTGCGGCTCTGTACTCAAACGCTGAATCTGCATACGCACCGGCCAAACCTGCGCTTATCTCCATAGATCCAGCTTTGGCGCAGTATTCCGCAAGCATTTCAGGCCTCCTGTCACCAGGGTTAAGCCTTGAAAAACCTGCTCTCGCAGAGAAGCTGCCAGGGGACCATGAAGCCCAGGTTCCCCAGCCGTATCGGTTCCCTTCCCAGCTGGTTCCGTTAAACAAAAAGTTTCCTGACAAGAGAGATGCTGAATGCACTGAAAGGGTATCGTTCCTGCGAATGAAAAAGCTGCCTGAGGTACTACCGGGCAGAGGTCTGTCCAGCTCGAAGAAGTACCTGCTCCGGTTATTGGTGTTCTGAATAAGCCCGATTCTTGAAAAACTGAGAGAATCAGGAAAAGGCCCTGTTTCAGTTGTCGTATTCCAGCTGCCTCCACCCCATATACCGCTTTGAAGGGGATCTTTCACAACTCCGTTTCGCCAGGGAAGATCAGATGGCACAGAGCCCACAGCAGCAAGAGGCTGGCGATCTCGAAGGAGAAAGCCTCCATTCTCAGAAAGAAGGTAGTCTGCTGAACACCGAAGAGTGTGTTCAGTCTGCAGCATAGCGAACCAGTCTGCTGTAATACCCTCAGGCATCAGAGCAATAAGTGTATAGAAAAGAAGGATCAATAACCCTCCCTGCCCATTGCTCTGTAGGTTAAGACCTTGCCCCTCTCCACTCCAGGCTGATTGAGAGGATTGATGTTCAGAGCAAGACCGCAGAGAACAGTTGCAATTTCAAGTGCCATGAACAACTGCCCCAGCTCAAAACCGGATACCTTTGGAATTCTTATTCTGGAAACAGGAAGCCCCCGTTCTGAAAGAGCCTCTGCAGTTGCGTCCGCTTCTGATGCTCTGAGTTCATTCGGGCTCCTTCCCTGGAGGTAACCCATTGTGGGTATTCCGCTGAACTCGCCATTGGATGAGGCTTTGCCAGCTCTGCATTTCTCAGACAAGATGGTTACTGTCTTGTCTGAAGGCCCCTCCATAAAAAGTTGAACAAGGGAATGCTGGTCTGCGGGACCTCTGCACGCTATGGGAGTCTGGCCTGTGTTTACTGTTTTTCCTGAAAGATCCAGAGCTTTTCCAAGACTCTCTGCCCAGAGCTGGGCAAACCACTGCGATGTCTGAAAGAGACGATCTGAATAGGGCATGAACACATGTATCGGATGGCTTTTGAATCTGGAGAGAAAAGCACCTGCCATATCTGCAGCCAGGCTCTCAAGACCCCTGTCAAGAAAATCTTTTCTAACCAGAGCAGCGCCTTCAAGAATATCGCCTGATGAAGCTCCTGCAAACCATGCAGGAAACATTCCCACAGGAGAGAGAACACTGAATCTGCCTCCGACATTTTCAGGAACTGGAAGTGTGTCCCATCCCCTGTTCTCTGCGAGTTTTCTCAACTCCCCTTTTACAGGGTCAGTTATTGCAATAACCGGTACGGAAGTGCCGAGAAGCTTTCTCAGTTCCATGAAGATGGAAAGAGTTTCGGAGGTCCCGCCTGACTTGGTGACAATACAGATTGCAGATGAACTGTTTTTTCTGCTCTCAACAGCTCTTTTTATGAGATCAGCATCAGGAGAATCAATGAGAGAAACTTTGCCGTTCTCAAGGTATTCTGCTGAAAGAATAGCCCTTAGCCCAAGGGAGGAACCGCCGATACCGGCTACAAAAAGGTTGTCGAACCTTTCTGAATAACGCCTTGCAGTATCAAGTGTCTCTTTCTGAACCTCCCTCTGAACAGGAAGGTTAAAGAAACCCAGACGCCCCTGGTTCCTCCAGTTGTGAAACAGGTCTATTGCCTGAACAGGAAGAGTTTCACAGTTGTATTCTGCAGTAAATTCAAACAGTTTGCCGGCCAAAGCTACCTCCTGGATTGAAAACAGTTTTATGAATATACACCGGAACCAAAACCCTTAAGGAGTGTTTTCTCCATCAAGGAGGTTGCAGAAAATGAGAATGTTACCGGCGTTGCCTGCAGTTCTTGTTACAGTAATACTTGCCCTTTCAGGTTCAGGCAGAGAGGATGACGACAATATGGGATACAGAGCGCTCACACCGGAAGAGGAAAGGGTAATAGTTCACAGGGGAACCGAAGCTCCATGGACAGGGGAGTATACAGAAACCTTTGACAGCGGCGTATATACCTGTCGAAGATGCGGTTTTCCACTTTACCTTTCAGAGACAAAGTTTCAGGCACACTGCGGCTGGCCGGCTTTTGACAAAGAGATAGAAGGTTCTGTCGAAAGGCTTCCGGACCCTGACGGTATGCGAACTGAGATAAGGTGCAGATCATGCGGAGGACATCTTGGACATGTCTTCACCGGCGAAGGGTACACAGAAACAAACACCAGACATTGCGTAAACTCAATATCAATGATCTTTGTTCCTGCAGGCAGAGTGGAAACCGCCTACTTCGCAGGAGGCTGCTTCTGGGGCGTTGAACACAGTTTTCAGCAGACTGAAGGTGTTATCGATGCCTCATCAGGTTACATGGGAGGAGCTGCTGAAAACCCTTCATACAGAGAAGTCTGCACAGGGGCCACAGGGCATGCAGAAACTGTAAGGGTGCTCTTTGATTCTGAAAAGATTTCTTTCAGGGAACTTGCAATGTTTTTCTTTGAGATTCACGACCCTGAGCAGGTGAACGGTCAGGGTGTGGATATTGGAACACAGTACAGATCCGCTGTGTTCTGGACAACTGAGGAGCAGCGGCAGATAACCGGAGAACTCACAGACATTCTCAGGGAAAACGGCCTTCAGGTGGCAACACAGGTGGAACCTGCAGGAGTATTCTACCCGGCGGAAGACTACCACCAGAACTACTTTGATAAGAACGGCGTCAGAGGCTTCTGTCACGGAAGGGTGAACAGGTTTCAGAGATAATCAGTGCCATCGGGCCAGAGGGACAGAATCCAGAGCTGATTGAGAGTGTATCATTCTCATGGAGTTAACGCTTCCTGAAACTGTAACCGGCAAGGTGTCGCCTTCACTGGTTATCAGGAAAATGTTCAGGCCTTCCTCGTGTATGTATTCCGGACCAACAAGATAGAAGTCCGGAATTACAACAGAATCCTCTGAACAGGTTCCAGAGCACACAAGGCTGCCGTCAGGAGATACAGTCCCTGAAACTCCCGAAGGCCATGAAAGCTGACCGGAAAGAGGATGTACAATGAAAATTGAGTCAGGAGGAGGGCCTGTGATTACCGCAACTGTATCTCCAGGCTGCAGCGTCTCCCCTGCATCGGTGAATATCTCTGCTCGTCCGTCAGACACAGAAGTTACAGGAATGTACCTTGAAGAGTCGGCAAGAACAGCAGCGAGGCTGTCTGCTTCAGCACTGTATCCGGCGGCTTCAGCCAGTTCCAGTTCCATCATTATGCGGTCAAGCTCAATGGCAAGGAACGGATCTGATCCCAGCAGAAGTGTATCCCCCGCTGAAAACTCCCTTTCTGCACTTGAAACATCAACTACAAGCAGCGGATGCGGTTCCTGCCATACAACAGCCACTGAAGCCGAGTCTGGAAAGCTCACTGGAAACGCCGGGCCGGGCAATGCGTATCCAGTATGGGCAGAAGCATCGGTTTCAGCAGGTTCCTCAGGCTGCTGCATCTCATTTGTTCCGCATCCAAACAGAACTGGACACAGAAGAGCTGATCCAATAGTTTTCCATACCATTTTCATAGAGACAGATTCACTCCCTGGCTCATGTTTCTTCCAAGACGGGAAATCCACATGAACAGAATATACGCCATAACAGTTACAGCCATACTGCTGTTTGCAGCCTGCGGTTCCACAGAACAGACAAGCGGATTCTTTGTAGGCTCAATTTCCGGCACTGCTGCTGCAACACCTGCAGATACCACTGGAGCTTTTGAGAGGCAGGCCCCTGCACCTGATGATACTCTGCTTAACTGCTCCTTTGACAGTCCGCTGGACAGGCCGTTCGGTGCCAATCTCAGATATGATACCTGGGGGAGCGCGCTTCATATAAACAATGGTTATTTTAACTCTCCTGTTGTCCTGCTCAGTACTGCAGGGCTTGTAGATGACGGTCTGGTTCAGGCTGTTTTCAACATAACCGATGCCCCTTCTCACGCTGTATGCGGAGTTGTTCTGAGAGCTTCAGGCCCTGAAGATTTTCTTCTCATGGGTGTGAACGGCAGAGGCCAGTATACTGTTCAAAGGTGCAGGAACGGCATGTGGATGCCTGTAATGGGACTGGATGCTTTTGAAACATCCAGACTTCTACCCTGGTCCCTCACAGAGGTTGAGATATCAGTGGAAGTCCACGGCTGCTATGCTGACCTCTCAGTGAACGGACAGCTGATTCAGATTGTTAAGACATCAGTTCCTCCCACTGGCCAGATCGGAGTTTTTGTTGACGAAAGAATGAATGCTGAACTGGACAGAATAACGGTGCTGCCCCTGTGATTACACTCATTTTTATTCTTGCCGGATACCTCCCGCTCTGCCATGAAGCTCCTGCACTGGAACACGGCGATGCTCCGGAGCCCTGCAGCTACCGCAGCGGTGTTCCGGTACTGACATATCATCAGGTTTCAGAAACACCGTACCAGTACGGAGTTACTCCTGACAAACTCTGGAATGATCTTCAGGCTCTCTATGACGCAGGATTCTTTCTCATTCTGCCGGACGATATGGAGAATGGTCTCTACAGGGTTCCCTGGAACAGAAGACCTTTGATGATATCCTTTGATGACGGCTGGGAAGACAACTTTCATTTCATAGAGCAAACTGACGGAACAAGAGTAATTGACCCTGATTGTGCTGTGGCAATTGTTAACCGGTTCCTTGATGAACATTCGGATTTCGGCCCTGGCGTTCTCTTCTTCATAAGCTGGGATAAGGTTCCTTTCGGCCACGACACCGAGGAAAAACTCAATATGGTTCTGGACATGGGCCATGCCATAGGCAATCACACAGCAGACCACACTTCTTTCATGCAAATACCAGTGTCTGATTACCACTCTCAGATTCTTCCGGCACTTGCTTCGTTCAGCAGCAGGCTCGGAATGCGTGCCTGGTTCATAAGCAGTCTGGCGTACCCCGGTGGACAGCTTCCTTCAAGGGCAGGAGCAGAGGAAATACTTCTGAATATGGAGTATGAAGGCAGAAAGGCTGTTACTCAGGGCTATCTGGTGGACGGCGCAGTAGAGAACCTGAGAAGGTTCTATGAATCATCAGGTGAAGGCAGACTGAGAATCAGCAGAATTGATATGGCCCTTTACAGCGTGCCTCAACTTCTTCAGTGGCAGAACCTTATGCAGCCCGGCCTGGAGCGGCCATCTCTTCACGATCAGCTCCCCTGGCGACCATGAATATCAATTCTCTTCCATTTTCGTTCCGGAGCCATCTGATACTTCCTGAGAACAGGTTGTCCTACGCATAGCGCCGTATGACATCTTCCCAGCCCTGTGAGCGGTGCGGCATACCTGATGAATCCTCCCCACAGTGTTCCCAGCCCCATGGCTTCAGCTTTCATGGCCACTGCAGAGGCAGCTATCAGAGAATCCTGAACAGGAGTCGCTGATTTTACAGATGAGCTGAAAAGCAGAACACAGGGAGCACCCCAGGCCAGAAGATCCTCTCCTTTGCGGAGTCTTCGTATGAAGTCCCTCCCTGGACCTGCCATAAGGGTTACAGCTCTGAAGCAGTCAACCGCCCTTAGTATTCCAGTAAACTTATTGACCAGTTTCTCTTCAACTGCAGCTCTGCCACTGAGCACCTTAACAGTTATTCCCTGATCGTTGCGGCCGGTAGGTGTCCAGTTAAGGGGCTTGAGAAGCTCCTCCAGCTCGTCCGCTGAAAGGTCAGCGGCTTTGAATCTTCTGACAGACCTTCTTAACTTGAACAGTTCATCCACTTGAACAGGAGAGACACCTTCACTTCCGGCAGCAGGTTCAAGGTCAAAACAGTTTTCCGGGCAGTATACGCCGCAGTGGGAACAGCCGATACATGTATGTGCAAAATAAGAGGGTTTCCCCTCTGGAGTTGCGCGAATTGAACAGGTCGGGCAGATTGAACTGCATATGCCGCATCCGGTGCATCTGTTCTGAAGGTATCTTTCAGCAGGGTTGAAGACCATCAGGGAACCACCTGTATATTAACATTTCCTGTATCTATTCCCGGAAGCACTTCAACTACTCCAGGCCACGCTCCGTATGGTTCACCAGGATTCCAGATTTTGTCACCGTTCCAGTCAACAAAACACGCTGCAGTGTATCTGCCTCCTGGAAGATCGGTAACAGTGTATTCTCCCGGTGTAAACAGTTCTGTAACTGTTTCGCCGTCACTTCCTGCAGGTGATACAACAATCACCACTGTTGCAGCGCCTGTACCTGAAATGTAACCGGATATTGAACCCGGTCTTTCACTCCAGGCAGGTATGAATGTCCAGCTTCTTCCTGAAAGAGTATCACCCTGGAGAGATACAAGACCTGAATCGACATCAATGCGGTACTGTACTCCCCCCAGCAGTTCTCTCTCCGGAACAAATGAAAATGCTCCAGGCGCGATTCTGCTCAGGGTTCCTGCAACAGGAGTACTGTCTGAAACCTGCGTAACTGAATATAGAGGTTCGAGATCTTCCAGATAAACCCAGTCGCTGAAGAGGATTGTGAAGGGGCCTGACGGCGGAACTTCCACTGCTCCGTCTTCAGGATACGCTGATTTTATTGACATGATATTCACAGGAAGGGAATCAACTCCCCATATTTCAAGGGTGTCAGGCAGTGACGGATTTCCTGAAAGATCCTGAATTCCCTCCACAGCAACTGTATAGAGTGTATCGCTCATTTGCCTGGTATATACTGTTGTTCTGCCTGTTGAGGATCTTCCTGCGTAGGACTCAAACCCCAGAACCTCCAGCGGTGACCCGTCAGGGCCGGCTATTAGCACAGAACCAGTTTCCCAACCATTATCAGAAATCTGTTCATTCCAGCTGATATTCAGGTGCCACCCATCAATAACAGTTACAGCAGATATTGATGGACCAATGCTGTCAGTAATTGACAAATTCAGAGTTATGGAGGCTGTATCAGAAGCCTCCAGTATAAACCGCTCAAGTACCCCGGGTTCCCTTTCCATATCCCAGCTGAGACTTCTGTCATTATCCTCGTAGCAGTGAACAAGGTACTCTCCAGGAGTAAGCCATTCTGCCAGTATGGTATCTGTTGAATCCGGAAAAACAGTGGTAAGCCGTGAAGCAGTATCAGGAAGCAGAAACAGGTCGCAGCGGGATGTTTCAGTTACTTCTCCCCCGCCGCTTCTTGTAACCTGGGCATTCAGAGTACCGAAGTTTTCCATTCCTGAAGTGTTCCATACAAAAGTTGAAGAATAGCCGGCAGGGTTTCCCCTTCGATCTCTCAGGTCGCCTGATACAGTTACAACCACCACTGTTGCTGAAGAATCAGGATAAACCCTGATATAGTCGCTCCCGGTAACTATTTCTCCTGGGCAGGGATATATCTGAACAGCACCCTCATCCTGAGATATCTTCTCTGAGAAACTGAAGGTTATCTCATTCGGAATAACATCACACTGGCCGTAAGAAGGAGTAACACCTGTTATCTCCGGCCCGTCTGTGTCCTCCGGACCCCCTGTGGGCGCAACCACTCTGGCACATGACAACAGGAAGAACAGAATGGTTATAAAGAGAATACGGCTTGTTTTCATTGATCAATCAGCAGCTGCTTTCTGATAACTGCTGACTTTCTGTAAAAGGCCTCTGCTTCCGAGTGCCGTTTAAGTTTCTCAAGAACTATTGCCAGCTCAACGATGTAGTCAGGGTTTTCAGGAGCCCTTGAAACAGCATTTCTCAAATACTCTTCAGCCTCATGAAGCTTTCCTGTAAGATTGGCGCATCTGCCCAGATAGAACCATCCTGCATGGCTGTCAGGATAATCGTCCACCACATCCTCAAGTCTGGACATTGCTTTTTTGTAAAGGCCGGTTCTTATCAGTGCCACTCCCTCAAGCAACTCCATCTGAACCGGTGATATATTCATCAAAGCAGCTCTTGCGCGCCATCCTGAGCCCCTCAGATTTCCAATCTCAATGAGAATGTCCGAAAAAGGAGTATTCTCAGGTTTTGAATAATCTTCCTTTACCTTATCAGGCTTGATAACCTTCTCATTATCAAACTCTTCATCAAAAAACACATCCTCAAGTTCTTCCATGGAAGACTCTGAGGCAACAGGTTCCTCTTGTTCATCCTGAATAGCCTGTTCAGCAGGCCCGTCCTCGGAGATTTCAGGCAGATCCATTTCAGAAGAGGCATACACTGCCATCTGTCTGCCTGAAAGTTTTTTTTCCAGCAGCGCCTTGAAACCCTCATGGAGCTTTACAGGCTCTTTAAGCACCTTTAGCAGCTGTCGAAGCTGAAACTCGCTTATCTCATCGGTCAAAAGCACCTGCTGTCGAATCTCCGCAGGCAGCTTGAGAAGGTTAACCAGCTGGGTTATTCGTGCCCTGGAATACCCGAGCATGTCTGCAAGCTTGCTTCTGTTTGCTACAATTTCCCTGCGCAGCAGAGCATCAAAGAGCATTGCTTCTTCAGTGCAGTTCCTAATCAGCCTGTGTGCAGGAAGCACATGTACATTGGACCTTACCACAAGACACTTTGCCAGTGATCTGCCGGATTTCCTAAGATGCCATACTGTACGATGATTGCCTACAAGGGTGAAACCTCTGTCCTCTGCAACAAGTACAGGCGGAAACTCCTGGCTTTCATCGTCTTCGCTTCGCTGCCAGTTTTCAGGAGCATTGAATCCGTCTATATCCGAGAGTGCCACCTCTTCCAGAGGCAGATGGTCTGCTGTCAGTTCTTCTGCTCTATCCATCGTTCATCCTCTCCTTGAACAGTATCTCTGCAATACTCCCGGGGGAATTACCTGTTCTCACAGCGCCGGGCAGTCTTCTGAACATATTCCTCTGTCTTCTGGCAAATCTCCATGTATTGACAGATATGCGCTGAAAAGCCTCCTCTTCAGTACACAGACCTTTCAGGTAGTCGATTATCTCAGCATAGCCGATGGTAGCACTGAGTACAGGCTCTTCAGGCACCCCTGAACCCAGAAGACTCCTTACCTCATCAACAAGACCGTTCTTCAGCATTTCAGAAGTTCTTTGCTGTATTCGTTTTCTAAGCACAGCACCCTCAGCTTCTATCACTGCAAACCTGAATCTTCCATCGGGATTTCCGCCCTTTTTCATTTCTGAAGGAAGCTCCATACTGAGAAGCCCTATCTCCAGAGACCTTACCAGACGAACAGTATCTGACTTATCAAGTCGCATAGCCTCCCCTGGATCAATTCCCCGAAGCAGTCTGTGAAGAGACCCGGGTGCTTCGTTTTCAATGGATTTCAGAGCCTCTCTGATGTTGTCATTTCTATCAGGAAGGTCATCAAAAAGACCGGCAAGCGACATCAGATAGAGAGCTGATCCTCCCACTACAAGTGGAGTTGAACCCCTCGCAAAAACATCTTCAATAGCCTTCATGCCCTCTTTGGCAAACCATCCTGCCGAGAGTAGTTTTACAGGATCTGCAACATCAATCATGTGGTGAACCACCGATTGAAGTTCTGAACTTGAAGGTTTTGCAGTTCCGATATCCATTCCTCTGTAGAACTGCCGTGAGTCGGCGCTGATTATCTCAATTCCTGAAAAACGGGATGCCAGTTCAAGTGCCGCTGCAGTTTTTCCTGTTGCAGTGCATCCTGCAATTACCGGAATAACCCTATCTGCCAAAGCGGTTCTCCAGTTCAGCGAAGGAAAGCTCAATCATGGTAGGTCTGCCGTGGGGACAGTGAAAAGGGTCTTTCATGTTGAACAGGGTGTGAAACAGGTTTCTGGCCTCAGCCTGACTGAGCTTGTCTCCAAACTTGATTGCTCCTTTGCAGGCACTGGACGCAGCTATGTTCTCAGCCTCTGAAACATTCTTTTCTGAACCTGAAGCCAAAGACTCCATAACCTCAAGGAGGGCTTCCCCTCCACGCTTAATTCCCACAGGCACACTGCTCAGCAGAAGTCTGTCCCCTGCTATGGTATAGTCGTAACCGGCCTGCTTGATCATTGCTCCGTAGAGCTTCAGAAGCGCTTTATCCTGCTGATCCAGACTGATCTCCTCAGGAAGCAGCATTCTCTGCTGCCCTGCAGCCATAGCGCCCTTCAGAGAATCCAGTATCCTTTCGTAGAGAATCCTCTCATGGGCTGCGTGCTGATCCACAACCAGCAGCCCTGTGGCAGTCTGTGTAACCAGCCAGGAATCTGCTACTATCATTATTTCAACAGTATCTCCCCAGCCACTGTTTACAGAGGCTGCAACCTCTTTCCGGGAAGGTTCATCAAGTGGGGCCTGTATCTCAAAAGCCTTCTGGAAAAGGGATGGGCTGACAGTTTTTTTCTCAGGCCTGTATCCTGAATCAGAATACCCTGTGTATGAAACACGCGCTGAACCAGAAGCAGGAAGACTCTTTTCACCGGCGGTGTATTCAACTCCTGCTTCACTTTGACCTGTATAAGAAACATGAGGTGATCCTGATACAGCAAAGGATGTGCTTTCTTTTCTGTTCTGAACTATTCCCAGTGTTGCAGACCTTACAGCTGCCTCCAGCTCATGAGGTTTACGGAAACGAACCTCCCTCTTGGCAGGATGCGCATTTACATCCACAAGGTCCGAAGCTACAGTTATCCTGCAAACAATAAGAGGATCCCCTGCCGGGCCGGAAAAAGCTTCCTGCAACGGTCGGTAGGCTGCAGGCGCAGTAACCGGCCTGCCGTTCACAATGATGAACTGATGCCTTCTGTTAGCCCATCTCCTGTCTGGAAATACAGTCAGTTTCACCTCAGTACTCCCTGACTTTCCAAAAGCTTCCACACACCTGTCAGTGGCTGAAAGATGATATCTGCAGCGAAGCCTTGAAGGGAGAGAATCAGCCACAGGAAGGTCAAATACAGTTCTACCTGAATGCTTCAGCAAAATGGAGCAATTCAATGCTGAAAGGGACGAGCCGGTTACTATCTTCTCTATCCATGAAAGTTCAGTGGATTCAGTTCGCAGGAACCTTCTCCTTGCAGGCTGATTGAAAAACAGGTTCTCAACTGTAATGGTTGTTCCTCTGGTTCGTGCAGCAGGAGACATATCATCCAGCCTGCCTCCTGTAAGAACCATCTTCCATGCCTCTTCACCGTCTGAAGTAAGTATGGTCATTCTTGAAACACTGGCTATGCTGGGAAGAGCTTCTCCCCTGAACCCCAGGGTGTGTATGTCGTTAAGGTCGGAAGCAGAGGAAATCTTGCTTGTGGCATGCCTCTGAATAGCCAGAAGAAGGTTGTGGCGGGTCATTCCGCTGCCATCGTCACGAATGATTATTGATTTTCTTCCGCCGGCCTCAAGCTCTATCTCCACAGAAGAAGCCTGTGCATCCAGAGCATTCTCAAGCAGTTCCTTAACCACCGAAGCAGGCCTTTCAACCACCTCTCCAGCAGCTATAAGGTTCACCAGATGATCCGGCAGCTTCCTGATCTCACCCATGTAAACCTCCCTTGCAGCAACCTGGTATTTCTGTGCCTGCAGCAGAACGAGTTATTTAAACCCCGACACCAGCCAGGCTGACGACTACCGACACCGGCAAACAGCCTTTTGTACAAGCCCTAGTTCCCGGCACAACCAATCGTGTCAGCACATATTGGTGCCGGCAAACAACCTTTCGTACAAGCAGTGGTTCCCGGCACAACCAATCGTGTCAGCACCTTTTGGTGCCGGAGGAGGGATTTGAACCCTCACGCCCATGCGGGCAGCGGATTTTAAGTCCGCTGTGTCTGCCATTCCACCACTCCGGCACAGACAAAAAGTGTTAACGCAGCAAATATACTACTGCAGTGCAAAACCACAAATATGACTTATTACAATCAATACCGGCTTAAAACAAAGCCACTGCAGAGTTCTGAAAAGCCCCAATTGCTCAGGATAATCTCGAATTCTTTCTCACTGGAAATGTTCATCAAATACGGGAATTGCATAATATTGACTTATGACATCATCCGTTGCAGGAGTGCTGAGAATCCGAATAACCGGAAGTGCTGCTTCTGCCCTGTTCACTGATATGAGTGCGGTTTATGATGAGGCGTCTGTTTCGCTATTCCACCGGCTCAGTTAATTGCTGCCGAAAGATATACCAAGAACTGCTCCTGTTTCCCAATGGTTTCCGTGTTCCCTTTTGGCGGTTATTCCTGCCACCAATCCTCTGATTGATACTTGCAGTTCTCCTGATAACTGTCCCCCTTCAGTGTGGGAAACTGAAGCTGTAAGATTATCAGCAGGCGTGAAGAGAAGATGAAATCCAGGGTTTGAAATGCATACCGAGAGGCTGCAGCAGCCTGCTAAGCTTTCAAGGAACAGAACAGGCTCTTCCTCATCGGTTCCTGCTGTGAAAGAGATGTAATCAATGTCGATGTTTGCTGTGAACCGTCTTCTGAATGTGCTGTCGGTAACTGCTCCACCACTGGATATTTTCAGTGGCCTGCAGTTGATTCGGGAAACAAGCCAGAACCTTCCTGTGTTTTTGTCCTGACACCAGGCAGGGCCTATGCTCACCCACTGCGAAGGTGTCAGAGTAAATCCGGCGGTGAAAGCCTCTTCACCTGCAGCGAGAGTAATTCTTTCAGAGCGGTAACCGCCGAAGAGTGATGGATCGTTACCTGTCAAGTTCCTTATCTGGAACTCTGCCCCGTCATAGGAAACTCCTGCGCCTGTACCTTTGTCAAACTCCCACAACTCTGCTCTGAACCCTGAGACTTCAAGGAAGGATGCGTAATAGTCCTTTGTGATTCTGGAGCCTACTGACGGTTTCAGCCCTGCGGTTACACCTGTTGAAAGTACTCTGAAGCTTCTGTCGGAAGACTGGTGAAAAGTTACTTCAGTGAAAACGCTCTCTGGAGTGAAAGGTATTTCTGGAACCTGTGACCAGCCACTTTCCGGAACCAGGCCCTGAATTAATAGAAAGTGCAGTTCTTTTCCACAGGAAACCGGTTCTGTTACAGGTGTGAGAGAGCAGATAGCAAGAAAAAGAGCAATCATTCCAGAACTCTCAGTATTTCTTTAGCTTTTTTGCGGCCTATTCCCGGCACTGAAGCTATCTCCTCTTCAGAAGCAACTCTTATTCTGGCAACGCTGCCAAATCTTTTCAGTAGTGCAGCTTTCAGGGCAGGCCCTATACCTGGTATGTCGTCCAGTGCTGAATGAAAATGATTTCTGGCTCTGCGCTTCCTGTGAAAGGTTATTACAAACCTGTGTGCCTCATCCCTCATTGCTCTGAGAAGAAGTATCGGAGGAGAATCCTGAGGAAGTTTTATCTCTTTTTCCTCCGGTGCGGTAAGCAGTATCTCTTCCTTCTTGGCAATGGAGATGAACCTGGTTTCAGGCATTACTGAGCCTCCGGCAGCCCATGCAGCCCTGAGCTGTGTAATCCCTCCGTCAATAAGAAAAACATCAGGGTGTTCCTCTTCCAGATGGGAAGCGTACCGTGAAACAGCATTTCCAATCATGGCAGGGTCGTTCCGGGCTATCTCTTCAGGCATTGTAAACCGTCTGTACCCGTTCTTGTCAGGTTTACCGCTCCTGAAGCTTATCAGTGCCGCAACCGATGCGTAACCCTGAATGGTGGAGGCATCCAGGCATACCATCCACTCAGGAGGTCTCTTCAAACCAAGAATATCTGCTATGGCTTCAAGTGAAGCCTCAAGTCGTTCTCCTCTACCTGCAGGATTCTTCCATTCAAGCTTTCTCAGAAAGTGCTTGAGATCCTTCTCTGCCACATCCACCAGGGAACGGCGGTCTCCCCTTTCAGGAACCAGAATCTCCACTGTACTGCCCCGCTGCTCTTTAAGCCATCCCTGAAGCAGTTCTCTGTCCTCCGGTTCAGCTGAAAGAATTACCTCTCTTGGAATATCTCCTGTTTCTGAATAGTAAGACCTGAGGAGAACTGAAATCCGTTCCTCTTCAGAAGCAAGTTTCCACCTGGAAGTAAAAGGAAGGCGAAGACTGCCCAGGAATCGGCCCCCTCTGGCCTGTATAATTATGCCCCAGTTCTCGTTCACTGCCATGATGTCTCTGGAAATGCTGTCACGGAGTGATTCAGGAGCAGGCCAGCCGAAAGAGTCAAGCCTTTTCATAAGGTCTCTCAATTCAGCGGCCCTTTCAAACTCCAGGTTTTCAGAAGCGTCAAGCATCCTTTTGCGAATCTCCTGTCTTGCCTCTTCCCAGTGTCCTCCCAGAATGTGAATAATCCTCTCTACCCTTTCCAGATACTCTTTTCTTTCTCCTGTGGAACACGGTGTGGGACACCTGCCCATCTGGCCCATGAGGCAGGGGCGCTTTCTGGGTTTCAGAGAAACTGTTCTGCATTTCCTCAGCGGATACAGCTCCATAAGAAATGCCGCCAGTGACCTGAGATTACCTGCATCAGGATAAGGGCCGTATCTGGGAATCTCTTTGGATCTGTCGGGATTTCTGGTTATTACCAGCCTGGGATACTCCTCGTCAGTTGTTATCTCCAGCCAGGGATACCTGCTGGAAGACCTCAAATCAACATTCAGAGGAGGTTTCAGCATTCTTATCAGTTCAGCTTCAAGAACCAGGGCTTCCAGCTCATTCCTGGTGACTGTCCACTCAACTGTCGCTGAACGATCCAGAAGAAGCCTGTGCCTCATATCTCCAGGGTTTGAGATGTGCCCTCTGAGCCTGTTGATAAGACTCTTTGCCTTGCCTATGTAGAGAACTTTGCCTCTGCTGTTCAGAAACCGGTAAACACCAGGAAGAGCCGGTGCGCCGTCAACTGATCTTTTGAGTGAATCACCTGCCATGCTTCAGAATTCTGAGAGCTGTTTTTCGTATATCTCTGCCCCCTGTTAGGAGAAAAACCGAGGTGGAGAGAATAATTGTCAGAATACCGGATACAGCCAGAGCAGCAGCGCCGGGAACCATACCTGAAGCAGCGTAACTGAATACAAAATTCTTTACAGTAACGAGGAAAACCGTTGCAGTGAGACCTGAGAGGAAGAGGGAAGCCCAAAGTACCCCTGGAAGACGGGCTTTTCCCAGCCTCTTTCTCAAAGCCCTTCTAAGCAGCAGCAGATTGGCCATTGATGCAGTGCTGCTTGCAAGAGCAAGTCCTGCAAGTGGTTCAGCAATACCTGTCTTAAGGAAAAGCAGCGTAAGGCCCATGTTAAGAATAATGTTGAGACCCATGCAGCCAATGGCTATCTTTACAGGTGTTTTCGTGTCCTTCAGGGCAAAGAAAACAGGTGCAGTTATCTTCATTCCAGCATAGAACACCATGCCCAGCGCATAGTATCTCAGGGCTGCTGCTGTAAGTCTCAGAGATGTATCTGAAAACTCTCCGCGAAAGAACATCACCCTTACAGCAGGTTCAGCCATGAAAAAAAGAAAGAGACAAGCCGGCACCATTATTCCAGAGAGTACCGCTGTGGAGTAGTTCAGGGTTCTGATGGCCTCCTGGGGCTTACCCATTGCAGTCTGTCTGCTGAGTGTTGGAAGAAGAGCTGTAGCCAGAGCAATGGCAAAGATTCCCTGTGGCACCTGTGTTATTCTGAGCCCGTATGAAAGAGCTGCAACGCTTCCTTCAGAAAGCATTGAAGCAATCAGCTGGTCTACCAGTATGTTCACCTCTGCAGCCATGAGCCCGATAAGTGCAGGAAAAGCCAGCTTCAGGACTCTTCTCAAGGCAGGATCCTTCCAGCAGAAGTCAGGTCTGAAAGGAATACCCCTTGCCTTTAACCATGGTATCTGAACCAGAAGCTGCAAGGCTCCTCCTGCCAGAACACCTGTGGAATAAGCCCATACAGGCATATTCGACATCCACATTCCAGCAAGCACAAAGAGTCCGATAAGCGCTGAAATATTAAAGAGTATAGGACCAAGAGCCGGAGCCAGAAAATGCCTGTGGCTGTTGAGAATACCCATGCATACAGAAGCAAGGCCCACAAATAGTATGTATGGGAAGAGCAGTCTGAGAAGGGAAGCTGTAAGCTGCGACTTTCCTGGTTCGGAACTGAATCCGCCGGCGAAGATGTCTACCAGTATTGGAGCTGCAGCCATACCTGCTATTACTATTGCCAGAAGTGCAGTTGCTGTGAATGTAAGTATTCGACCGGCAAGCTGTGACGCTCTTTTGTCACCGTCTTTAACAAGAGTCTCTGTATAGGTTGGAACAAAAGCAGATGAAACTGTAGCCTCACCGAAGAGCCGCCTGAGGATATTGGGAATGATGAACGCTATTGTGAAAGCATCTGCTGCTGTTCCGGTGCCAAGCACTGCAGCCTGCCCCACATCCCTTGCCAGGCCCAGAATACGACTGAGAAATGTCAGTATTCCCAGGAGACCTGCTGCTCTTGCAATGCTTCTCCCCTCCTGAGCAGGAGTTCCAAGAGAGTTCCCTTTGCCCGGTTCAGCGAAGAGCACTCTTTATTCCCGCCCAGGTAACCTGCTCAAGAACTTGGGTGTCAGTGGTGCCTGCCCCTGCATCATCAAAACTTACACTCCAGGGTACCTTTCCGGGACCAGCTGCAAAAACACCGGCAGACCCTGGTTGCATCTGCAGATCATCCACAGCTTGAAGAAGCCACTCTGCAGGTTCGTCACCAGGAGCGCCCTCCCATACTTTTGCAGAAACTTCATTGCCTGAAACCTGAAGAACCGCATGGTACTCAGTGTCATAGTCCAGTGTAAACAGCTGTGTGTCCAGCGCCAGAGACTGGGCAGAACCGAACTTTCGCTCAATGAGTATCGTGTTTCGAAAAGGCTTCAAAACAAGCCTGTAGTACCACTCTTCATCTCCGCAGTATCTGGCAGCAACTCCTGCTGCAAGGCCACTGTCAAAGGTCACTCTGGCAAATACCCGGTAATCGGAGATACTCATTTGGCCAGACACATCTCCTGTGTATGACATGCCGCTGCCCCTGTTTCCTGAGCCGTATAAGAAGTATTCCCCTTTGATTACCTGGAACTCTGCCGAACCTGAACGGGTCCATCCGTCATCATTGCCGTCATTGAAATTATCAATGAACAGAATATTCCCGAAAATCACAAGTGAAAGCGCAACATAAAAGACAGCATTCATTATTCTCCCCCTTCGCTTTAGTACAGGAACTATACAACTGAAGCACGAGTGGAAGTATAGGTGCAGCATTTGAAAGGATTACCAGGAGTTTACCGCTAAAGGGAAACTTCCTCTGAAATACTGATGAACAGCAACTCTTGCTAAACGGCTTCTCCGTGTGCTGCTGGCTGGGTTAGATTCCTCCGGGCCTCACCTCTGCAGAGTATTATGTACGGATCATGATTTTCAGGAATAACTCTGAGACAGAATGCTCTTCTGTTCAGAAACACAATTGTTCCCTGTTCAGTAATATCATCCTGAACTATTGAACCAATCGTTGTAATTTAGTTCCGTACATCTTCTAAAAACTGTCCGGTTTCTGAAAAATGATAATACCTTAAGAATTTATTCTTCATCACGCAGGCAGACCAAAAACAGATGCTGCCACTGCACTGAAAATCCCTTTACTGAACATTGCGTTACCACTTCTTCTTTCTCGGTAATCTGCTGATACAAAATGAGCCGCCCCGATACGGGACGGCTCAATCTATCAATGCATACTCTTAGAAAATGGCCTTGATTGTGGCCCAGGTGCTGCTGTCAAGTGACTGCGCATAGTCGGGAACAATGATGCCTGAACCGTCAGGAGCAGTCACAGTAAGATCATCTACCCAGACTATGTCACCAGGGGCGGAATAGACTCTGAACTCAATCACAAGACCGGTATGACCATCAACAACTTCCCATGAATGCTCGGTCATGTCCCAGCCGAGCCCCTCACCGTAGTCACTGTTTCCACCGGCGGAACCGTTATAACCGGTAACATCATTCGGGTCATCATTCCAGTGTGCCCATATTCTGCCTGAAGGCGCCGCGCCTGGAGTATCGTCGTATCTCCAGATTGAAGCTGTAACCTGATCCCCGTCGGTAAGGCCGGTAATCCATGCTACATAGGCCTGGGTATTTCCGTCAGAACCGGCGGTCTGCTCAAGTTCAAGGGACTGACTGCCTTCATGAATCGGATCAACAGTCTCAATGGTTGCCTGCATTCCGCCATATGTGCCCAGGACAGTATCGGTGCCTTCCCAGCCGCATGTTGCAGTTACATCAGCAAATGAAACTGCGAAAGCTGCCGTGAAAAGCATAACAGCAAGTGTTTTCAAGTTTCTTCCTCCTATGGTTTCGGTCCGTATTCCTCGGGTATCATAACTAATACAGAAAGCCATAGCCAGATTCCCGGCATCATCTCCGATCCTCAGACACATCAGGTTAAAGCTATTATAAATTATCAATACAATATTACTAACTTTTAACAATATGTATGATGCTCTTGATAATCAATTGATATACTTATAGTATTTTTATCATTCTTTGCGATTAACCTGTTATAATAATTTGGAATACCTTCATTCATTTACACAAGATACACTTGATTTGTTATTACTGCTTTACTATGACTTAGAACTGATTTTCTAAAAACAACAAAAGCGGATTCATTGCCCTTGCGAATCAATCATATCTGAAATACGGAAGCCTGCTTAACGGCTGAACAGTAGAATCAGTTCCGGAATTGACTCAGGCTAATCAGAAGTGTATCTATAACTTGTGTAACAGAAAGGGGTTTTCATGAAAATATTAGTTACACTTCTTTTTATGGTGTTCGCCTCTCTGGCAGTGGCTGATGTTTCCATCGTCGCTACCATTGATGCGCCGGACACATTGATAACAGGTCTCGGTTATGGAAACGGATCGTTGTGGGCTGTCAACAGCGGTGATGAAATTGCATACCAATTAGATCCGGGCACAGGGAGTGTTCTCAACTCGTGGACACTTACACAGCCTGGAGCTAAAAAAGTATCCGGATGCACCTTTGCCAACAGCACTCTGTATGTGTGTGCAGGTAATCTGCCTAACCTCACAGCTTCTTACTGCTACAAATACACCACATCCGGTACATACTCAGGCAGCTTCTCCCTGGACTGTTGAGGCAGCGACCTTGACCGGGAGGTTACTGGTCTTGCTGAAGGAAACGGAAGGCTCTACGGAGCAGGAGTAGACACTCAGACAATGAAAGAGTGTCTTGAAAAGTACAGCTACTCAGGCGTACTGCAGTCAGGGCCTGAGTTCATGGTGGAACTTGGTATTGATTTTCATGATATTGCGTGCAGCGGCGATCTGTGGTGGTATGCCGTGAACGATGGAACCAGCTCTATCAAGGCTTACGATGAGGCCGGAGTTCTTCAGGTGTCCATATCGGTTGCTGATGTTCCAGCTGCCTGCGGACTTACCATTGACGATGAAGGATATCTGTGGGTAAGCAATACTGACACAGATGAAATCTATAAGGTTGATATTGGTTTGAGTTCTCTTACAAGATCAACCTGGGCAGGCATCAAAACTTCTTTCTGAACACAAACAAAATCCCTTGGAAGGCCCCGGAATGCTCCGGGGTCTTCTTAGTTCCTGTGTTTCCTGGCATTCATTGCACTCTTTCAGAAGCAGTCAATGTCACCCAGGAGAAGATTTTTTTCACCACTGCATCAGGGCAAAATTACAGCTGCGGATACTTTGATTGACCCCCTCTGAAAAATACACTAGATTAGTATTGAAATAAGACTAAAGACGAGGAGAAATTCATGCGTAATGTTATTATTGTCTTGATCCTGGTTGCGACTGTTGCTTCAGCCCACTCTGTAGTTGCCACCATTGACGCCCCTGACACAAACATTTCCGGTCTTGCCTGGGGAGATGGCAGTCTTTGGGCAATGGATGCTCTGACTGACATGGTATTCCAGCTGGATCCTGCAACTGGAGCAGTACAGAACAGTTTCTATTTTAACCACCAGGTAAATGTAACACCTACAGGTCTTGCTTACTCAGCTTCCCTGGATATGGTCTACTGCGGTGGATGGTACAACACAAACGGATACATTTACAAATACACCAGCTCTGGTGAATACAAGGGCATGGTGGATATGTGCGGTGGTTGAGGAAACCCTGTCTCGTCGGTGACGGGACTCAGTGTCTGGGGTAACCACATTTACCTCTCCTCAAGAAATCAGAACCGTTCGTATCGTTACACTCTTCCTAACATCATATCAAGGACTCCTTTCACCTATTACACAGGTGCTTCTATGACCTGTGACATAGCTGTAAATATTGCCGACAGCATAGTATGGGTAGCATCTGAAAGCACAGTAATACCTATCAGATGC
>PDSZ01000047.1 GCA_002748705.1 Candidatus Fermentibacterota bacterium
TACAATGATTGACTCAATCACTTCCGATGTTGTTCCAAATGCCAGGGGACTCACATTGGACCCTGAAGGATACCTGTGGGTAAGTGATATTGACAATGATAAAATCTACAAGGTGGATATTGGTATGAGTTCTCTTACAGGATCCACCTGGGCAGGAATCAAAACTGCTTTCTGAACACAAACAAAATCTCTCTCAGAAGGCCCCGGCTTCGGGGCCTTCTTCTATATTTGCAGTAACGGAAAGGATATGGTCATGAAAAAGAAAGTGATAATCACAGTATGCTCAATATTAGTAATCATTGCCGCAGCTGCACTCTGGTTCAAGCTCAGGCTTAACGGTATGAAAAACTACTTTGAATCTGCGCATGTGACAGACATTGATTTATCCAGTGTTGAAAACGGCACATACCGTGGAGAAGCAGGCGAGTTCCTTGTCTCTGTTGTTCTTGAAGTTGCTGTGGAAAACCATAGAATTACCGGCATTGAAGTTATAGATCAGAAAGGCGGAGAGGGTTACGAGGCTTCTGAAATGCTTCCCCGAATTATTGAAGCCCAGTCTCCTTCAGTTGACATAGTCTCAGGAGCCACTGCCAGCAGCAGATGCATAATGATTGCAGTAAGAAACGCGCTTACAGATCAGATTTCCTGGTAATAGACATCAGCTGTGTCAATGAAGAACTCATAAACTGAAAGAAAGCTGTCAGCCCTCTGCTTTGGCAGTCTCGTTTTCCAGCCTGTTGTATTTCAGTCTGCTGCCGCGACACTTATCAACCGGATACTTGCAGGCATTGATTTCCATTTTCCTTACAGCCGCTTCATAAGGGTCAACATTCAGCCTGTCAGCAAGATTGAGAAGATACAACAGCACATCGGCAATTTCCTCCCCTGCGTGCTCAAGCTCCTTCTTCTCAAGCTCCATGCTCTGTTTGAGGTGGCCTGGGTTGTCAAGAGAGAAAACCTCTCTGTTTAAGGTGGATTTCCTGCCTCTTTCTTCGGCCGCAACGGAGCGGAGGGCGTAGCCCGGAGCGGAGTGGCGGCCGGTTCGTTCTTTCATGCTGATTCTCTCTGATCTCTTCTGTAACCGTGGTATCTCTCTGCCGGTGTCTGCTTGTCCAGACTGGAATGTATCCTCTCGTTGTTGTAGAAATTTATGTACCGCTCGATGTTCGTGAGCGCATCGAAGTAGTCGCTGTATTCGTTCAGATAGACCTCTTCATACTTGACCGTC
>PDSZ01000048.1 GCA_002748705.1 Candidatus Fermentibacterota bacterium
AGGCACTTCGTCAACAGCGCTATGAAGATGAGCGCATCAGGAACGCAATAGAGGGTAAGATAGGAGAAGGTAAGCGGAGGTATTCAACCGACCGGGTAATGACCAAGCTCCGGGAAACGAGCGAGACTGTGATCAGCATGGTCTACCTGGTAATGAATCTTGAAAGGCTGTTGAGGGAGGGTGCTTCCTCATACCTAATGAGGATTTATCACAGTCTGAAAGCCTGCTTGTTACTGGAAGTCCTTTGGGGCGAACTGGACTGGTCAGGTATGCAGGGCCGGGGCTGAGTGGGATGATGGGTTGAACAGCAAGCCTAAGTACAACCACATCATTCCTGTCACTGCCGGATGTATCATACCGAAGAAAGTCTGAAACCGACACATGAATACCCAGTTTCTTTTGAACAGAATCAGCAAGAAAAGGTGAAAGCTCCAGTCCATGAACCTCCCAGCCGTCTTTTCCTGCACAGTAGAGCAGTCGTCCATTGCCGCACCCTATATCAAGCAACCTTCCGCGGCCTGAAATGTACTTGCTTATTGAATGGTATGTAAGTGTCTGAGCCCTGTTGGTTGCCAGGTTTTCATTCAAAGGGTCCTTGTATTGCTCTGCGTACTTTTCCTGATTGAGTCCGCCTTTCAGATCATAATTCACCAGCTTACATACAGGACAACGGTAAAACTTGAACTCACCGCTGTTGCCCTGAGTGGAGTACAGAAAAAGCTCTCCATTGCCGCAAAGTCTGCATTTCACTTAACAAAACTCCTTGCAGTGCATCAAATACCCGGAATGAAAAGAGCCATGAAACAGGAATCCTACAAAACCTAACTCACCATCGCCTATGCCGAGTTCTTCCTGCCAGTCTGACCACTGGAAGATATTCAGAGGTATATCGGTGTTTTCAACCTCATCCAGGATTGATTCCGGAAGGTTCTCTTTCAGTGTATCAAGCAGTTCCTGAAAATCCATTACCTCAGGATTAATGGTAACATATGCATCATATTCCTGAGGAAGCCTTCCAAGAAGACCTGTGTCATTGCTGCCTGTGCACCCTGCCAGAAGAAGCGCCAGTGCAGCTATCATCATAGTTCTCTTCATTCTTATTTTTTCCATTGACTGGAATATCTGTAGCAGATCAAATCTATTCCCTCAGGCAGGAAGCAATTAAAGTCGCACAGAAGATTGAAAAGCCTGTCGGGATCAGCCCATGGAGCAGCAAGAAAATCTACTCCTCCCTGTGCACACACCACAAGAGGAGGGTCAAGCTCCATTGAAGCCACCTGTGTCCAGTGCTGTATTCCAGGTAGTTCATCCCTGTAAACAATGGCAAAATCAACTCCAGAAGCTGCTGCGGCAGAATCAACCCAGAGCGGGTCCAATGAACCTTCCAGAGCTTCAGGAGTAGCAAGACCCCACAAATCAAGCACATAATGGTCATAACCAAAGCATACAAGCCCCAGGTCGTTAACAGCCACCGGTTCATTCAGAATATTATGAACAAATCTTCTCATCTGAAACTGCTGGCGATAGATGTTGGAGGATGCAAGGGCAATTTTGGTGTATCCGGAAAGATAGTTTCCACTTAGTAAGAGAAAAAGAATCAGCACCCATGCTTTGAATCTGGAAAGACGAATGCTGCACAGTTCAAAACAAAGCAGCGCTGACCAAACCCACATATAAACACCGTATCGGTGAAACCATCCGAACCGTCCTGCTGAAAGATGCATCAAAACAGAAAGAGCCGCTGTACCTGCAAGGAGCCTTCTTCTGCCCCTCTCTCTGAACACACAGACAAGAAGAAGTATGAAAAGAAGAAACTGTGCCATTCCCCTGAATGTCCCAAGTGACGAAATCATGTTAATGAAAGGCCCTGATGTACCGCTTACTACTGATGATTTAGCCATTACAGAAGCAGGCAGAGGATTCAGGCCCAGGGAAACAAGGTAGAGAGAAAAGCCTCCCGTAAGAAGAAGGCTGAGAGAGAACCAGAGAAGTGACTTCTTCCTCTTCCCTGAAAGAAAAAGAAAGATGAACGAGGGAAGGGAGACTGCCATGCACTCATACCTCACAAGGGGCAGCAGAGTAAGCACAGGAAACAGCAAGGTTCTCAGTTTGCCGTTCCCTGCAAACTCCACAAGCATGACCGTAGCAGCGGTAACAAGCAGAACCTGAAGGGAATGCTCCATTCCAGTCAGGACCAGCCCTGCCAGATTAAACCCGAAAAGGGCAGCAAGTGTGAATGGAAGGTTCTCCCACCTGAAATACCCGGCAAGCAGCAATGCTGTTAGTGCTGCGAAAAGCACATTAAGTACAAGTGGAACAAGATAAAAATGGTTAAACCCTGCAAAGGGAACAAGGAGAAGCGGCCACAGAACAGAGGATGAAGGTGCTGTGTTCTCACCTTCATTGATTCCGTAATGGCCGTGAGAGATGTTATCAGCCAGTGCCAGGTGTATGTAAGGGTCATCCAGTGTGTAAACAAAATGCCCCTGATTAAGATACAGCGAGAGCACCAGCGGAAGGTAAATTGCTGCGAGTGTTATAGTTACTGCTACGGCCCTACTTCTCATTTTTCTCCTGATGTCAATTATATTATCAAAGATATAAAATCCGCAGTTCATTACAAACACACATTCCTGAACCTTTCAGAAACATTCATTAGGTCTCAGATGCAGTCTCTGACAGGTTTCAGATCTTTGGGGCTGTGAGCAATGAAGCCCGATAATCCCTTGACCCGTGATCTCCCGATAACCACAATTCCACAGCTTGACTTTACTCTCAACCGCTAACCTGGAATAATGCCACTCGCTGCTATGAAGCTGAGAAAATAATATGCCATATTCATGTACATTCCGGCAAAACAGCTGAAAAGCTGTAAATCACTAACAAATTCTGGAAATATCGCTTATAACTTCCTTCTACGGCAGAAATACTATAGATAAATCCAAAAAACAGGTATGGCTGAAAAAATATACAGACAGATGTTCAGCATAACGCATGAACCAGACGCCTGTAAGGGAACTGGTTAGAGGTGAACGGCGCTGGTTGCGCGAAGCGTTCTGTCTTAACTTTTCAGACCTTTGGCTGATGTAATATTTGGGTAATACCACAAGTCGACTCATTCAAGAGATGCGTTGACATAAGGCACACAATGTAACAGTATTTTTTATGGAGCACTACAACTGGAGCAATGGGAAAAACGAAAAGCTACTGAGCATGGAATCAGCTTTGAGCAAGTTGTACTGAGCATTACAAACAATGGTCTAAAAGCGGTGTATAAGCATCCGAACAATACGATGTATCCGAACCAGATTATTCTTGTCGTTGAAATCGAAAGGTACTGCTACCTTGTTCCGTATGTTGAGGATGCTGAAAGCAAGTTTCTGAAAACAATAATTCCCAGTCGCAAAGCGACTAAGCTGTATATGGGAGATCGAAATGAAGAAAGCTAAACTTACCCAGGAGGAGAAGACTATCCTGGAATCCTTTAAAAAAGGAGAATGGGTAGCTGTTCCTGATTTAAAAGGTGAAATCGAGAAGCATAAGCAGTATGCCAGAAATACCCTGAGAAAAGATAAACGAATTAATATCAGAATCTCCTCAAGGGATCTGGAAGCCCTTCAGGTAATAGCAGTTGAAGATAGTCTTCCATATCAGACACTGATAAGCAGTATTCTTCATCGATATGCCTCTGGAAGATTAGAAGAAAGACCCAGACAGAACGAATAAACCACGCTCCTGCCAGGGGTCAGGGTAGGGTAAACGGCGCTGGTTATGCGAAGCGTTAAATGCCTTGAGAGAATACCGGAAGTCAGTTTGAGGAACTCCTTGATTCAACCATTCAGTCATGGAAGCTGGAAGCCATTTACAGGAAGATTCTGAAAGGGCCTTGACGATTCGTGATTTGTTTCACAGATTAACCATGCTGAGGTAAGGGGCGGCATGAACCGTCCTGATCCGGGGCAGTAAGCCGACACTTATTGTACGCCCGTACCTCTGTAATGGTACGGGTTTTTCTGATGGAAGGGGTTTTTCCTGAACAAAAGACTGGGGTTCATAGGCATCATCATAGAGGAGAGAACTGAGCATGCAGCTCAGGTCAACAATCTCCTCACAAGGTACGGAGACCTGATAATAGCGAGAACAGGTGTGCCGTACTCCAAAAGAGGGTGTGCTGTGATAACTCTGGTTGTGGACGCAACAACCGATCAAATTGGTGAACTTACAGGAAAACTGGGTTCAATACAGGATGTATCGGTAAAGTCCATGCTTTCCCGGGAAAAACCGCTGACTGGAGGGAAAGATGCCGCTTCCGAAAATAAAAACAGAGGGTCTTGAAAACTTCATTCCTGAACAGGATATAAAAAGAATACTCAAGAGCACAAGCAACCCTTCCAAAGAGCGCATTCGGGAAATCATAGCCAAATCCCTGAACAAGCAGAGACTTGAACCGGAGGAAATGGCTGCTCTTATAAACACCACTGATCCTGAACTGATTGAAGAGATTCGTCAGGGGGCCAGGGATCTGAAGACCAATGTTTACGGCAACAGAATTGTTCTCTTCGCTCCGCTCTATATAGGAAACGACTGTGTGAATGACTGCACCTACTGCGGATTCCGCTGCTCCAACAGGTCTGCTCTGAGAAAAACCCTAACCATGCCGGAACTTCAGGCTGAGGTGGAAGCCCTTGAGGATAGAGGACACAAGAGGCTGATTCTGGTGTATGGCGAGCACCCGGATTATGATGCCAGGTACATTCACGACACTGTAAAGAAGGTTTATTCGGTAAAGAAAGACAAGGGAGAGATTCGCCGGGTTAACATCAATGCTGCTCCCCTTGATGAAGAAGGCTACAGGCTGGTGAAGGAAGCGGGCATAGGAACCTATCAGATATTCATGGAAACCTACCATCAGGAAACATTCAAAAAGGTTCATCCCAAAGGCCCGAAGAGCAATTATCTGTGGAGACTTCACGGCCTTGACAGAGCCTTCAGAGCAGGAATTGACGATGTCGGCATAGGCGCGCTGCTTGGTCTTTATGACTGGAAATTCGAACTCATGGCACTTCTCTACCACACCATTCACTTTGAGAACACCTTCGGCGTAGGTCCTCACACTATATCTTTCCCCAGAATAGAGCCTGCGCAGGGCAGTGAGCTTTCCACCCATATTCCATACGAAGTAAGTGACGAAGAGTTCAAAACACTGGTTGCTATTCTAAGGCTGGCAGTACCCTATACAGGTCTCATCCTCACATGCCGTGAATCGGTGGAACTGAGGAACGAGGTGCTTGCGTTCGGCGTAAGTCAGATAGACGCAGGTTCCGACATCGGTGTAGGCGCTTATGCCACACAGGACCCTGAATCTGCCAAAAAGAGCCAGTTTGTCCTTGCAGACGGCAGAAGCCTGGACCAGGTGATAGGAGAACTTGCAGATGCCGGTTATCTACCCAGCTTCTGCACAGCCTGCTACAGAGCAGGACGAACAGGTGAGCACTTCATGGAGTTTGCTGTTCCAGGTTTTGTAAAGAGATACTGCACTCCCAACGCTATACTAACCGTTCTTGAATATCTCAATGATTACGCTTCACCGGAAACCAGAGAAAAAGGTCTTTCTCAATTAAACAGAGAGCTTGACCATATGCCTGAAGGTGGAGCAAAGAATATTCTCAGAAAGAGAATTGAAAGGGTTAACGGAGGAGAAAGGGATCTGTACTACTGATGTTTTTTGCTGACAGCCCTTGCAGCAACAGGCCCTGAAGCGGAATTGACAGCTGTTTACGGAGAGCCGGATATATATTCTATATCAATGCCTGAGTACACAGAAAATGGGATTAACAACTACGAGATGAAGATTCTCATGAATATCTATCTTGATTCCCTTGAGGTTGAACTGGTCACGCTGAAAAACCAGCTTGCCCGGGAGTTCTCCCGCTGCCCTGAACTGCTGGAAAGCCTGAACCGTTCCCACGACTCCTTTATGCAGGAAAGCTACGACTGGGCGTATCTTTCCGAAGAGAGAATGTGGTGGAACACCAAATCTGCAGAGAGATTCGACGGAACCGCCAGAGGATACGAATTCACATACACTCCGGGCATGAGCTACTGGCAAAGAATCTGCAGATATTCCCGAATGATTCACTACGGTGAAAGCCATACAGAAAACTCTGACATGGAACCTGCAACTATCGGAGGATACTGCCCCTGACCTCCTGAGCAGAAGAAGCAACTGCTTCCTGAACTATCTCAGTCTTACCGGTTTCGGGCCTGAAATATCAATTATCATGGAGGGTTTCCTTCTCGTGAGGGTGCCGCCATCTATAACAAGGTCAGCACCTGCAAGTATTGATTCAGGAATATCATTGGTACTAAGGGGATCATCTTCCCCTTTGAGATTGGCACTTGTTGAAATCAGACAGAGTCCGGAGACTGAAAGAACAGCCCTTGAGAGAGGATCTGCAGGTATCCTTATTGCGATTTTTTCTTTACCTTTGGGCAGAAGAAGCGTTACAGGGCCAGGCCAGTATTTCTCCATCCACTGCTGAAGATTGCTTTTTCCTGTAGTTCTCTCCATTGCATCTTCAAAACTTCCAACAAGATGTATGAAAGGTCTTGGTTCAGAATAACCTTTCAGGTGAATTATTCTGCTGTGCGCGTCTTTGCTCTCTGAGCCGGCCATGAGGCCATAGACAGTATCAGAAGGGTAGACAACAATTCCCCCTTCATGAAGAACTGAGGAGGCCGCTGAAACGACCTCCTCTGAAGGGTTCATCACATCTGCCTGAATAGTTCTACCAGCCACGGGCCTTCACAAGTGTTTTACGAACTTCTTCGTTTTCCAGAGCAATAATCTGAGCTGCCAGGTAGGCTGCGTTCACTGCACCGTGGTTTCCGATTGCAACAGTTGCCACAGGAATGCCCTTGGGCATCATCACTGTGGAAAGAAGCGCGTCAAAACCGTTGAGAGGCCCGCCTTCGATGGGAACACCTATAACAGGAACAAGTGTATTGGCAGCAACAGCACCGGCAAGGTGAGCAGCAAGACCTGCTCCTGCTATGATAGCCTTCAAACCTCGTTCAGATGCTGTCTGAGCATAAACCTTAACCTTTTCAGGGGTTCTGTGGGCACTCATTACATTGAGTTCGTACGGAATACCAAGATCCTTCAGTATTCCCTGGGTTTTCTCCATTGTTCCTCTGTCGCTCTCGCTTCCCATGAGTATTCCCACCAGCGGTGTCATAATGTCCTCCCTATATCGGTTCTGAAGTGTTTTCCTGTAAACTCTATCTTTGCAGCATTATCGTACGCCATGTTCAGCGCCTCTTCAAGAGTGGGACCTGTGGCTGTTACACCCAGCACCCTTCCACCAGAGGTGACAAATCCCTTATCCGAGACTGCGGTACCTGCGTGAAAAACCATGCAGTCCGCCTCTTCCAGACCTTTAATTACCCGGCCTTTCTCATAGCTTCCCGGGTAACCCTCTGAAGCCAGTATGACGCAGGCGCCTGATTTGCTGCTAACCTTAAGACAGGGAAGCTTTTCTCCTTTTGCAGCAGCCATGAAGAGTTCAGCAAGACTGCTCTCAACAAGGGGCAGAACAGCCTGAGTCTCCGGGTCACCGAACCGTACATTGAACTCAAGTACCGAGGGGCCCTCCTCAGTGAGCATAAGGCCGGCATAAAGAACACCTCTGAACTCAAGCCCCCTTTTCTTCATCTCCCTGAGCACTGGAATAATGACCTCTTTTTTCGCCTGCTCCAGAAATCCCTCCGGAACACCTGGAGCAGGGCATACAGCGCCCATCCCTCCTGTATTGGGACCCTGATCGTTATCGTATGCCCGTTTGTGATCCCTGCTGGGAGGCATCAGAACAGCATCGGTACCATTGCATACAGCAAGCACGCTTACTTCAGGGCCGAAAAGCCTTTCTTCAACAACCACAGAAGCTCCCTGCCGGGAAAAGAGCTTTTTCAAAGCTTCTTCAACTTCAGCTGCTGTTTCAGGCAGAAAAACACCCTTGCCTGCAGCCAGACCGTCAGCCTTTATTACAAACTTATCAGGGGAGGAACCAATAAACTCCGCTGCTGAGGCAGCTGATTCAAATACACCGCCCTTTGCCGTGGAGACCCCTGCTGCCTCCATTACCTCTTTTGCGAACCACTTGCTGCCTTCAAGCCTGGCACATTCTGCATCAGGGCCGAAGCATGGTATGCCCTTTTCAGCAAGAACACCTGATATACCTGCTACCAGGGGAGCCTCAGGCCCTACCACCACCAGATCAGCTTTTCGTTCCACTGCTGTATGAACAGGGTCGCCCTGAACATTTTCAGCGAAAGCTTCTGTTCCAGGATTGCCTGGAACGGCGATTATCTCATTTTCTCCACTGCGGTGAAGTGCCCAGGCAAGAGCATGTTCCCTGCCGCCGCTTCCAACCACCAGAATTCTCAACTCTTTCCGCCTCTCTGCCTGAATACATTTTCTTCACAGGGAAAGCCCCCGGAGGTAACATCAGAAGCATATCTCTCAAAGGCATCCTTCATTATGGAATGAAGGTCTGCATATTTTCTAAGAAACTTCGGGTTGAAATCACCGTTCATGCCGAGCATGTCGTTCACCACCAGAATCTGGCCGTCTACTTTTCTTCCTGCCCCGATTCCTATAGTGGGAATATCCGACACCTCAGTTACCTGAGCTGCAAGCTCTTCCTCCACCATTTCCAGAACCACGGAAAAAGCGCCTGCTTCAGCAACTGCTTTCACCTGCTCAATCAGCTTATCCCTGGAATCGGCACGAACCACTCTGTAAGAGCCTTCTGATCTTATGGACTGGGGCTGAAGACCTATGTGGGCCATAACAGGAATACCGGCCTCGGTTATAGCCCTGATTCTGCTCACAGCAGAACTGTTGCCCCCTTCAAGCTTCACTGCGTCAGCTCCTGCTTCAGCAATAAACCGAACAGCATTGCTCACAGCCAGTTCATCGGAAGGCTGGTAGCTTCCAAAGGGCATGTCCCCTACTACAAGTGAGCCAGGCGCACCTTTTTTTACCGCTTCAGTGTGGGCAACAAGAACATCCATTTCAGCACCGAGAGTGGTTTCCTCACCGAAAACCGCCATCTGAAACGAATCCCCCACCAATATGACATGAACACCTGCAAGGGCTTCAAGCCTGGCAGTATGATAGTCGTATGCAGTAAGAGCAACTATCTTCTCACCTCTGGCTCTCATTGAAGAGAGGGTTTTAACTGTAATCTGTTTTCCGGGCATCTATTCTCCCAACGCTGGAACGAACCCACCAGCATGCACAATCATAAGCCTGACGGCTCAATTCAGTCCACCTGGCAGAAAATCGGAAGTCCTGATAACAAACAGGAAGTTAAAGCCAGGAGGAAACCGAAGAAAATATCGGTAATGTAGTGCTCAGCACCGTAGATTATTTCGAAACAGATAAGGATGAGAAAGAGCCATGCCCACCAGCTTCTTTTGAAGCCCAGTTCTCTCTGAAGCAGCATTGCCATAACAAGGGTAATACCTGCGTGAAGGCTTGGCATTGCCGCTCTTGGAGTTCCACTGGCTCCACCTATAAGCCATCCTGGAATAATATGCTGCAAAGCATTGAATGTGCACCTTTTAAAAGGTTCCACAACCCCATCCTGCCCAAGAAGCCAGGGAGGAGTAAGAGGCCAGAGTATATACACTGAATATCCTGCAGTGGTGATAATTGCAAAAGCAAGAATAGCCCGCTTCATTGCAGGTATTCCCTTCTCCCGCCTTATCAGCCAGGGTGCAATCACAGGAAATGCGAAAAATACCGAATGGCATAATGCAAGAGGATAATCGTACCAGTTACTCTCTCTGCCGTTCAGCAGAAGATCCTGCAGCCATCTGGCAGGAAGTACTCCGAAAAGTTCCTTTTCAAACCTGTACACATCCTCACCATGATACGGACCGGCGTAAACATCGGTGATCTTGTGAAGTAAAAGATAGCACATGGCCAGAAATCCCCAGGCGACCAGAAACTTCCACTTCTCAGGAACCAGATGAAACCTGTAGATACAGTACAAAACTGCCCAGAACAGGATCATCCACGGAGGTTGAGCAGATCCTCTGAATACAGGGATCAGAGCCATTAAAACAGCGAACACACCTGTTACATACAGATAAAAAACATCGCAGCGTCCGTTTCCAGACACTGCAGACCCAGATCCGTCCAAACCTTCCTCCTGCATAAAAGGAGGGGACCAACCTCTGAAGAATGCTCTTATTACAGGGCTAAAGGACTTACTGCCGCTACCGGCATCTGTAAGGCTTCCCGAAAAGGGCGCCTTCGAAACCGGCAGGGGACGCCTTCATGAGTAACCTATCCCACTCTCAGATCGTATGGTCCCCAGCAACCATTATATTACCGCCTGATCAGCTCTTCGTCAAACCCTTACAGGGCGAATACAGAAGTTATTCCAACCTACTGAACATGCAGTCAATAGAAAGGCATATGATGGCTAAAAACATCACCAACCCACAGGAGGACTTCTCCAGATGGTATCTGGATGTCATTCGCGAAGCCGAGCTTTCGGATTCTGCCCCGGTGAGAGGCTGCATGGTTATTCGACCTTACGGTTTCTCTGTGTGGGAACTGATGAGAGACAACCTTGACAGAAGGTTCAAGGAAACAGGTCACAGCAACGCTTACTTCCCTCTCTTCATCCCCCGAAGCTTCATAACAAAAGAAGCTGAACATGTTGAAGGCTTCAGCCCTGAACTTGCAGTTGTAACACACGCAGGGGGTAAATCCCTTGAAGAACCCCTTGTGGTGCGCCCCACCTCTGAAACTATCATCAACCACATGTTCAGCAAGTGGATAAACAGCTACAGAGACCTGCCTATGCTTCTTAACCAGTGGGCAAATGTGGTAAGGTGGGAGCTTCGTCCAAGACCCTTCCTTCGCACAACCGAGTTTTTGTGGCAGGAGGGCCACACCGCCCATGCAACAGAAGAGTGTGCAAGGGAAGAGACCATGAGGATGCTTGGTGTTTACACCGACTTCATGAACGAAGTTGCAGCTATTCCTGTGATTCCAGGAAGAAAAACCGAAAGGGAAAAGTTTGCAGGCGCTGTGAACACCTACACCATAGAGGCCATGATGGGTAACGGATGGGCACTTCAGGGTGGAACCAGTCACTATCTGGGCACGAATTTTGCCAAGGCGTTCGACACAAGATTTCTTGATAAGGACAACAACAGACAGTTCGTCCACCAGACCAGCTGGGGAGTTACAACCAGGCTTGTCGGTGCTGTGATTATGGTTCACGGTGATCAGTTCGGTCTGAAGCTTCCTCCGAAAATGGCCCCTGTTCAGACTGTGATAGTTCCTATAGCCAAAAAGGATGAAGAGAAGGAAGCAGTTCTAAACGCAGCTGCTGAAATAGCCGCAGAGCTTAAGTCACAGGGCATTAGAGTTGAGATTGATGACAGAGACGGCATGAGCCCGGGGTTCAAGTTCAACCACTGGGAAGTGCGGGGGGTTCCCCTGAGACTTGAACTGGGCCCCAGAGATCTGCAGGAAGGCCATGTGATGGCAAGCCCCAGAAACAAACCAGGCAGAGACGGCAAATTCACCATTCCTCTGGAAGGCATAGGAGCAAAGGTATCTGAAGTTCTTGATGCCATTCAGAGTGAGATGCTGCAGGCTGCTCTGGACTTCAGAGAAGACCACACCTACAATGTTGAGAACTATCAGGAGTTCGTAAGGCTCCTTCCTGAACAGTCCGGCTTCTACAAAGTCTGGTGGGATGGAACCGCTGAAGACGAAGCCCGAATACAGGAAGAGACAAAAGCCACTGTCAGGTGTCTGCCCCTGAAGCAGGATGAAGGTTCCGGCAAATGCTTCATAACAGGCAGAGAAACCACCACTAAGGCCATCTTAGCAAGGGCCTACTGATAAAATGGCTGCAAAGGGGGACAGCAGAAGTATTCTTAAAACCACCCTTGCGGTCCCTCTTTTCATCATTGCTGCGCTGTTTGCCCTCTGGCCCCTTGGAACATCATCAGAGCCCAGGGACCACGCAGACACACTGTTCAACACCTGGCTTGTAAGCTGGAATAACCACGCCATACTCCATCTGGAGAACCCTCTTAAACAGCCGGCCTTTGCCGGATTTGAAGACGGCCAGGGCCGAAACGACCTGCTTCTGACCCAGAGTATGGTGGCACTGCCTCTTCATCTCTCAGGAATGAAACCGATTCTCATACATAATATTCTGATGGTTTTCTTTCTGGCTCTCGCCGGATACGCAGCTGCGCTGCTTGCGGTTCAGTGCGGAGCAAAAACTGCCGGAGCAGTATTCACAGGCACTGCTGTGGCGCTGCTTCCCTGGTTCCAGTCCCACATCTGGCACCTTCAGCTGTTCAGCGGAGGGCTTGGGCTTATGGCGCTCTTCTTTGCAATGCGAACTTCCCAGGGAAAATCAAAAGGTTGGCAGACAGCTTTTTTCATTCTTCTGCAATGTCTTGCCTCTCTTTATATGTGGTTTTTCATGAACATGGCACTGCTGCTCTTTCTTCCATTCACCGAGAAGAAAGGATTCCTTAAAACTGCAGCATGGACAGCGGCAGGAAACCTGATCTGCCTTCCATTTCTTCTGAGACACTTTTCCAATGCGGCCAGCTGGCCGGTGGACACCATCACCTCAACTGATGCAGCTGCGTTTCCCGCCCCCTGGGGAAACAGTCTTTTCATGGGCTGGATGCGTTATTCAGGAGTTCATTAAGGTCCAGAATGGGCAGAGCCTGGAATAAGCAGAGCTTCAAAAGACTTCAGTCTGACTGACATTTTTGACTCATCTGCTCCATTCATTTTCCTGAGGATCGTCTCAGCAGTTCCAGGGTATTCCTGAAAAACTGCTTAGGGTTTACCATTTAACTATAGGATTTCCCCAATGCAGAGACAGATCATTCCGCTATTTTATAAATATTCTGTTTGTACAGCGCGGTTTTTATTAATCATGAATACTTTCAAGCACTGCAGATAACACAGAGTCATAAATGAACCCAATGCTTCTGTATCATACAACTGTCTGCAATGCAATGCTTCTGCCGGCCAGGTCATTTCAGAAAGCTCTTTACCAATATGGCAACTGTCCGAAATTCGAAAGGCTGTCTGGGTTGAAGGCTTGACCCTGCATATATTTTCAGCTTTCCACGCTGAATAAGCTTTTGTGAATCTGGAGGTTTCTATGCCATCTGTTTTGATAAGCCTGTTTCTTCTCTCTTCAGTGGTGCCCACAGGCACAGGAGAGCTGCTCAGAGAAAAGGTTGAAGTTTGCCCTGTTCAGCTAAACACCCCTTCTTTTTCCACTATCTCCACTTCAGACAGTTACCGGACTGGAAACGGCAAGGTGCTGATTCTGATATCTGAACCGGTGGCAAACACTCTCTCTGAAAAAGTGGAACGGCTTGCAGACGACATTGCAGCTGAAGGCTGGTCTGTGATAATACAGGGTATGTACGGCGGGACAGCAGAAGACATCAGAGCTCTTTTTCAGGCCACTACTGATCTGGACGGAGCAATACTGATAGGTTTTCTGCCCTGCGCATGGTACGAGGAAGACTACTGGGCTCAGGAAGAATTTCCATGCGAGCTTTTTCTGATGGATCTTGACGGCGTATGGGAAGACAGTGACAGCAACGGCCTGTACGACTCCCACACAGGAGATGTGGCACCGGAAATCTGGCTTGGGCGAATAGATGCCCATGCAGCAAGTTTCGGTTCAGAGTTGCTGATGCTTTCAGACTATCTTGACAAAAACCATCTTTACAGAACAGGAAGCATGGCTCCGCCTGCCAGAGCCCTGACTTTCATTGATGACGACTGGAGCAGCTATACCGACTGCGGCCTTAATTCAATATACGGCTCATCTGGTGTTACAGTCATCAACAGTCCGTCACAGACCACTGCTGATAATTATCTTTCCAGGCTCTCCCAGGGTTACGAGTTTGTACACCTGATGGCACATTCCTGCCCGTGGGGTCACACATTCAAGGTTCCTTCAGGAATGGCCGGTACAGTCATGGCACCTGAGATCGCACAGGTAAACCCCGGCACAGCTTTTCTTCAGCTTTTCTCCTGCTCCAATGCCAGATGGGTCGAGGCAGGATGCCTGGGCAACTGGTATCTGTTTGGAACCGATACCGGCCTCCTGGTGTCAGGAGCTGCAAAAACAGGTTCCATGCTGGATTTTGAGTACTTCTACAATCCTGTAGGTTCAGGTTTATCCTTCGGCGAAGCTTTCAGGAACTGGTGGGAGTATGAAGCCCAGGGAGGCTTCTCAAGCAGCGAGAGAGCATGGTTTTACGGTAATGCTCTTCTCGGTGACCCTACCCTTAAACCTGTTTCAGCAGCTTCCTGCTTCTCCGGCATTGAACACTCAGCTGCTTCTTCTGGAACCGCTGTTTCCACCAGCCAGCACTCTGACTGCTTTCCAGATGCCGACTGCAGCAACGGGATTACCGCAGTAGCCTGGCTCACAGGAGAGAATGGCAGGCTTGATGTTGCCGCCAGATTCCATGATGAAAACGGTGACAGCTGGAGTCAGGTTTACATAGTGGATGCAGACGAATACTGGGACAGCGGTGTCAGCGTGTGCTTCGACAGCAATACAGGTGACCCCTGGCTTGCCTGGAGTGACTTTGAATACTCAACCTATTCCTACAGAATAAAAACAGCACACGGTCTTCCTTTTGAAAATGTTACTGTTGCAGCGCCTCAGGACGGATACCAGGTCTCCCCGGCTCTTGCCTGCACTGACAGAATGTGGCTTGCATGGCAGGACTGGGAAAACACAGGCGGAAGAATAATGCTGAAGAGCCTTACTGCAGGTTCATTCTCAACACAGCTCAGCGCTGCAGATGAATGGGCAACTGATCCTGCCATCTCAGCAGGACCTTCAGGAAATCTTCATGCGCTCTGGGTGAAGAATACCGGCTCCGGCAGTTCTGTCATGTGGAGTTCAGGAAACGAGAACGGGTTTTCAGCACCTGTGGAAATTTCATCAGGCACTGCCTGCCACTCACCGCACATTGGACTGGTTAATGGTGAACTTGTTGCTGTATGGCAGGAAGACGGAATTACAACATCAATAGTCTCCCGAATCTGGAACGGCACTTCATGGGAGAATGAGGTGACAATAGAAGAATCATCATTCCACCTGTGCAATCCTGCGGTTACTGAATCAGGCGCAGGAGAACCTGTAATCTGCTGGCAAAAAGGAAGGGCTGATGCTGTTCCAATGGCATCGTTATTCACTGAATCATCCTGGTCCAGCCCGTTCCAGCCGTTTGAATCCATCGGTCCTGTATGGAACCCTGTTCTTGAAGGCGGCAAGTACTTCTGGGCAGGGAATGAAGGTTCCGACTGGAACATCTATACAACCACTTCCACAGGAATCGGCGATGCAACTGTGAATCCTGCAGGCACTTCTCTTTCTATTCTGAGAAATCCTGTCACAAGCATCCTGACCCTGAAGTTTGCCGGTGCCGTCAGTCCGGATGCAGGAAATGTTTCCGTTTATGACCTGTCAGGACGAACACTCATAAACAGACGCATGAGCGTTGAGGAAAACGGGCTTCTCTCCATTAACTGCTCCGCTCTTCCTGCAGGTGTTTACACAGTAGCAGAAGAGAGCACTGGAGAATCGCTGAGATTCACTCTTCTCAGGTAACAGACTGTTTTATAATTACACCTGAAGGAGGCTGATGAATTGAACTGGACACATTTATCTGAAGCGGTCTTTCTGGGGCTGGCAGTAGGCATTATGCTCTGGATACTCAAAAGGCATGACGATCGTAAGGCTCTGAGAATCTGGGTAATAGTCTCGGGCTCCATTCTGGGTCTGTATCTTGCGCTGATAATGATAGGTGTGTCTCCAGAGCTGGTATCCATAAAGGTTCTTCTTGCCATAGCCATAATGACAGCTGCCAATACTGTGTTCAAGTTCCTGACACTCCTTCTCTGGGAACACCTTGCCAGAAAACAGATGGAGCTGCCTATTCCCAGGCTTGTGGTTGATGTTCTCAGCTTCATGCTCATGGCCACACTGGCAGTTGTGCTTCTCAACACTCTGTTCGGTGTTCAGCTTACTGCTTTTCTTGTAACATCCACCGTTCTCTCTGCTGTTATAGGTCTCTCTCTGCAGGATATACTGGGAAATGTTTTTGCAGGGCTGGCCCTTCAGATGGAACGACCTTACGAAATAAAAGACTGGGTTGAAATAAAGGGTATTCAAGGCGCAATAGAGGAAATGAACTGGCGGGTGCTCATGCTGAGAACCAGAAGCAATGACCTAATTGCCATTCCAAACTCCACTGTATCAAAAACAGAAGTTATTAACTACAGTAAACCAACCAAGCTCCACCTTACTAAAATTCAAGTCGGAGTTGCTTACACCCATCCTCCGGAGAAGGTTAAACAGGTTCTTCTCTCTGCTGTAAGCGACACCACAGGCATCAGTGCAAAGCCATCTCCCTCAGCGTTTCTTGTTGATTTCGGAGACAGTTCCATCAACTACGAAGTCAGGTTCTGGATAACCGACTTTCCCCGTAAACCGCAGATATGTGATGCAGTTCGTTCCAGAATATGGTACTGCCTCCAGAGAGCCGGCATGAGTATTCCCTTCCCTATCAGAGATGTCTATCTGCACAATGTATCCTCAGACCATGAGGAAAAACTCCGGGCAGAACTGCGAGACGATATTCTGCGGGAGCTGAAAAAGGTAGACCTTTTCAAACCTCTTGACGACAATGAAATAAACCTGCTTGCAGGCAGGTCATCAATTTTCAGATACACAAGAGGTGAAGCAATGGTAAGGCAGGGAGAATTCGCCGACAGTCTCTACTTAATCAGAAACGGTTCTGTTGAAGTT
>PDSZ01000049.1 GCA_002748705.1 Candidatus Fermentibacterota bacterium
ATACGAAGCTTTACGCTCCTGCAGCTGGACACAAGTGTCTTAACCAGGCAGCTAAATCGACAATCCAGAGAATACTGAAGTCCCATCCTGTTCAGCCTCACAAGATACGTTATTACCTTGAACGAAGGGATCCAGATTTCAAAAGGAAGATGGAGGAAGTTCTCATCGTTTACAAAGAGGTGAATGCGATCAATGACAGTAGTGATGATGACAACAAGATCATTACTGTTTCTGTTGATGAGAAACCCGGTATACAGGCTATCGGCAATGTTGCCCCAGACCGTCAACCCATTGCGGGTACATATCCAAGACCGGCAAGGGACTACGAATACAAGCGGTTTGGCACACTGTCGCTTCTTGCAGCCCTGGATCTTCATACGGGACATATCTTTGGTCAAGTACATGAGAGGCATAGGAGCAGGGAGTTCGTTATGCTCCTGAAAGAACTTGACGAGTATTATCCCGCAGATTGCACAATCAGGATTATCCTCGACAATCACTCTTCCCACATATCAAAGGAGACAATGGCTTATCTGCAAAGCCGACCAAATCGGTTCATATATGTTCATACCCCCAAACACGGTTCATGGCTGAACCTGGTAGAAACCTACTTCTCAAAAATAGCAAGGACTTTTCTGAAACATATCCGGGTTAACTCAAAGGAAGAGCTGAAGGAGCGTATTCTGCAGGGTATAAGGGAAACAAATGCTGAACCGGTTGTTCACAGATGGAGGAATTTCGATTTTGCTCAGGAGCATATGTAATGCTTATGGTGAATCGATGTACTGGGTCATGCCCTAAGCTCCTTTGTTTCCCAGTAAGGAGATAGTAAATCCACCTTAAGCAGAGAGGTTTTCTCTCTTGAGAAGATGAACCGTCTCACATGGTATTGCCAGGTATGCAGGTTTGCAAAAGGAGGCTTGTTTCTGTGTTCTCTCTTACCATTGGAAGTATTCTTTAGTATTATCCCATATCTCTGTGTAACGAAATTTCAGCAATGGAGGAAGTGATGCCAGTTGTTCTGGACGGAAGCAGCCTTACCATTGAGAAAGTGGTAGCGGTTGCGAGGAACGGTGAAAAGGTTTCCCTTGCCCCTGAAGCAGAGGAGAGAATACTTCGCTGCAGGAAAATGGTTGAGGGAAAAATCGCTGCAGGCGAAACCATGTATGGAATAAATACAGGTATAGGAGAGTTCTCAGAGACTAAGCTCAGTGATGAAGAGGTGCTCTCTTTTCAGAAATACCTTATCTACAACCATTCAGCAGGTATCGGTGAACCTGCACCCATTGAGCATGTCAGAGGAGCCATGCTGGGCAGGGCAAATGTACACTGCAACGGTCACAGTGCAGTTCGCCTTGAGATGACCGGAATGCTTGTGAAAATGCTCAACGCAGGAGTAACACCTGTGGTGTGTGAGAAAGGTTCTGTAGGTGCATGCGGTGACCTTGCTCCAATGAGCATGATAGCCCTTGTTGTCATGGGTGAGGGAGAAGCCTGGTTTGAAGGGCAGAGGTATTCGGGAAAGGAAGCGCTTCAGCGCGCAGGCCTTGAACCGCTGGAGCTGCAGGCCAGAGACGGGCTGGCATTGATTAATGGTTCAAACCTCATTACTGCCATTTCTGCTTTGAACATCTATGACATGAACAGGTGGCTTAAGCAGGCTGAGATAACTGCTGCAATGAGCCTTGAGGCCCTTTATGCCAACATGAAGCCCTATCAGGATAAGGTACATACAGTTAGAGGATTTCCCGGTTCGCTTCGCAGTGCGCGGGCAATAAGAAAGTGCATTGAAGGAAGTGATCTTCTTACTGGCAAGACTCCTCAGAAGGTACAGGATGCTTACTCCATGAGATCCACGCCTCAGGTCATAGGAGCAGCGCATGATGCACTGGCTTATGCCAGAAGTCAGGTGGAAACAGAACTGAACGGTGTTGGTGACAACCCGCTCTTCTTTCCGGAAGAGGATCTGGTTCTTACAGGTGCCAATTTTCAGGGAACTCCTGTCTCTCTTCCTATGGAGATGGCAGGTTCTGCGATTACCATGGTTTCTGTGTTGAGTGAGAGAAGACTGAACAGGCTTCTTAATCCTGCTCTCTCAGTGGGGCTTCCGCCGTTCCTTGCGGAGAAACCTGGTCTTTACAGCGGTCACATGCTCAGTCAGTACACTGCAGGAATGCTGATCGTCGAGCAGAGAATACTCTCAAATCCTGCTTCTGTGGCTTCCATTCCTGCTGCTGCAGATCAGGAAGACTTTGTCAGCATGGGCATGAATACCGCACTGAAGAACTGCCAGATTCTAGAGAATGCCAGAGGAGTTCTGGGAATTGAGATGATAGCAGCTGCCCAGGCGCTGGATTTCAGAGACCACAGATGCGGTGATGGTGTTGAGAAAGCCCGTGAGGTTGTCAGGAGACATGTTGACCATCTTGGAGAGGACAGGCCGCTGTATCCTGATCACAACAGAATGGCTGAAGTGGTAAGGACAGGGGAAATACTTGATGAAGTTGAAAGAACTATAGGCTCACTTGAATAGAGGTGATAAATGAAAGCTACAGTTACAGCTCTGCTTATACTGACTGCCATCTGCCTCGCAACACCTGAGGGTGTTCCGCTGCAGTACATTGACAGCAGAGGCAGACAGCCTGAATCTACTTTTCATTCAGTCTCCGGAGAAAGAGGAACATACAGCAGGCATATTATCTGCGCTCCTGTTACTCAGGGAACCGATGCTGATCTTGTTGTACTCCTTGTTGATGCTCAGATCCAGTCGGGAATATCAGCTGCACTTTCCCAGTATCAGAGCGACCTTGAAGCAGATGGTTATACGGTAGCTGTCTGGCAGATTGACGGTGGGACTGCGTCTGATATCAGAAGTGACTTGCAGACCCAGTATGCCGGAGGAAGCCTTGCAGGTGCCGTGGCTATTGGAGACATACCTGCAGGCTGGATTGAGAACGAGTACGGTGAATACCCTATAGACATGTATCTCATGGATATGAACGGTACATGGAGTGATCCAGATAATGATGGTCTGTTTAACAGCTATTCATCAGGAGAGCCTGAAATCTGGCTGGGAAGGCTCACACCTACTTACCTCAGCTGGGGTTCTTCTGTGGAGCTGCTCAACAACTACTTTGCCAAGAATCATGCCTACAGAACAGGTATGCTCTCTCTTCCTGACAGGGCTCTGGCTTACGAGGAGGCTTTTACCGGCCTTACAGGCGGGCTGGACGACCTCTATACTGATGTGAACAGAGTGGATGATGCTCTTGGCACCAATGCAGACGATTTCAAACAAGAGTTGCTCACAGGTTATGAGTGGGTTCATCTTATATCCCACTCCAGTCCCTGGGGAAGCAGTTTTCATACTGGAGCTCCGGCAACCGGTGCCGGTACACTGAACAACTTTGAAGTGCCGCCTCTGGATCCGCATGCATTCTTCTTTGTATGTAATTGCTGCAGCAACGGCAGATGGACAGAGATAGACAATCTTGCCAACAGCTATATCTGGACCGACAGTTACGGTCTGGCATGCCTTGCCCAGTCGAAAGTTGACTATACGAACTTTTTCACTGAGTACTATGCACAGCTTTCCAGCGGCAGCAATCTTGGTGATGCTTTCAGAGTATGGCTGTCGAATAATACCGGTTATGAGGACGGAGCTGTTCTTTTCGGTGATCCTACACTGAAACCCCGACAGACCTCTGCCATGACAGCAGGATTTGCGCAGAGTGGATCCGAGCCTGCTGCTGATGGATGGATAGACTATCCTCTTACTGATGGACTGCATACCCAGGGCAGGGTGGATGTGTATGCTGATCCTTCTTCCGGAAGAGTTTTTGCAGTATCCGGCAGTTCTGAGCCTGTCAGGGCTAACATTCTGGCAACATCCACCGACGGTGATACATGGGTAACTCCTGCCATTGTCTGCCAGCACCAGTACTGGGACTGGCACCCTGCTGTGGGCGGTGACGGCACTGGAAATGTCTGGGTTGCCTTCCAGTCCATGAGAGACAACCACGAAGGTTACGATATTTATCTTTCACCATGGAACGGTTCAGGGTGGGGAGTTGCTCAGGTAATGACCTCCGGTGATCCTTACGATATTGAACCGGCAATGTCAGGCGGAAATGGTCATACCTGGCTTGTATGGCAGAAATGGGACGGTGGAGATCCGGATATTGCAGGCCGAATGTGGACAGGTGCGCAGTGGACACCTGAGGAGAATCTTGCAGCTTCAGATACTCCTGAAAGGTATCCGGATGTGGCCTGGAACGGCACAGATTTCGGAATGGTTTACCACAGAAAAACCGATGATGGCTGGAGAATAGGTTTCCGCGATGCACCTGACAGCGGCTCATTCGGTTCGGAAGAGCTTATATCTTCTTCAGCAGACGAGAGCCGTTATGCCTGTATAGAAGGAATATCCAACGGTTTTGCAGTAGCGTGGCAGAGACAGAACGGCGAGATAGTATTCTCAATGAGGCAGGGTACTTCATGGACCAGCCCTGAGAAGGTTTCAGGTACAGATTACGGTGTGCGGCCATCGATTACTGTGCTTCAGAATGGTAACATCATTGTTTCCTGGACTGCAGGAATGAACAGTATCAGGTATAACGAGTGGAATGGTTCATCCTGGTCAGGTATTCAAACTGCCGCTTCTTCTGACGCTGTTGATGACGGCAGAATGGCTGCAGGTTCAGACGGAAAGCTCTGGCTGGTTTATGGCGCCAGAGGTACTGACTTGCAGTGGGATCTCAGGGCAGCAGCCTATGATCCGACAGGTATAGAAGGTGAAGAATCAGCAGTTGCAGGCAATTTGGGGCTTTGCAACATAGGTTCAAACCCTGCAGGTTCATCTGCTGTGTTCAGCGTTACTGCCCCTGAAGAAGCGGTACTCTCAATTCACGACATGTGCGGAAGAACCGTTCATTCAAGGCAGGTTACTTCAGGTGTACACTCCGTAGAACTGGAATCTGTACCTTCAGGTTTGTATATAGTTCGTCTCTCATGGGAAACAGCTATTGCTGAACTGAAGATGGTACACATACAGTAGGTGTTCAGAACAACTAAGGGGGAGCCTCAGGCTCCCCCTTCTCCGTTATTGCGGCAGTTTTTCAGAAATACTCTGAAAGCGCTGATACTGTTCTCAAGAAACATGATTCAGGTGAACAGGCAGGGAATCCTTTCAAACTGGTAACTGCAAAACTATCACAGCGCTGCAGTTCTTCCCATGGTAAATCAGATTTCCTCCGGCAGAAGGGCTGTAACTGCCCGGTACCTCCCGTTGGATCCTTCAAAGCCCGGCGTTTTCCCATGAAGCAGGATCAACAGGGATGAACTGTTGAACGGGTTTCGCCAGATCCCTGCAAGTTCATAGCTGTAGAACAGACTGTATTTCTCAGAAAGAGTTTCTTCAGAGAACAAAACAAAAAACTTTTCTTCGTTTCCCAGTTCAACAGTGAGATGTGCAGGTGGAGGAAACCAGTCAGGATAACCTGCGCAGGCTTTTCCCTGTTCTGATGACACAACCAGTTTCAGCTCTCCTGAGTTGTATTCAGGAGAATATGTCTCAAGGCAGAAAGAGGTGGTATCCCCACCATGAGACAGGTCTGTAACCGGATAGTATACAATAGGTTCCTGCCAGTTTCCCCTCTGAATATCAAAAGCAAGGCATAGCTCTTTTCCTGCACTGTCAGCTATGGTGAAATCTGGATCTGAGCATTCAGAGTCTTCCCACACCTGGCTGAACTCAGCTGCCTGCCTTCCATCAGTTAAATCCAGAACTTCCATAGATATCCATGGGAATCCGGAGCCGTCATGCACTCCGCCTGTCTCCCACAGTGCATACCTGCCGTTTGAACTGAAACCTGTCAGTCTGAACCAGGCCTGGTCTGAGGAGTAACACAATGTGCAGCATAGAATAACCGGAATTATGCATTTAGTACTCATAATCTTATTCCTCTTTTCACCTTAGCATTGCTGTTGCAGACAGGTATTTACATCGCAAGGTGTTTTTTTGTCTGCAGATATCTGGTTTCTCTCTCAGTCTGCATTTATTTCCCCGGCGTTCTTCAGTGCTATCTTGGCTGTAACAGGGCCTACTATCTCAAAGATGATGCATGTTGCAGTAATGGTTGTAACCACCGATGCCGCAAGGGATGATGCTTTGGCCAGAGGTATTCTGGCGAACTCCTGGGCGATGAGAAGAGAGAGTCCGATGGCTACACCTGCCTGGGAGAGAAGTCCCAGACCAATATTCTTCATGATAACTGAATCTGCTTTGCCCAGCCATGCGCCAAACCAGGCACCACCCATCTTGCCTGCTGTTCTGCCCAGCAGATATGCAAGCCCTATCAATCCAAGTGAAGGAAGTGCGCCGAAGTTCAGATGCGCGCCTGCCAGGAAGAAGAACAGTATGAAAAGCAGGGGCATCAGGGATCTGAGCTGTTCATTTACACTTATAACCAGGCTGTGCTTTGATGTGTTTGCCAGAACAAAGCCTATACCCATATTCACAAGAATCAGAGAGAGATGGAACATTGAAGCGAGTCCGGCTCCTATAAGAATGAAACCGAATGTCAGTGCAGGAATATTGCTTCTGGATTCAAGCTTCTTTACAAGCCATGTATAGAGAAATCCCAGTATTCCCCCTGCCAGAAGACTAAGCAGTATCTCACCTGTGGGCTGCATAAGCCCTGACAGAAGGCTTCCGGAAGCCTGCCCTGCTTCCCTGAGCATCAGCTGCCTGGCTATTGCAGCAGTGAAACCGAAAAGAAGAATGGCCACACCGTCATCAAACCCTGCAACGGCATAAAGGGAAGAGGAGAGTTTTCCTTTTGCCTTGTATTCTCTTATTACCGCAACCGTTCCAGCCGGTGCTGTCGCAGGAGCTAGAGCTCCGAAAACCAGTGCTGTCACAACATCTCCTGTAACTGCGTATACAAGCATAGCCACAGCCAGAAGGGCGGCAAAAGACTCGAAAACAATAATAAGGCCTATTGATTTTCCCAGAGACCGGAGGGTGGTGAGCTTCAGTTCACCTCCTATGCTGAATGCAACGAATCCCAGGGCTATGTCTGTAACGAAGGTAAGCTGTTCCAGGTGTTCATTACTGAAAAGCTCAAGAACAGAGACACCCATGACTGTTCCCAGAAGCATATAGCCTATGATTGAGGGAAGCCCGATCTTTCTGATAAGGTCGCCTGCGAAGAGTCCGACAGTTACAGCAAATCCTACCAGAGCCAGAATAGGTATTGATGTCATAATACCTCTCCTACTGGTCCAGTGAGCCGAGAACATGATGGAGGTCTGTCACAGTTACCATCACATCGCTGTTGGAAGAAAAATCACCGCTGACATACTCAATGTTTCGTAAAGTCTGGTAAAGGAGTTTCTCCTGAACTACACTTACGATTATTCTGTTGAAGGTATGGAGCTCGCTGTTCCAAAAACCGGCGAATACAGGCATACTGGAGAGGTATTCTGTAGATTCGTGGGTTTCCAGAACCATCGCTCCGGCAGTCTCGCCTGAGGCGAATACCTGCAGAATGTCGTTGAAAAGTTCTTCATCCCTGACGAAAACATGAAGCATCTTCATTGATGAACCGGCATGGGGCATCTTCTTTTCCTGTTTGTCCTCAAACAGGTCAGAAAGGAAATTGTAGAGTTCTTCAGAATCATTAATGCTTCTGATTGCCTTGCGAGTATCAGGATTTCTTAGAATACGAGCCATACCAGAGAGAATTTTCAGGTGTTCTTTCGGCTTATTCTCAGGAGCTATGACAAAAGGAAAGATGTCTACCTTTTTTCCGTCAGCAGCGCCGTAGTCAATTGGCTTTTTAGTTGTGACCACACCGGTTATGAAATTGTTCAGTCCAGGCATTCTGCAGTGGGGGATGGCTGTACCTGATCCCAGAGCTGTTGTGGCCAGTTCTTCCCTTTCTTTCAACACAGCTGCAATTCGATCTCTTCCATCGGTGTCCAGCCCGGCCATATCTGCCGCCAGGGAAGATATCTCAGCGAGCAGCTTGTCTCTGCTGCCAATATTGAGTTTTACTGAAACAGTATTTTTCGAGAGAAAACCAGAAAGTGTCATCTTTATCCTCCAGAATTGTCAACGCACCCATCACAGATGGAGCTTACCGGCTATTCAATACCAGCCAGAGGCAGTATTTCAGATAGACTGGTTACTGTTGTTACAAGCTCAGGTTCGGCAAACTCCGTCTGTTCTGCCTGCCATGTGATAGAACGCTTCAGGTATATCGCGTTAACACCACATTCTATGGCTGGGTTTATGTCTGACCTAGGGCTGTTTCCAATCATGCAGGCTCTTTCCGGCAGTGTTCCGAAAGAGGCCAGCAGTTCTTTCATAGTGTTTTCATTCTTAACTGGAACAACAACGATATCACTGAAGAAACCGGCTATTCCGGATCTATTGAACTTGTCTCTCTGATGGTCGTCTTCACCCATTGTGTAGACAAGCATTTTTTTACCGCAGATGTTCATTTTCTCCAGAGTAGAGATTACTTCAGGAAGCAGAACAAGTGGATGATGGAGAAGACTATTGGAGATATAGTCAATACTATCATTAAGATATGAAGATAATGCTGTAACATGTTCCGCCAGTATTGATTTCAGAGTGTTTATATAAGGACGGACACCGTATCCAGTTACAGAAAGCCTTTCAATATCTCTGCTGTGCACTTCATTTCTGATGGTTTCCGGGTCAAAGCCAAGGCTTAGCATCAGCCCAAGAAAGTCCTCTTCAGCCCTTCTGAAATACAGAGCGCTTTCCCACAGAGTATCATCAGCATCAAAGATCCAGAGTTCAGTGTTCTTCAGTTTCTCGGTTGTTTCGTATTGCATGAAGGCAAATATAACAGTACAGCTGGAATGATGCACTTATATGCCCCATTAAGTTCGAGTTAACATATTGGGTCAGTGTGCGTAAACATGAAATTATGAAGTTATGAATTCTGTTACAGGTTTTGTACAAGGCAGTTGACTTGATTGATTTGAGTATTTAGAATTTTTCCAATTCGGGGGTTTTTGCTCCTGAATATCAGAAATACTTTAGTAATACCGTATCTGGTGCTGCATCACCGGTACAAAGCTGTGCTGATTGCGGAGGGACCATGAGAAAATCACTTGCTTTGCTGCTGTTTGTGTCAGTTTTCCTGTTTGCTGTTTCATGCGGAGGAGAGGAACCTGCACCTGCAGTTGAAGAACAGAGAGAGGAAGTCACCGAAGAGTCCGTTGAAGGCCCCGATAACATTCCTGTTGAGGAAATTGACATTTATGCTGAAGCTCCTGAGCTGAAGATTGGTTTTGTTAAGCAGGATCACCATTCAGCGGTTTTCGTATCAGCTCTTCGCTGCGAAGCTATGCATGAGTTGTATCCTGTTTATCTTGTTCCTCTCGGCGAGACTTTTTACGCCCTCATAAAAAACAACGAGAAAATAGCCGAAGTTGAGTTCATCCAGTCACAGGGTGCAATAAATGTTCCCAACAATATGCAGGCCGGTCTTTTTGAGATTGGCTTCGGCGGTGTTTTACCATTTGCAGTAAGTTATGACCAGGGCAATCCTGTCAGCATAATTGCTCCGCTGCACCAGCGGGGAGATATGCTGGTGGTTGCGTCTGATAACGAAACGGTGAACACATGGGACGATTTTGTTACCTGGGCATCCCAGTCTGAAGAACCTCTCACTGTAGGTTTCAAGAGCCCCAAAGCTGTTGCTCTGATCATTTTCCAGAGTGCTCTGACAGAGGCAGGTATTTCTTTTGCAATGTCCGGCGGCGATGTTGAGGGCGCAGACATTATTCTCTACAACGCGCAGGGTCAGCCCAACCTTAATCCTGCACTGCAGGAAGGCATTATAGATGCTTTCGTTTCAAACAACCCTGCATGCGCCATGGCGGAGCATAACGGCATAGGTAAATGCGTTGCAGAGCTTTCTCTGCTGCCTCCAGGAGACTTTGAGAACCACCCGTGCTGCGCAATTGCTGCAACACATCAGGTTATGGAACAGAAGCCTGAAGAGGTTGCTGCAGCTCTTGAACTTTTTGCTTACGCCACTGATTACATAAACGAAAATCCTGAAGATGCTGCAGCTGCTGCATCTGAATGGATCGGCACACCGGTTGAGGTTGAGGTCATTTCCATGGCAACCAGCCTTTATGACATGAATGTGACCGATGAGTGGATGAGCAATATGAACCTGATACTTGAGCACACCAGATCTCTTGGCGCGTTCAGCGGACCTCTTATGGATGCTGATGATGCTTCCGAGCTGGAAATGATAACAGATTTCAGTCTTCTGCCTGAGAGATTTGTGCAGTAATCAAAAAGGTCAAACGATTTTCTGATCGTTTCGCAGGTATGCTCCGGAAGGTTCGATCAAGCCTTCCGGGGCTCTTTCTGCCCATACTGATTCTACTCTTCTGGCAGTTCTATCCGGATTCACTTCTTTTGCCTCCGCCATCCCGTGTTCTTAATGTGCTTTTGCATCCTGGAAGGGATCTTCTGAGCTGCAGTTCACTGTTGTGGAATACCGGGGTCAGTCTTATCAGGGTCACCATAGGACTGTTCTTCTCAATACTTATCGGTACACCTGCAGGATTCTTCATGGGTGCCAGTTCCAGATTCAGAAAACTCACATCACCACTCACTGAGCTTGCCAGACCCCTTTCACCTCTTGCGCTTCTGCCTCTTTCCATTATTTTTTTCAAGGATACCACATTTACAGAGCTGTTTGGCCTCGATCATCTGAAATACTCAAGAAACATTCTTAATGAGCTTCAGGCGGGAATGGTATTCATTCTGGCATGGGGCGGTATTTTTCCTGTCATTCTGGAGACGATGCACGGTGTAAGGAGTGTTAGAAAGGTTCACATTGAAGCAGCCAGGGTTCTTGGTGCAGGGCGCTTCTTTATTTTCACAAATGTTCTGCTTCCTGCCTCTCTTCCGGATATTTTTACAGGTTACAGAATGGCTGTAGGACGATGCTGGATGGTTATAATTGCTGCTGAGATGCTTCCCGGTACCAATGCAGGTATCGGTTACCTTCTGAGATTTTCTTATCAGCTTTCAAGGCTGGATATCATGATAGCATGTATTTTCGTTATTGCTGTAATAGGTCTGTTCTTTTCGAGGGGTCTTGAGTATGCAGGAGAAAAGTGGATCAGGCTCAGGGCAAGGGAGCGATAATGTCATTGTCCGTCAAAGGTGTCAGTAAATCATTTCAGACTCCATCAGGGGGTATAGTAAATGCCCTTGATAGTGTTGATCTTGCTGTTTCTGACGGGGAATTTATATGTCTGCTGGGACCTACCGGCTGCGGCAAGACAACACTTCTCAGAATACTTGCCGGTTTGGAGAAACCGGATTCAGGCACCGTCAGAATAGATTCACGACCGGGGTATGTATTTCAGCAGGGAGCGCTTTTTCCTTGGTTGACAGTGGCTTCCAATGTTTCTTTTTCACTCAGGGCACAGGGGGTTTCCAGAAAAGATGCTCTGCCGCGGTGTATGGAGGTTCTTGAAAAAGTCGGACTTCAGGATTTTGCCCACAGCTATCCTCACCAGCTGTCAGGGGGAATGCAGCAGAGAACCGCTCTGGCCAGGGGGCTGGTAACAGAACCGGATATTCTGCTTCTGGATGAACCCTTTGCATCCCTTGACGAGAGAACTGCAATGGTACTGCAGGACACTGTAAGGAACCTGTTCAGAAAACAGTCAACCACTGTGGTTTTTGTCACACACAATATCGAAGAAGCTGTTTATCTTGCAGACAGAATACTTGTTATGGATAGCCGTCCAGGCAGAATAGTATGTAGCCTGATAATAAACCTTAAATGGCCGAGAAACAGGCTTTCAGAAGATTTTACCCGAATACTGCTTCAGGTTAGAAGAGCCTTTGAGGAATTGATTGACCCTGGCTTATCTTCCCTTTCTCAGATGCATGAAAAGAAGCAGAGCAATAGTATCAAGTGATACCAGTGTAGCAAGAGTCTGGCCATCGCCGTAATTGTTAACATTGAAGACAAACCTTAAAATAATGAATACAATGGTGCCCATATGCCCCTCCTGACTGTTACTGTGTCCGACGAACCCATGCCGGATTCTTTCAATACATTATATTAACACTCCGTAAACCATAAGACAAGCTGATTCTGAAAGGTTGGTAGCGCTTCTTTGGACAGAAGAAGAATCCTGTTCCGTGGAAACTCCCTGTCCTTTTCAGGCAGGTTTACAGTAGCAGATCTGCATAATGTCAGCAGAGCCCTTGAAGGCCTTCCTGATACTCCTGTTGAAATAGACCTTTCTCGCTGCGATGCTCTTGATACAGGGGTAGCAGCCAGAATCTGGTCTTTCTATGAGGCCAGAAAAAGCCGAAACAGGAAGGTTATTCTGAGGATTCCTGATCCTGAAATGGCTGAAATCTTTGAGCGTTTCAGGGAGATTGACAGGGTTCCTCCCAGATTCGTTTCCAAAAAGAATCTTAAGTATCACTTCAATGATATCGGGCAGAATGTTTACGAGTCCTGGAAGCTGCTCACAGGTCTGATGACTTTTTCCGTACAGGCTATCAGGGCTCTCTTCTCAGGAAGGGTAAGAGGTTCCATGACTGCCTACTACATGGAGCAGGCAGGAGTAATGGCTATTCCCATCATCGTAACTCTCAACTGGCTCATGGGAGTAGTTCTGGGTTATCAGGCAGGCTACCAGATGCAGCAGTTCGGCGCAGAACTGTTTATGCCTGCCCTTCTGGCTTACAGTATCTGCTGGGAGATAGGTCCCATGATGACAGCTGTTCTGGTTGCAGGAAGATCAGGTTCAGCTTTTGCGGCAGAGATAGGCACTATGAAGGTCAGGCAGGAGATAGACGCCCTTGAGGTTATGGGTTTCAACCTTTACGGATATGTTGTTACTCCCAAAATGATTGCTCTGTTTGTGGTCATGCCGCTGCTTATCTCAATAGCTAATTTCGCAGGTATGGCCGGAGGGCTTGCAGCAGGCGGGCTTTTTCTGGGAATGCCTGCTGAAGTTTACATGGAAGAAGCAAGGAAGGCTCTTATACCGTTCGACCTTTACTGGGGAGTTATCAAGAGCTTCTTTTTCTCTGCGATTATAGCAATTACAGGTTCGTTCATGGGAATGAGGGTTCGGGGAGGTCCGGCTTCTGTAGGCAAAGCAACCACCTCTGCTGTGGTTGTCAGCATCTTTCTGGTTATTCTGGTTGATGCTCTGCTCTCCCTTATTTTCATTCACCTCAGACCGGGACTTCAGATATGAGCAGAGCCATTATAGAGGTGGATAACCTAACCGGAGGCTATGATGAAGTACCTGTTCTGAAGAATGTCTCAATGGATGTTTACAGCGGTGAGGTTCTTGTTATAGCAGGAAAGAGCGGCTGCGGCAAATCCACAATAATGAGGTATCTTATTGGTCTTCAGAAACCTGACGGCGGAAGAATTCTCTTCGACAGGCAGGATATATGGGAGTCGGCAGAAATCCTTGCTGCAGCCAGAAGAAGATGGGGAGTTCTCTTTCAGTCAGGAGCTCTTCTAGGTAATCTCACTGTGCTGGAAAATGTGATACTTCCAATGTCTGAATTCACAGATCTTACAAGGCACGAGATGACAGATGTGGCCATGAGCAAGCTTGAAATGGTCGGTATGCTCCATGCTGCGTACGATAATCCCCTTGAGATATCAGGAGGAATGCAGAAGAGAGCCGCTCTTGCAAGAGCAATGGCTCTTGACCCTGAAGTTCTGTTTTTTGACGAACCTTCTGCCGGTCTGGATCCTGTGACCAGCGCTGAGCTGGATAAGACTATACTCTCAGTGAACAGGAATCAGGGAACTACTCTCATCATTGTAACTCACGAACTTGAAAGCATACACGCCATATCAGACAGGGTGGTGATGCTTGATCCGGAGGAAAAGGGCATTATTGCCACAGGAAGTGCCGGTGACCTGGCTGCAAATTCCACCGATCCCCGGGTAATCGATTTTTTCAGAAGAAAGACTGGAGACTGAAATGGCACTGAGAGCTAACAGAGTCCGTCTGGGAATCTTCTTCGTTTTGATAATGGGCATATTTATTACAGGTATCTTCTGGGTTGCCGGAGGTTTCAGCAGCCCTGTTACCACCAGCTATGCCTGTTACTTCGGATGGAGTGTAGGCGGATTGAATGTGGGAAGCACTGTAGAATACAACGGAGTGCCGGTAGGGTCGGTCTCCGCTATAGAGATAGCTCCTGACGGAAGGCTGGTGAAGGTTGTTCTGAACCTGGAAGACGACAAGTTCAGAGTTGATGATACCATTGTTGCTTCGCTGTTCTTCACTGGAATTACCGGTCTACAGGATATCAATCTGGAGAGCCTTCCTGATTCAGTGGAAAGGCTGTGGAGTGAAGACCAGCTCACATTCGAATCTGATATGCCTGTTGTACCGGTCAGGTCCGGTACAGTGCAGTCCGTGGCATCAGGGCTCAACGCTGTATTCCAGTCAATGGCTCAGGTGGATATGAAAGAGCTTAACGACCAGACAATAAGAGCGCTTACCAGAATGAACGATCTTCTTGACAGCGTAGAAAACGATTCGGTGGCTGTAAGGCTCAGCAGAACAATTGATAATTTTGATGCTGTTCTGGTTACATACAATGATTTGGGGAACGAACTTACCGCGGCGATCAGGGATGCCAGGGAAGATGCTGAACCGATCGTGGAAGACTTGAAGGAGTTCACCGGTGAACTTGACAATCTTTCAGAACAGCTGAACATGATGGGGGCTGACCTCCATAACACTTTTAATGTAACAAACTCTATACTTCAGGAGATAAGAGAACTTCTGCCGAATGTTAACCGTTTGCTTGACGGTTTTTCCGGTGGTTACAGAGGAGAGGAAATCTGGCAATGACAAAAACCATTCTGTATTCAGTTTCTGCTTTGCTTCTCATCACAGGCTGTATTACAGTGAATGTTCCCCTGGGAGGAAGCGAAACTGCACCGGCCAGTCAGTGGACCATTGACTGGGATAAACCTGAAAACATGAGAACCCCTGCAGCATCCAGTGCAATTAGGGTCAGAGACCTTGAAGCCTCAGGAAGCTATCAGCTTTCAGGTATGGTTGTCAGACACGCTGATGGAACAATCATGGAGAGTTCTGATAACAGGTGGGCAGCCAGACCCGGTGCCATGCTGAGTGAAATGCTGGCAAGAGATCTGATGGCAGAAGGCAGTTTTCCGGCGGTATTCAGAACTGCTGCAACGGTTAATAATCTGTTAACTGTCGAGGGTTATGTAAGGGAGTTCGGTGCCACTCAGGTTGACAGCGCAACCTGGGTAGCTGTTTTTGATGTGGATGTTACCCTTCTTGGAGACAGAGGTTCAACTGTAATCATGCAGAGGAACTACAGATATGAGAGACTGATGCCGGCGCCTGGATTTTCTGAAATGGTTGAACAGATGGAGAGACTTTCTTCCAGATGGTCGGAGGAAGTAAGAGAAGACATAAGAAACAGCATTTAGCTGCTAACAGAAGGGGACTGATTTGGGTCTTTTTCAGAAGAAGAAAAAAACAGTCATCGGTGGTTCAGCAGGAAGAAGAACTCCTCCTTTTGACAATATGAACAATTTCATAGTGGTTATTCTGGACAGCTGCAGATACGATTCGTTCATGAAGGCAGCTCCAAAAACCATTATGAAGCTGGGAGAAACCGAGGCAAGGTACAGCTACGCAAGCTGGACAGCCCCGTCACATTACAACCTGCTCATGGGGCTGGTTCCACACACAAGCCCTTCAGGGGTATTTGCCAGCGAGTACTACAAGCATGATTTTGTGAAGTATAACGAGAGGCTCGGAGCAGACGGCATTGAGTTCAAGAGCCTTGTTCCAAGGCTCTGGCTGCCTGACTACCTCCGTGATTCCCTGGGATACAGAACACATGCAATGGTATCACTGCCGGTTCTTAACAGCATGACCCCTGTAAACAGAGGATTTGACACATTCAGGCTCATGGACAAGCACAACGACATGAATGCCATGCTTGACCTTATGACATTCCCTTCCGACAGGCCCAGTTTCTATATGCTCAATGTGGGAGAAACCCATTATCCCTATGCCAGACCAACTGAATCTGAAAACGACTGGCCCAGAATCAGCGGTGTTCACGGTGTGTTCAAGCACCTTGACGATCACCTTATAGACGGCGCAGTTCAGGAGAGCACAAGCGGTTCCAGATTCTTTGACCAGAAGGAGATGGATATGCTCCAGGCAAGGCAGGTGGACACTGTCGAGTATCTGGACAGCGTGTTTGAAAGGCTCTTCGACATTGTACCGGAAAACACATGGATTACAGTCACAGCGGATCACGGAGAACTCTTCGGAGAGGAAGGCTACTTCGGCCACGGTCCCATACATCATGAAAAAGTTTTTCAGGTTCCGTTCCTGGAAGGCAGGATTCGATAAAGGAGAACGAGGAAATGCCAGGTCACAGATCACTTAAATTCAAGGCTGAAACAAAAAAAGTACTGGATCTTGTCATCAACAGTCTCTATTCCAACAGGGACATATTTCTGAGAGAGCTGATTTCAAACGCTTCCGATGCAATCGACAGGCTGAGGTTTCTGGCACTTGATGACGATTCCCTGACCTCAGAGGGCTATGCCCCTGAGATAGTCACAAAGGCAGACAAGGAAGGCAGGACTCTCACAATTACTGACAACGGTGTGGGTATGAATCGGGATGACTTGAAGGTATGTCTTGGAACAGTGGCTTCTTCAGGTACTCTCAAGTTTCTTGAGGACGCCGCTTCAGGAGCGGTTAAACCTGAACTGATAGGCCAATTCGGTGTTGGTTTCTACTCTGCTTTCATGGTAGCCGATTCGGTAACTGTGAAGACCCGAAAAGCAGGGGAAACTGATTGCTGGATATGGAAGAGTACCGGAGAAGAGGAGTACACCATAGGCGAAGGTTCCGGTTTTGAAACTGGAACTTCAGTAATACTCCACATGAAAGAGGATGCAGAGGAATATCTCTCTGAGTGGAAGATAAGATCCCTTGTGAGCCACTACTCCGACTTCGTAGGTAATCCGGTTTTTCTTGAAAAAGCCGGAGATGCAGAAGAGGGTACAGAAAAGGAGCAGCTGAACAAGGGAATGCCTGTATGGCTGAGGAATCCCTCTGAAGTGGAAGACAGTGAGTACAGCGCATTCTACTCCCATCTCACCCATGATCACTCAGAGCCTATGGACAGGTTCTGGTATCACGGAGAGGGAACAACCGAGTTCCACGCGCTTATCTTTACCCCTGCCACAAGGGGAATGGATCTGATGATTCCCGACAGGCGACCGGGGCTCAGCCTCTACGCCAGAAAAGTAATGATAATGGAGAGAGCCGATACCATTCTTCCCAGGTATCTTCATTTCTTCAGAGGGGTTGTTGAGAGCCCCGATGTATCTCTTAATGTTTCAAGAGAAATGCTTCAGCAGGATCGTGTGCTTCTTACAATAAGCAAGGTTCTTACACGAAAGATTATAGACCACCTTTCAGATATGATGGATGATGAACCGGAGAGATACAGAGAGTTCTTCGCACAGTACGGTGATTTTCTCAAGGAAGGTGTCTATTCCGATTACGAACGAAAAGAGGAACTGGCTTCTCTTCTTATGTTCCACCTTGCCGGCTCTGAAGAGATGAAAAGCCTTTCTTCAATAAGCGAAAGTGTCCATGAGGAAGGTACCATCAGTTACCTTGCAGGCGCTTCTCTGGAAGAACTTAGGAATTCGCCGCATCTTGAGTCAGCAGGAGATGACCCTGTTATCTTCCTTTACGGCCCTGTAGACCTTATTGCAGTTGAGGCTCTCGGTGAGTTCAAAGGGAGAAAACTGGTAAATCTTGCCAGTGAAGCCACTGAATCAACCATGTCTCAGGAGATGAAGACAGCCAGAGAAGAGGCAGAGAAGGAGCATTCCACTCTGATGACCTCTATCAGGGAGATACTGGGTAACAGGGTGGCAGGAGTGAGATTTTCACCCAGACTGAGAGAAACACCCTGCATTCTTGTCTCCTCCCAGGATGATCCCGGTGAGATGATGCGAATGATGATGCGGGCAATGAACCAGGAGCAGCCCCAGTCAAAGAAAGTTCTGGAACTGAATCCTTCACATCCGCTGATTGAATCCCTGGAGACCCTTCAGAAGTCTGACGATGATCTGTTCAAGGAGAAGGTGGGTATGGTACTTGAGCTTGCAAGGGTTCTTTCAGGATTGAAACCGGAAGATCCGGCGGCATTCGGCAGGTTTGTAGCTTCACAGATGGTCAACTGACAGCAGTAGGAGAAGAAGTATTATGAGGTATCTGGCAGTAGCATTGGTTTCGGTTATTCCTGCTCTCGGATGGCTCTGGTACTTCTACAGGACCGACAAGTATGAACCTGAGCCCACAAAACTGGTATTCAGAACTTTTTTTCTTGGCGCTCTCTTTGCTGTGGCACTGGGAACTTCCTATGGAGGTCTTCCCTTTCCCTGGGGCCCTGCGAAGTACTCGGCTGTTATCTGGGCACCTCTGGTGGAAGAGACCGGTAAGTTTCTGATCGTTTTCTGGACAGTTTTTCGGAACAGGAATTTCAATGAACCGTTTGACGGTGTTGTTTACGGAGCATCAGCAGCACTGGGGTTTGCAGCCTGCGAAAACGCTTTCTATGTGATTTCCGGATGGGAGACTGCAGGGGCAGGAGCAGGTACCCTCACCTTGCTTGCCCGTTCTGTGTTCAGCGTTCCAGGCCATGCTCTCTTTGCCTCTTTCTGGGGTGCCGCTCTGGGCTATTCAAAGGGCAGAAAAGGTCTTCGGCCTGTACTTGTTACCGTTGCAGGACTTCTTCTGGGTATGGTCTGTCACGGTCTTTTTAACTGGCTCAGTATGGAGAATGTGCTCAGGGGGCTGGGATTCGTGGTGTTCATGGGGCTCCTCTGGAGGCTGGTTTATGTAAAGATATTTACTCCTCTTCTTAATGCTTCTCCATACAGGCGAGATGAGCCGGAGAAAAGCTGAATGATTACATGTCATTACACCTGTTCCGTAAGGTGTATTCTTCTGCTGTGCGCCATACTGTCAATTCAGTCAGGAATGAGTTCAGGTATTGTTACCGGTACGGTAGGGCAGGATCAGAAGTTTACTCCATGGTTAACTGTAAGGTATCCGAAAGGAACAGAATGAAACTGACTGTTCTTCCCATAAATGAATCATCGTCAAAAGGCACTGAGAATACTCCGGTGGATTCAGCAGAGGTATCAATCCGAGGTATTGAAAACGATGCCCATGCCGGTAACCTGCACAGACAGATAAGCATTCTGGACTGGGAAAGCATCACAGAATTCATGGAAAGGACTGGTCTTGAAATCAGCCCTGGAGCCTTTGGAGAGATCATAACAGCTTCAGGGGGTGATAACTTCCTTCTGAAGCCTGGAGAGTTTCTTGAAGGGCCAGGTTCTCTTGTTCTGGAGGTGACACAGGTCTGCAGGGAATGCCGCGGCGATGACTGCAGCATATTCCGGCAGGCGGGAAAGTGCGTCATGCCTGCCAGTGGGTATTTTCTGCAGAGTGATGAAACCAGGGCACTTGCATAAAGGTGATATATTTACGAATACAGTTGTAGACCCTTACTTATCGAAAGAAGGTTAAATGTTCACACTGGATGACATAAAAAAGGCAGTCACCGGCAACATAGACCGGGTGATGAAGGCTGGAGCCCAGTACAGCGATGTTCGCTGGTATCAGGATGACAGCAATGAGCAGTTTGTTTTTCTTGATGGAAACCTTGAAGCTAACGACACCACTGTCGAGAGCGGTATCGGCGTAAGAATACTTTACGGCGGTGCATGGGGTTTTGCAGCCACAAGCAGACTTGACAGTATTGCAGAATGCTTTGACAGGGCAATGGCCAACGCTGTCTCTGCGTCGAGGCTTGTGAATGTCCGTCTGGATATGGGTTCAATGCCAGGTCATACCGGCCAGTACACTTCTCCATTCGAGACAGACCCTGTTGATGTTCCCCTCTCTGAAAAGATTGACTTTCTGAAGAGCGTTGATGATTCACTGAAAGAGGACTGGATACTGAGACGAATGGTCAGAGTGCAGCTTCAGCGAATGATTATTCACTTCTGGAACAGCGAGGGAACATACACATTCAGAACCCTCATCAATACCTTTGCGCACATGACCGCAATGGCACTGGACACCGACAGACAGATGCAGAAAAGGTCAAAAACCCTCTTCTGCGATGCAGACGGAACCAGGGGCTGGGAGATGCTGGTCAATCCGGAGCTTTGGAGCGGCCATGCCTCCAGGGTGAAGGATGAACTTAAGCAGGTTCTGACTGCTCCTGAACTTGAGTTCGGCAACCGTTCAGTTATTCTGCTTCCAGGTCAGGGGCACCTTCAGGTACACGAGACCATAGGTCATCCTCTGGAGCTTGACAGAATACTTGGTTACGAGCTTTCATTCGCCGGGGGCAGTTTCGTTAATCTGGACTCGTTCGGCAAACTCAGATACGGCTCAGAGAAACTTAATGTAAGCGCTTACGGTTCTATTCATAACAGCCCTGGCACATTCGGTTTTGACGATGAGGGAACCCCTGAAAGGGACTACCTTCTGATTGACAGGGGAATCCTTGTGAACTGTCTTACCTCAAGGGCCATGATAAGCGAGGCCAATCAGAGAGCCGGCAGAGAGGTCTTCACTGAAAGCGGTGGCGCCAGCAGATCAACAGCTTTCTACAAAGCGCCTATCGACAGAATGACCAATGTGAACATACTTCCCGGTGATGACGGAACACTTGATGACATAGTGAAGAACACAGAGAACGGAATTGTGGTGGACAATCCCACCAGCTGGTCCATAGGCTCCAACCGTGAGCACTTCCACTTCGGCTGCGAGATAGCCTGGGAAGTGAAGAACGGAGAGATTACAGGTGTTCTCAGAAATCCCTCCTACCAGGGTCACACAGTGGAGTTCTACAACAATCTTTCTGCTGTGGGAAACCGTTCAACCTGGACAGTGGAGCAGGTTGAAAACTGCGGTAAAGGCGAACCCAACCAGGTGATGGAACTGGGGCACGGTGTTCCGGTGATCAGATTCGACAATGTAATTACAGGGGAGAGGAGGTAGAGATGCTCAGCGATGTTATGAAGAAGGCTGCAGAAGAGGCGAGGAACATGGCAGCGGCCCGTGGTATCAAGGCTTCCATACATCTCCACCACGAGAACAGCCATCTCATGAGAATAGGCAACAATTCGGTAAGCCTCAACACAGGCGAGGAGCTTACCAGAACTGATATAGAGGTAATCGACGGCAGGCGCCGGGGAACACACACCCATCTGGGGCAGATAAACTCTGCTGACAGAATGTTTGAGCTTGTTCTCAAGGTTGCTGAGAAGGCAGCAGTTTCCAGTGAAATGGACTATCAGCCGGTACTTCCTGCCATCAGCGAGAACATCTACACCGCTGAACAGTACCACAGCGCTGTTGACGGAATGGATCCTTCAGAGAAGGAAAAGGTCTACAGCGCCATTATCAGAGAGTGCGGTGAAGAGTACAACTACTCCGGTTCATGGTCCAGCGGAAGCACTGAAACCTTCCTTGTGACCACTGCCACAAAGTTCAGTGCCGGAAGGCTTGTTACCGACCAGCAGTTCTCCTGTGTTCTGAAGCACCCGAAGAAACTCTGGGAGCTTGGAGACTGGCAGACAGGCTGGAAAGCTGAGGATGTAACCGCTGAAAAGACAATTAACCGGTTCAGGAATCTTCTTCCTCTCTATGAAGAGAAAGACGGTTTCAAGGTAGAACCTGGGCACTACAAGGTAGCTTTCGGGCCGGAGGCTCTTGGTGATCTGCTCTCAATGGCTGTATGGACCGGATGTTCCGGACGCACCTGGGAAATGAAGATGGGCTGGACTTCAGATAACAAACTCGGAGACACTATCCTCAGCGAGAAGATTACAGTTCTCGATGATCCAGGTTCTCCTGATGTGTTCTCTGATCCTGTGAGTGATACCGGTATGCCCACTGAGATGATTCCTCTGGTGGAGAATGGAAAACTGGCCTCCCTTATCTACGACAGGAACACAGCTTCCAAGTACGGAAAGGAAGCCGGCCCCAATGCAGGCAACCTTGCAATGCAGCCGGGAGATGGCCCTGCGGATATGCTTGAAGCTCTGAAAGATTACGACAGAGTTCTGTACATTCCGGCCATTCATTACATGAACCTTCCCAACATGAGCAAGGGTGTTTTTACCGGCAGCAGCAGATTCAGTGCTGTACTGATAGAGAAGGGGAAGATAGTCAGCCCGATATTCTCAAGCAGAATAACCGACAGTTTTCAGACTGTCTTCGGAAAAGTGCTGGCGATTTCTTCTGAAACCGTAAGTTCAAACAGATCCAATACCTACGGAAGAAGATCTCCTTCTGCTGTCTCAGTTGCCACATGGCTGTTGGCAGATGATGTGAAAATCACCGACTGCGCAGACAGTTTCTAGTGTCCTGTCATACAGGTCAGCTTCTTCAGCCAGGTGCTGCAGGAGAATATCTGTTCTGAAAAGATTGACGGCCTCTGAATTACTTCGGAGGCCGTTTTTTCGCGGTCACGATAACTTTTCGTTTGAAGCAAACACAGGAAGCTAAAACGAAAACACTACAAGGAGTTCATTGCAGCGCTCTCTGGAGTTGTGGGAAGCCGATCAAATCCGAGTTCACAGGAACGCTATTCAGATGCAGCGAATTCAATGAACCTCGTTGCTTCTCCTGCAGTGCTCCGTGAAATGTATCGGTATCTGGATGTGACACAGTGTAATAATTCATCGATGTCGCAGGAGAGCCATAATCAGGCTCTTTCATGCCTATTGGTAGAGATCCGACGAGATCTTCATTCAAAGGCGCCTGCGGACACTGAAGTTCCCTTTAGATTGTTCAGTGTACCTCCATCTGAGATTTATGGTCTGAAGGACAAGCAGAGCCTGACAGCATGAACCAGACGCCTGCAAGGGAGTAGACATAGATGTAAACGGTGCTGGTTGCACCGCTAGTATCTGTGCTGGTTATTCAAAGCGTTATGGCAAAGAGCAGAATACAAAATATTGACAAAAGCCCATATGAAAAGCAATATATACTCATGAGCAGGAAAACGGATTTTCAATGGGATCCAGAGAAAGACAAAGCAAACCAAGACAAACACGGTGTCTCATTCGCTCTGGCTCAATTTGCTTTCCTTGATCCCCATAGGATAATCCTGGAAGACCTGTCGCATAGTGCCCATGAGACCCGTTACTACTGCATAGGTCGAGTTGCCGAGGGTATCTTGACTGTTCGGTTCGTATACCGAAACAAGCAGATCAGAATCTTCGGAGCAGGATATTGGCGAAAGGGCAAGAAGATATATGAAAAAGAAAATCGAATACACTGATGAACCTATAGGTAAGGTAAGGCGAGTCGAAGACTTCCTTCCTTCTCCATCTGAACTTGCATTGAAGGATGAGACAGTTAAGGTAACTATCTCATTAACAAAGAGAAGTATTGAATTCTTCAAAAAAGAAGCAGAAATGCACAATACTCAATACCAGAAGATGATCCGTACTCTCCTGGATGAATATGCAAAGCATCATAACGGAGCCATAACAACAGCATGAATGTGAGCAGGCGTAAGGGTAAACGGTGCCGTTTACGCTGATTGTCATACAGGTCAGCTTCTTCAGCCAGGTGCTGCAGGAGAATATCTGTTCTGAAAAGATTGGCGGCCTCTGAATGACTTCGGAGGCCGTTTTTTCGCGGTCACGATATCTTTTCGTTTGAAGCGAACACTGGAAGCTCCTCTGAGCAGATTTCGGAGCTTGGGCTGAAAACAGACATTGAGACTTATCAGGAAAAGTTACAAAAACATTGATCATCTCTGAATGGAGCAGAACTGCGCCATGGCAGCAGAAAGCAGAGTTCCTGCAGGGTGATTCAGATTGCTACAGCTCTGAGTGAAGTGGATTACGGTGAATAATCAAGGGGTTGTTGTCTTCAAGAACAGCTTCCTTTTCCAGTATTCTCTCATCAGAGGGAATGTATTTCAGTCTGGCAATGGTGGCAGTCTCTCTGTGTCTTATGGCCAGATTCTTCCATTCGTACTGGGACGGTTCCATGGATGCCAGTTCCTCTATTGCATGGCTTATGGCGCAGGTGAATCCCTCCTGATCTTCCGGAAGATCAAGCTTGCAAAAAGAGATTTTGTATCTCATTCCAGGTTTGTGGGAACACCAGGCGAGAAAAACCGCACAGCCTGTTCTTCGCTGAAGCTTCCATGGTGCGGAAGGAACCAGCACCGGCACTCCGAACATCTGTGTCCATATACCGCCTGGACCGCCGTAAGCCGTTGGAGCATAGTGAAGGATTCGCCCTTCCTGAAGAACCCTGTACATCCACCTCGGGTTTTCATCTGGAAAGTGAAGTGTGTTCCACTGCTTTCCCGACCGCAGCCTGCTCTCTCTTGAATACTCAGGTATGTCCAGATAGCGGCTTGTCATTACATGCACATCATAACCTGCGATCCCCATAAGGATATGAAGGTTTCGCTCGTCACCGAAATGGGGAACAAGAAGGAGAACACCCTTTCCTCTGTTCAGAGCCCTGTCAAGTTCTTCCCTGCCGTTTCCCCATTCTGTAAGCTGAAGCAGTTCTCCAGGTTTTCTTCGAAGAGAATGGAAAACGGCAAACAGGTTCCTTTCGTGTACCATCCAGTTGCTTTTCAGAAGATCGCTGTACCATTTTTCAGTTCTGTTGGGGAATATTCTTCGAAGGTGTTCTCTGTAAATCTCAAATCTTCTTCGAGAAGCCTTTACTCTGAACAGAGCAATGAATTTGCTGATATTCTCAATTGCGGCTGGATTACTGAACAGTACCGTTGTCAGTGAGATGAACCTGTAATAGAGTTCTGATAGCATTCTGCCCAGGGCAATACCTCCTCTTCGAAGGAGAAACCTACCACTTTCATCGATTGGTGTCAGTTCTTATCTTAAACGCATGAACAGTGTATTGATAGTAGGGGCCGGCCCTGCAGGCGCAGCATGTGGCTGGAAACTTGCTTCTGAAGGAATAACCAGTATTCTCGCAGATCGTTCAGAGTTTCCCAGAACTAAGATATGCGCAGGAGTTGTATCGAAACGGGGGGAAAACGCGCTTATAAAATCAGGTATGCTTAAACCTGAGGAGCTGAATGACCTGACTGTAGCTGTTCATGACACAATGACAGTTATCAACGATCTTAAAGAACTGCGAACATGTTCCCAATGCACTCCTCCCATGAGAATAGTTGACCGCAGGGAGTTTGACTCATTTCTCAGAAGAAGGGCAGTGGAGGCAGGGGCAGAGCCTTTGACCGACAGGCTGGTGAAGGTATCTGAAGACAAAGCAGTATTTGCTTCAGGCAGAAATATTCATTTTTCCAGACTGATCGGGGCTGACGGTGCATCAAGTACTGTGAGAAAAAGCATTACAGCGAAAAAAAATGTACTTCAGAGCCCATCTTTAAGCACAGTGGTTCAGCTCTCTCCTAAAGCTGTTGAGCCTTTCAGAGCCAAAGGGCTCAGCATTTTCTTTTTCAGGGAGCTGTACGGATACGGCTGGCTCTTTCCAAGAGGTGATGATCTGACTATAGGGGTTGCTTCACACGGAACCAGTCATCCGGACCTTCGAAAGATGCTTAGGCGAATACTCAGATATTCAGGGCTTCCTGCCCGCTGCAATATGGCAGGCGCAGTACTGCCTGCAGGAAGACAACCAATTGGTTCAGGTCATGGCAGGGTTATTCTGGCCGGGGATGCAGCAGGGCTCTGTGACAGAATTACAGGGGAAGGAATAGCTTCAGCCATTGAGAGCGGTTTAGCCTCTGCTGCCGCGGTGATTGACGGCAGGGATTCCTGGAGCAGAAAAGAGGACTTCGCAGTAAGAATCAGCCTTTCGCTCAGATACAGGAAGTACCTTTACAGCAGATTGTTCAGACCGCTGGCAATGAAAGCCCTTGCTGAAAGTGACAGATGGTACAGAAAATACTGGAATATAGTATCAGGCTCAAGTGATTACACTGAGCTTATAAGAAAACCTTCAAGCCGTTTTAAGGCACTCTCAGAATAGCATTACAGGGGGTGTTCAGATGATTCTCTGGCTTGCGCTTTCAATGTTCCCTGCAGATATTGAGCTTAATACGGGAATGGCTTTTTCGGCACTCTCATTCGGAAATGACCCTGCAGTTGTCATTGAGCCTGCTGTTTCTGTTCAGTCCTGAGTGGTCAGCAGTTGCCGGTATTCCCTTCTGGAGTTCATCCAATTTCTCCGCAAATGATACTCCTGCTGATTACACAGGGTTGCAGCAGGTAAATAATCTCTCGTCCTACTCAGAGAGTTTCATCTGTTTTCATGGAGGTATAAGAAGATGCCTGGGGCCTTTGAGTGTTCAGCTTTCTGCAGGGACAATGGAAAGAAAATTCGAATATCAGTACAAGGGGATTCTGACAGTTTCAACGAATGGTCAGCTGAGAATTCATGTTTTACAGGCGACTTCAGAATAATTATTCCTGTTGGCTGCGCAGGGCATCTTAATGCAGGCGCCAGATATTTTGATTCTGAATGGTCACTGGTGGTTTCAAGCGGTATCAGTCTTGCAGAACTCACAGGAGGTTCAGAATGAGGTTCACAACCCTTCTTTGCAGCAGCGGCCTTTGACGGTTTTACTGAAGTGAACATATCCAGAATTGAATTCACAGGTGATCCCCATGCATTTGCTCCTGAAAGGTACTTCGCATTCGGTGCGGCATCCGGTGTTGCCTTAACAGACAGACTGTGCTTCTTGGAGGGGCATACGGTTCAGGAACTCCAGAAGCTCCCGATGAAGAGCCACCTGAATTGGTTTCCGATTTTCACAGCAGAACCTGGGAGGCAGAGCTTCTGCTGGATTATGCGGTGCTTGATGACCTGTTCTTTGCCAGAGCAGGTGCCGGCAGAGCGTGTTTTGTGAGGGACTATGCGCTTCAGGACTCAATCTCAGTGTCCCGTCTGTCAGATGACCAGTGGGAAACAACTTTCACCATCGGAGGTGGAACCAGATTCAGAGTTGATGAGATTCCGGTTTTGGAGTATATGCAGTTCATGGTATCATGGAAGGCTTTTGGCTCTGAACATTCAGCAGTATCTGCAGGTATAGGTCTGGGGCTGTAAGCTGCCTCCGAACACAGCAGAAGCCGGCTCTGCCATGAAAAATAGCTGAGGTTTCCAGCTGTTCTGTATTTATATGTGAAGACGGTGTTTCAACTCTGAAAAGATTTCTGACTGCAATGTCCAGTACTCGTTCCTATTCCAGAGCGTTCTGAACGGTGAATAAAAAGGCAGCAGGGGTGGGCATTGTCAGATGGATTTTGATGCCTTACACTCTCTCCGGTTGCATAATTCAGAGTGTATTCAGCAGGAATACAGATGGCATTCCGGTAATGATCGTATCCGGTATTCCTGCTGTTCCTGAGCAAAGACTGATTACAGGAAGTGTGTCAGGCCAATGTGCTGTCTGGAAAAGCAACGCCGGTATCAATTCAGAACCTGGCCAGTATTCTTGCTGCAACCTGCTCCGGCTGAAGGCCCTGCATGAAGAAAAGATCTTCTGCGTCACCGCTCATGCCGTAGTGTTCAACGCCGAACATCAGAACAGGGGGAGTGCTGCCCTTTTCAGCCAAACTCAGTGCCAGAGAAGCTCCAAGCCCTGTAAGGACATCATGATCCTCGTAGGTTGCCACATACCTGTATTTAAACAGAGTGTCTGCTATATCTCCAGGAAGGGCATTAGGGCAGCTTACTGCCATTACAGCAGCAGAAACACCCTTGCCCTGAAGAATATCAGCGGCTTTCAGTGCCCTGCAGCACATAGGGCCGAGGGCAAGTACAGCTATGTCCTTTCCCTCTCTGAGTGTAACCACTTCTCCAAACCTGAACCTGTAGTCGCCTCCAAATACCGGTTTTCCATCAGCGTCTGTGACAATCGGAAGCTTTGATCTTCCCATTGCAATAAAGAAGTTGCCCTGATTTGAAGCTGCGAATCGGATGGCCCTGTCGGTCTGGTTAGGGTCTGCAGGCACGATTGTTCTGCAGTTGGGAAGAGCCCTTGTAAGCCCTGTGTACTTTATGCAGTGGTGTGTTTTTCCGTCTGGCCCCACATCCAGACCGCAATGTGTTGCAACCACTTTCAGGTTGGTGTGATTTATGTCGTTGAGCCTGTGCTGATTAAAGGTTTCGTCGGCGGCAAAAACTCCGAAATCGCTCCAGAACACAGCTTTACCTGCAAGGGAAGCCCCTCCTGCCATTGAAGCTGTATGGTGTTCCATTATTCCTGTCTGAAAGAAACTCTCAGGATAAGCATTGCTGAAACCTGCGGTTTTTACGCTTCCTGCCAGGTCGCAGTCGAATACCAGAGGAAGATCATTCGGGTTTTCCCCTGCTATGTCCAGCAGGGCGTTTCCCCAGGCGCTCCGGTTGTCTCCTTTGTGTTCAGAGCCGTAGTTTCTTGGTTTACCCGGTTTCAGTGTGACGCTGCCGGCAGGGCTGTCGTGAAACATTTTTCCCCGGTCTTTCATGTACACTGCTCTTCGGGCTTTCAGTTCATCAATATCATTCACTGCGCCCAGTTCCGAGAGCGCAGAGTTCAGCTCATCCGGTTTCAGGGCTCTGCCATGAAACTCTTCTCTGTTCTCCATGAAGGATACACCTTTGCCCATAACGGTTCGGGCAAGAACAAGCCTGGGGGCCTTTTGTTCTTCCATGGCCAGAGCTTTGTAAAGTGACTGCAGATCGTGCCCGTCTGCTTCGACAACTTCCCATCCTGATCCTCTGAACTCTGCCGCAAGGTCAACAGGCATGATATTCCTGGTTTCTCCTGATATCTGAAGGCCGTTCATATCCACAATGTATGTGAGATTGCTCAAACTGTACTTTGCCGCAAATCTTCTTGCTTCAGAAATCTGCCCCTTTTGGTTTTCGCCATCTCCGGATACAATCCAGATATGGTTATTGATTCCCCTTCTTCTGTCTGCAATGGCCATTCCCACCGCGGCACTCAACCCCTGACCCAGGTTTCCAGTGGTGAGTTCTATACCGGGAAGATGCCTTTCAATGTGTCCTTCGAAGTCGCTGCCGGCAAGCCTGAACCCTGCAACAGCGTCCATAGGATCAAAAAAACCAAGCTCTCCCAGGGTCATGTACACTCCCGGGGAAGTGTGACCATGACTCACAACTATTCTGTCCCTGCCTTCCATCTCAGGATTGGCAGGATCGACCTTTGCCTGGCTCCAAAGCAGAGAGAATATCTCAATGCTGCTCATGGAACCGCCAGGGTGACCGCTTCCTGCAAGGGAGGTCATTTTCAGAATGTTTATTCTTGCCCTGCGGCAAAGAGCCTTCAGCTGATTCTCAGTTTCAGCTGGAAGGGATTGTGCCCTGAAACCTGTTCTTTCAATGCTCAAGTCTATTCCCCGTTCTCAAGCTTTGAGATTACTCTTGCCTTCACATTGTCTGCTATGCTTTCAGTTTTTGCAAGCAGTTCAGCGGCCTTTTTCATAGTTTCGTTTCTGTAGCCTTCGTCTTCTATCTCAGGAAGGTTTATCAGAACATTGTAGTATGCTCCTGTTGCGCAGGCTCTGGCAGCTGCAGCTGCAACACCTGCGTCTGAGAGGCTGGACTGCATTCCCCTCTCAACCAGAGCAAGGCCCATTTCAGCTATTGCAGGAGACTTTTCCAGAACGCTCAGAGGTACTTCAACTGCGTTCTTAATGGCATCCTGAACATCTCCACCGCTTCTGGCAGTGTCCATCCACATGTTGAATGCCCTTGTATCCTCATCGATGGCATTTATCAGGAATTCCTTTATTTCCTGCGCAGCAGGGGCCAGCTCAAGCATTTCGTTCCAGCTTGACCGGAACTTTCTGTTCTTTACAGTAAGGTTTGCAACCATACTGTTCAGACCTGCTCCCACTGCTCCCATAAGCGCAGCTGCACTTCCGCCGCCTGGGGCAGGGCTGTCTATTGAAAGCTCGTCGCAGAAATCTCTGCATGTCATGCCTGAAAGGTTAACCGATTTGTCGGCTATCATGTACTCTATGATTTTCTTATCAGGATCAAACTCAGCCACATCGCTCAGCCCCATTGATCTTATTGCAAGGTTGACCAGTTCCCTTTCAGGGGCGCCTGTGGTCTTTGCCTGTTTTCCTGTGTTCAGAAGAGCCCTGTTCTGTCTTTCAAGATAGTATCTGCCTGCATCAAGCATTGCGCTCAGAGGCAGCAGGCCGACAACTTCGCTTCCAGTCACTGCCAGTCCCAGTTTTTCCGCTTCTTCTTTGGTTACTTCGTATCCCATATGAAGGGGAGTAACTGAGATGTCAGTAAGGTTCATGGTAACCTGGGCTCTGTCGTATTCCTCAATAAACCAGCCTGTTGCCTTGCAGTTCTTCAGACGGCCTTCCTGTTTTATTTTGTTGCCCTGTTCATCCCTTGCGAATTTCCATTCCGGAGTTCTGAGAGTTCTGCCTGTATCCCTGATGTTCAGGGCTATTTCCTTTGCCATGCCTGTATCACGGGTATTCAGGTTTACATTGTATGCAATAAGAAAGTTTCTGGCGCCTATGGTACAGACACCTGTCTTCTTTACCCTTTCATTCCACTGGCCAGGGCCGAAATCAGGTTCCCATTCCGGTTTTCCCAGTTTATCAGGAAGGGCTTCGTACTCTCCTTCTCTGATATTAGGCAGTTTTTTCCACTCAGGTTTGGAAGCTGCATATTCATAGAGGTATACAGGTATTCCCAGTTCCTCTCCTACCCTTTTGCCCAGCCTTCTCGCAAGTTCTGCACACTCCTCCATGGTAATGCCGCTCACAGGAACGAAGGGGCAGACATCTGTTGCTCCATGCCTGGGGTGGGCACCGTGCTGAACACTCATGTCAATCAGTTCACCTGCGCTCTTAATCACATTGAAAGCAGATTCCAGAACTGCTTCAGGCTCACCGGCAATGGTGATGACCGTTCTGTTTGTTGCAGCTCCAGGGTCCACATCCAGAACCGAGGCTCCGCTGATTGACGAAGCGGCGTTTACCACAGCATCGATTACTTTTGTATTCCTGCCTTCAGAAATGTTCGGTACACATTCAACTATGCGCTTAGCCATTTTTCTCATGTCCTCTTTTCAAGGGATAATGCCAGTGTCCACCGGCATTCCGATTCTTGTATAATGGAGAAACCGCAGTACTTTGCGTAACATAATACGGTTGGAGGTTCAGTGTACCTGGGAATAGTGGAAGGCTTTTACGGGAAACCGTTTACACATCGTCAGCGACTGATGCTTATTGAGGAACTCTCAGAGCTTGAAGGCGCGTCTTACTTTTATGCCCCCAAGAATGACCCGTGGCACAGGCTGCTGTGGCGGGAGGAATATCCTTCTGACAGGTGGAACGAACTTAGAAACTGCATGGGTGGGGCCACATCATTCTTCTTTTCCATAAGTCCCTGGATGTTCAGAGACAGGGAATGGAGAACAGCCAGGGAAAAACTCCTTCGAGCAGAGGACGCAGGAGCTTCAGGGCTGGGTATTCTCTTTGATGATGTTCCTGAAGAATCCGGTTCTGAGCTGGCTGCCAGGCAGTTGAGTTTTGCTGAAAAGGCCCTGAAAGACACTGCTCTGCCTGTTATCCTCTGTCCTTCGGTATACTGCGGAGAGTTCATGGAGAGGTTCAACGGTGCCTGTGGGTATCTTGAAGCATGGCGAAAGCTGATTCCTGAGAAATGGACTTCATTCTGGACAGGGCCTGAGGTAGTTTCCAGGGAATTATCAGATATGGAGAAGGCTTCTGAGCTTCTCGGTGGCAGACCTGCTGTATGGGATAATCTTACAGCCACCGACTACGCCCTTCGGCGGATTTTTCTGCCTGGTCTTTCAGAGAGATTTCCTGAAGGATATTCCTGGTTTTTGAACCCTTCAGAAATTTTTCCTGCCGCACTTTACTGTGTGATGGAACTGAAAGCAGCTTCAGGTCTTCCAAGGCAGTGGCCTGAGGCTCTGGGAGAACAGAGCAGAGGCTGGGAACTTATGCAGGAGTTCCACTGCACTCCCTGGAAAGCTGGGGATACAGGAGAAGAGATAATAGCCAGGATTTCTGAGGCTCTTGACGGGCGGAATGCAGCTGAAGCACTTCAGTGGCTTGATGGAGCAGCAGAGGACATGAAAAAGTTCATAGAGGGTCTGCCGGTAATAGAAGGGGGCTGGGGGTTGATGCCTGTTGCCCGTGATCTTTACAGGACAATGTCTATTCTGGCAAGATCCCTTCAGTCTGATGCTCCCGGGAAGACTCTGAATTATCTTATGCGGGAACGGCTGCCATACGAGAATCCGCTGACAGAGCTGGCGGCAGGGAAGTGTTTAGGAGGATGAATTGAGAGTAATTCTCGCCGGATACAACACCGATGTGGAAAACAGTTCCGCCACACCTGAGACTATTTCTGCGGCGTACGCAAGAATAAGCAGGGATCCTGCGCCAGTAGATCAGCTGAGGAGAACAGCTGCTGCTGAGGTGAAGAGCGCAAGGAAATCAAACAGAACAATAGTTTTCAAGTACGGCCACGGGTCCATAGCAGAGCACGCAGTGTTCAATTTTGATATTCTTGGAATATCGAGACTGGCTGTGGAGGCTCTTCAGAGTTTCCGTCTCACCAGTTTCACAGAAAAATCCCAGAGATACATAAGAATCGGGGAAGACTGGCATCTTCCTGAAGGCTTTACCGCCAGGGAAGAGGGTATGGTAAACAGACTCTTTCAGGCATACGGTGAAATACTGGAAAAGCTGGACGGAATGGGAATATCCAGAACAGGCTCAAGGGAGGATGCAAGATACATACTTCCTCTTGCTACCACTTCGCAGATGGGTATGACAGTGAATGCCAGGGAGCTTGAGCACATGATTCGAAGGCTTTCCGCTCATCCACTGAAAGAGGTAAGGGATCTTGGTAAAGCTCTTTACAGGGCAGTCATGCCGGTTGCGCCTTCTCTGATGATTTTCACTGAACCTTCTGAAATGGACAGAATAGCCCACATGCAGCCTACAGCTGTTCAGCAGGTGGAAGATGTGGTTTTGCTTGAATGTGATGACGACTCAAGGGTAAGCAGCTGGCTCAGGGGAATCAGCGGCGCATCTGATTTTCAGAGTGTTTATTCAGGACTTGGAGTTCATGACGCACTGCCAAGATGCTGGGAGCTTTTCAGAGCAGACTTCAGAGTTAACATATCCGCGACTGCATATGCCCAGCTCAAGCGGCACAGGATGAGTACACAGCTTGTTACAGGCTATGAGCCTTCTCTGGGAATTACTGTTCCTCCGGTGATTACTGAAGCTGGGCTTGAGGAAATGTTCAGGAAAACTGCAGATATGTCAGCTGATCTGGCTTCTGAACTAGGACTGAACGGTGACTATCTTCTCACCAACGCCCACAGAAGGCAGGTCCGAATCTGCATAAACGGCAGGGAACTGAACCATTTCAGCAGACTCAGGGAAGATGAGCATGCCCAGTGGGACATCAGAAAAATAGCCTGCAGAATGACTGAACTGGTAAGGGAAAAGGCCCCTGAAACCACAAGAATGACCTGCGGAAAATCCCAATGGGAAGAGCTTACTGGAAGGTCTGCCGAATAATCCTCGTTCTTCCTGGTTCGTTGTTTCCGTAAAGGGGAGTCAACCTGAGTGTCACCTCTTTACCTGCAAGACTGTCGTTTCCATAGTTCCACTGAAGAAAACCGCTGTAACTGCCATTGCTTAGAACTGCAGGTGTTACTGAAACTGAAGCCCTGTTCCAGCTGAGGCCGTCATCGGCGCTGTAGTCTGCTGACAGAGTCAGCTGTCTTTTTCGGGGATCCATGAGTTCAAATGCAACTTCCATTATTTTCGATACACTGTTCAGGGAAGAAACAGTTGCACTGATCACCTGAGGTATATCTGAATTTGCAAGTGCTATAGGGCCCACTGTCTCAGACCATATAGAATCTTTGTCAGCTGCCAGGAGTCTGAGCTCTAACTCCATTCCTGAAACATCCGGCAGGTCAACGGAGCTGTTCCAGTCAAGGATTGTACTGTATCTGGATGGATCAATGATCCTGTTGTTGATTATTCCTTTCGCAGAATGCCATGTATCGTCTCTGTTATACAGCCTGTACTGAAGGTCCAGAGTTATGGTGTCCCATTCGGTGTCAGCCACTGTAAAAGTAACCGGAACAAGTCCCCGAAACAGATCGTATCTTTCAGGGTACTCAATTCTGCATCTGGGTGAAGAGTTGTTGTCCAGATGGAAAACAGACGAGGGTACAGGGACTCCGTAGCTGCCTGGCACTGGAAGAGCCCGCAGCTGAACGGTTTTACTGTCCAGCTGAGGTACATCTGTACTGGAATCCCATATAAAAGTCAACTCTGCGCCTGTGGAATCTGCTGAAACAGTGTCCCTCATTGTGGCATCATGCCAGTGTTCTCCCAGATCAGTGGAATACTGACATGGTAGCATTTCAAGACTTGCAATGCCCTGGGTGAATCTGATACTGAACTCCACATCCCCGCTTACCTCGGTAGTCGGCGCAACTATCTGGAGAGAAGGGCGGTCCGCGCTGTCCACTTCAAGACCATCAAAACCTGTCCATGGTCCAGGGTCCGCATCTGATGCTCTGATTCTGAACAATGTGTTTTCTGCTGCTTCAGAAGGTGGAGTAAGGAATAAAGAATCTCCGTACTGAAATCCCTCTATATCTGTTACATTTCCGAAAAGATCAAGGAGATTCCAGGTCACTCCGTCGTCGTAAGAGTAAACTCCTTCTATTGAAATATCATCTCCTTCAGTGTCTTCAAGTGTGTAGGAGAGGCTTATCGTTCCATCGCTTATGGGAGTAAGGCTGGAAATCATCATTACAGGGGGCTGATTGTTATCTATGTGAAAAAGACCTGATGTTCCGCTCTCGCCGGTCTGTGAGCCGGTGAAGGGAGTGATTTTAAGCATGCAGGTACCAATGTCGGCATACGGAAGATCCTCTTCCGAGCGCCATGTCAGCGAGTTTGGCGTAAGCGTATAGTTTTCTGTGGGAATCCAGGAGTATCCTGCATCAGTGGAATAGCTTACGGTTAAATCAGATAGCGTATGGTCTGTGAGAGAATAACCCAGTGTTACCGAGCCCTGAAACTCCCCTGTGATCTGCTCTACAGTTACTGCCGGTAAATCTCCTCTGAAAAATGCTCCGGAATTAAACTGGTCCCTCATTGCCATAGGCCATATTTCTGAACCGGCTGAGTTTACTGAAAGTTGTGTTGCCTGAACAGTACCTGAGGGGGAAACCGTGATTAGTTCTGTGGCCCCGTCACCGTCCATATCAGCAACGACAGGCGGAGCTATGCAGCCAGAGCCTGTCTCTACAGGAAACCCGTTGAGAAGCCTTCCTTCTGCATTCCAGGCATTAATCTCTCCGCTTTGAGTAACAGCGATCACTGCTTTCCCCTGATCGGTGCTGCAGATAAGAGGTTGCCAGGATCTTGCGTTCACCTTGTCAGGCCAGCGCCATGCCCCTGCCATTCTGCCGTTACTGTTAAGGAGGTAAACCAGGCTGTCCACAGAAGCTATTGCAATCTGCAGTGAATTCCCTTCATCAATCAGATTGCCCAGAGCGGGAACACCTGTTACAGGTCTTGCTCCAAGACGAAAAGGCCAGCCTTCCAGCTCACGGCCCATAATGTTGAATACATGAACCCTACCGTCCTGGGTTGCCACGACTATGTCTGTTGAAGCGTCACCGTCTATGTCTCCTGACACAGGTATAGTTCCAGAGGGTACCGGCAGTTGCTGCGGCCAGCCTGGCAAACTTTCTCCTGAACGGTTCAGAAGTTCTATTCTGCTGTTGTTTGTTGTGCAGATGAGTCCGTTTCCCGAACTGCCTCCCAGCTCTGCTATTGTAGGTTGGTACTGCAGCCGTGAGCCCAGATCTACAGGATAGGAGCCAACACTGTTTCCATTGATATCTCTCAGATGTACCTGGCCATCACCTGTACCATAGGCTATTTCAGGGCTGCCATCTTCGTCCAGATCAACTACTGTTATGCCTGTAACTATGTTCGAACTGTGCTCCAGAGGCCATCCCGGTCTTTCAACGCCATTCAGATCAACCATATGAACACTGACTGAGTTATCAGCATAAGCAATGAAAAAGCCAGAAGGTGTTACTACACCGGCAGGCCTGAGGATTACACCATCCTGTGTAGATACAGGAAAGCCTGGAAGCCTATCGCCGCGACCGGTCCAGGCACCAAGACCGGAGATGCCCAGAGGAAGCAGCAGTACGCTTCTGTTCCCGTCCTGGTGGGGTACAATATGTGATTCTCCTCTTGGTGAAGACTCCAGCTGAAACTGCCATTGTCCCGCAAGGGTTATCAGTAAAATAAATATGCCATTGAAAATACTAGAGACCTCCGGTGAGATTTTCAGTACAAATCTTTATTCTTTCACATATATAACGAAAAATATTGAAGGGGTTCCTTCCGGTCAACAAACACTACATATTTATATATCTTCACCAAGGTTGACCGCGGATAGAAGCTGTGAAATATTAAGCAGGGCATTTTGAGCCTTTTCCATAAAGTAAGGCATGAAAATAAGAAGCGCCGGAAGGATTTAAATATGAAGATTCTTGTTCCAGTTCTATTTCTTTTTGCGGCTGTACTTCATGCCGGTTCGCTTCCCTATGCATATGGAGGAGTCGTCAATTCCCCTGATGCTTATGTTCTGGAGCACACAGAGATAGAGTTTGGTGTCGCGGCTTCAGCGTATTCTTTTGAGAATTCTGCTGGCAATTCGGACAGCGATGTCAAAGTAACTGCTTACATGAATTTTGGCATCTTGAGTTACGGGGAACTGGGCGCTTCCTATCTGGCGGATGGTGGCCTGGTCATGAATGCCAAAGTTTCTGTGCTGAAGGAAGGTATAATTGTTCCTGCCTTTACTCTGGGTGTTCAGAACGGCTTCGGTAAAAAACGGGTTGACTGTTTCTCAGGCCCTGCTGCTTCATCTGACAGTTCCAGTGGTCAATGGGATGAAGATGGAATGTATAATTACGACCACCGCCAGAACTGGTCTGTCTACGGTGTAGCTTCCAAAGACCTTAGCTACATTATAGAATTCCCTCTTACGCTGAATATCGGAGTAGGTATTGGCCGTTTTGCAGGGGTTATAGACACCGACGGCGCTATGGGAATAGGAAGCGCAATAGCCAACGGTATTTTCAGCTCTCTTGTCTGGGAACCTGATGAGTCACTTGCTCTGGCTTTTGAAGTTGATGGCAGAGACATGAATCTTGGTTGTGATTATCACATCAACAGAAACATCAGTGTTCATCTTGCATGGGCAGAGATGGAGCAGCTTCTAGCTCCGACTGAAGGGCAGAATCTTCAGGATGTTCAGCAGAATACCAAGGTTACTATTGCTCTTTCATCCAGATTCGGCCCAATTGTCGGAACCGGTCAGATGGAACTTGAGAGAGAGCAGCAGCGTATTGAGAGGGCTCGCAGGCGCCTGGCTGAACTTGAAGCCAGAAGAAGGGCTGCAGAAGCAGAATTGCAGAGGCTCCGGGACCTTCTTAACGAGCGCAGGTAGTACTTATGAACCTTTGTAAAGCCGTGTTTTTATCGCTGGTGCTGATAATTGCTGTTTCCACTCTATTCGCTCAGCCTGTAACATATACTTCTGATGATATCAGTTTTGATATGACAACTGAGGAACTGGAAGCTCTGGAAGAACAGATAGCCAGAGAAGAAGAGCGGCTGAACATCATTGAGGGTCAGCTCACCATTCTCAGGGAGCAGCAGTCACAGCTTGCAAGTGCCGAGTCGGCTTTCCAGTTGGGAGAAGAGCTTTACAACTCAGGTTCAGTGGTATGGGCCCGTGATGCTTTTCAGGTCATTGCAGACAATTTCTCTGATTCAGAGTACTACGATAAGGCGCTTTTCAGGCTTGAACTGATAGGTTTCGAACTTCAGGACTATCAGGGAGCCATTGAGTATCTCAGGCTGCTTCAGCAGGTATCTCCAGGGTTTGAGCACAATGATATTGCCATAATAGTCGGCAGTCTTGCCATGTACCACTTGGGAGATTTCGCTGAAGCCAGAGAAGAAATAAAGAGCGTAGATCCTGAAAGCGATAACGCTGCTCTGGCTGATTATCTCACTGCAATAACATATGTTGCAGAGGAATCATACGACCTGGCTATAGACGCTCTTCAGAACGCTGTTGACCAAGCTGGAAGAAGTCAGTCCGGTATTGCGGACAGGGCAAGAATTGCCATTGCGGAGATATATGTAAAGCAGGAACTTCTGGAGCAGGCCATTGAGCAGTACAGGAAGGTATCGCCTTTCAGCGCTTATTACGATGTTGCAATGCTTGGGCTTACATGGACATATATGCGGCAGGAACGATACCAGGATGCCTACAATCTGGCTGAACGGGTAATTGAAGAAGTTCCGGGAAGTGAGCTTTACAGCGAGTTTGAACTGGCTATGGCCAATTGCGCCCTGGGTGCCCAGGACATAGAGATAGCAATTGAAATGTATCTGGATTTGATGGATCAATACAGAACTGCTGATGATCTGTATGAGAATTTACTCACCGGTGATGATGTGACTCAGCAGTATGATGCGGAACGGGAAAGGCTTGACCGTGTCAGACTGGGGCTTACCGAGCTAAAGGAAGAAGCTTACCTTCAGGGTGATATGGAGCTTGTGGGCATGATTGAGCAGGAGGAAAATGTTCTTCGTGCTCTTTTCGTTGAGATATCTCAGTTTGAAGCAACTCTTTCAATGCCTGTTGGAATGGATTCAGAGACCATGCAGCAGGAACTGAACAGACTTATATCTGAAGCGAGAGCAAGCACTGACGGCCTTGCACTTGAGATAGAGAGCACAGGCGAGATAGCTGAACAGATAGGCTCTGCCAGTGACAGGGAAGACCTTATAGAGCTTGAAGAGGAAGTTTCGAGAATAAAACTTGCTTTGCAGGATCTTGCCGGCAAAATGGACACAGGAATGGTAGGGGGACACGACTGGATGCAGGAAACCCAGTACGGTATTGCCATTGCCTCGTTCATGGAAAGGGAACTCAAACGGGATTCTCTTAACTATCTTGGGGCTTATTATACCGGACAGATAGATGCTGCGTATCAGGAAGGTGACAGCACAAGGGCTTCCTCTCTGATTCAGCAGAGGCAGGTTGAAACTGTTGCGTTGCAGAACAGGATAGATAATTCAGCACTGCAGATTGCCGGTCATTTTGAGGAGTATCTGGCAAAATACCCTGAGAGCAGGTTTACTCCTGATATCCTTGTCAGGCTTGCCCAGCTTTATTACGAAATAGACAAGAACACCTATCTGGATCGGGTAGCATTCTCCGGAGGAGAATTCATTCCTGTTGATTATTCAAGAACAATTGAGCTCTATGAAAGGGTTCTTAACCGGTATCCTGAAAGTGAAGTTGAGGATGTGGCTCTTTACTCTCTGGGCTACGCTCTTAATGAGATGGGCGATTCTGAAGCGTCTATCGCCAGCTATAGAAGGCTTCTTCGGGACTATCCTGAAAGCGAACTCGCAGCAGAAACATACATTCGCGCAGGCGACTTTTACTTTGAATCATTTGAATTCGACAGTGCGTTTGCATTCTACAATTCTGTGCTCAATTATCCTGGGGCATCGTCGATCATTTATCAGTTCGGTATATACAAGCTTGGCTGGACAGCTTACCTGTTAAACGATTATGAGCATTCCATTGCTCTTTTTGGTTACCTGATACGGGACAGTCAGAGAATGGATGAATTGGGGCTGAGACGAAACAGTGACATGGTAAGCGAGGCAATTGAATACCTTGCCCACGACTTCATGGAGCAGAAGTCCGGTCCTCCGGTGCAGCTTGCAACAAATTTCCTGGACTTCTTTGAGGATCAGTCGGTTACAGTTGAAGTTCTTACTCAAATGGGAGACTTCTATCTTGAGCAGGGTTTCTGGGCGGAGGCAATTCAATCCTATCAGGCTCTTCTTCAAAGAGATCCCTACAATTCCCAGGCACCTTTCATACAGTCTCGTATAGCAGCAGCCTGGGAAGGCGCAGGAGATTTCTCCGCAGCAGCAGAGGCAAGAGAAATCATTGTAGAATCTTATGGCAGGGAAAGTGAGTGGGCTTCCATGTCAGGGGACACTGTCATGTTTTCCATGGTGGATTCTATCAGGTCTGTAGCGCTGGAACAATCCATTACTTACTGTGCACAGCAGATTACTGAAGCATCAGGTAACACCGCAGTTACCACTCCTCTTTACTCTGGACTAATAGACAAGATAGAACTTTACCTTCAGGAATACAGCGATTCAAGACAGACCTACGACTTCCGTTTCCTCCTTGGAGACTCCTACTACAACACCGATCAGTTTGCCAGAGCCGGCGATGTCTATATGCAGGTTGTATATGACAGCACCTCTGCTCAGCAGAGGGAGAATGCAGTGGGCAATGCTTTCAGCTCCTACTACGAAGCCTATACCAGACCTGGAGCAGACAGTACTTACCTCAGGGCAAGAATGCATGAAGTGGCAATTTATTATGCTGACACTTACCCTGCAGGCGAATTTACAGCGCAGTTTCTCTTTGCAGATGCAGGAAATCATTACAATGCTCATGATTATGCTACTGCGCAGGAATCTTACAAACGGGTTTACAACCAGTACCAGAACTCAGAATATACAGCCCGCGCAGCCAGATTCCTTGCTGCGGCATATGAAGCTCAGCATGAGTATTCGTTAGCTGAAATGTGGTACGGAAGAGCTGCAGATGCAGCAGCAATAACCGGAGAAGATCTGGGTGAGGATGTAGAGCAGCTGGCAGCTGCAGTTGCATACAGAGATGCGGAAACTCTCGCTCAGTCTGAGGATGTGGAATCGCTTCTGGCTGCTGCAGAAAGGTTTGAAGAATCAGCCAGGTCCCATCCAGGTACCTCAGTTGCCCCGGTCTCTCTTTTCGATGCAGGTGAGACATACGGCAAGGCAGGTGATATTACTAATGCTCTAAGGGTTTTCAGGCAGCTTGCCGACAGTTATCCTGACTCTGAGCTTGCAGCTGAGGGTATTCAGAGGGCTGCTTTCCTGGCCATGGAAGCCGGTCATTTCATATCAGCCGGTGATACTTACCTTGAAGCATACAATCGGTATCCCGTTGCGGATGGAGCTTATTCCGCACTGTACAGCGCAGCTGTTGCCTACGAAGAGGGCGGAGCTGACCGTATGGCAATGAATGTATACCGGCAGATAATATCCGAGGAAGCTGGAACACCTCAGACTATGGTGATAGCACTGGGAAAGTATGGCGATTACCAGTATGACAGCAACGATTACTTCGGAGCCAGAGATACATACAGGCAGTGTGTTGAAACCTACGATATGTACAAACAGGGAACGGCAAATGATGCTGCACGGTCTGCATTCAGAATAGCTGAAATCTATCGCCAGGAATATGATATGATTACAGTTAATTCTGAAACTGTAGAGCAGAAAGCTCAGATTAAAAATGAAGTAGAGAGCTGGTACGGTAAATCTATCACATACAATGTAGATGTGTGGTTCATGGCTTCATGTGTCAGGGCTGGTGAACTTTATGAAGACTTTGCCAATGCAGTTGCCTTCATGGACCCTCCTGGAGGAATGTCTGACGAAGCCATTGATGAATTCTACAACCAGCTTTATATACAGTTCTACGAACCCCAGATGCAGAGGGCATCTGATATTTATATAACAGCAATAGAGAAGGCTGTGGCTGCCGGGGTTTCTAACGAGTGGGTAGACAAAGCTGCGGAGAATCTGGAGCTTCTTGCTCCTGGAACTGTGGCGAACCTCGGGCTTCCAGGCTATGCGCCTGAGCCGGAACCTGAGCCGGTTCCTGTTGAGGGTGAAGGAGCGGCTGGAACGGTTACTGAAGAGACAGCTGGGGAGACCATTCAATGATAAGATTCGGAGTAATGCTTCTGCTGCTGTTTATTCCTGCAGTTATCAATGCTCAGGATGCCTCTTATGAAGGAGGCCGCCTTATTCTTGAGGAGATAACTATTCAGGGTGAACTGCGAACTCCCCAGGCTCTGTTTCTCATGCTTAAAAGTACACCTGATTTGGGCAATGTACTTCTTGAAAGAAGCTTTCTTGAGGATGTTGTTCGCCCTATATATCCGGGAGCTTTCGGTTCTGAAACAAGTTTCGCTCTGGCTGCAAGAGAATCAAACGCACTGCCTGTTTACATAAGGTATGGTTCTGTTGCAGTACTCGGAGGTCTCAGCGCATGGAAGTTTTCGGAAGGAGAAAACAGGTCCGGCACAGTTTTTGGCGTTATGGCTGGGCTTGATGTTATTGGTAATTTACTGTATGACTTTATAGGTCAGTGACAGTTATGAGTACGGGAGAGGAGTCCCTGAATGAGTAAAACCCTGTTTCCATTGGTGATCTTTTTGATCTTCTGTTTTGCGCCAACCATTGCTCTGGCTCAGGTTGAGGAGGAGCTGGCTGCTGAAACCGATACCCTTGCCTCTGATTCTGCAGCAGTTGATTCAACAGCAATGGCGGAAGAAGAGACCATAGAGGAAGAAACACCTGCAGACACAGCCGCCTCAGCTGAGGTAATTGAAGAAGATCCGCCTGAAGAGATCAAGGGAGGCTTTTTCAGTGATGTGGCTACTTTCTTCAGGCAGGGTGGCCCTGCAATGTGGGCTATTCTGGGATTCTTCGGTGTGGGTATAGTCATTACTATTGAGCGACTCATTTTCCTCTTTGGAGTGGCACAGTCGCATCCTGAGAGGATTATGGCCAGAATTGCCGGGCTTATCAGAAAAGGCAGTATAGAAGGGGCTATTGCAGCAGTCAGCGAAGAGCAAGCTCCTTTGGCAAGGATAATCGAGGCAGCTCTCAGGAACTACAAGGGAACAGAAAGAGATATTCAGAACGCAGTTGACGAGATGGCTCTGGCTGAGCTTCCCCGTATCAACGCCAGAATTGGGTTCCTTGCAATGCTTGCCAATGTTTCAACAATGGTAGGTCTTCTCGGAACAATTTTCGGTCTTATCGCTGCGTTTGCTGCGGTAGCTGCAGCTGATCCTGAGCAGAAAAGTGTTCTTCTTGCAAACGGTATCTCCCAGGCAATGAATACAACTGCTTTCGGTCTTATCTCAGCCATTCCGCTTCTTATCATACATTCTATTCTCACATCCAAGTCTGATTCGCTTGTGGACGAGATTGATCGTTACAGTGTCATGGTCATAAACATGCTCGCACAGGCCAGAAAGGAAGGCTGATGGCACAAGCAGTTTCCGGGCGGAGCAGAACAGGCAAGCATCTTCCGGAGATTGATCTTCTTCCGGTTATGAACCTCTTCTGCTGCATAATCCCGTTTCTGCTGTTCAGCGCAACATTTCTGGAAGTCGTGGTTATTGAAATGGCTCAGACCGAAGGTATCAGCAGTACTGGCACAGGAGCCACAGCCAACCTGATGCGTTCAGAAGAGGACCGGCTCCAGCCTAAGATTATCATGACAGAAGAGGAGATGTTCATTGGTACCGCCAGCGGGACCGTTCATGTATGTGATGCACTGGAAATCACTCAGAACGGTGAAACTTATATAACATTTCAGTGGGATTCCCTCTCAACAAAGATAACAGAGGTCTACGACCTGCTCAATGAGGCTCATCCTCAGATAGACTTCCACAGGATAACCATTCTCACAGTGGAAGAGATGAGGTATGAGAATATCATCACCGCCATAGATGTGGCCAATGAGGCCGGATTTGATCAGCCTGGTCTTCAGGTTGCCCCATCTGCTTCTGTTAATTCTGCTATGGGCGGAGGTGTCAGATTATGAGTGCTCCTTCCAAACGCAAAGTACCTTTGTACATTGGTTCGGGAAAAACCAAAGCTGTTTCCAGGGGAGGCGACAGGAAGGTTACACTTAACCTGACATCAATGATTGACATGTTCACCATTCTCCTTGTTTTTCTACTCAAGAGTTACTCTGCTGAAGGTCAGATAGTCACAGTAAGTGATCAACTCGTACTTCCCAAAGCCCGAATGGAGGAAAGGGTTCAGCTGAAGCTGGAGATTCAGGTGAACAACAGCGTAATTGTCGTTGACGGCGATCCTGTGCTTGCTGTTACTCCTGAACTGCTTCAGTCAGGCAATTCCATCCCTGCACTTGTTGTTCGCCTTTCTGACCATCTGGAATATTCCCGTCTTACCAGAGGTACACTCACTGAAGATGACATGATGATAAACATTCAGGGTGATGTGTATATTCCTGCGATTCTTCTGCAGAGAATTATGGCAAGTTGTTCAGAAGCAGGGTACAAAACGCAGAACCTGGCTGTTATCAAGACCGAGACTTTGGAAGGTGGTAACTACTGATGGCAGCTAAAGCAAAAAAAGTACTTGCAGTGGCAGCCATGCAGAACGGCAAGGTGGTAACAAAACTCCTTCCAGGAAACCGGGATATTACTCTTGGAAGCGGATATAACAACACCATAGCTGTTGAGGGACAGGGTATACCTGATACCATTGTATTTCTAAAGTCCATTGTAGATGGAGAGACCTGGGAACTGAGGATCTCCGACAGTATGGACGCGCATATTACATCTGCAAATGGCTCTGAACTTAAGTTCAGTGATCTAAAAGGTCTGGGCATTTTTACTGCAGATCCTAATGGTCATTATGTTCTTAAAGTGAATTATGGAGACCATGGTATGGTTACTGCTGGTCCCTATGTTATTCATTTCGGCTTCATTGACCCTCCGAAAAAAACCGTTAAGAAACAACCTGCCAGAAAACCAGCGCCGGTGAAAAAAGAGCCTGAGAAGGAATTTGTTCCTGACAAGCGTGTTCTCAAGATTATTATTGAAGATCCTTCAGGTCGCAGAGAAGTATTTCCGAATGCGGGAATAATGACCATCGGTAAAGCTGACTACAATACAGTATCTGTTGACAGCGGGAATCTGCCCAGAATACACACTCTTCTTGAGCCTGAAAAAGGCAATAAGTACATTCTCAAGCTTCTTCCGGAGATCAAAGGCGGTGTAGAGGTAAAAGGCAGTGTTGTCCCTTTTGCTACTCTTATTGAAAGACACCTCCTCAAGCAGGAAAAGCCGGGAGAACCTTACATCTGGGTTTTTGACCGGAATGTATCCGGTGTTTTTACAATTGGTAATACAGAGGTGTTCTTCGGTTTTACTGAGCCTCCTGCAAAGGTTGTCAAGCCAACACCCAGGCCTAAGCCGGTCATTCCCAGAAAACCGGAGAAGCCTGCACTTTATGACTGGAGAAAATTTGCCTGCAGGCCACATGAGCAGGTAGCTTTTCACATAAGTAGAAACGAGAATGACAGATTCAAAATAATTCTCGGTATCGGCCTTGCAGCAGCTCTTCTTATGGGAGCAGCTGCAGACAGGCTCATTACTGTTGTGAAGGAATCAAAGACACATATACTTAGAAATGCACCCAGCGCCAGGATTGCTCAACTCTCTGAAACTCCACCTGAGGCAATAGGCCTCGGTGAGGAAGTTATAAGCGATATGCCTGCAGCGGATATAGAGAGTAATTCCGGAACAGGTACAGGTGAAGGTTCCGGCGGTGGCGGAAGTGGAGCTGCAGAAGGTGCAGATGCAGCAGGTGATGTGCTTAACAGTATCGGATTCGCAGCTTACGGAACTGGAACAGCAGGCGGAGGAGCAGGATTTATAGGCGACCTTCAGAGCGCTGCCTCTTCAGGAGCAGGGCTTGCTTCCGGGCAGACCGGGCAGGCATTGATTGCCGGTGCAGGTGGCGGAGGCTCAGGAGGGCTTTCAGGCCTTGCAGGCGGAGGTGGCGGAGTTGCAGCTTCTGCTGAAACTGTCAGTTCCAGCGAAATGCAGGCAGTGCACCAGGCAGCTCAGGTCACTTTCAGCGCCAGTGCTTCAGGGGAAGCTATTGATCTGGGCTACAGGAACATGAGTGATATTCGCAGAAGGGTGAATGTTATTAAGATGCGGGTTCAGACAGCTTATGAGAGCCTTCTTCGAACCAATCCAGGTGCTGGTGGAACTATCACAATTAACTTCTCCATTACTCCCAGCGGTTCTGTAACCGGTGTTTCAGTAAGCTGCCCTGGTCCCCTCTCAAGCCTTCAGAGCACTGTAACCTCAGCGATACAGGGGCTGAATTTCGGTCCTGCTCCTGAACAGACAGGCAATCTGCCGGTTACTGTGCCATTCAATCTTGTACCTCCCCAGTAGAAACCAGCATTCACAGGCCGCTTCAAAAGAGGCGGCCTTGCTTTTATGAAGCCGCAGTGCTGATAACCGGATCTGAATAAGTGCTATCCTTGGAAATTATTATTGCGGATATTCAGTTATTTCCATAATCTTCAGGCAGCTCTCCTGAAAGTTCCGCACTACAAGTATCCCTTCAGGAAGCATTGATGCAAAGTTTATGCACGATCAGGCAGTGTGTATGTGTCCAGGTATTCTCCGTTCCAGCTGCAGCGGTCGATGAAGGTCACCAGAGCAAAGTCCAGGTACTCCGAATCGCTTACGAAGGAACTGTTTTGCATAATGTTGCAGATAATTTATCATCCCCTCCGGGCCGGTGAAGACATTGCCTCCTCCTGCAGGAAAGGCATTCGTTGTCAATACGGTTCAGCAATTTATCGACATTAACTTTTTCTGACAGAGGAAAATGCTCATTGTACTAAACAGCTTAACAATGCAAACATCGTTCCTTTTACTGTTTCAGTCACTTATACTGGCAACCGAAGAGACTTGTCTTGAATACTGGCATTAAATATACTGTTTAAAGGTCAGGAGTATTTCCAATGAAGCTGACAATAATTATTCTTACAGTAATTGTTTTTCAGGCCTTGTCTTATGGCTATTGGGATTCAGGAGGTTATGGAGGAAGAATTCTGGCATACGACGGGATTACCGCCGGGCTCTGCGGGAGCTGGGTTTCTGATAACTGTTCAGCTTTTTCCATTTTCTCAAATCCTGCGTCTCTGGCTAAAATGAATGGAAAAATTATTTCTGTATCAGGGCATCTTACAGGCTGGCGTGAGGAGGTTTCATATCATTACACCTGCGAAGATCCCTATAGATACAATCTTGGAGTTTCAGGCCCGGGTTTTTCATTTGCAGCTGCAAAAAAATTGGTGAAATTGCCTTAGGTGCAGGGCTGACCACTGTGACTGATTACGACATGGAAACAAGACTTATTGAGTATCTGGCAAAGCCCGACGGAACCGCTGAACAGCTCAAGTTTATGCAAAGAGACTCCAGAGGTGAACTTAGTGAAGGAATGCTTCTCCTTGCAGGCAGTTTTGGCGAAATAGCGCAGGTATTTCAGCTGGGGTAAGATTCGGTGATGGCGAATGTACTTCTTTACATTCCTGGGCCAGCGGACAGGATTCTTCTTTTTCATCTTCATGGAAACATTCAGAGCCTGCTGCAAGGTTATCGGTTGCAGGCAGCCTTGGGTATACAGACTTATGGGCAGGATATGTTACCGGAGACCACCGTTACACACAGAAAATTCTTGTTGGCGCATCTGCAGCTTTTCCTTTCATGAAAGGCGGTATACTGGGTACAGAGATAAGACTTATTGATTCAGATGAAATAGCCTGCTATGCTTTTACAAGGCTTCCCAGCGTAATCGAAGGCTCTTCTATGTACATGGGAGTCGGAGGTTACAGACCTTCCAGTGCATTGAAAACCGGGCTGGGTCTTGGATTCGGTTTAGATTATCAGTGGGACTGCTGGAGAGTGTCCTGTGTGCTTATCACTATCAAAGCCAGTACCTTGACGGTGTGGCTGTGAAAGAGGAACTGATAGAGCATATCTACAAAGGCTCTCATGAAGTTGTTATGGGATTGGATATATTTCTGTAGATAAGTTTTGTTCGCTCCCAGTGCCTAAAGACAGAGCGCGGAAGACCGAATATTGTTATATGGTAAGCTCATAGTTGAAGTCTTTAGTATAGGATGGAGCTGAGAATGCCAATCATAATAATTATACTGTCTGTTACCTCACTAACTACCAGTTCATCGTTGCATGAGTTCCCTTCAGGGGAGTATTTACCTGCTGACGGCAAGGTAACTCTTCGGGAAAGTATTGATGTTTCGGTGTATGGAACTCCACTGAACATTGAGATAGGCAGAGCGTCTTTTGTTGAAGCAGACGACAGCCAGCATTGGCGGCTTGTTCTTGTGAACACTGATAATATCACCGTGCTTTCAGAAGGCGCTGCACCGGAAACTATCGAATACAGCTTTCCGGCAAACAGATGTTATTACTCACCTGACAACACCTATATTGTTCTTACAGCCTCCAGAGGTACAGTTCCCAATGCTATGCGTGTCAATACAGATACAGGTGAAAAGGAAGTATTTAATTGCGCCGATGGAAGAGGAATCGGAAGTTTGCTTGTGAGCAACAAAGGGTCAGTGGCTGTGTTGCACGGCGGCGGTATTTCCTTTTACGATGAAGATTTGAACCACTGCAATACAGTCACTTCCTATCGTGGAGGCGGCAGCATGATCTTCGACATGGTCGATGACGGCTCTGTTGTGATGTACGGCTACGGCTGGACACTTTACGGCTTCACCGGTGAAGGGGAGCAGATATGGGAGCAGGCTGATCTGCCAGTAGCGGTTCAGTTGCAGCGGACTGCCGCAGATTCAGATAACCTGAAATTTGCAGTTTTCGATGCGCATAAAATATTCGTAATTAATGCGGTGAATGGCCAATTACTGGAGACTATAGATAATAATAATGATTTCATGGAAACTATTATGTTTTGCCCCGACGGCAGCTTGTTTTACGGTACTTTCAGCTGGACAGAATCCGAAAGATTTATTAGAATACATAATTATAAAAATAATGATAATATAATAGGTGTTATTGTGTATTCAATAGCGTATGGACCTATGCGAACAATGTCACCAATGTCATTCTCTGATAATGGAATTATGCTATACAGCGTAGAACATTTTCCAGATGACAGGATTCTTATACTTGCAGACTTAGATGGTACTGTATTGTGGAGTGAGCGTTCAAGACGAGATGCGAATACTTACACAATAGGCGGCACAGATTTCAGGATTCCATTCACAAGCTTTGGTGAGCTTTCTGATGACGGAACAGCAATGTGCACATGTATTGATGGAAGGTTTGTTGTCTATGGAATAGGAGCAGACTAATGAAAATAATAATATATCTGATGGTCTTATCAATACAGTACCCCAGCAGCAATCATTATGCAATAAAGGGCTACGGAGACTATAACGGCTTTGCGGAGTTTCATACAGGAGTTGATTTTCCCATTTTACCTGATGAAAGAGCTTTGGTTCCGCATGAGAACGAAATTAATTACATATGTTATATTGCAAGACATGACAGTACAAGTATTGATTGCGCTGTAATGCTCTCAACTGATTTCAGCGCATCGAATGGCTGGACACTGGAGCACCTGGACTATTCAGAAAAGCCAGATGAACTGATAATTGGAAAGGCATACACTGACACTGTAGCTGTCTGCTGTGCGCATCCTCTGGGGCGTCATGTTCATCTGGCCTGGTTAACAGATGAAGCTTTTCAACCACCTCCTCCTTGTCCTCAGAAAGGGTATGTGAATCCCTTTGATTCACTTGATGTTCCAGCAGGTTATGACATTCCTGTTTTTGGTGCAGTATCCTGGGGCGGAGTGGATTATCAAGGTGCTCTGTTTTTTAATGATGTAACCCAGCTGAACTACATTAATCAGGAAAATATATATGGGATAGTAGACATAGTGCTGCATCCATACTCTGCAATGAATGGCAATTTAGATAGAGATTCATGCGGAGTAAGAGAAATAAGTTATACAATAGCAATTCAGAACCCTTATCCAATACATAGTATTAGTAAAAGTGGCTATTATGATGTTATGCTGCATGGATGGCGAACACTGTTTAATATGAGCAGTTTTCTTCCTCATGATGGAGACAGTTCAGTATATCTGCCGGAATTTCTTGCGGTGTATTCTAAATGTGCAAATTCGTATGAGAATTTTGTTACTGTAACTAACAGCGGAACTGAGTCACTTGGTTCAGGCAGTAACTGCCTGGATAATGTGTGGACTGCACCGTACAACCGGAACAGTGACTGGAACGCTGGAGAATTTTGCAGAGGGGCGTGGGACACAAGGCTTGGGTTGAATTCTCTGTATCCTTTAGCCAATCATTACAGCTGCGCCAGGTACTATGACGGAAGATATGCCGTTCTGGCAAAGGCAGTCAGTCAGGGAACTCAAACTGCACTGAAAAGGTACTTGCCGGCTGTTGATATATCTCAGCCGGAATCAGCAGGCAATATCAGGGGTGTTGTGGTCGACAACTATTTGCCGTATGTAGAGGAAGTAATTGTTTATCAGGACAGGAACTTTAAAGTGCTATATGAGTCAGAGTGGGAATTGGCAGCGCCGAATGATCCGGGATCTGGAATGGAACTGGCTTTTTCTGAAAATGCGTATTTTCCTGACTATCGGAACACACTTGGTATTGCTGTTAAGTACTCTGAGAGAATGAGAACGAGCAGATATGATGTTAAAATGCGTACTGAGTCAGGTGGTTCGATCACTTGGGATTCAAATGCTTCCTTTTTTCCTGTAGAATGGAATTCACAGCTGGGTCCTCAACCTGATTACGAACAGGATAACGGGGCGTTCTGGCAGTGTTACGAATGCAGTAATTTTTACCGTCCGGAGTATACAGGAAGAATTCAGTTGTGTATCAATGCCGGAGTCTTGGGTCCCACGGATCTCGCAGGCAATCATCTTGACTCGAATCCTGCAACCGTGGCTTTTCCCCGAGATACTATTACCGGTGCCTGGACTGACGATAATCATGATAGAGCACCCTATGACATGAGCAATATCTGGGGGACTGCTCTCGGTTTTTATGAGGTTAGTCCTACCAGATATTCAGGAACAGCTCTTGACAGAGTTATAACTGTTGATCTTCCCTGTTCATTAAACACTGCCGCTTTCCTTGGAGACTCTCCGTTGATTAACGGTTTTCTCATGAGGTACGATACTTATAATATAATGGGTGATACAGCATATGTATTAGCATTTGATTGCGGAAAAGATTCTCATAAGTATTTTAGACTGCCGACAGAGTACTACAACTTTGGTAGTATTCCAAGTTCTCCGGGCGATCCACCGGTTTCCTCGGTTAGTTATGAATGGAGGCAGGGTGACTTTGTATGGTGCGCTATACATGACTGTCGCTATCAGTATGGTTCCAGCCCTTACGGTACAACTCTTGGTTATTCCGCAGGCAGTATAGTGTGTGTGCATTCAGTAGAGGGGGTGGTTATTAATGAAGTAGTTACAGACACTACATGGTATGCTGGTCCTATGGATTCTTTAAAGGCTACATTCTGGGGGAGCATAATAACTGATATTGAAGCTGCGTCAGATACTTCAGTTCTTGTGACATACTGGAATTCTCAATCAAGTTATCCTCCTTATGGCGAAATGTGCAGCCTTATTGTTGAATTGCCTGAACTAGACAAGGTTCTGTATGATAATATTGAAAATAAAGATATTCAAGTTGAGCATGAAGAAAATATTAACGGCATAGAAATGGTTGTGTTGGCAGAGAATCCTGTAACTAATTCATTTATTCTGCAAATGCCCGGGGGTTTCATAAACTCAGAATATGTATTTTCTGTCTTCGATCTTTCAGGGCGTGTTGTAAGGCATGAAACTCGCCAATGCACTGCAACAGAAGAGAGAATAGAAGCGCTCTCTCTGCCGAGAGGTGTTTATGTTATTGCTGTTCAACATGGTGAGATAACACAAACAATGAAAGTTGTACTTATCTGAAGTAACCGGTTTGCTCATAAAATTCCATTCGTTACCCCTGCCTGACTTCACAGCCTGTTTCTTCTATCTGTTAAGGCATTAAGAAAAAACACCAGCTATGATACTTCTAATCGACCATTTGTTTCATTTCTACGCACTGGCTCTCAATTTCTAATTTATAAAGGATTTCTTTCTTGAGATGCAGAAAACCTTTTCAATGCTTCAATAGCTTTTTTCCCAGTGTCAAGTGGCGTTCTGCGTTTCACCTTCATTATGCCACAGCTGAATCACCGGTTTTCTTTCCAGTGTCCTGTCAAACCTCAGATGACGGATTCTGCTTGTTCTTATCTGCCCAGGCAGCGTTGCAGACTCGGTTGCATAGCCTCCGGCTATGCGCCCTCACCTGCGCCTCACCTGAACAGATAATAACTGCGCATACTCTCCACATCCGAAGCATGACAGGACACTAGCTGCAGGCTGCAGGAGATGGTATTTTCAGTTTTGTATAGTGAAATAGAGAACCTCTTGCTGTAAAAAGGAACTGAAATGAAAAATGGAGTAACAAATGAGGTAGTTAAGCTCTGGAAGGAGAGATGGCTCCTTCTCACTGCAGGAACCATGGAAGATTTCAATATGATGACAGTAGCCTGGGGAAGTATAGGGTGCATGTGGAACAGACCCTTTGCGCAGATAGTTGTCAGGCCCCAGAGATACACACTGGAATTTCTCGACAGGCATGACTCATTTACCCTCTGCGGTTTTTCTGAAGAGTATCATGGCGATTTGCAGCTTCTGGGAACTGTATCAGGCAGGGACAGGAACAAGCTGGCGGAGACCTCTCTTACACCTGTTCCCTCTGAAAAGGTTCAGGCCCCTTCTTACAGGGAAGCGACCCTTGTGCTGGAGTGCAGAAAAATGTACAGACAGCCTATGGACCCAGGGGGATTCATAACAGACGCAGGTCCTGAAGTATATCCTGAAAAGGATTACCATATTGTTTATTACGGAGAAATCCTTCGTGCCTTCTCCAGTTTCTGATAGTATCTTTTTCCTATGATACAGCACTTTTTCCTGCTGCTTTCAATTCAGTTTCGCTCCTTTTTCGGGGCTGTTGCCAATGAATGGGAGAACAACAGGCTGAAGCTTATAGCCGGTGCGGTTACTCTTCTGGTCATGGCAGGAGCTTTTTTCTTCATGTTTCGTGGGCTTTTCAGGTATCTGGCCTCACTTGATGCGGATCTGTTCGGTTTTGGCACTGCTCTGGCATCCCGCCTGTTTGGTATGGCGCTTCTTGCATTCGGGGTGTTTGTGGGGGTTTCTTCTCTTATTACAGGGAATTCAGCCCTGTATCGGTCTGAAAGATCCACTCTGCTGATGGCCATGCCTGTCAGGCGCAGTTCTCTCGCTGCTTCATCTGTGCTGCAGAGCTGGTTCAATGCAGGATGGACCATGCTTCTTATGGGTTATCCTATTCTTATCGCATTTGCTGAAGGTCTGGAATTCACCACTGTTTATCTTAGCAGGGGACTTCTTCTTTATCCCCTGCTTCTTCTGGTCTGGCTTTCTGCAGGAACACTTTTAACAGTGCTTCTGGGGTGGGCCGGAGGACCTTCCGGATGGAAACTGTTTGGAGGAATTGCTCTTATAGCAGGATGCGGGGCAGTTGTGTTTTTTGCCGGCGGAACCAGCTCTGATCTTATTATTCAGGAAGCGCCTGGAATGCAGCTTGGAGGACTGCAGAATTTTGTATCCGACCTTCCAGGGCAGAGCAGAGGCTATTGGCCCCATTCCCTTTTCCTTCAGGCAATGGTAAAGGGTAACGGAAATGCAGCTCTTATTCTGACCGTTGAAGCTGTTGTTCTTGCCGCTGCTGCTCTGACAGCAGCATCCTGGAAGTTTCTTGAGGCATGGAACAGGTCAGCAGTGGCAGAGGTAAGATACAGGTCTCCCATGTTCTTTAAAGATGGTGGAAGGTATTCAACAGTATTTCAGAAGGACCTGCTTATGTTCATGAGGGATCCGGTTCAGTGGAGCCAGCTGGGGCTGCTTACCGGAATGTTTGCTATCTATGTGATAAACCTCGGCAGGTTCCCCATGGACTTCACCAATCCTTACTGGCTTGCTGTAGGGGTTTTTATAAACATCTCCTTCAGCGCATTTGCAGTGGCTACCATGATGGTTCGTTTTGCCTTTCCAGCTCCGAGCATGGAGGCTCCAGGACTTCATGTTCTAATACAGCTTCCCAGGGGAAGAGAACTTTTTTACGGTTCCAAGTGGAGTCAGACTCTCTTTCTTTCAGTTATTCCTGCAAGCATCCTTGCCTGGTTCTCCACAATGAGCATAGGGGCAGGGCCGCTGCTTCAGGTGGAGTCGGTAGGTTGTATTTTCATCACTGCCTTTACCCTTTCTACAATCAACATCTCAACGGGATGTCTGTTTATGAGAAAAGAGGCAGGAAGCGCAGTAAGTATATCCAGCGGGCAGGGAGGCATCATATCCGCCTTTGCGTCAGTGGGCTTTGTTCTGTTCATGGTTGGGGTTCTCTCATGGGTTACCAAAAAATATATGACCGATAACTTTACAGAACTCATGCTTGCCAAGCCAGTTAGAGATTCTATTCTGTACCTGATGCTTCCAGTGGGATTTACAGTAAGTATTGCATCATTCCGTGCAGGTATTAAGAACCTTCGTGAAAGGGTTTTCTGATGACTCTCATCGGAATTGACTACGGAAGAAAAAGAACAGGCATGGCAGTTTACCTCAGCGGTATTGTGCTTCCGCTGGATCCTGTGCTGGGCAGCAGGGAGCTTATTCTGAAAAGACTTTCAGAGCTTCAGGAAAGATATGAAGCCATTGAACTGGTTCTTGGCCTGCCTCTCACAGCTCTTGGAAAACACACTGAATTAAGCAGGGAGGTAGAGAGTTTCGCTGCGATCCTGGATGAAAATGGATATACTGTACACTTTGAAAGGGAAACAGGATCATCAAAGGAAGCTGCAAGGCTTGTTGGCAGAAAAGACAGAAAAGGCAGGGCCGATTCTGTGGCTGCCTGCGAAATACTTAAAAGATATCTGGGGATATTATGAGAAAAGTCGCAATAGTGCTTATCGTAATTCTGGCTGCAGCAGGATTGCTTTTTCTGAGAATGAAGACTCCTCCTGGAACTGGAAGGTCAATTGAGTTCACCATTAAGCCAGGATGGGGAGTAAGGAAAGTGGCAGAAGCCATGGAGGACAGCTCTCTTGTAAGAAGCAGGTGGTTTGTGCTTCTCAGGTATAAGCTGGCCTTTGAAGGTTCAGCGCTGCAGGCAGGGAGATACTTGGTCTCTGACACCATGAGCACTGACTCCATGCTGGGAATGTTCAGCAGGGGAGATGTGATTCCGGTGCCAACTTCCTGGGTTACACTTCCTCCAGGGCTGCGAATGGAGGAAAGCATATCTGTTCTTGCTGAATCCCTGAACCTTTCTGAAGATGAGCTCTATGCCCTTTCCGAGGAGATTGAGTATCTGGATGCAATGGGAATACCTTGCTTTGAAGGGTATCTGTTTCCTGAAACCTACGAGTTTGCTGATACCTTGATGGCTTATCAGGTGATTAACAGAATAGTGGCTTCAGGTCAGCAGATAATGAACCAGGAGTGGAAAACTGACTGTGAGGCGTTAGGGCTTACCCCTTTTCAGGGTGTAATACTTGCTTCTATAGTGGAGCGGGAGGCTGCATCTGATGCTGAGAGAGCACAGGTGGCAGGGGTATTTATTAACAGGCTGAGAATCGGCATGCGTCTGGAAAGCTGTGCTACTGTGCAGTATGCCCTGGGTGAGGTTCACCAGCAGCTGCTTTACAGTGACCTGGAAATAGAAAGCCCCTACAACACCTACAGAAATCAGGGGCTTCCTCCTGCGCCTATCTGTTCTCCAGGTACTGCATCGCTCATGGCAGTGGCTGAACCTGACACAGCTGAAGGTTACCTTTTTTTCGTAAGCAGAGAGGACGGTTCAGGGCTTCACCTGTTTGCCAGAACTGCCAGTGAGCACAACAGGAACATCAGATCGGTAAGGCAGTAGCATGTCATGTTTCTGATTCTGCAGTGTGTTATTTACCATGGGTTTCGGATACATTAGGCATAGCAGGCTGTTCCTGTGCGGAATTCCTTACACTGCCTGTGTGATTAAGAGCTTTCAGAATTCGCATTTGAGGTTTTTCATTCCAATGATTCCGCATTGACGAGAAGGGCTTCAGGCAAGTAGGTATGATATTATGAATACAGTTAATTGAGCAGTCAGGAGGAAGGAAAAGAATGAGTGAAGGAAGACAGCTGAATTTCCTGGAAAAAGCCATCAGGATAATTCCAGGATACAAGGGTTACAAGAGAAAAGAGGAGAGACGAGACAACGATGCTCTCTTCAGGTCGATGCTTGCTGATAAGCTTGATTCCCTGAAAACTATAGCCACTGACAGTCTTGTGAACCTGAAGGGGCCTGCTGCGCTGAAGGCAGCAGGTGGATTCGACCGTCTTACAAAGAAGCTGGAGAAGGCTGCTGATCTTGTCAGATATGCTTCCAGAGGATACAGGGGCTGGTTTGATATGCACAAGGTACAGGAGGAGGAGCTGGACAGGCTCTACGAGTTTGACTGTGCTCTTACCGAAGATGTGGAGAGTCTTCAGTTCGACTTTGAGGCCATAGGCTCTGCTGTGGAGTCCGGAGATGGTATCAAAGAGTCTCTTGAGGCGGGTATTGCCGGCCTGGACCAGTTCATTCACAAGGTGGAAGGCCGCAGTGCCCTGATGGTTGACCTCCAGAACAACACACCTATTGACTAGGAGGCATAACGATGTTCAAGAGACCTGAAATAATAGAATTTTTAGATAATACAGGTAAGGAAATAGTCCACAGGGTTCCTGAAGGCGGTTCAGGCGAATTTCGCCTGGGCAGCCAGTGTGTGGTCAGAGAGAGCCAGGAAGCAGTGTTCTTCAGGGATGGCAAGGCAATGGATGTTCTGGGCCCTGGAAGACACACGCTCACCACACAGAACATTCCTCTGCTGGCAGGAGTAGTAGACTGGGCGTTTGCAGGTGAGGGAACTCCATTCCGCGCCGAGGTTTACTATGTGAATAAGAAGACCTTCACCGACATGAAGTGGGGAACCAAGGAGCCTATAGCCTTCCGTGACAAGGAACTCTCCATGGTCAGACTTCGAGCCTTCGGTAACTTCTCGATGAAGGTGGTAAACAGCCAGCTCTTTGTGAACAAACTGGTTGGAACCGAGGGAAGGTACTCCACAGGAGACATTGAGGGGTTCCTGAAGAACATTATTATCTCCAGGCTCACTGATCTTCTCGGAGAGACCATTGAGACCATTTTCGATCTTCCTGCCTATTATGATGAGATAGGTACACTGGCAAAAACCCGTTTTGCAGATGACTGCGGCAAGTACGGTATTGAGCTTGTTGACTTCTATATCAGTGCTATTACCCCTCCAGAAGAGGTTCAGAAGCGCATTGATGAGAGAAGCGCAATGGGCGCCATAGGTGACATGAATGCCTACATGAGGTTCAAGACTGCAACTGCAATGGGTGATGCGGCCACAGCAGGAGGCGGTGGAGCTGCAGGCGCCGGTGTTGGAATGGGTGCCGGTCTCGGAATGGGAATGGCAATGGCCAATCAGATGGGTGCCGCAATGGGTCAGCCTGCAGGCGGAGGAGCTGCGCCGGCAGCTGCCCTGGTTGCCTGTGCCGCGTGCGGCAAGCAGGTACCTGAAGGCAAGTTCTGTCCTGAATGCGGAAAACCCATGGGAGAAATGTGCTCTTCATGCGGCAAACCGGTTCCCAATAACAGCAAGTTCTGCCCTGAGTGCGGCGCCAAAGTGGGAGCAGGCAGGCAGTGCGAGTGCGGCGCTGAAATTCCCTCAGGCAGCAAATTCTGTCCGGAGTGCGGAAAAAAGGTTGATTAGAGAGAATCTTACAGTTCATGGCCTGCTGAAAAAGTGGGCCATGGAGATACCTGACAAACCGGCTATTATCGACAGCGAAAGTTCTCTTACTTTTGCCCAGTGGCATAATGCGTCTGAGCACCTTGCTGGAAGGCTTAAGAATGCCGGCGTGGAAAAGGGTACAATTATTGGTGTGCAGGTTGACCGTTCCTGTGGCCTTCCTGTTGCATTTACCGCTGTATCCAGAGCCGGCGGAAGGTTCCTGGGTCTGAATTCCGGATGGCTTTCAGAAGACAGGGAAATGGTTTTCAACAGGTGGCAGAAAAGATTCATTCTCTGCTGGGAAGATATGGACAGTGACAGTTGGAGAGCAGGCACTCTCCTTCCCTTCAGCAGGAACGACCTTCTTTCACCTGTTCTCTCTGCACAGGGGGTGCCGCAGATTGGTAATCTTGATGACTTCTATCTCAATGTCACAAGCGGTACCACAGGGTTGCCGAAAGTTGCGGTAAGCACACATCGTGAGCTGATGGTCAACACAGCTTCAGTTTGTGATGCGCTGGAACTTACCTCTGACGACATACTCATGTCACTCTTCGGAGTAATAGGACACCCGCACGAGATATTTATGCGCGGGTTGTATCTTGGTGCAGAAACTGTACTTGAACCTTCGGTTTATCCAAGACAGCACGCAAAGAGAATAAAGGATCATTCGGTTACATTCCTTATGGGGCTTCCTCCTCAACTTGATGCCCTCAGTCGTCTCGCAAGCCGTGACGACACTGATATTTCCAGCTTGAGAATAGTTGAGGCAGGAGGGATGAGAGTAACCGATCAGTTCCTGGGTTCCTTCCATGAACGAACCGGAATAAATGTAACCCCTGTCTGGGGAAGCACAGAAACCTCCGGTGTGGTGCTTATCGGTGACCCTGGAATAGAGGGCTTTTCCCATGTGGCTGAAGGGTACAGCATACAGCTCAGAGGTGAAGAGGGAATCATTGAAGGCCATGGCCGGGGAGAGATGTGGATCGCCGGCGAGGGGATTGTCAACAGGTATCTGGGGGAAAGATCCGATACTTCAGGTATGCTTGTTGAAGGCTGGTACAGAACAGGTGACATCTTTACCAGAAGAAAAGAACGACTTTACTTTATTGGAAGACGGGGAGGACTTATCAAGGCGTCAGGCCTGAAAGTCTATCCTGGTGAGGTGGAACTTGCAATTCTCAAGCATCCTGCTGTACGGGATGTCTGTGTTACAGGAGAACAGTTTCCTGGAAGAGGAGAAGCTCCTGTTGCTTATGTGGTTCTCCGTGGTGGAGAAGAGCTTTCTGTTCAGGAACTCAGAAGCTTTCTGGGAACCCTTCTTGAAGATTTCAAGATGCCCAGAGAATATCGTTTTGTTCTGGGTCTTCCAAGAACAGCTTCAGGAAAGCTGGACAGGTCCAGAATTGGCAGAGAAGACGCAGTACCTGACTACAGATCTGAGCTTCTGAGGCTGGATGTTGATCTTGTGAGACTTCTCAACGCCAGGGCTGAACTCATGGAAAAGATAGATGCCGGATTCAATCCGAACTGGGTGGAGGAACAGGTGAAAAATGCCATGGGCCATAACCCGGGGCCACTGTCAGACAGCATGATTCGGGAAGCGGTTCGTTTCATCATGAGCAATTTGGAAAGAGGATAGCATGCAGGTCCGTCGTGTGAGTGTTGGAAATGTTGTTTTCGGCGGTCCCGATGTGGTTGTAATTGCAGGTCCCTGTTCCATAGAGAACGAAGAAATGGCAATGCTCACCGCCGATGCGGTGGTAAGCAGCGGTGCAGCAATGCTCAGAGGCGGTGCGTGGAAACCCAGAACCTCTCCATATTCCTTTCAGGGACTTGGTGAAGATGCTCTGAAGATACTTGGAAAAGCAGGTAAAAAGTTTGGTGTTCCGGTAGTTTCAGAGGTTATGTCACCTGAGCAGATAGAGATTGCGTCAGAGTATGTGGATATGCTTCAGGTTGGAGCCAGAAATATGCACAACTTTGTGCTTCTCAGTGAGATAGGCCGCAGCGGAATGCCTGTTCTGCTGAAAAGGGGTTTCATGGCCACAGTTGAGGAGTGGCTGCTTGCGGCAGAATACATACTCAAGGAGGGAAACGAGCAGATAGTTCTCTGCGAGAGGGGAATAAGGACATTTGAGAGCTGGACCAGATCAACTCTGGACATTTCAGCTGTTCCCCTTGCCAGAGATTCCATCAGTCTTCCGGTTGTTGTGGATCCCTGCCATGCGGCAGGAAGGCGGGATCTTGTTCTTCCCCTTTCCATGGCAGCAATAGGAGCCGGCGCAGACGGGGTTATGGTTGAGGTGCATCCTGCACCGGAAAAAGCCCTGTCTGACGGAGGGCAATCCCTTACCCTTGATGAATTCAAACTGCTGGCAGACAATATAATCTCGGCAGCGGAATCTCCCTGCCGTTTTCAGGAGAAAATCAGGAGGTAGATAAGTGCGTTTTGGCATACTTACCGGTGGCGGTGACGCGCCGGGACTGAATGCGGTTATAAGGGGCGTTGTGGTAAGGGCAGAGTCTGAAGGCCACAATGTGATTGGTTTTCTCAGAGGCTGGAAGGGTGCAATTGAAAATACCTTTATTACTCTGAACAGGGATGCTGTTCGAGACATGCATACCGTTGGCGGAACCATGCTCTTTTCTTCCAGAACCAACCCCCGTAAGGTCGAGAACGGTTTTGAAAAAATAAAGGAGACACTTGCTTCCAACAATGTTGATGTTCTGATTGCCGTTGGCGGTGAAGACACTCTGGGAGTGGCCAATATTCTTGCAGATATGGGTGTTGCAGTTGTGGGTGTTCCCAAGACGATTGATAATGACCTTTCTGCAACTGATTACACATTCGGTTTTGATTCAGCTGTCAACTATGTGATGGAGGCACTTGATAAGCTGAAAACCACCGCCAGGAGTCACGAGAGAGTTATGGTGGTTGAGATTATGGGACGCCATGCCGGCTGGATGGCACTTCACGGAGGAATGGCAGGGGGAGCCCATGTCATACTTACTCCTGAGAAAGAATTTGACATTGATCAGGTTTGTGAATTACTGAAGAAAAGATATGCAGAAGGAAGAAGGTACGCACTGGTAGCTGTTGCTGAGGGAGCCATTGATCCAAAGCTGGCCCGTCACATCTACCATTCTGCTGAGAAGGATTCATTCGGGCATGTTCAGCTTGGTACAGGTATCGGCATAGGTGAAGTGCTTAAGAATGAGATAGAGGACAGAACAGGTCTGGAGACCAGACAGGTGGTTCTCGGGCATGTTCAGCGGGGCGGTCCTCCCTCTGCTTTTGACAGAGTTCTTGGTACAAGGCTCGGCGTGAAGGCAGTTGAGATTGCCGAGAGTGGAGAGAACGGGAAAATGGCTTCCCTTAGAGGTACAGAAGTTGTTGCCGCTGATTTGTCTGAGGCAGTAGGTACTCTGAAGACAGTTCCACAGAAGGATATTGAAACAGCTGAACTTTTCTTCGGCTGACAGGAGGTTGAAAATGGCTGTAAAGGTTGCGATAAACGGATTCGGACGAATTGGAAGACTTGTCTACAGACAGTCACTGAAAACAGACGATATAGACATAGTGGCAGTGAACGATCTCACTGATCCTTCAATGCTTGCCCATCTGCTCAAGTATGACTCGGTTCACGGTGTTTTCCCTGGAGAAATCAGTATTGAAGGAGACAGGATAAAGGCTGGAAACGATTCCTTCAAGGTTTTGAGGCAGCCTGAGCCTTCCCAGCTTCCATGGAAGGAAATGGGTGTTGACATAGTCGTTGAATCCACAGGTTTCTTCAGAACCAGAGAGAAGGCTTCCCTGCACATTCAGGCTGGAGCAAAGAAGGTTCTCATCAGCGCTCCTGCAAAAGGCGATAAGGGTGCCGACCTGACAGTGGTTTTTGGTGTGAACAGCGATTTATACGATCCGGCGAAGCATGATGTTATTTCAACTGCCAGCTGCACTACCAACTGTCTTGCTCCGGTTGCCAAGGTGCTTAACGACACCTTCGGTATTGAATCAGGTGTAATGACAACCATTCACGCATACACCAACGACCAGCGGATTCTCGACCTTCCCCACAGTGATATGAGAAGGGCAAGAGCTGCGGCTATGAATGTTGTTCCCACCACTACAGGCGCAGCAAAGGCAGTTGCTCTTGTTATTCCTGAGCTTAAGGGGAAACTGGACGGCATGGCAGTAAGAGTTCCTGTTCCAGACGGTTCACTGGTTGATCTTGTGTGTATCCTTGAGAAAGACGCTACAGCTGAAGAGGTAAATGCTGCCATGAAGAAAGCAGCGGAGACTCAGCTTGTCAATGTGCTTCAGTACACCGATGAGCCCCTTGTATCAACTGATATTGTAGGTAATTCACACAGCAGCATTTTTGACAGCAGCATAACCAAGATGATAGGCCCCAGAATGCTAAAGGTTCTATCCTGGTACGACAATGAGTTCGGGTACTCATCCAGAATGGTAGACATGCTGATCAAGATGGCGAAGATGGGGTTCTGATATGCAGTACCCCTCAATCAGAGACCTGAAGACAGGCGGCAAGAGGATATTCCTAAGAGCTGATCTGAATGTTCCCATTGAAGACGGCCGTATTCTTGATGATACCAGAATAAGATCTGTTCTCAGGACGCTAAGGCACCTTATCGAGCAGGGTTCACCTATAGTTCTCGCCTCGCATCTTGGAAGACCAAAGGGCAAAGCAGATTCAAGATACAGCCTGAAACCTGTTGCTGAAAGGCTCAGAGAGATACTTACAGAAACCAGAATACTCTTTGCGAGGGATTGTGTAGGTCGGCGAGTTGAAGCAATGGCTGCCGGTCTGGCTCCAGGGGAGGTGCTGGTACTTGAGAACCTCAGGTTCCATCCAGAGGAGACTGCAGGTGATCGTGAATTCGCAGAACAGCTTGCAGCCCTTGGAGATATCTATGTCAATGATGCTTTCGGAACCAGTCACAGAAAACATGCTTCCATGGTTGGAATACCGGAGATACTTGGCGGCGGTTATGTAGGGTTCCTGGTTGAGCAGGAACTCAGGGTTTTCGGCGAGCTTATAAGACATCCCAGAAAGCCTTACACCGTTATTCTGGGCGGAGTCAAGGTAAGTGACAAGGTGGCTTTGATAGAGCATGTGCTGCCTAAACTGGACAATCTCATTGTCGGCGGAGCCATGGCTTTCACCTTCTACAGAGCAATGGGACTTGAAACAGGCACAAGCATTGTGGAAGAGGACAGGATCCAGACAGCTAAAGACATCATTGCAGCAGCGGAAGCGCAGGGAGTGAATCTGCTGCTGCCGGTGGATATTGTCTGCGCTCCTGGCAGGGATGAAGGAGATAAGGCTGTTGTCCGCCGTTTTGACGATCTTCCTTCTGACATGGCAGGTTTTGATATAGGTCCTGAGACGGTAAAGCTGTTCAGAAAAACAATGATGGAGAGCCGTACCATTGTGTGGAACGGTCCTATGGGTCTCTTTGAAACACCGCCTTTCGATGTTGGAACCAGAAAACTTGCAGCTTTTATGGCAGATGCCACAAGTTTCGGTGCCGATGCAGTTGTCGGCGGTGGAGACAGCATGCGAGCAGTCCGCGAGGCAGGTGTTGCCGAGCAGATAACCCATGTGTCCACAGGAGGCGGTGCTTCACTGAAACTTCTTCAGGGAGAGGAACTCCCTGCTCTTGAGTATCTCAAGATAGAGGGAGTGAAGCCGTTCGCAGGTGCCAACTGGAAGATGAACGGCACATATGAGATGGGCATGGACTATCTCACAGCAATGGATGAGGGAAACATCAACTACTTCGGTGCGGATGTTATTCTCTTTGCTCCTTTCACCCTTCTGCGGTCCTTCTCCCCCCTTGCGGACAAGGCAGGTGTAGGTCTCGGTGCCCAGGATATTTTCTGGGAGGAGAAGGGAGCTTTCACAGGTGAGATAAGTGTGAATATGCTCAAGGAGGCAGGATGCACCTGGTTCCTTGCAGGTCACAGTGAAAGACGGCACATAATCGGCGAATCCGATGATATTGTACGGAAGAAGCTTGAGGCAGGTCTGAACGCCGGTCTTTCAGCAGTTCTCTGTGTGGGAGAGCTTCTTGAAGAGCGGGAAGCCGGCGGTACGGAAGAAGTGGTAAAGAGGCAGATAGCTTCAGCGCTTGAGGGGCTTGATGCAGCCACTCCTTTCAACACCGTTATAGCTTATGAACCTGTGTGGGCCATCGGCACCGGTAAAACCGCATCACCTGAAGAGGCTCAGAGGGTTCATTCCCTTATAAGAGTCTGGGTTAAGGAGATAGCAGGCGAAGAATTTGCAAAGGCTGTGAGAATTGTCTACGGCGGAAGTGTCAAGCCTTCCAATGCCAGGGAGATAATGCAGGGAAGCGATGTTAACGGAGCGCTGGTTGGAGGAGCAAGTCTTCAGTCAGACAGCTTTATTGAGATAGTGGCAGAGTGCAGGTAGATTCTTGGGTGTTCTGAGTTTTCTGATCACGCTGCTGCTGTTCGCTTCAGTGGAGGTGGCCAGCAAACCTCTTATGGGGTCAGTTGATCCGCTGGTTCTTACCCTCTGGCGTTTTATCTTCGGTCTTCTGATCCTTGTACCTGTAATGCTGGCAAGAAGGAGGAGGGGGAAGATTAAACCCTCCTCCATGCTTCTCATGGCTGCCATGGGTGTTATGAACACTTTTCTCAGTATGTCTTTCCTTCAGCTTGCTGTGAAACACACTTCAGCTGCAAGAGCTGCGGCGATATTCTGCTCAAATCCGCTTTTTGTCCTTCTGATAGCATCAGTCATCGGATGGGAGAAATTAGGCAGAAAACGACTGCTCGGGCTTATTCTGGGCCTGTCAGGGCTCTTTATCGTCACTGATTTCTATTCGTTCTCTCTGAACAGAGGCACTGTCTATGCTCTTCTTGCCTCTGTAACTTTTGCTCTGTACATTCTGGTTTCCCGAAAGGCTTCCCTCTCCATTGATCCAGTCACAGTGAATGTGGTTTCTTTTTCCTTCGGACTGGCTGCTCTGGGAATTTACCTTGCCATTCGCGGTATCGACATGAATCCTGCACCTCTCTTTGCGGAACTTCCATCATTGCTTTACCTGGGTATGGGAGTAAGCGGAATAGCTTACATCGCTTTTCTCAGAACCATAAAGGAGATGGGGGCAGGAAATGCCTCCACCATATTTCTCCTTAAACCGGCAGTGGCAACCGTTCTGGCAATTATCTTTCTGGGCGAGGCAATTACGGTAACCTTTGTCTCAGGGCTTGTGGTTATAGGTACAGGAAGCTGGATGATCATTAAAGCCGGACGCAGTTGAGTGTCCGGCTTTAACAGCCTGCAGGTCAGCTTCTGACTGATGTCTTCATGAACTGAACTCTCTCCAGTTCTGCAGGGTTGCCCCTTCTGTTCTGGCTCAGCTTGCCGATGAAGTCATCGGTGCTGTTGTAGTTGTGATTCCTCATCCAGTCTGCAAGGAATCCCAGCATATCAGATATAACTCCAAGACCATTTTTGTAAACTGAGCTGCAGACCTGAACTGCTTTTGCTCCTGCCAGCAGATGTTTCACCACAGAAGCGCCGTCATGAATGCCTGTTGTGGCACAGATGTCGTTTTTGGTCAGCGGGTTAAGGATGCTTACCCATCTGAGTACTTCTTCGGTTTCTTCAGTGGCTGAGAAACGGGAACCACTCACAACCTTGAGGTTCTCAATATCGAAATCAATTCTGAAGAACCTGTTGAAGATTACAACTGCGTCTGCTCCTATGCCGTCAAGTTCCTGAACGAAACCGGAGAGGCTGGAGAAGTAAGGTCCGATCTTAACCGCTACAGGAATAGAGACCTGAGATTTCATATCGGAAACAATATCGAGAATTACATTCTCGTTTTCCCTGCCTTTGCGTCTCGGGTCAGACGGCAGAATAAACGCATTAAGCTCAATACCTGAGGCACCTGAGTTTTCCAGCTTTCTGCCGTATTCAACCCAGTCGCCTTTGCCGAAACAGTGAACACTGGGAATAACAGGAATATCAAAAGACTTTCTGCTCTCCTCAAGAAGTGTCAGATGTTTTGAAACAGCATTTTCGCTTCCGTAGGCACTGATGTAATCCATTGCTTCCGGATACCAGTTGCTTTCTTCTGCCATGTTTCCCATATCGGATTCAATCTGTTCCTCAAATATGGATTTCAGAACCACGGCACCTGCACCGGCATCATAGCACTTCTTTACATTGGCAGTGGTGCCTGTGAGACCTGAGCTGCCCACTATCAGTGGGTTTCTGAGATTCAGGCCCATATAAACTGTGGAAAGGTTCATAGGGAGTTCCCTTTCTTGAGTGTAGAACTGTTTTTCCAGACCTGAACATATCAGCAAGACAACACATTGAACAGACCTGCAGAAAGAGGGGACGCAGAAGCGCCCCCTCCGAATAATGACACAACTTAAACAATGGCCTTGATCAGTTTTCCCAGCCGCTTGCAGCCTTCTTTGATCTTCTCTTCATCGCTGTAGCTGAAGTTCAGTCTCATTGATCTGTGGTTGTCGTTGTCAGGGAAGAATGCACTTCCAGGCACATATGCCACATTTTCTTCAATGGCTTTTTCGAAGATTGCGTCGGTGCTTATGCCTTCAGGAACTGTGAGCCAGAGGAACAGGCCACCTTCAGGTTTTGTCCATGTAACTCCAGGGACATCACCCAGGTTCTTCTCAAGTTCCGCAAGCATTGCGTCACATCTCTTGTGGTAGAGCTTTATTGTTTCCTTGAGACCGGCCTGAAGCGCTCCTGCTTCCAGCATGTGGTAGGTGATAGCCTGATTGAAAGGAGGTGTGCAGAGATCCATTGACTGCTTGGCCATTACCATCTTGCTTATGATCCAGTCAGGTCCGTAAGCCCAGCCCAGCCTGAATCCGGGAAGCATTATCTTGGATATGGTGTAGAGGCTCAGTACTCTTTCAGGTGCAAGGCACTGGAATGTTGTCTGGTGTTCTCCGCGGAACCTTATCTGCCTGTACGGAGTGTCTTCAACAATGATGTAATCCCGTTCTTCAGCTATTCTTATTATTTCTTTTCTGCGCTCCACAGGCATGGTAACACCTGCGGGATTCTGGAAATCAGGGATTATGTAGATAAGCTTTGGTCTTCTGCCTTCGCCTTCCAGACGATCCAGTGTCTCAACCAGCTTTTCCGGAATCATTCCGTGTTCATCAAGCTCAACGCCTACAGGTACTCCACCGTAACTCTTTATGGCCTGGAGGCCGCCTAGATAGGTAGGCAGCCCTACAATACATGTGTCGCCTGGGTTGAAGAATATCTTGGCCATAATCTCAAGGCCCTGCTGGCTTGCAGTTGTAACCAGAATGTTATCAACATTTGCCTCTATGCCGCTTCTCTTCATTATCTCAGCAAGTTTTGCCCTTAAACGGGGATCACCTTCAGTTGATCCGTACTGAAGAGCTTTTCCAGCTTCCTCTTCAAGAACCTTTGCAGTTGCATCCTTCACATAGTTCACCGGAAAGGTCATTGGAGCAGGCAGGCCACCGGCGAAAGATATTATCTCAGGCTTGTTTGTCAGTTTGAGAAGTTCACGAATAACAGAACGCCTCATGCTGTTTACTCTGTCACTGAAAACTTTAGTACGGTCCACTTAGGATCTCCTTCCCTTTATGCGGAAACTGAAATGCTTTGACTTCGCACACTTCATACTATCGGTTGCAGGGCTCCACAGTGTCAACTCCGGTAAAGTATATTCCTTGTCTGAGTCAAAACACTACTCAAACAAAGGAGAAAGAATGCGTAAGCTTTTATACCTCCTCCCTGTCATGCTGCTGGCTTTTGCCTGCGGTGAGGGAGAGCCTGTTGAAGAAACAACAGATACCGGAAATGTTCAGGCTGCCGATGAAGCAGCAGAGGAAGTTGCGGAAGAAACAGAAGCTGAAGATGGCCCTCCTGATACTGTCAGAGCAAGACATATCCTTGTTTGCTACGACGGCTGCGCCGTCAATGAGACCTTCAACCGTACTCAGGATGAAGCTCTTGAACTTATTACAAGCCTTGAATCCCGTATTCAGAATGAGGAAATACCTTTCGTTCAGGCTGCCATTGATTATTCCGACTGCCCTTCCGGTGCAGATGGCGGAATGCTGGGAGAGTTTGGCAGAGGTGAAATGGTACCTCCCTTTGAGGAAGCTGCTTTCGCTCTTCCTGTGGGAGGAATGTCCGGTGTTGTTGAGACTCAGTTCGGTTACCACCTGATTCTCAGGGAAAACTAGTCTGTTTGGGTATTCCGGAATATCAGGTTGAGGATGGTGAGTCTGGAATTAGGCTCGACAGTTTTCTTGCTCTTCAGGATGATCTTGGACTGAGCAGAAGCTATATCAGCACCCTGGTTAGAAACGGCCATGTAATGGTTGACCGGAATACACCTTTGAAACCTTCCACAAGGCTCAGGGACGGGCAGATAGTTGCCATAAACATTCCCGACCCTGAGCCTATTGATCTTGCCCCTGAGAACATCCCTCTGGACATAGTTTACGAAGACAGTCATCTGATAGTGGTTGATAAACATGCAGGGCTGGTGGTGCATCCTACTCCATCAACCAGAAGGGGTACACTTGTAAATGCTCTGCTCTATCACTGCGGCGAATCCCTTTCAGGCATTTCAGGAGAACTGAGACCAGGTATCGTTCACAGACTGGACAAGGATACCACCGGCCTTATGATGGCTGCCAAGGATGACGAAACTCACAGGCACCTTGCTGCCCAGCTTGCTTCCAGAACAGTAAAACGACGGTATGTTGCCCTCTGCTGGGGAATCCCTTCTCCTGAGAAGGGAAGAATTGAAGGCCCCATAGGAAGAGACCCTGGAAACCGCCAGAAGATGACGGTGATTGAGGGGGGCAGAAGAGCGGTAACCAACTACAGAGTTCTCAACAGGTACGGTATTGCGGCAAGAATCGAATGCAGGCTGGAAACCGGTCGAACCCACCAGATAAGGGTTCATATGTCGGTAAAACGAAAGTGTCCTCTTATAGCAGACAGAAAATACGGTGGAATGCGTCCCAAAGGGTGTTCTTCAACCAGAGCCAACAGAGAACTTATTGCAGATGCCATAAGACTGGCAGGCCACCAGATGCTTCATGCGGAGACCCTTGGCTTTACCCATCCGATTACAGGTGAAGAGCTTGAATTCCAGTCTGCTCCTCCCATAGAATTTCACCTTGTTCAGAAGAAACTTGCAGCAGCTGAAGATGCGAGTTCCCGTTGACCGCTCGATATATGCTCTTTGCAGCACTGATTGCCACTCCTGCAGCGGCCTTTCTCACTACTCAGTCACTGCTGCTTTTCTATCTTGTTTTTCCTTTTTCTGCACTGTTTTCCCTCGACTGGAAGTTTTTCAGAAATGCAGCATTACTGATTCCTGCTCCTGCAGCTGTTCTGTGCTGGGCATGGCTTTCTGAAAACGATGCAGCATTTCACAGGTCCTTGAGGTGGATTTGCGCCCTTTCAGCAGGAGTATACTTCGCCAGATCTCTGGGGCCTGGAGGAATATCTCTTGTGCTGAGATCGTTTTACCGGTGCAGTTTCCTTACAGCACTGGCAGATTCAATTCACACTGCCGGAAGTGCCGCAGCGTCAGCAGGAGAGGTATGGAGAGAGGCAGATTCATTTCCTTTCGGAGAGCGAATCGTCCATACTCTCACAGGTTCAATCAAAGCTGGAAAACCTGTTAAAGATTCTGTTCCGGATGCTTTTCCTGTGGCGATTGCAGTTATCTCCTGGATTTTTTTCATTGCTGTTTTGTCAGGGAGACTGAATTGAGGGTATTGCTGAGGTTTGAATTTGATGGAACCTGCTACAGCGGATGGCAGGTACAGCCTGGAGCTGTTACTGTTCAGGGTGTTATAGAGGATGCGCTGCAGAAACTCTGCGGAAGGACGGTACGAGTAACAGGAGCAGGGAGAACCGATGCCGGTGTTCATGCTCTTGACATGCCTGTTCATCTGGATATTGCCAATGAAGAATTCTTGAGAATAGAGAAAGGTCTGAACTCTCAGCTTCCCCCTGATATTGCCTGCAGGGAAGTGGTTAAGGTTAAAGATGACTTCCATTCCCGATTTGATGCTCTTTCACGAAGCTACATCTACAGAACCGGCAAAAGCAGGCATCCTCTCAGGCGTTTTGCAGAATACCAGCCTGGAGAACCGGTGCTGAATACAGAGCTTATGCAGAGGGCTGCTCTTCTTTCCATAGGCGAAAATTCATGGAAGGGCTTTTCAAAAGAAGGCAGCGGCAATTCAACATGGAATATCAATGTAACATATGCTGAGGTACAGGAGGACAGTCAGGGATGGAATTTTTGCATCACAGCTAACAGATTTCTCCGAGGAGTGGTTAGAATATGGTCAGGAACCCTGTTCAGGGCAGGCACTGGAAGGCTGGCCCCTGAAGCTGTTACAGAAATTCTGAATACAGGTGACAGAACACTTGCAGGCCCTTCCCTTCCTGCCTGCGGCCTTACTCTTGTGGAGGTGACCTATTCACATGAAGCCGAATAGAAGTAAACTCAAGCTGAAGAGCCTGAGAGGCAGAATATCCAGGGTTGGCAGAGAACTGCTGGCAGGTCAGTGGAACGAGGGTTCTAAAGCAACAGAGTTCGTTGATGCACTCCCTGACATTCTGGCAGTGAAAGAAATGCGTACTCTGGCCTCTGCGCTGAAAAACTCAAGGGATGCCGGTGGAACAAGGCTTCTCATGTATGGCGGTCATGTAATCAAGTGCGGCCTTGGCCCCCTTCTTGTCAGATGGCTTCAAAAAGGGGTGTTCAACGCACTGGCAACCAACGGTTCCGGTTCTATTCACGATCTGGAAATGGCTCTCTACGGGGAGACCTCTGAAGATGTTCAGGCTGGTCTTAAAGACGGTTCCTTCGGTATGTGGGAGGAAACCTCATCTCATTATGCAGATGCCCTTCAAAGAGGTTCAGGAATAGGCAACGGCATCGGAAGAGTAATTCTCGAGAACGGCGGCAACTGTGAAATAAGTCCCCTTGCCGCTGCTGCTGAACTTGGCTTGCCTGCGACTGTACATCCCAGCCTGGGATGCGACATTGTACATCCTGTCAAAAAGGTTGACTGGTCCCTGATGGGCTGCGAAGCTGAGAAGGATTTCGATACATTCTGCAGCACTGTGGGTTCCCTTGCAGGGGGTGTGGTACTTAACGCAGGAAGCGCAGTGGTAATGCCGGAGGTTTTTCTGAAGGCTCTCTCAACAGTGAGAAATCTCGGTTATCCAGTTGAAAACATTACAGCGGCAGGATTCGATATGATACAGCAGTACAGGGCTATGCAGAATGTTATTCAGCGGCCTGTAAAGGCTCTTGGAGGAACATCTGTTTCAGTAACCGGTCACCATGAACTGATGCTGCCTCTGCTGGATGTATTCCTGATGGCAGAGGAGGAACGATGAAGCGGTTGTTACCACTCCTGATTCTGATTGTTCTTGCAGCCTGCGGAACAGAAACAGTTACAGATACGCCGGATACAGATGCAGTTCCTGACCCCTATGCAGATCCGCCTGGATACACAGAAAACCCGTTTGCAGGATACGGACCTGTCACATCAATATCTCTTCCTGCAGGGAATGGTGAAGTTGCAGCTGCATCTTCCGCCTCACATGGAAACTGGAGTGTTCAGATAGCAGCCTGCGGAACAATGGAAGCAGCTTCATCTCTTCAGAATCAGGTTTCTGCACTCACCGATGAGCCTGTGTTCATAGACAGGATAGGAAGCTATTTCAAGGTAAGAGTCGGAGCTTTTTCAACAGCAGAGTCTTCCAGCTCGTTGAGAGCATTACTCAGGTCAAACGGCTACCCTGATGCCTGGAGTGTGGAGCGGGAAACTGCCCCCTGAGGGTAGCTGAATGTCCATGGTCAGTACATCTCAGCCTGAGAGAAAAACAGTTCCGCATAAATGTCAATCGTACTTCTCAGAGCCTGTGGTATAAGAACTTGAGTAAAGACTTGACACTTCAGCAGTGGTTTTGCATATACGCCCCACGCAAAAATCGGAGCGGGAATAGCTCAGTTGGTAGAGCCCTACCTTGCCAAGGTAGCTGTCGCGAGTTCGAGTCTCGTTTCCCGCTCCACTTTTTTGCGAGCAAAAAAGTGGAGCGGGGATTGTGCTGACCGGAGCGTGTCAACATGGATGAGACAGATTTCATTTTCACTTAGACACCAAGCCCGTCAGACTCAGTTCTATTCCTTTTCCTGATTGTTGTACCTCTCCTTCAGTTTCAATAGTATTCCCAAGTTTTGGTGGATTGATCCAAACCCGATCAGGAATTACTGGAGGCTCAGGCATCTTTTTGACAAATCGTTCCGGGTGTTTCTCAAAAGCAGCCTTCAGGACTTTCTGCCGCCTTGCTCTGAGTTCCTCAGCATAACCATAGTGGACTGATGCCGGAGTCATCAGCCCTATTCCTGAATGGTAATGCTCGTTGTTGTAGTAAGGAAAGAACACACGGCAAAATACCCTGGAGTCCTCAATTGAGCCGAATGTCTCGGGAAACTCCGGGGAATACTTCATTGTCTTAAAATGCGATTCAGAATAAGGGTTATCGTTGGACACATAGGGTCTCGAATGAGTCTTGGTAATTCCGAGATCTGCGAGCAGGAATGCAACAGATTTGCTCTTCATGGAACTTCCCCGATCTGCGTGAATCGTCAGCGTGTCCTTTTCAATACCCTGCTTGCGACAGGTTTCTCTGATCAGCCTTTTGGCAAGCTCAGCACTCTCTCGGGGAGCAACCATCCAGCCCACAACATACCTGCTGAAAATGTCAAGGATGACATACAGGTAGTAGTAGG
>PDSZ01000004.1 GCA_002748705.1 Candidatus Fermentibacterota bacterium
GGAGCTTATCCCCTTAAGCCACTGCACTATCTTGCTGATATCATGATTCGGTCGATAGGAAATCAGAATGTGGATATGGTCACTGGCTACCTTGCCTGATATGACCTGTATCTCATGTTCCATTGCTATCTGACGGATGAGATCACGCACTCGAAGTGCAACCTCGCCAACCAGAACTTTCTTTCGATACTTCGGAATCCAGACAAGGTGGACCTTGAGGTCAAACTTCGTATGGGAACCGAGTCTATAGTTTCTCATTGTCAAAATGTAATATGTGCTTCGCCTGAAGGCGAGGGATTTCCACCATCCCCGGAAGAGACATTAATTATTCAACTGTATCATAGCATTCTTCAGTTCACCTTTCCGAAGAAAGTCCAATGCCATGAGCAGCTTTGTCTTTTCTTCAGGAGGGACTCCCCTGTTTTCCAGTTCCTTCAGTCTGTTTTCAGCAGCCATTATAAGTGTACTGATCTGCTCTTGAGTGGAAGAGGCCTGTCTGAGGAGTATTCGATATTTTTCCCTGCTGTCCCTGCTTTTAACCAGGTCAGTCGACGCAAAACTTATTCCATTCCTGATCAGGGCCTCTACAGCGTTATGCAACTTGAAAGGTACCCCTGAAGACATGTTAAGCATTTCTATTCTAACTGCCTTCGCCGCAGCAAGAAGAGTTCTGTTATTTTCTGCATATTTATCTGCTAAGAATTCACATACATCATGCTGCGGACTGTATCCGGTTCTGCTGAAAAACCTCTCAAGCAGAGCAAGTCTCGACTCTCTGTCCAGTTCTCTGAGTTCAACCTGAACACCTGAGCCTGCTTTCTCCAGAAAAATGCGTTTGATGAATTTAATCGATTCACCGGTAATTCTGCATGACGCAACAATTGCTCCGTTCTTCAGCCTCATCCTGTCCGCTATACGAATCATGAAAGCCTGAACATCTTTCTCGTAACGAGCAGCGTGCAAATCATCAACCAGAAGCAGAGAAGTATCAGTTATTCTTTTTATCAGATCGTTCTCGGAATGATCTTCTGCCGAACACTTGTATAAAGAGATAAGTGCATCTGTACTTATATATCTGCTTTTAGGGCATGATCTGGCAATAGCGCCCAGGAGATGGGTCTTTCCGTTACCTGTACCGCCATGTATAACCACCGGACTTGCTATCTGCCTGACTCTGGGTATAAAAGCTATTGACCTCAAAAGACCGTGGGCTGATTCGTTCTTGTTCCAGAAAAAATTGTCAAATGACATTTCCTCGGATATCTGGGAATACCCCATACCAATGTTCAGTTCTTCCGTATCCCTGAACATTTCATCCATGATCTGGCCGGCTGTCTCCATTGTAATAACACCTCTGAAGACATATCCATCAAGAACTTCCTTGAATCTGGAACGGCTTTCGGTCATAGTAGCGGGCCTGCTTTCATTAGCAGTGTATCATTATTAATAAATCTTAAGAAATGGCATAAGACAGCGGCACAGGCAATAATGCAATGCAGAATAGTACTTTTTACTAGATTTATTGAACTCATTAATTTACTATAATTTCTGGTTATAGATGTTATAGTGCAAATGGGGGGGGGG
>PDSZ01000050.1 GCA_002748705.1 Candidatus Fermentibacterota bacterium
ACGGTCCCACAGGCAGCAGTCTCAGCGGATTCCCAGTTGACCTGGGCACCTGGACAGATGACGGAGTGAGCATTGGTGACATTGATTCTGATTCTCATCTGGAACTGGTTATCGCAGGCATGGACGGCAGACTTCATGCAATAAATCACGACGGTTCATCCACAGGCGGATTTCCGGTAACTGTATCTACATCAAATTCTCTTTCAGGTCAGCCTGCTCTCGGTGACATAGACGGAGACGGCAGACTTGAGATAGTCTTCGGTGAGCAGAACACCGGTATCCTCCACTGCTACGAAATGGGAGACAACACTGCCTTCAATTATCTTCCCTGGCCTCAGTTTCAGCATGATGCCGGAAATACCGGCTACTTTCCCACAGACAACGATCCTCCTGGAGCGCCGTCCAATCTTTCTGAAACACACACATGGGATGGAGACATTGTAAAGGTAAATCTCTCATGGACACTTTCCCCTGATGATCCAGGTGATGTGATCAACTACAGAATATTCGGTCATACTCCTTTTGAACCGGCTGAAGAGGTAGGTGTGGTACCTGCAGGAACCACATCATACTTCCACAGAATGGGAGTGTACGAGCCTTATGATGTGGCCAGGTATTACCTGAAAGCATTCGACGGTGTGCACGAATCTCAGGAATCAAACGATGTAAGGATTCCGAAACCTGCGGTTAACAACCTTGCTCTCGGCTGTCCTGTAAGAGAGATATACTCAGTGGCGCCTGTAACATCACGAACAACTGCAGCCCTTCCGGAAACTGCCGAGACCCTGACCGATGAGACTTCTCCGCCGAGAGGCAACTGCGGAATACTGACCGATGGAGAGTTCATTGAAATCTACACCCCTTCACCTGAAGCGGAGTGCATAGAGATTGATCTCGGAGCAGTATTCCGAATCGACGGTGTGGTAAGTACCGGAACATCTCTTGATCTTTCGGAGATTCCTGTGTATGAGCTTTCATCAGACGGCAGGAACTTCAGCAGGATTGCTGAAGGCTCTGCAAGATATGTAAGGGTCTACGGAGTCGGGGGTAAAACCGAGGTTGAGATTCTCGGTGAAACGATTCTGAGAACCACCGCTCCTGTTGAGCTTACCGGATCAGACAGTGACGGTTTCAGAATAGCTTCTGCGGAAGGGGCACAGGCACTCAATGTAACAGTGTTCGACCTTTCAGGAAGAAGTGTATGGAACGGTTCATCTGTAAACGGTGAGATAATCTGGAACAGCGAAAACTCATCAGGAAGCAGAGTACCTTCGGGAATCTATCTTCTGCTAATTGAAGCGGAAGATTCCGAGCCTGTTACCGCAAAGGTAATAGTCCGTTAAGGAAAAACGCGGCCGGCTCCTGAAAAGGGGCCGGCCGTCTGGAATGTGCGTCAGTTATGGCGTACGGTGCCAATGACCGCCACTGGACAGCCAGTGAACCAACGCAGCCTGTGATTTGATTCCGGCGGTACCCTGCGGCAGTGGGAGAACAGCCTGTCATGTAAACATATTGTGTCCCAACAATAGTCGGCGAACAGCTTTTCACTTTACCATCTGATTGGATTCCGGTAATAAGTTGATCTGGGTTTTCGAAGCTGCATATAGAGAGAATCGCTTAGACACAGATGAGAGAGCATATTCTTCTGTTAATTAACCTTTAAATGCATTGCTCTCTTGAAAATTATGCACCTCATCAGTAGAAATCCTTCTTCGAGACTTTCTTTGCCCGTGGTTTGGCTGGTCTGGATAATAACAAAATAAGCTTATCTGCATTCAGGACAGTATTCTAAAATAACGGATCGAATGGCCTGCAGGTGAAAGACTAAGTCTGGCACGCCCGTAGGGACTCGAACCCCAAACCTTCTGGTCCGTAGCCAGATGCTCTATCCAATTGAGCTACGGGCGCACCGCAGGAGTGCTATTCTAGCTCATACCGGCTAAATGGTCAAGGTCAGTAGACCTCTTTGTAAAGCAAAGTTACCGACTGTTCCGGCTGAATTTGAAAAGAATCAGGGCCTGGTTCAATTTCTGCTCCTCTGGGAAGAGTCTCAGGCCACAACACCTTCCATTCCATCTGCTGATTTGCGTGGGATTTGGCGGTAAGGAAGCACTGGTAATCACTTGCGCCCTGCTCCCAATCAAGAGAAATATCAAGCAATGAGTCTGCAGGAAAGAAAAGGGTGTCGCCATTCTCAAAGATACGGCCTGTCCAGCTTTCCACTCTGCCCTTGCCAGGGCAGACCACAGCTGTCAGCGGGTTCCATTTTCCCGGAACCGGCCATCCATATCTGATTATGTGCTGCTGTCTGCCTGCATATGCATTCCACCAGGGGAAACGGCTCACTCCCTGCCTGACGGTGATTCTTCCGATAGCTGCTGTTACCTGACTTCTGTCAGGAGCAAGAAACCTTAGAGTATCAGCCTGCCAGGTCTGTATGGACATGTTGGTAATGGCCGCGGAAGCATAAACTGTTTGTGTACCGTTTTCTTCAATGTATCTGTACTCAGGTCTCCACACCATGCCGTTATGGAAAATTTCCACAATTGCTGTTTCGCCATCAATTCTCTCACAGGAGATGGGATAGTCTGCCATTCGGTTAACCTGTTCAATCCCTGATGTGTCCTGTTGCACGGTGCAGATGAGCTTCATTCCCTCTATTAAAGGGCTGTCTGCAGCCGCTGCAAACTGTGCAGGTTTGCCCGATGGAAGAATTCCTGTTATTGTGGCAGGGTGAGAATCGTGAAAAGTAATGGATGAAACCTGCAGATCCACTGAACCCAAACCTGTAAAAGACCTGCCGCAACCAAGGATCAGAAGGATGAGCAGAGGTATTAAAAGCCTTTTCATTCCACTCCTTTTCAGTTTCGTAATATTTGAACTAAAACCCTTGTTGGAAAGGGAGCAATGTCTGTTTTCCTCTCTGAACTCAAAAGCAGAATCCGTCTTCGATGGACAGGTCCCCTGTTTCTTATCCCGATACTGTTCCTGGCAAGTCTTGTTCTGGAAGCATGGCTGCAGAAGTCGGGAATAATGGCTTATATACCCATAGGAGAAAGATCCTCACTTTCCCTCTGGCGAATGACAATGGTCAGCGCGGCTGTAAATACCCCGCTCTCGGCACTCTTTATGGGACAGAGGTGGAGCAATCTTAGCAAATCACTTTCATTGAGCAAAAAGGTTACCGGTGCCCTTTCCGCAAGCTTCATTTCCTGCTTTCTCAGTATCATAATTGCTTCAGCAGCAGTACTTCCTCTGCTGAGAGTGCCGGTCTTCTCAATGACAGGACAGCTGCTGGCAGGCGCTCTGATTTCAAGCTTCTGGTCTGCTGCTGCAGCTATGCTCTGTTCGGTTATTTCACGAACCGGAGGAGGAGCCTTTCTATCAGTCGGACTTTTTGCTCTGGCACTCTTGCCGGGGCTTTCCGGCAATCCTATGAGCCCGTGGTTCACAGCACCGCTTGGCAAACTGGTTGCAGAGGGATTATTGCCAGGTTATGTCTGGCCGACTATTGCTCACAGCACTGTTTATCTGCTGCTTGGATGGGGCATGCTTTTCAGAATCAGTCGCTGAGAACCATCATATTGATGATTTCTGTTAATGCTTCCTGGGGACGGGAAAGAACAGGGCCGTGTGCCACAAGAAGAATTGAATAACCGTTACGGAAAACACCATAGGCTCTGCCGATACCGTAAACATCATCAGGCAGCATCATGGTGAAGTTTATCATTGTTACAAGCCCCACAGATCTCTGTGATGATACTCCTGCCAGCATGCTTCCCTCTCGCCAGTCCGGTTCTGCCGCATTGAAATTAGAGTTCAGTATCTCCGGAGAGAGGGCGCCTGTTAGTTTCTGCTCTATCCAAACCTCTCTGTCAGCTATTGCTGTATCACCCTTCCAGTACTGTATTAAAAAACTGATGCCTTCCTCGTTAGGCTGACATGAAACGAAACCGTTTTCCTCAGTGAGCACTCCCTCTGAAAGGGGAATCATGAACTCCGGCAGATACATGAAGTCTATACCGGGATATTCCAGGATGTACGCTGGAACAGTTGTGTCAGCTGCAAGCATAATGCTTATTGAGAAAAGTAACACCATTGCAGTCCTTTCATAGAGTAATTGCTTCCTGTTTCAAAGGTCTATAGAATAGAATCCATAAGCCCGATGTCAACAGGAGGCCATATGCAGGAAAAAATACTGCTCGTTGAAGACGATGTTCCTCTGGCTTCTCTTCTCTCTGAATACCTCACCGGTCAGGGGTTCAAGGTGGATGTGCTTCACCGAGGAGCTCAGGTAAGGAAAAGAGTTACAGCAAGCAGCCCTGATCTTGTAATCCTTGACCTGATGCTTCCGGATATGAGCGGCCTGGATATCTGCCGGACGCTGAGAGAAGGCTGGCGGGGGCCTGTACTGATGCTCACAGCAATGAAAGACGACATAGATGTAGTTACCGGTCTTGAGCTTGGCGCAGATGACTATATAGGTAAACCTGTTGCGCCAAGAGTTCTTCTGGCCAGAATTAGATCCCTGCTCCGCAGGAGTACATCTGACCTTAATGCTCAGATGATAGAAGCAGGGCCTCTCTCTGTAAATGTTCCTGCCCGTATTGCGTTGCTGAACTCACAGGAACTTGAACTTACGACCACTGAGTTTGATCTGCTCGTACTCCTGGCTCGAAGAGCCGGCAGGGTTCAGAAACGAAGTGTTCTGGTTGAAGACCTGAGAGGCATAAGGTTTGATTCCTTTGACAGATCTGTGGATGTGCTTGTTTCAAGGCTGAGAAGAAAGATGGGGGATTACGGTAAGATGATAAAGACAGTCAGAGGGCTTGGCTATCTTTTCTCAATTCGGGAAAAGGAGTCCTGAAGTGAAGATTTACTGGAAAGTTTACCTTATGCTGGTCTTTACCACTCTGATAGCCCTTGTCTTTTCACTCTGGATATCATTTTCAGCACTGCCTGCCAGAATGGACCATGACCGGAAGCAGAGAATGGACCGGTTTCAGGAATCTGTGATGAGTGGAGACTATACCACCATAGCTGAGATCAAATCTCTGGCTGACTCAATGAGTGTTGAGATCAGAATGATAAGGCCGAATAACCAGTTTCCCCCTGGCAGCGGAGGGCCAGGTTTTTTTGCGCAGGAAGGGGAATGGCGGGGATTGAGGCTTATTGTTCCCCCATTTGGAAACATGCACATAATTGCTTCAGTAAACCTGCATCCGCCAAGATTCTTTATTCTTTTACTGGTTGCTCTGGGCATTTTCACTGCCCAGGCTGCAGCTCTGGCAATAGCCCTCAGGCCGGTGGCCAGAAAGCTCTCCCTTCTGACAAGAGCCACTGATGACTTCGGCAAAGGGAAGCTGACAGCCAGGTATTCTCTGCATGGAAAGAGCGATGAACTGGACAGGCTCGGCAAGGCATTCAACACAATGGCAGAGAGAATAAACAGCCTGCTCTCATCCCACAACGAGCTTCTCAACTCTGTTGCACATGAGCTTAGAACTCCAATGACAAGGCTGGGTTTTGCCATTGAACTGGCAAGAGAAAATCCTGAGAATTCTTCAGATAAACTTAAAATGATGGAAAAAGACCTTTTTGAGCTGGACAGGCTGGTCTCTGAGCTGATTGATTTCAACAGGATAGGAGGAACTGAGCTTTCCTTATCAAAAGTTGATATGAATGAGATTTGCCGTGAAGCTGCCGGCATTGAGCAGTTCCCCGGTAAGACCGTTGCAATAACTGTTAATGCAGATGAAGAAACGAATATTGTTGAAGGAGATCCACAGCTGCTGCTGAGAGCTGTTTCCAATCTTGTGCGCAATGCAGTTTTTTACGCTGCCTCTTCAGTATCGGTAAATATCCATTCATCATCCTCCTGGCTGGTTGTTACTGTAAAAGACGATGGGCCGGGTTTTTCCCCTGGATTTTCCTCAAGGGCAGTTCGCCCGTTCGTAAAGGGAGAAAAAAGCAAAGGGATCGGCCTAGGACTCTCCATAGTACAGAGAATAGCCGAGAAGCACAAAGGAAGGCTTTCACTGGGAAACTCTCTTTCCGGTTCAGCAGTTGCAGAACTGAGTATTCCAAAATAAATTGAAGGGGCGAAAGCAGTGCTCCCGCCCCTTAATTATCTTATCCTTATGCCCTACTTCTTCTTGAGCCTTGCATGCCAGTCGATGAGTATCGGGCTGGCAACAAAGATTGAAGAGTAAGTACCTACAATGATACCTATCATCAGGGTAAGGGCAAAATCATGAATCTCACCGATACCGAAGAGGAAAAGCATCAGAACAGCCACGAAAGTGGTAAGGGATGTTACGATGGTACGGCTGAGAGTCTCGTTGATTCCCTTGTTAACCGTTTCCTCGAAGGTCTTGCCCTTGCGGAGCTTGTTGTCTTCCCTGATACGGTCAAAAACAACGATGGTATCGTTGATTGAGTAACCGACGATGGTAAGAAGCGCAGCAATAATTGTAAGGCTTATTTCCACCTGGAAGAGAGCAAGGAGCCCCATTGTGATAAGAATGTCATGAACAAGGGCAACCACAGCTGCAAGACCCCATTTGAACTGGAATCTGTACCATATGTAGAGAACAATGAAGAACATGGCTATCAGTATGGAGTCGAAAGCTCTGCTCCTGAGTTCTCCGCCTACCCTGGGGCCGATCTGCTTGATGAATGATGCCTCGGATTCACCGTCTTCATCTTCCATCAGGTTGCAGTTTTCATCTGCAAGAGCAGCGTAAACTACTTCTTTGTCACTGGTGGCAGTTCTTATAACAAAGGCATTGCCTTCACCTGCCCAGTCTTCCAGAGACTGTACCTGAACGCTCTGCAGTCCTCTTCCTGCCAGTACATCTGCCAGCTCTGCGGAAGAGGTATGTGTTTCGGAAACCACATTGGTTTCAAGCCCTCCTGTAAAGTCGATGGAGAGGTTGAAGCCGCCGTGGGCAAAGAATGAAACTGCACCGATCACAATAACTGCCAGAGAGAGAATGTAGGTTCTCTTTCTCTTTGTTACTATATCAAAGTGAGCATCCCTGATGAGGGCAAGTCTTCCTATGCTGATTTTTGTTCTGCCGGCCTTAGCAAGCATATTGCTGAAAATGGCCCTTGTAAAAACAAGAGAACAGAACATTGAAGCCATGATACCGATAGAGAGTGTTACGGCAAATCCTCTGATAGGCCCTGTTCCGAACCTGTAGAGAACAAGAGCTGTAATGAAGGTGGTCAGGTTGGCATCAAGAATTGTAACGAAAGCTCTCGCATAGCCTGCATCAACTGCAGACCTGATTCCCTTGCCTGCTCTGAGCTCTTCACGGATTCTCTCATAGATAAGAACACTTGCGTCTACAGCCATACCGATTGTGAGAATGATACCTGCAATACCTGGAAGGGTAAGGGTGGCATTCATTCCTGAAAGGCCGAGGCGGGCAAGAGGACCTGGAAAGCAGAGGAATCCCAGAATGATAATCATGTCGAAGATCAGAGCCAGAACTCCGATAAAGCCGCTGGCCCCATAGTAGATAATCATGAATACAGCAATGAGAAGAAGTCCCGCTATACCGGCCATCATACCGTTACGAATAGCTGTTCTTCCAAGGCTCGGTCCTATTGTCTGTTCTTCTGCTATGATGAGCTTGGCAGGAAGACTTCCTGCCTTGAGCACAAGCCTCAGATCCCTGGCTTCGTCAACAGAGAACCCCCCTGAGAGCCTTGTGCCGCCGCTGATTCTCTCGGTGATAGTAGCTACGGAATAGATTCTGCCGTCAAGGAGAATGGCTACCCGCTCATCAACATTCTCACCTGTGATCCGTTCCCACATGGAAGAACCCTCAGAATCAAACTCAAGGAGCAGATAAGGATCTCTGCTCATGGAGTTCTGGTCACCCATTCGAATTCTTACATCTGTCAGGCTGGCTCCGGTGAGTCTGTAGTGGGGAATATCCAGATCAGCCTGCCTGTCCCATCCTCTGCCTGCGTCATCCGGAACAATGAACACACTGACAAGGGTGGTTCCATCAGCCATCTCAGTAGGCTTGCCGAATGAAAACCTGAGATTGGCCTCAGCAAGAATTTCCTGAACATCTTCTCTGTTCAGAATGCTCTGCATGGCATCAAGCTCATCTCCCTGTTTTACCACCCAGTCCCCAGGACGGATACTGAGTACAACTGCCTCGTCCTGAGGAGCAAGAGAAATAAGAGAACTGAACTGTCCTGCAACCTCGATTTCAGGCATAACAGCATCGGTCTCATCTGAAGGGGCCGGCAGTGTTATCTCTTCATCAGCAGTTGGAAGGGTGAACTGGTCTTCTGCAGCGACCTCTTCTTCCACAGGTTCAGTATCAGCAGCTGCTTCTTCAACAGGGGCAGGAACATCATCACCGAGAAGTGCCTCAATCTGCCTGATTACAGGAATACTGGAAGGAGCGGGATACTCGGCATTAGGGTAGGCAACAACCTTGAACTCAAGCAGCGCCTGTCTCTCAACAATAGCCCTGGCTCTTGCAGGATCTCTTACTCCTGGAAGCTGCACGATGATACGGTCATCACCCTGACGGGTGATTGAAGGCTCTGAAACACCGAACTCATCTATTCTGTTTCTGATGATTTCAAGAGCCTGATCAAGGGCTTCATCGGTATCGAGACCTGGAGTAGGCTCTACTGTATAAGCCAGGTACATGCCCCCCTGAAGATCCAGGCCAAGCTTGATGGTTCCGTTGCTGGCGGCATAAAGGTTTCTGTATTCTTCAAGAAGTTCCTCGCCACCCTCTGCCTGCATCTCATCCAGCAGGCTTCTCAGGTAAGGGTTGCTTGTTTCAGGCTGAACGCTGGCTTCCGCACGATCCCTTTCTATGGCCGGCAGTGAATACCATTTCACTGTAGGCCAGATGAGAAGCAGCGAAACAACAAGCACCAGTGCGGAACTGTAGTTCCTCCACTTGTCGGCTCTTTTCATTGTGTTCCCTTCATCGGGTTTTGCAGATTGGCAATGCCGAATCTATCTCTTTATCATTTATGCAGTTAGTATGTGTTCTAACGAAAGTACGCTCTCCGTCTGATGAAAAAAGTACAAAACGGAAGAGATGAAAGATAATCAGAAGTAATGAACACCTGCAAGCCTGAAAGGCCTATTCTGATGAATCTGATGCTGCTGAAAACTTTTCAGAATAAAACCGGCAGCGGTATTCAGATTTCCGCCAGGTAAAATCCGATTCAAGAGTTATCTGACTCCTGGCGGAACCAGCTCAGCTTCAAGCAATTCAGCTTTTCGGAAAACAGCCGTCCGGCTCTTTCGATCCTGACCGAAAAAAAACCGCAACATTTTCTGCAATGCCCGGTGTTGCAAAATACCAGGCAGTCGAATAATTCCCAATCAGGGGCAGGTAAAGTTTATCTCAATAGGCTGACCATTGGGAAATACCGCATTGAACACTATTCCGCCGGCAGCTCTTTCAGCAGCTTCGATGGAAGTGAAGCCGAGATTTCTCAGTATTCTGGTTACATACAGGTCTGTCTGGGCAATTGTGTACATATTGCGGTCAAGGTCAACTACCCACACAGTAGTATCTCCTCGAAACGATTCCCTGGGCACATTACCAAAATGAAAAGGGCTTATCTGCTCCTTGAGCCTGTCGTACACTGAAATTTCACGGGGTACAACTCTCACATCTGCAAAACGCTCAGGATCAGGAGATTCAACTGCGCCAACAAAAACTGCGCCGGCAACAAGTACCGTAAGGGCTGTAACAATACCGAACTCTCCTTTTCCCATTACTCCTCCTGCGGGTATACCAGATATATTTCCATTTCAACAAGGCAATTGTCAACCCCGGAGGAAAAATGCGCAAAACCACTGTTCTGTTGTTTCTGGGAGCTGCTCTGGCAGCTTCAGCCCCTCACAGTCTGGGAGAATACGGTCTTTCAGGATGGTACGGACTTAACACCAGCGACATGATGCCTGAAGGGAATCTCAGGCTCGGTACTGTTCTGGAATTTGTTGACACTGACAGCGGTTCCATCATGACTGTTCCCCTCAGAGGCAATCTGGGGCTGTCAGATAACCTGGAAATCTCCGCCGAAATCCCCTTTGTCCCTTCAGACAACGCATTTGAAGGATCAATGACAGGCGACTTTACCGTAGCAGGAGGATGGCTCTATGAAACCACAAGAGGCGGCACTGCGCTGAAACTGACAGGTCGGCTGACCCTTCCCACAGGAGATGAGCTGCGGGATTCAGGTACAGAACTGGCCGTTGGAGGAATTACAAGCACAACCTTTGTTGACTTCAGGCTTTCAATGGCAGGCGAATACATACTTAATGGAGGCGGAAACCCTTTCAAGGAAACCATCTCAGACTATTTCAGATTTACAGGAGGCGGAGCCAGCTACATAACAGGAGACCTTCTTCTGCTGGGATCCCTCACCGGCTCCACCGCAGGGGAATTGACCGCAGTGGTTTCAACAGAGTATCTGCCAATTGATAACCTGGCATTGAACGGAGGAATCTCCGCAGGTCTGGATGACTGGACAGGGTTTGGTTTTCACGCAGGAGCCTACTGGACAGAATCGAATGTTTTCTGATTGAGCAAATCTGGCCGCAGGAAGTATAAAAACTGATAGGCATTCCAAGCCTCCTTCACAGTCCCTGCATCTCTAAGTGACTTGTTCAGAGGGTGATAGAGGTCTACGAACGGGATTTGAGCTGATATCAGCTGCCGGTGAAAAAAAGATGCACTGTCTGCTTCAGAGGCTTTGTGATACGGTTAAATTACTGAAGTTCATAACCTTCTTTTCAAGATCAATTTAGATCCGTTCAGCCATTGCATTCTTTGATTTTATACGGTACTTCTGACTGTGGGTGAGAGGCGGCTGAACAGAAGAGGAGCTGCCGGTGATGGTGATTGGAATGAGGGTACCCTTTCCGTTCCAGTTCCGTTTTTCTCCAGTATTCCAGTAGAAAGGAAGCATCTCTCCCAGTCTTCCCGGCATTAATTCATTCAGGTCGGGAACCATCAAGCCGAATGCTTCCGCCAGTTCCTCAAGAACTTCCCTGCCGGATTTGCCTGAGGGAGGCTGAACTGTTCCGTTGAAGCAGATTACCTGGCCTTCAAAGCTGCACCTTGTGCCTGAAGTTTCCAGGAAGGTGGAGCCTGGAAGGGTGATGTCTGCAGCCGCTGTTGTTTCTGTATCGGTCCAGTCCATTGCCGCAATGAAGGTACAGTTTCTGAACCATGATTGAGTTTTGGGGTACTCCAGGGGGTTTTCACCGATTATGAATGCTGCGGTAATCTCACCATTGTTCAGGAGTTCTCTCAGTTCGCCGGAGGTTTTAGCCCCTGGAAGCTCTCCTGACGCAGGGATCCTTCCAGGAAGGAAAGCAGGGTCTGCTCCTGTAACTTCAAGACCTGCACTGTTTGCTATAAGCCTGGGAAACAGCAGGTCGGTTTTTCTCTGTGCGTTTCTCAGAAGAAGAGTCAGATCGGCCAGTATCTTCATGTCCTCCGGCGCATTATCCTGAAATCTGTCCTGGCTGTGAATGATGACAATGTTCTTTGCATCTGCCAGGAGCATTGCTGCTTCGCTTATGCTCTGAGCGTCAACTCCTGCATTTGCTGCTGAAATGTAAATGTCTCCATTTCTGCCTTCAAGAAATTCAGTGCCTCCTGGAAGCTCTTCCGGTTTAACTGTTTCAGACTGAATCAGCTCTTCCATTACAGCATTCCAGAAGAAAGAAGCACCGCCTCGGACAGGATCAACAGCAAGGTCAGCCAGGTGCCGGTCACTGTTAGAGAGGGTGGAGTTGGCAATTATAAGCTTTGCCCCATTCTTCACCTGCTGAAGAACATCAGCTTCAAGAATAAGGTGATTGTCCTGAAGGGCTGTGTTGTTGCAGATGATAAGATCGGCATTCTCTATGCAGCTTCTGTCACAGGTGGAAGCGGTGAAGCCCAGGACGCTGTCCAGAACACCGGCTTCTCCGTTTCCTGCAAGCATTGCAAGCGAACCTATATTATTGGTTCCTATGCCTTTTCTGGCTATTTCCTCTGCTGCGAGCAACTCTTCATTGGTAAGTTCAGGGGAGACAAATACTGCAACCTTTCGGGCACCGTGAATTCCGGTAGACTTCCTCATCTCTTTCACTATGGCTTCTTCAGCTTCCTGAAAACTCAGCGTCCGGTAACTTCCTTCTTCGCAGGCAACAGGATTCTTGATTCTGCTCTGGTTCAGGAAAAGCTCGTTACCGAACCTTCCGTAACGGCAGAGGTAATCACCGGGTTTTCCGCTTGACTTGATGAAGTAGTGGCCGCTTCCAAAGTCTCTTACTGTTATCTGACAGCCAAGGGAACAGAAGCCGCACCTTGTGGAAATGTCTTCTGTAGTGATGCATGCCCTTCCGGCAAAGGGGTACTTCATGGTAAGAGCGCCTGTAGGGCAAGAGTCTACACAGTTGCCGCAGCTGACGCAGCTTGTCTGCACCAGAGGATCGTTCATTGCAGGGCGCATTTCTGTCTTGAAGCCTCTGCCTGTAAGCCCCAGCGCTGAAACTGGAAGAACTCTGGCACAGGTTCTGATGCACCTGGCACAGAGAATGCACTTGTTGGGATCGTAGATGATGTAAGGGTGCCTGTCATCGACCTTGTGCTGCCTGACATGACCCTTGAACTCCTCCATATCAACGCCGTATTCCTCACCGTAAAGCCTGAGATCGCAGTCATCAAACCTCACACAACCGCAACTGAGGCATCTGCTGGTTTCGTGGGTGCTGTCTTCAGGTTCAAAACCTGTGGCAACCTCACGGAAGCTGTTTCGCCTTTCATCCACATCAATCATGTGAAGTTCATGCCTGGGAGATTCCTTTACCTCTTTCAGCTCCTTCTTTCCCGGCCTGAACCAGAAATCTCTGTGAACGGCGAACGGTTCCTGCTCCATCTTTTCACCGTTGAGCCAGGCTGTGATTGACTTTGCGGCCTTCTGCCCGTCTGCTATTGCGTCTATTGCCACTGTAGGGCCGTCATCGGCGGCATCTCCACCTGCGAATACACCCTCCACATTGGTTTGCATGGTGTTGGTATCAATCACATAGGTGTTCCACCTGGTTAGTTCAACTTCACCTGTTTCTATCTCTGTGAGGCCGTCCAGAACTGTGTTCTGACCGATTGCTGATATTACCAGATCACAGGGCAGTTCAAATTCCGAACCCTCCAGAGGAACAGGTCTTCGTCTGCCGGAGGCATCCGGTTCTCCGAGTTTCATTCTGATGCACCTGAGGGCTTTCAGTCTGCCGCTGTTCCTCACTATTCCCACAGGAGCAGCAAGCTCCATAATCTCAATACCCTCTTCAATGCAGTCCTCAATCTCCATTTTGTCAGCAGGCATCTGGGCTCTGGTTCTTCTGTAGAGAATAATCACCTTGTCGGCATTGAGCCTCCAGGCTGTTCTGGCAGCATCCATTGCAGTGTTGCCTCCGCCTACCACTACCACAGTGCCGTTAAGAGGTTCAGGATTGTCTGTCTTCTCCGGAAGGAAGTCAGCGCCTGTCACCACACCTTCAGTGTCGTGTTCCCCTTCAACCCGCATTGATTTTCCTGTCCATGCACCGGCAGCCAGAAAAACCGCATCGTGTCTATTAACAAGTTCATTAAGGGTAATGTCTTTTCCTACACGAACTCCGCAGTGTATCTCTGCACCTGTTTTCTCTATGTAGGCAACTTCCGTATCGAGAACTTCATCAGGAAGCCTGTACTCCGGAATACCGTAACGGAGCATTCCGCCGGTTCTATCCCTTGCCTCGTATATCACCGGCTTTATCCCCTGTTTTCCAAGAAACCAGGCTGCAGTGAGACCGGCAGGGCCTGAACCTACAATACCCACTGATTTTCCCGCTGGCGGAAGGCATTCAGGCTCTGTTGCATAAGCGTTTTCCGCATCGGAGAGATAGCGCTTGATGTTGTTGATGGCCACAGGTGTATCAATATCCATTCTGCGGCAGACATCTTCGCAGTTTCTGACACAAACTCTGGCACAAACTGCAGGAAGGGGGTTCTTCTCTCTGATAAGGTCAATGGCCTTCTGGAGTTCACCCATTGCTGCCAGAGCAATGTAGCCCTGGGCATCAACATGGGCAGGGCAGCCGTCCATGCATGGAGGGGAGCAGTCGGCATAGTGGTTTGAAAGGATCAGTTCCAGAGCTGTTTTTCTTGAACTCTCAATTCTCTCGTTTCTGGTTGTCACCTCCATGTCAGGAGCAATCATGGTGGCGCATGAAGGAACCAGGTTCTTTCTGCCTTTTACCTCCACAACACAGAGAAAGCAGGAGCCGTATGGAGCAAGTTCCTCTGAGTGACAGAGGGTTGGTATATCATCAAGCCGGTTCTTCCGCACTACCTGTAGAATGGTCTGCCCGGAAGCAGCTTCGATTTCCTGTCCGTTAATCTTTAGTTTTATCATTTTCCGGCCTACCGCTTCACTACTGCGCCGAAGTTGCAGCTTGTTATGCATCTGCCGCACTTAACGCACTTGACATGGTCAATATGGTGAACTTCCTTCACCTTTCCGGTAATGGCATCCACAGGACAATTTCTGGCACAGAGAGTACAGCCTGTGCATTTGTCCTGAAGAATAAAGAAATCCACAAGGGCTTCGCATTCTCCTGCAGGACACTTTTTGCCCTCTATATGTGCCTTGTACTCATCAAGGTAGTACCGCAGAGTTGTGAGTACAGGGTTAGGCGCAGTCTGCCCCAGACCGCAGAGGCTTGCTTCGCATATCTGTACAGAGAGTTTTCTGAGCTTGTCTATGTCCCCGGGTTTTCCCTCACCCTTTGTGATTCTCTGAAGAATCTCAAGCATTCGAAGTGTGCCTATACGGCAAAATGTACATTTCCCGCAGGATTCGCTCTGTGTGAAGTCCAGAAAAAAACGGGCAATCTCAACCATGCAGGTGTTCTCGTCCATTACCACCATGCCCCCTGAACCCATTATGGCTCCGGTTTTCGGAATAGACTCAAAGTCAACTGGAGTGTTCTTCAGGTCTGCAGGAATGCAACCCCCTGAAGGTCCGCCCATCTGGACTGCTTTGAACTTCAGACCCTGTTTTATTCCTCCGCCGATGCTGAAAACCAGCTCTTCAATGGTGGTTCCCATAGGCACTTCCGCAAGGCCGCCTTTGGCCACCTTTCCTGCAAGGGCAAATACCTTTGTTCCAGGGCTCTCTTCCGTGCCTACTGCTCTGTAGGCAGCTGCGCCATTTGAGATAATCCAGGGGACATTGGCGAATGTTTCCACATTGTTGTTGTTGGTAGGATACTGCCAGAGGCCCTTTTCCGCAGGAAAGGGAGGTCTTATTCGAGGCATGCCTCTCTCGCCTTCAATGGATGCGAAGAGTGCTGTTTCTTCACCGCAGACAAAAGCTCCTGCCCCCTGCTTTATCTTCATCTCAAAACTGAAGCCGGAACCTATGATGTTCTCGCCGAGATATCCCTTTTCCCTTGCTGAGATTATTGCATTTTGAAGTCTCTTGACAGCAAGCGGGTATTCAGCCCGGCAGTAGATGTATCCGAACCCTGATCCGATTGCCTTGCCGCAGATAATCATGCCCTCAACCACAGCGTGAGGGTCACCTTCAAGAACGGAACGGTCCATGAAAGCACCTGGATCGCCTTCATCTGCATTGCAGACAACAAACTTTTTCTCTCCGTCATTTGCCGCGGCAAATGACCACTTCAGACCTGTAGGGAATCCTGCTCCACCCCGCCCTCTGAGCCCCGAATCCTTTACGGTCTGAATAATCTCTTCCGGGGCCATTTCAAGCAGAGCCTTTTTCAGGCCGGAATAGCCTCCGGCCTTCACATAATCATCTATTGAATCCGGATTGATTGTTCCGCAGTTTCGCAGAACTATTCTGTTCTGCGGATCCAGAAATGAGGTCTCAGCGCCGAAGGTGGTTCCGTCATGGTTCATTCCGTAGACCAGATGCTCGTCTTCAACAAGGTTACCACCGAGAACATGCTCATTGAATATCTTCTCTGCAGATTTCGCAGTTACTTCCCCGTAGAAGGTTCGCCTGCCCTCTTCTCGTATCTCCACAAGAGGTTCTCTGAAACACATCCCTATGCATCCGGCTATTGTCAGCTGGCTCTCTTGAGGATGGGCAGCTGTCAGTTCCTTAAGTTTGTCGTATACAGGCTGTGCCCCTGCAGAGAGACCGCATGTGCCCATACCTATCACTACAGTCCTCATTCTGCAGCCCCTTCCGCCGGCTCATTGGCTTTTCTTCGGTATTCTTTAAGTATTTTTCGCAGAGCAGCGGGAGTGAGCCTGCCGTGTGTTTCGTTGTTGACCATAATAACAGGTGCAAGTGAACAGCAGCCGATACATGCCACAGTAAGAAAGGTGAACATACCGTCTTCGCTGGTATCTCCCACCTGGACACCTGTTTCTTCAACTATTGTCTCTATGATGGATTTTGCGCCGGAAACATGGCATGCAGTGCCTGCACAGGCCCTTATCACATACTTACCCATGGGCTTCAGCCTGAACTGACTGTAAAAGGTTATAACGCCGTAAATATCAGATTCCGGAATCCCTGTAACTCCGGAGATGTCGGTAATGGCCCTTCTCGGTATGTAACCAAAGTGCTCCTGCGCCGACTGAAGCAGGGGAATCAGTTCTCCCGGCGCTCCATCGTAACGCCAGAGCTTTTCACTGAAGCTTTCTTCCCTGGCTGCCGTTTTCATCACTCCCCTCGAAATTCCTGAAGGCTGCGAAATGTTTTCTGATCCTTAAAATGCCTGTTGTATATTCAGTTATTCATCAGGCTGATAATCTTTGCTTCTCTGACCCTAAGAACACCTTCAAGCTGACTTAGTTTTTCAATAATCTCCGGAGTTCTGCCTGCAGATCTGCAATCGGCTAGGATACAGATAAGTCCGGCACCTTTATCAACAACTTCGCACTGTACCGTCTGGTCAATGAAAAACGCTGTGGTGAAAATCTGCTGAATTCTCTCAGGCATTATATCCACAAAAATACAGCTTGCCGGATCTGTACGCTTTTGAGATCTTTCCTTTGCTGTGACCACTTTCCGGTAAGTGTTTAAGAACTGCTCAACAACACTGTCCAGCTCCGGTTTTTCCACTGTGGCAACAGAAAGCACATCGACTCCTTCAATAGCCCTTACTTCCTGAACCCGGCTTTCAATTTCATCACCGGATTCTGCCTGAATTTGAAGAAGAACATCAACATCGCCTCTCAGGGCGTGGCACGAAAGGGAGTTCTTCATTGAGTAAAGCCTGCTGAATGTCTCAATGTTCTTTTCGAAACCGGTTAACTTAATATTAAGAAACGCTCTGGACAGTTCGCTTATGCCTCCATGGGAAACAGCCATCTCTTCGCAGGTGGCAGTGGAACCGGAAGGAAGCTCAGAAAGAGCCTGAACAACATCAGAGGTTTCGAATGAGCTGGTCAGATAGCCGGTGTTCTGTTCAGAGACTAAACTTTCCGGCAAATCTTCGTCACCGAATCGGGAAAGAACAAGGGCAGGAAGCTCAGGACACATTTTTCTGATTGTCTTCAGAAACTTCAAACCGTTTATATCAGGGAGTAGAATTCCAGTTATAAGATAGTCGTAGTGCAGGCCCATGCTCCTTGCCTGATTCAATTCATGTATTGCAGAAATGCCGTCAGCGCAGGCTAAAGCAAAGTAGCCTTCCTCTGTCAGACCTGCTGTGAGGTTCCTCCTGACTCTGGCCTCATGGTCTATTATGAGTACACGGCCCTTCAATGGATTCCTCCCTGTGTCGAGTTGCCTGTCGGTATGGAACGCTAAGTAGGGCTTGATGATCAACCCATCATCCCACTCAGCCCCGGCCATGCATACCTGACCAGTCCAGTTTGACCCAAAGGACATCCAGTAACAAGCAGGCTTTCAGACTGTGATAAATCCTCATAAGGTATGAGGAAGCACCCTCCCTCAACAGCCTCTCAAGATTCATTACCAGGTAGACCATGCTGATCACAGTCTCGCTCGTTTCCCGGAGCTTGGTCATTACCCGGTCGGTTGAATACCTCCGCTTACCTTCTCCTATCTTACCCTCTATTGCGTTCCTGATGCGCTCATCTTCATAGCGCTGTTGACGAAGTGCCTTCATTACCGCAGGGTCTTCAAAAGGACGACCGAGCTTGCGGCCGGAAATCCGTATCCCGCGATCCTTACAGAAACGCATGTTCTCTCGCGTCCGGTAGATCCGGTCAGCATGAACTGACTCAGGCCAGCAGCCGAACAGCCGGTGGTACTCCTTGATCTGACCGATCAGATCAAGACTCTCGTTGAAGTTGTCCCACTCTATCCGATGAATCATCGCAAGACCGGAGGAAAGCCCTATTGATACCTTTGCGCCAAACTCCCAGACTGCTCCGGCTTTGTTTCGCTTGATGGGACGTACATGCGGCTGTGATATGCTTACTATGCGGTGGGGTATCGTCCGCTTTCTCTCATCATACATCTCTTGCTGCTGACGGTATACCTCACGGATGACAAGCAGCTTTCTGTAAAGATCCAGATCCAGTACTCCAAAGCCAACTTCATCAAGCAGGGCATCCACATGACCAAGATCCCTGCGCACATAGCCAAGCTGCTTCCTCATTGCCTTTCTGAGTTTTCTGCTGCCGGGCCGTCTGGTTTTCTGCAGGCTAAGGAAAGCTTTCCGTGCTCTCTTCCGGTAGGTCCGGGGCTTTGTGCTGCCCGGCTCCCGTTCCGAATGGAGTACATCAACCATCTTCTCAAGCAGCTCTCGCCCCTTGTTCAGCAGTTTCAGGTCTGTGGGGAATGTGATGTCAGCAGGGGTCGCTGTTGCATCAACGATCAACCGGCCTTTATTCACAAAGCCTCCATCATCACTGGAAGACGATTCATCATCTCTGTGGCGCTTGCGGGCGGCCAGGAGGATTCTCTCGTTTATCTCAGCTATGGCCTGTGCGGGAAATCTCTTCCTGAACCTGCAAAGCTGTGACTGATCCAACGGAGGCTTGATCTGGAACTCCTGCAATCCTAAGAACCACTGGAGGTAAGGATTCTCTCTGATCGTGTCCACTGTCTCCCTGTCTGTCAGACCAAGTTTCTCCTGGATCAGTATGGAACCGAACGCGAATCTGCCGGGGAGGGCTCGCTGTCCTTCTTTCTTTCTCCCGAGACTTCGAAGATAAACTTCTTCCACGAAATCCCAGGGAACCAGCTTTGCCAGCTTGACCCATCTGTTCTCAGTATCCAGCGGTGTCCTGAATGGAGTCTTGAAGGCCTCAATTTCCAACTGACGGTTGTTATGCTGATACAATTGAATCTCCAGGTGCAAGGGTTTTGAGCAAATGTGCTCATATTGCGTGCATTTCTATGCACCTAATATACCCTCATTCCGTTGCGCTGTAAAGGTTTAAAGCTTCAGCATCAAGCCCTAAATAAACCTGCATATAGCAGGAACTCCGCCGTTTGCCGGAGTTCCATGCCTGTGCAGATTCGGTTACCTGTCAGCCAAGTCGCACAAGGAGCTGATTTTTCTCCACACGCTGTGATGGTTCTACTGCTATTTCAGCAACCTTTCCTGCAACCGGCGAAGCTATCTCGTTGTACATTTTCATGGCATCCAGTATCAGAAGGATATCACCTTCTTTTACTGTGTCACCTTCTTTTACCTTCAATTCGATGATTGTGCCCGGGATGAAAGCCTTTACAAGTCTTTCGTCAGGTGCAGTCCACTTTGGGCCGAAACCTTCTGGAACCTCTGTCTCGTAAAGGGTCTCGTCTATGTTGAGTTTCTTTTCTTCCGTCATGACGCCTCCTAGAGAGGAATGTTGCCGTGGCGGCGGAAAGAGTTGCCGTGGTCCTGTTCACCGGAGAATTCGAATGCCTGAATAAGAGTTTCCCTTGTTTTTCCGGGCTCTATGATAGAGTCAACATAGCCCTTGGACGCTGCAACATAGGGGTTGGCGAATTTGTCTTCGTACTCTCTTACCTTTTCCAGCCTTGTTGCTTCCGGATCAGTGCTTGATGCTATATCCTTTCGGAAAACGATGTTCGCCGCACCTTCAGCACCCATTACAGCAATTTCTGCTGTAGGCCAGGCTATTACGCTGCTGGCGCCGAGATGTCTGCTGCACATTGCTATGTATGCTCCGCCGTAGGCCTTTCTCATTATGACTGTGACTTTGGGTACTGAAGCTTCACTGTATGCGTAGAGGAGCTTTGCACCGTGACGAATAACCCCTGCGTGCTCCTGATCTGCTCCCGGCAGGTAGCCTGGAGTATCCACAAAGGTAAGCAGAGGTATACCGAACGAGTCGCAGAACCTTATGAATCTCGCTGCCTTGTCAGAGGCGTTCACATCAAGAACACCGGCAAGGTATCTGGGCTGATTGGCGATTATTCCTGTTGTCTTTCCGTTGATTCGGGCAAAACCGACCACAATGTTTCTTGCGTAGTCTTCATGAACCTGGAAGAAATCACTGTTATCTGTGATGCCCTTGATAATATTCACGACATCGTACGCTTTGCGCCTGTTGTCAGGTATCACATCATTGCCGAGACCATGTTTGGGAGCAGCTGGCTTTTTTTCCGGAGGAGCTTCAAGACAATTGGCAGGAAGGTAGCTGAGAAGCTCCTTGATTTGAGCGAAAGCCTCATACTCTGTTTCAGCGTAGAAGTGAGCGTTTCCAGTAACCTGGGTATGAGTTTTTGCTCCGCCCAGTTCTTCCTGGCTTATGTCTTCACCTAGAACGGTTTTGATTACCTGAGGGCCTGTAATAAACATGTTGGATATCTTGTTAACAACAAAGACGAAGTCGGTGAGGGCAGGAGAGTAGACCGCTCCTCCGGCGCACGGGCCCAGAATCAGAGAGAGCTGAGGTACAACACCGCTGAGTTTTGTGTTTCTGTAGAAGATGTCTCCGTAACCGCAGAGTGAATCCACGCCCTCCTGAATTCTTGCTCCGCCTGAATCATTTATGCCGATGAGAGGAATTTTTCTGTTAGCTGCACCGTCCATGATTTTAACTATTTTCTGAGCATGAGCTTTGCCCAGAGAACCTCCTGCAACGGTGAAATCCTGCGCGAAAATGGCAACAGGGTCACCATTTACCTTACCGTATCCGGTTACTACGCCGTCTCCTGCCAGCTTCTTGGAGTCCATTCCGAAGTCTGTTGCAGAATGCTCAACAAACAAGTCGGTTTCAAGGAAAGAATCTGTGTCAAGTATTTCGTCAACTCTCTCCCTTGCTGTCAGCTTTCCTCTTTTCTTCTGTTTCTCAAGAGCAACATCGCCGCCGCCCTTGAACAGGTTCTGCATTCTGTGCAGAAAGTCGTTTACCGTTGACATTATTGACATTCGGATTTCCCTCCGTTTTGTGTCTTAGCTTAACGAGTAAGGGATAATATAAATTCAAGTCTGTGAATTGCGTAATCAGGCAGCCTGAGACCGCTTTCCTGAAGCCTTTTATATTCACTTGCAGCTTCCTGAATTTCCTCTGATTCCCACAGACAGTCAGCCAGAAGCAGCCTGGCTTCAGTCAGATCAGGTGAAAGTCTCAGCGCTTCACGGCAGTTGGTTTCTGCGGTTTTCCAGTCCTCAACTGCTGCATAGACCATTGCGGTTCTGTGCATGACCATTGGAGAATGTGCCATAGCAAGAGCCTTATCTGTGAGTTCAAGGGCTCTTTCGGTGTTCCCTGCAAGGGAGTGGAATACTGCGCACTGGGCAGTGCCCCATGCATTCAGACCATGAAGGTTCTCCTCAGCCAGCGCAAGTGCCTTCTGGGATTGACCGGTTATCCAGAGCGCAGTTATCTGTGCCAGATGAATGTTTGCATCTGTCCTCATCGTTGAATGACGAATTCCGAACATTGACATACCGTTTTCAGGCCATGAACCCATGAGGTAGTCAACTGCTGTCTGAAGATCTGTATCGCCTGAGAGTTCTGCGTACAGAGCGGCACTTTCAAGATCGTTCTCACGGCAGCTCTTCCAGCAGTTCAGAGTGTGTTCTGCCGCCCCCTGAAGGGTATTTTCAGTAATTGCAGCAGTGGTGTCATCTCTGAATTCCAGTGCGTCTGCAATACTTCCTGCTGCATGCTCGAAATAGATATTCTCGGCTCTTCTCAGATCTCTTACTGCATTTGCCGGAAACATATAGATATTTCCTGAGAGAAGAACCGAAGGAGTCAGCGGATCAAAGTATCTGAATGCCAGTGAATCGGCTCCTGATTCACTGAGAAGCTCTTTCGAGGCGTAGGCGGCAACAAGTCCGTCAATATGGAAAAGCCTGAACTCAGGGAGCATAGCCGCAAGGTATACTGAGGAACCCTCCTGCAGATTGCTGTAGATCAGCAGATCAAAACCGTACTTATTGAACAGTTCATATTGTTGTGCCATTGCAGCTCTGCTGTTTGCAACTGAGAGAACCAGATAATCTTTGTGAAAATCTTCAGGAAACAGCAGGCATCTGCCGTCAAGGAAAAGAGGAAGGTCTTCACCGAACCTGAACTCCAGATACCCTGATATCTCGTTGGTGTTGAAGAGAACACTGTTTTTCATCAGCGCAGGATGCCCTTCAATTATGTCTGCAAGCTCAACAGGGTATGCGCTCCAGTCTACCCCTGCTCCAAGCTGTCTGGGAGGACCTATCTCTCTGGGTACGCCGTATATGAATGGTGCTGAAGCAAGCAACAGGAATGCTGCCGGTACTGCCTGCCTTGGTATTTTTAGATCAAGCATTGCAGGTATCCACGCAAGCATTGCAGGCGCAAGAAGCTCACCGTTTCTTGCGGCAAAGGCTGTTGACAGAGTCAGAATAACAAGGGCAGCCATTCTGCCGGCTTCCAGTCTCTTCCGTTTGAAGATCAGAAGCAGTGATGTTATTACTGTGAATGATATGAAAAGAATGGCTGTTTTCGATATTGCCTTTTCAGGTGCGTATCTGGAATCAAATGGGCTCCACCACTCCCTTATGGACTCTTTATACAAAGGCTGCGAGAGGAACGAAGGCAGGTATTCCAGTGTTCGAAAACCGTTGGGATGCAAACCGCTGGCAAGGGCAAGAAATACAGGTGGAATAATCCACCCTGGAAGTTCTCTGAACCTGCCTGTGAAGAACCGGTGCATTGCAGGAACAGCAGAGAGGAAGATTCCCATGACAAACCCTGCATGCATGTTTACCCAGAGTATCTGCAGTGGAAGAAGGAAAAGTGCCAGTTTCAGAGGCTTCTCTATTTTCAATGACAGAATGTAAAGAAAAAGAGAAAAAAAGAATATGCTGAAGAAGTGTGGACGGGCTATCCAGCGGGGCTGGGCGAGAGTAAGCCACATTGCGCCGAAAAGAAATACAAATGGCGGATCACCTCCGTTCCTCACCGCTGCTTTTGCTGTAAAAAATATGCCCAGTCCTATGAACAGAGCTTTGAGAAACACAGGCCCTGCTTCTCCCAGACCGGACCATGAGGCAGCCATAATGGTTTCAGCCAGCCATTCATGCTGTATCCAGTAAACGCCTTCCCTTGTCCAGGTGAAGGGGTCAGCAGTTCTTATCTCACCGGTTTCCAGAATATCAAGACCATTCCTGAGATGCCAGAAGATGTTACCGTTGTGGACAGGGGTAATGCAGTAAAGCATTCCCAGCATCGCCAGAAGCAGCTCAGGTCTAAGAAATCTATTGACTGTTTCTAATCTCTTCAATTCTCTTCTCCGTAAGTTCAGTTGAGGCAAATCCCATAGCCCTGTTGAAGAAACTGTCTGCAAGGGCAGGATTATCTGTCTGGAGAATTCTTCTTGCCCATGCTTCCGCAGCCAGATCCAGGGCCATAGGGTCCGGTGATGAACCGTTGTACTTGAAGATGGACATGGTGTTCCAGCAAGGTTCAGTTCTGTTTGCCGCAGGATGAAAAACCAGCCCTGAAAGTTTAAACTCCGGCATACGGTTCCAGCCCCTTGAGAGAATCACAGGGCGGTTGCCTAACATACAGGGCACAGGAGTAGGAATGTTAAGCTCGAAATAGTTTCCGTAAGGGTCAGAGAGAATCACATCACTTCTGAATCCCAGCACTTCAGAGGCATACGCAGCATAAAATACATCATGGGCAACTGGACGGTAGACAGCGCCTGGTGGAATCTCTGAGAACACATCAGTTGTCCAGCGAAGAGCAATATCATCTTCAGTTCTGTCAGCCATATGTATTCCAGAAAGTGCAGAAGCTGCCGCAGTGAGCGGAAGTATCCACTTGAAGGCTTTATTGAGTGAGATCAGGTTTCTTATCCCTGATGCTGCTCTGAATGTAAGGGGAAGCAGAAGTATCCACAGTTGCCCTGCAGGGTCAGGAAGCTGGTAGGAGGCCATAAAAACAAGCGCAAGTAAAGCAGGAATATCAATTCCGGCTTTAAACCTGCCCCCTGCGGCAGCTGTCAGGCTGTATACTGTTCCAGTCACCGGTCCCGCAAAAGACAGAGCGGTCATAAGCCTTTTCAATGACGGGATCTGCAGTTTTCCTGAATACATTGAGAAATAGGTAAGGAAATCCTGCAGAGAACCTGGGTGTCCGTAGTGTGCTATTCTGCTCACTGGAGCCCTCAGAGGAAGGTAAAGCATCAGAGAGAGCGGTATCAGAGCAGTTATAAAGAAAAAGACTTTCCTTTTTGAGGGAAGCAGCATGGGAACAGAAAAAAGAGCCGTCGGATGCCCTCCGAATACTGCCATACCTGTTGCGTATCCCCCCAGGCGACTGGATCGAAGGCGAATTGCGGCAGCAGTCAAAGCCATTGCCAGAGGATAAATCTCAAGGCTGTTCAACTGGCTGAGTACAGGTGCTGAAAGCAGCAGCATTACTGAAGCACTTGCAGCAGAAACAGATGAACCTTGAGAGCCGCCAAGTGGTTTTCGGAGAATGGAGGCTGTTACTGCTCCCAGAATACAGTTGATGAGTCTCAGATGGCCGTAAAGAGGAGAGAAGAGAATTGATTCAACCCTGAGAAGCATAAGGAACAGAGGATAGCCCGGCGGATGGGCTGTTTCAAGCCTTGAGCCTGCAACTGCGAACTCTGCGCCGTCTGTTGCGTCAAAGCTGCCTGGGCCGGTGAGCAGTGCGGCAATAAACACCGCTGCCGGTATAACGAATACTAGATGGCTGCGGTGTTGCATACCAGCTCTGCAATTGAATCCTTCATGGCAGCAGCTTGAGGAATATCAGAGAAGGAGGGAACATTTGCTTCAGGGTCCATTCCTTCCAGTATTCCGGCAAGTACAGCCTTGAACCTTATATTGTCAGGATATTCAGAAACAGCGTATTCAGATGCTATCCTTGCTTCCAGAGGATTCCCTGCTTCCAGAGCTGAGGATATGGTCAGATCAAATACTAATCTGGAAGGGTGCCTGGCTCCTGCAAGAGCCCTGGATGAGTAAACAAGTGCGCTGTCAGGATTTCCTGCTTCGCTGTGCCACATTGCAGCAGTCTGAAGCACTTCAGGGTTTCCCGGCATGGTCTGAATACACATATCAAGAAGCTCTTTTCTGTCAGGCAGGGAGTCTGCCGCAAGTGGCGCTCTAACCCTTGCAAGCATTATGGGGATGCACCGTCCGTGACATTCAACTGCTTCATTGTAAAGAGAATCCCAGTCTGCCAGACCTGACACCGAAGCAATACTGATTGCTTTGGCCCAGGCTTCAGCATCTGCATCAGGCGAGCTGAGGTAAGCCAGTGAATACTGCAGCGCGCTGAGAGTATCTCCGCTCTCCATGAGAGCAGTTGCCATGGAACGCATTAGAGCGGAATTCATTCCAGCCCTGGAGTGAAGGGAGTTAAGCGAAGCGGTATCACCTGAAAGAGCCAGGAAATTTACTCGCAGCATCATTGCCTCGTTAAGATCCCCTGGATCATCAACAGAGTTCACATAGCGCAGGTAGATATCATTGAAGGCTGAACTGTCTCCTCTGGCAAATGCCAGGTTAATACTTACCTTCATAAGCGAGGAGGTTGAATCTCCTCTTGCCATGCTGGTATCGCACAGATACCTTGACCGCGGGTTGTTCCCTGCCATGTGGGCTGTTTCAGCCAGTTTCACCCAGCTGCCGCCGCTTGCGGCAAGGTTTGCAGCTGATTCCATTGCCAGACCTATTCTTCCTGACCTGTTGAAGGAGTCAACTCTTCTGTTCAACCCTCTGAGGCCTGCAGGTGTTTCAGAGGCAGGAGGGCTGAGCAGCAGAACAACCATTGGAATTATGAACAGAGCATTGGCTGTTTTTCTTTCGCAGGCGATAACTGTTATGACAATTATGAGAAGTACAGCGGTCAGTCCTGCGCCTGCTGTGATATTGAACCCCGCAGGTGAAAGGGCTGTGATGAACAATACCAAAGCGGTAAGGGGTCTTCTGATCCTGTTGCTTCCCGGCAGAAGGGAGACTGCAGATGCAAGGAGAGCCAGCACAAGTGTGAGCCATCCTGAAGACCATGCCAGGGAGAGCCCCACTGCCACCGCTGTGGAACGGGCACTTCCTCTGAGAGCAGAGCCTGCTGCTATCCAGAGTGCAGCGAGAAGGGCTCCTGCGATAACAGTGAAGTCGCAGAATGTAATGGCGGAAGAAGGTGGTATTGCAATTGCAGCCGCAGTACCTGCCGCAGCCGCCAGACCCAGTGAGAGAAGCTGCGAAAAAGCATTTCTGAGCATGTTCCACTTATTCGGCAGGAGTTCTCTGACATACCAAAGGGAGAGAAGCGAAACGGGAATCATGTCAATGATATAAACAATGAAATGAGAATCACCTGTCAGAGGAGCTTCTGTGGCTCCGTGCCATTGGAGAAGATTTAGGGTTGTTCCGTCACCTGGAAAGAGAGGCTGAAGCAGAATGGCAACCAGATAGGGCCAGGTAAAGAAAGAGAGAAATACCGGAGCAAAGACAATGGTGTTCAGTATGCCTCTCAGCCATCTTCTGTCTGGAGCCACCGCCCAGGTGAATACTCCTGCAAGAACACAACCGAGAAGGGCTTCTATTCTTATTCCGGTAGTTGTGCCGGTAAGTTTTACCGCAGGGTTGAAGAAGTTAAGAAAGAACCATCCTGCATTTGATCTGGTAAGAGGGAAGTAGCCTATATCAGAGGTATTTCCGGTTATATAATCAATCAGCGGTGGAAGAAGGGTCAGAACCCAGGTCAATACCATTATTTTAAGCAGCTTTGCAGTATCGTATCCTGAGAATCTGCTCATAAGAAAAACAAGAACCATCATAGGATATACATAGGCCACTGGAAAGTGCAGGAAGAATGCCGGCGCTGTGAAGACAATGCCCAGTTGCAGGGCTTCCATAAGGTTTCTTAGAATGACTGTAACAGCAAACAGAGCAGCCATCTGCCAGGGAGTGGCAGGAATGGAGTTGCCCCAGTCGATCATCTTGTCTATCAGAATCTTGAGTTTCATCTATTCTCCGCTAAGTTAAAAGCACTTACAACAGGATACCCGATTTCTTCCCATGGCAACCCTGCAAGCATAAGGAATGTGGCTAAAAGGTCATTCGGAGACATTCCTGAAATTATACCTTCAGCAATATTTCTTCCGGTGAAGACTCCCCATCCCCTGAAGAATCTTTCAGGTTCCGGAAAACAGAATATACAGGTGGCAAGGTGTATTGTGTTTTCAGGTGAAGCCCAGTACCTGGCAACATCAAAGGCTCTCTCCGTTTCCGGAAGAAACTGTATTACCAGGTCCGGTCTGGCAAACTCTATAAGTTCACCTATGGTATTCTGCCTGATTACAGGGTCCAGCCAAAGACTGTCTTCCAGCAGCCGTGAATTCATTTCCGGCGTAACAGATTCAGGTATACCGTTGGAATCCAGAATAATAGTCAGATGTTCCCTGTTCCCCTGCCAGTTCATCATTGAGGGGAGTACAAACAGCATGAGCAACCCTGCACTGTCTGCCATTTCTGCAGTTAGTTCAAAAGGATCAATGTGGAGTGAGTCTTCTAAAACAAACCTTCCTCCTGCTGCATTTTCAAGTTCAGCTGCAGTTTCCGGCATACCGGTTGCAATACCTGTATCCATCATGCAGATCAGCATCGGAACAGCAGGTTCCCTGGTAATCAGTTCTTCCTGTTCCTGAAAACCATGCTCATTGCCTGTGCAACTGGATATCAGTCCTATTGCCACTGCTGTGAGAGCGGTAAAAAAGTGCCCGGCTGGAAACAACCGGGCACTGATTTTCATCAAACTCACTCTACCTTAGAATGGAGACTCTCTGAGCAGTTGCATATTTATCTGCCCGAAGCACCATGGTGTAGGTACCTGCTGGAAGCTGGCTATTGAATTCCACTGTGTTCAGCCCTGCCTGCGCAGGTCCGGAGAAGAGGGTTGAAACTCTCCTTCCGGAAATATCCATGATGGACAGATCTGCATAGATATTGCCGTTTACAGTGAAGTTTACAGCGGAACCCGCTGTCATGGGGTTGTTAAGCACATCAAGAGAGATTCCGTTAAGGTTTTCTTCCTCATGAATGCCTGTGTTGTCGAAGGACGCGGAGTAGGTGTAGTTGCCATAAATAGATGTCTCAGACATGAAGGCAGGGAAGAACACTGCATAATCATAGCCTGTTGTATTGACACCTAAGGAGGCAAGGCCTGTAATGGTATCGCAATCCATCCACTGGAAATAGTATTCGTCGTCATTGTAGAGGAACACGCCGAGATTCCACTCAAAGTTGTCTCTGCCGTCAAACTCGAACTGGAGCCACCCGTTCTGGTAATTTTCAAGCTTGAACTTTATCCAGTGAATTCCTCTTGTGTTAAGAGGATAGTGGCTGCCCTGATTGCCTGAAGCAGGAAGAGTTGAATGGTTATGGTAGGGAAGCACTACCGGGCCGGAGCTTGGAATGCCAAGGTCTTCATCGAACAAATCGAAGTCTGGCTTATAGAGAGGACCTGTGAAGTATCTCCAGAGTCCGTATTCCATGAAGGCATCCTCAAAGGTAACACCATATGAATCAAACATATCAGTTTGCGCATCCCACATGTTGGCGCCTCTGGTGTCAGCGCAGAACTGCCAGACTTCTCTTACAGCGTCTGTTTCGAAACGGCACTGCATATACCTTGGCCATATTGAGTTACCGTACCAGTTAGGGGCGCCTGCAGCAATGTCCATCCATGGTTTTCTCACAGCGCTGTGGCTCCAGAAACTTGTCCAGTCATTGATATCAGGGAAAACCTGGTCTTCCATCCAGACAGCGCAGTTCTCCAGGAACCATGTGGGTTCATTGTAATCGTATGAATTCTGAATGGCATGCTGGAACTCGTGAGAGGATGTTGTGGTGAGGTGGTTGTAGCCTAGATCAATATCCATGGCTATGTGGCTGGCGCTGCAGTCGTGGGTAGAATCCGGGGGCTTGTATTCGCCTCCACTGGAAGTGTAGCCCAGTGTTTCTCCTGTGAGTTCCTTTATGTACACATCGTAAAGATCGTCGCCTCCTGCTCCATTATCAGGTGGTGGAGTGAAGTAGTTCAGGGAGTCGCACTCGATTTGCCAGGAGTAGTCGAAGTATCCTGCCATCTCTTCAGCATAAGCCTGCGTTACAGCGTCAGCTCCTGTTGTGGTATAGTGAAACTTGAAATGACCTGAAGGGCTGTTAAAGGTGATCTCAGGGCCTGAAAGAGTCGGTCTGCTCACAAGTGTGAGGATCTCATTCAGGGCTGCGCTGGAGACCTTGCTGCTGAGAAGCATTGCCTCATGAAGGGCAGGCGAACCGCTCACAGCAGGATCGGAATTTATTGTATAACACAAAGGAAGCCGCTCTGGAGCAACTACACTGTAAACCAGATAAAGGGCTGTCTGGTCAACTGTGAGCGCTTCGTCAGCAATGATCCTTTCAAAGGAAGTATCTGCGAATACGCAGAGAGAAAGGATCGCAATGACAAGAAGTGATAATCTCATCTGTCCTCCTAATGGGCAAGGGCAGGATGTACTTAGCCTGCCGGTGAATAATACCGTCTGCGTATAATCTAGGGTGTTCTTTCGCCAATGTCCATAACAGAATATTGTGTATGCCGTTTCTGCTTCCGGTTGCACAGTTTTTTCGAAGTGAACATAGTTGCCTTCGAGAAAAACAGCGAAGGAGTTGCTTTGAAACTTACATTTCACGGAGCCGCAGGAACTGTTACCGGGTCACAGCATTTGCTTGAAGCAAACGGAAAAAAAATTCTTCTTGACTGCGGTCTTTTTCAGGGACGCAGGCAGGAGAGTGAACGACTGAACAGGGAGTACGGATTTGAACCTGCTTCTGTGGACGCAGTTATTCTTTCCCATGCCCATATTGATCACTCCGGCAAACTTCCAGGCCTGGTAAAGAACGGGTTCAGAGGGGTTGTTTACGCAACTGCCGCAACCAGAGATCTGGCAGCGATCATGCTACCTGATTCTGCTCACATACAGAAGGCTGATACAGAATACATCAACCGCAAAAGGGCAAAAGAAGGGCTGGAGCCTGTTGAGCCGCTCTATGATCTTGAAGATGCACTTGAAGCAATAGAGAAGTTTGTGTCTCTTCCGTACGGTCTATCATTTCAGGTGGCGCCGGGGATAATGGTCCGTTTTCTTGAGGCAGGCCACATTCTGGGCAGCTCGCAGGTGGAACTTACTGTAGAGGAGAACGGAAAGAAGCAGGTCATTCTGTTTACAGGTGATCTTGGAAGGTTTGACAGACCAATTCTAAGAAATCCTGATCTTACTTCCAGACCTGATGTTCTCATCACTGAAAGCACCTATGGCGGACGGAATCATGATCCCCAGGAGAAGTCTCTTCTGGACCTTGAGAAGGTTGTTAACGATACGGTGAAGCGTCGGGGCAAGATTATCATTCCTGCTTTCAGTGTAGGAAGAACCCAGGAGGTACTCTATTTTCTCAACCTTCTTTTCATAGCTGAACGAATTCCCAGAATTCCTGTTTTCGTTGACTCTCCGCTCTCGTTCAATGCCACAGAGGTATTCAAGCTGCATCCTGAGGTTTATGACAGCGAGCTCAGGGATCTTCTCTATGCAGGTCACAGCCCCTTTGATTTCGAGAACCTCCATTTCGTTCAAAGTGTAAGTGAATCAAAGGCTATCAATACCATGCATGAGCCCATGATTGTTCTTTCAGCCTCAGGAATGTGTGAGAATGGCCGTATCAGGCATCACCTTAAGAACAACATTACTGATCCTGCCAATACAATAGTGCTTGTGGGCTACATGGCTGAGAACACACTTGGCAGGAGGATACGGGAAAGGCGAACCACAGTTAACATCTTCGGAGTGCCTTATCCTCTAAACGCTGCTGTGGAGAATATTGACGGATTCAGTGCCCATGCCGATTCAGACGGTCTTATAAGGTACTTCAAGGCAATCGGCGAGAATGTCCGTCAAATAGCTGTTGTTCATGGTGAGCCGGAAGGTTCCGGCGCCCTTGCTGAGTCTCTTGGCGCCCTCACTGACGCTCAGATTGTCATTCCTGCGCCTGGCGAATCAATTACTCCAGGTGGAACAATTTGAAAAGGTCTGATTATATTTACCCTGATAACAAAACTCGTATTTTCAGTTCTGGAGCAGCCTTAACATGACACTTTCCCTGTTGTTGTCCGCACTTACTATGTTCTCCGGGTTCTACCCTGAATTTCAAACTCCTTCAAGGGGTATCGGTTCAGAAACCACCGGCGGAGGAGTCAGAGCTTTTTCCATGGGGGGTGTTTCAGCAGGAATACCGGATTCCAACATGGTTTCCCTTGCCAATCCTGCTGCAGCAGCCTTTACTCCCAATACAGGGTTTGCCTGGGGCAGCAAATTCAGGGACACTCCTGATCCTGACTGGACTGATGCTTCAGTATTTCCCGAGGTTTCGGTTATAATGCCTCTGCCTCTTGGGCTGCAGTTCTCAGCTCTTCTAAGTGACAGGTCAAGGCTTGTTGTGGAGGATCAGATTCAGTTTGAGAATGGAAGCGGAGAGATAAACTGGTTCGGTTCCACTGCCGAATCATATCTGGGCCTTACAGTAAAGGCATCTGAATCACTTGCCTTTTCAGCAGGGGGAAGGTGTTTCTTCGGTTCTGCCCATGGAGATGCAGTGGTTCTCATTGATACTCCCGGTCCATATTTGCCCATCACATCACAATACCGTGACGATATTTCTTTATTTCCTTCATGGGGTATCACAGCAGGGGCTTTCTTCACCAAAGGAATAATCTCCGGAGGCGCTTCAATAACCACTGACCGTGACGGCAGCATGGACCTGCACAGGGACTACATAGGTTCCAGGGAGGCCGATACAACTTATCGCTACTCTGTTCCAGGTGAGTTCAACGCAGGTATTTCCGCCAGAATACACCCTCAGGTTCTGATAGGTGTAGACTATTTTGCCAGAAAAGCCCTGAAGCTTCTTGGCAGCCCCACCGAAGCCGGTAGCTGGACAGCTGCAGGCGCTGAATACCTGCCTGGTTCAGGTTTCAGAATAAGAGGCGGAGTGAGAACAATGGACGGTTTGTGGCGCGATGGTGCTATTCGCTATTCAGGCGGTATCGGTTACGATTTGGGCGGTGGTGCTGCAGCCATTGACGCAGGTGTCAGCTGGGAGTCCTGGTCGGAACAATCAGAGACAGTTCTCTTCATCGGTCTCCGCGCTTCAGAAAATTGGCTCTAGTATTTAATCCGGCTCCTTTTCGGATTTGTTTCTGCAGAGCCTTTTCTGAGCGTCTTTGGATGGTATGGCAATAATGAGTACTCAGGTGATAATACCAGCTAGAATGGAATCTGAAAGACTTCCAGGTAAACCACTGGCAGTCGTTATGGGCAAACCTCTTATCATCAGGGTGATCGAGGGAGTTCATTCTGATTCATACAGTACTGTGGTGGCCACAGATTCTGTCAGAATTCTTCAGACAGTCCAGTCCTTCGGTTACGAAGCTGTTCTTACCGGTAAAGCCTCCAACGGTACTGAACGAGTATTCATGGCATGGGAAAAACTGGGCAGACCTGAAGGACTGATAGTCAATCTTCAGGGTGATGAGCCTGGAGCGGACCCTTCATGGGTTTCAGCTCTTACAGCAGACCCTCCTTCCGGCAATCAGGTTGTTACTCTTTCCCGCCGGGTTTCTGCCCTGAAAGCAGCTGATCCTTCTGTGGTCAAGGTTGTGTGTAACAGGAAAGGACAGGCGCTCTATTTCTCACGGAGCCTGATTCCATGGAACGGCAAGGTGTTCAGTCAGCATATAGGAGTTTATTGCTTTACCCACGAAAGCCTTCCTTTGTGTGCAGGCATGACCGGAACTCCACTTTCAGCCGCTGAGAACCTTGAGCAGTTGACCTGGATGGAGAACGGAATTGATGTTCGAGTCATTGAAGGTGACTGGAACGGAATGGGCGTTGATACCCCTGAGGATCTGGAAGAGGCTAGAAGATGGTTCAAAAACTCCTGAAAAGCTCGTTGCCTCTGTTCATTGCCGGCCCGTGCAGCATCGAGTCTGAACAGGTTGCAATGGTAACTGCAGAGAAGGTTGCAGAGCTTTCCGAAAGGTACTCCGGAAAGGCATCTTTCGTGTACAAAAGCTCTTTTCTCAAAGACAACAGAACATCACCTGGAACATGGACAGGTCCGGGGATGCAGGAAGGTCTTGGTGTACTGAAGAAGGTTTCGGATACCTTCGGTCTTCCGGTGATAACCGACATACATCAGGCGGATCAGGCTGCTCCGGCAGCTCAGGTATGTGATGCCCTTCAGATACCTGCCTTCCTCTGCAGGCAGACTTCACTTCTTGAAGCGGCAGGGGCTACAGGGCTTCCTCTGAACATCAAGAAGGGGCAGTTCATGGCTCCTTTGAACATGAAAGGTGCCGTTGAGAAAGCAAGACTGGCAGGCTCAGAGGAAGTTCTTCTTACAGAAAGAGGCACCTTTTTCGGCTATGGCGACCTGGTGGTTGACATGAGGTCTCTTTCCATACTGGATGATCTCTGTGACGGGGTTATCATGGATCTGACACATTCACTTCAGAAGCCCGGCGCTGCTGGAACCTCATCAGGAGGAGACAGATCGTTTGCGATGAACATGGCAGGAGCAGCTGCTGCATGGGGCATCTCAGGCATGTTCATTGAAACCCACCCTGACCCGTCATCAGCCCTCAGCGACAGTGCTGTCATGCTGGACTTTCAGAGTTTTGAAGAGGCTGTGGAAAGAGCAATGGAACACTGGCGAGGCTCCCATGGCTGACCTGAAAAATATCAGACTGGTAGCTCTGGATGTAGACGGAACCCTTACTGACGGAGGGCTGATTTATGGCCCTGACGGCATCTCCCAGACTTTCAACTCAAAGGACGGGGCAGGAATAATGGCTCTTATTGAGCAGGGAATACAGATCGCCTTCGTCTCCTTCAGGGATCATGCCTGTACCAGAAGAAGGGCAGCTGACCTGGGTGTTTCGCTGCTCTGCCTGGGCAGCAGCGACAAAGCTGCTTCTGTCACAGGTCTTGCAGAATACCTGGGCATACCACTTTCCGCTGTACTGTTCATGGGTGATGACACAAAGGACAGACCTGCAATGGATATCTGCGGTTTATCAGCATGCCCGGCAGACGCAGATTTGGAGATCAGGTCTGTATGCGATATTGTCACTTCAGTTAATGGCGGCAAAGGAGCTGTAAGAGAAGTTGCCCGAATGATACTGGAGGAAATCTGATGTCTGATCTGTTCAGTGTTGCAGAGAGGGTTTTCAATGTTGAATCCCGGTGGCTGCAGGCAACTCTGGAACTTAACAGAAGCTCGTTTTCTCCGGCAGTCAGGCTTCTGAAGGAAACCACAGGCAAAATTGTTGTATGCGGTATGGGAAAATCAGGCATTGTAGCCAGAAAGATAGCAGCCACCATGACCAGTACCGGAAACCCTGCCTATTTCCTCCATCCTGCTGAAGGCATTCACGGTGACCTTGGAATACTGTCCAGAGGAGACACAGCGCTGATTCTTTCCAAGAGCGGCGATACTGAAGAAATCGCCGCTTTGCTTCCTGCTCTGAGAAGGCTTGAAATACCGGTGGTTGCCATTGTCGCCAACGATGAGTCAATTCTTGGCAGGTTTGCCGGAGTAGTGCTCAGACTGCCGGTATTGAATGAGGCATGTCCATGGAATCTTGCGCCAACTGCAAGCACCACTGCCATGATGGCAATGGGGGATGCCCTTGCAATGGCAATGCTGGAATTGTCAGGTTTCTCTCCTGATGACTTTGCTGAGGTTCATCCCGGAGGCGCTCTGGGCAGAAAACTGCTGATGAAGGTGGAAGACCTTATGGTTTCAGATTCGCTTCCTGTCCTTTCCATGAACATCACAGTTGCCGATGCTCTCGAGACAATGACAGTTCACAGAGGTATCTGTATTGCCGTCAGTCAAAGCGGGGCCCTTGAAGGAGTTTTTGTCTATGGTGACCTTGGCAGGCTTATGAAGTCAGGGTCGGATGTTCGTTCTCTGAAACTCTCAGAGGTGATGACCCCGTCGCCCTCTGTATGCAGGCGCACAGATCTTGTAAGCCTTGCTGTGCAGGAAATGGAACGAAAAGGAATAACCTCACTTGTGGTTGTCAGCAGCGATAACCGGCCTGAAGGTGTTTTGTACCTCCATGATGCACTTATAAAGGGCTTCTAAGAGAATAATGTTCAGAAAATTCAGACACAGATACCTGGAACCTGCAGCAGCATCCCTTCTGATAGCCGCAGGGAAATACTGCCCCAGATTCATTGCCCGTTTTGCAGCCCTGATCGGAGGCTTTGCCGCTGCTCCGTTTCTGGCTCGAAAGGGTTCCAGAATGGATGTAAATATTCGAAATGTGGCAGTTCCCCTTGGTCTGAAGGTCACTTCCCGAAAACTTGCAGGCAACATGATGCTTGGATTCATGGATTTTCTGCGGAGTTCCCGTCTGTCAGATGAAAAATTCAGGGAGCTTGTTCAGGTCAGAGGAGCGGAACACCTGACAGGCGCCCTGAGAGAAGGCAAGGGTGTCATAGCAATAACAGCTCATTATTCCGCCTGGGAACTGATTCCCAGAGCGGTTTCTCTCCTTGGTGCTTCTGTGGGTGTTGTGGGCAGAAAGCTTTGGAATCCCCGTGTTTCCTCAGCTCTTGACAGGCTCAGGGCAGAACCGGGTATAGCCCTTGTAGATCGGGGGGCTCCAGCTACGGGACTTATTCGGCTTTTAAGAAAGAACACAGCGGTGGGCATCCTGATTGATCAGGATACCATTACTGTGGAAAGCAGTTTTCAGCCTTTTCTGGGCCTTGCCGCAAGAACTCCTGTAGGCCCTGCAGGTATCGCCATCAGGTACGGTGTACCTATACTCACCCTTCATATAGCTTCAAGGGGTAAATCAGGGTATCTTCTCACCATAGATCCGGTGTTTGATACTGATGATTTCACCGGTGCGAACGGTATTGAGCTGCTTACAGCAGAACTGAACAGAAGGATCGGAGAGTGGATAATTGATGATCCGGATCAGTGGATCTGGTTTCATAAGCGCTGGGATCGTCGTCCTCCTGGGTCTTCTGGGCTGCGCTGAGTCCCCGGACCGGTGGTCAGAGGAGACCGGACAGGTCCAGACTGTCTCAGGTGTCCGTCTGGTTCAGTCGGAAAAAGGTCTCAGAGAGTGGATGCTTACAGGGGACTCGGCTGTGTACCGGGAGGCGGACAGCCTGCTTCTCATAACAAATGTAAACATAATTTTCTATGAGAATGACATTCCTGAAAGCAGTGTCAGAAGCGATACCGGTTCTTCAGATATGCTCAGCGGTGAAACCGTCCTCTGGGGAAGTGTTTTTGCAGAGAATGTGGATGGAAGAATACTGAGAACAGATCTGCTTAACTGGTCAGACTCACTGGAAACCTTTCAGACAGATTGCCTGGTGACATTCACGCTTCCTGAGAGCACAGGTACCACAACTCTTACCGGCAGGGGAGTGATACTTGATACAGGTTTGTCGGCAATTGGTGATATAACCGTTCATGAATCGTTCTCTGCGGTTACTGTAGGGGAGATACCGGTAGATGAATAGGCTTTTTCCTGCACTTGTTCTGTCTGTAACCTGTTCAATGGCAGATGTTTTTACTGTTACAGCTGAACACGCTTCTTCAGTTACGCTGGAATCCGGCGAGCAGGTGCTTGAGCTGCAGGGTAATGTTCAGGTAACCGATGATCAGGTTACTGTAGCATCTGATTCAGCAAAGGTCTATCAGCAGTCTGAAAAAGCAGAGTTCTACGGCAATGTGCAGGCTGAATCCGATACCCTCTCAGCAGAGGGTCGTTTTCTCTCCTATTCAAGACTTACCGGAGTGATGGTTCTCAGTGGTAATGCTGTGCTTACCGATGGAAACTCAATTCTCACAGCTGATCAGGTTGACTGGTTCAGATTCAGAGACAAGGCAACAGCTAAAGGTTCAGTGGTTCTTCAGGGTGACTGGCTTGGAAATGTTGCCGGTGAATACGCACTTTATGACAGAGAAAGAGGCAGCCTTTTCGTTACAGTAGACCCTGTACTAACAAGGGTAGAGGAAAATGATACAACAGTTATAACCGCTGACAGGCTTGAGTTCTTTCAGGATGGAGAGAGGGCTGAAGCACAGGGAAATGCTGTGGTCTCCATGTCAGAGAGGGATGTTACTGCGTCAAGTGAATACCTGAGATACTATGGAGAAGAGGAGAGAATGGAGCTTATAGGTTCTCCTGTTATTAATGCAGAGGACGGTCAGCTGTTTGGAGACTGGATGGAAGGTCTCACAGGCAGCGACGGAGGTCTGGAATTCCTGAGAATTGAGGGAGCGGCATCAGGTCACATGGAGCAGGATTCAACTCTTGTGGATTTCAACTCCCAGAGAGCCGAGTTCGCTTTTACCGGTTCAGGTGATCTGGACAGCCTTCTTCTTCAGGGAAGTGCGGTTCTTAACATATTCGGGGAAGACTCGGTTCGAACTGAAGCCAATACCATTCACGCGGAGAACATTACCATACTTTTCTCCGATGGCGAAGCTGAGCAGGTAAAGGCATCGGGAACCGTTAGAGGAACTTACAGCTGGACTGGGGAGATGCGTGACTGACAGAGACAGCCGGGCGAAGGTTCTTGAAGCCAGAGATCTGGTTAAGAAGTACAGAAAGAGAAAAGTTGTAAACGGCGTAAGCCTCAAGGTGCGCCGTGGTGAAATAGTCGGTCTTCTTGGCCCTAACGGTGCAGGCAAGACCACCACTTTCTATCAGATAGTAGGATTCATAAAGCCTGATGGCGGAAGTGTTTTTCTTGATGATACAGAGGTTACAAGGCTGCCTATGTACAAGAGGGCCAGGCTGGGGCTGGGCTATCTTCCACAGGAATCCAGCGTTTTCAGAAAGATGACAGTGGAAGACAACCTGATGTGCATACTGGAAACCGCAAAACTTTCAAGAAAAGAACGGAAACAGAAGCAGGAGCAGCTTCTGGAGGAACTTGGCATCACAAGGGTTTCAAAACAGAAGGCATACACCCTTTCCGGTGGAGAGCGGCGACGGGTTGAAATAGCCAGGGCTCTGGTTACTGATCCTGGATTCCTTCTGCTGGATGAGCCCTTTGCAGGAATAGATCCCATTGCTGTTGCCGAGATTCAGGGGATTATTCGAACACTTGCAGAGAGGGGTCTTGGGGTTCTTATAACTGACCACAGTGTCAGAGAGACCCTTGCGATCACCGACAGGGCTTACATCATGTTTGATGGAAGAGTTCTTATCTCCGGTTCAGCAGAGGAACTGGCAAACGACCCTGAAGCCAGAAAGATATATCTGGGCGAGAGGTTCAGGTTGTAGAATGCCTGAACTCAGCACCCATCTCAAGCTTACACAGACCCAGAAACTGGCAATGACCCAGACCCTCAGGCAGCAGCTTGAGATTCTTCAGATGCCCTCAATGGAGCTTGACAGCCTTATAGCCACTGAGCTTGCGGAAAATCCCCTTCTGGAGCAGGAGGGAAGCAGTTCTGACATCACAGAGGGAGCGGAAAACAACGATGCCGCTGATGAAGAACCTGAAAGGCCTGATGCTTCAGAAGATGATCCTCTGGACATTCTCAGGGAGATAGATGAAAACCTGGGAACAATGCCTTCAACCCGCTACGATGATCAGGATCAGTGGCATCCTGAAGCGGTTGAACCTGTAACCCTGAGCAGCTACCTTCTAAAGCAGATAAACACCATTGATATGAACAGAGAAACTGAAGATGCCTGTACATATGTAATCTACTCCCTGGACAGGCATGGCCTTCTCAGTCTGCCTGAGAACGAATTGAGAGCAGGATGGGAGGGAAAACAGGATATTCTTGACAGAGCAGTTAAGGCAGTTCGCACACTTGACCCTCCGGGAGTTGCCCAGACCTCTGCCAGGGATGCTCTTCTCTTTCAGCTGAGGAAGAAAGAGGGGCAGAGAGCGCGAAAGACCATAGAGTACAGAATGATAGAACGGTGTTTCCATCACATTGCTTCCCGAAAAATACTGGCGATTTCTTCTGAGATGGGCATTACTCCCCATGAAGTTGAGGAGACCATTGAAAAGATAAGGTCGCTGAATCCCTGGCCTGGATCGGAGTTCTCAGGCAGTTCCGGCAGCTCTGTTATTCCTGATGTGATCATAGAGAAGCATAACGGCAAGTTTCTGGTCTTTCTCAATGACAACCGTTTCCCTCACCTTACCATCAGCAGCAGGAACAGACGAATACTGGAGTCTCCTTCTACAGGCTCAACTGAGCGGGATTATGTACGAAGGAAGTTTCGAAAGGCAAACTGGTTCATAAAGGCCATAAGGCAGAGGCAGCAGACTGTAACCAGAATAGCATGGTTTATCGCAGGAAGGCAGCAGGGCTTCCTTGAGAGCGGTGTTGATTCTCTGGTGCCCCTTACCCTTCAGGAAGCAGCTGAGGAGCTTGGATATAACCAGTCCACGATAAGCAGGGCGATTAACGGAAAGTATGTCCAGTCTCCACAGGGAATACATGAAATGAGATACTACTTCAGCAGAGGAAGTTCCGACAGGAATGTCAGCGCAGTCCAGGTGAAAGAGGAGATAAAGAGAATTATATCATCTGAAGACAGCAGTCAGCCTTACAGCGATGAGAGAATTGCTGAGATGCTTGAATCTTCAGGAACAAAGATTAAGAGGAGAACGGTAGCTAATTACCGGAAACAGTTGGATATACCTGGCGCCAGAAAAAGACGGCGCTTCTAAGGGGATTGGATGAGCAGCGAAACCTTCAAGGGTTACAGGGGAATAACCAGAAAAGTAATGGAGAAACTGGGCATCAGTGTGTGGGACGATGTTGTTCTCACAGCAGGAAAGAATGTCTTCAAGGGAGTTGTTCTTCCCAGAAGCGAGACTGCCGATGCAAACCATATAGTTCTTAAGCTGGCAACAGGCTACAACATAGGTATTTCAGCCGACAAGATAACATCTGTTGAGGTTAAGGGCTCCAGGGAGGCCCATTATCAGATTCCTGAACAGGAGTTTCCGTATGATCCTGAAAATCCCAATGTGAAGCTTCTGGGAACAGGAGGCACCATAGCAAGCCGCCTGGATTACAAAACAGGCGCAGTGATACCTGCATTCTCCCCTGGGGAACTCTACGGTGCTGTCCCTGAACTTGCTGATATCTGCAATCTTGAAACTGAGAAACTCTTCGGTATCTTCAGTGAAGACATGGGACCCAGGCAGTACATCACTCTTGCAGAAGCCATTGGACGAGAGATCAGGAACGGAGTGGACGGCATAATGATCGGCCACGGCACCGATACTCTGAGCCATACTGCCGCTGCACTTACCTACATGTGCCAGAACCTTCCTGTTCCTGTTGTTCTTGTGGGCAGTCAGCGCTCCAGTGACCGTCCGTCCAGTGACGCAGCGCTGAATCTTATTCATGCTGCCAGAACTGCTGCATACTTTGACGCTGCCGAGGTGGTGGTCTGCATGTTCGGCCCTACAAGCGACCAGTACGGCCTTCTTCACCGTGGCCCACAGGTAAGGAAGATGCACTCAAGCTACAGAAGCACCTTCAGGACCATTGGAGACAGGCCTCTTGCAATGGTTGACAGAGAGAGTTTCAAGTTTCTGAAGGAAGACTATGTAAAGAGGGACAAGACCAGAAAGCCCCTTATCCGTCCTGTGTTTGAGGAAAAGGTCGGCATGGTCTACTACTACCCGAACATGCAGCCGAACATGATAGACTCCATGGTTGATAACGGCTACAGGGGAATTGTCATCGCAGGCACCGGTCTCGGTCATGTGAACAAGGCTCTCTACGATCCAATACAGAGGGCAACTGAAAAGGGTGTTCACATCTTCATGACAGTACAGACCCTCTGGGGCTATGCCCAGATGTATGTTTACGACACAGGAAGGCTTCTGATGCAGAGAGGTGTTGTTCCTCTGGCCAACATGCTTCCTGAGGCTGCATACATAAAGCTGGGCTGGGCCATGGGAGTAACCGACGATCCTGAAGAGGTCAGAAAGCTGATGCTTACACCTGTAGGAGGTGACATAACCGAAAGTGAACCTCCTGACGGTTACATTGTTCTTCAGGGCGGCGTACCTGAAGTGGAACACATTTTTGAAGGCATCAACAGATAGGCAGAGGAAGATATGAAAACAAGCCTGGAACTTGAAGCAGTGCAACTCAGTTTCCCTGAAGGCTGCAACATAATTCTCGGACAGTCACACTTCATCAAGACAGTGGAAGACCTTTACGAAGCTGTTGCAGGAACCATTCCAGGAAGCCCCTTCGGATTGGCATTCAGCGAGGCCTCAGGCCCAAGGCTTATTCGCAGCGACGGAAATGACCTTGAACTGAAAAAAACAGCGGAAGACAATCTGAAGGCCATCGGAGCAGGACACTGCTTCATGGTTGTTCTTGGAGAGGCTTTTCCAATACAGGTTCTGAACAGAATCAAGTCTGTGCCGGAGGTGTGCGGTATTTTCTGCGCCACTGCCAATCTGGTTCAGGTAATTGTTGCCGGAACTGAACAGGGCAGAGGCATTCTCGGTGTAATAGACGGAGAATCTCCTACTGCCGTTGAGTGCAGTGAGGATGTCAAAGCCCGTATTGAGCTTCTGAAAAGGTTCGGCTACAAGCGCTGAGCAGTAACCGTTCATTAAATCGTTTCAGAACCTGAGCAGTTTCTGAACCAAAACAGCAGGCAGGCTGGCGTCTGAAGACTGTTCAGAGTCTTAATTCTTTAAGTCGAGGGCTGGAAGACAAGAGTTATCAACCGGGCAATTCCAGTTATGGAATCGTAATATCAGTATATTCGTGCCAACTGTAACAGACAACTGTAGTTTCATGTATTCATACTCATAACAGGAAACAGTATCATTTCTCTGTCAGAATGCCCTTAATTCAACATAAAAGCATTTAAAGTTCTTAAATAGTAATTTATCTGATTAAATCTTAGCTGTTGAGCGTGCCGTCGTGCTCTGCTTTTCCTGAAATCATAGAGCTTCAGCGTTTACCTGGCTCTCCTGTATTCGGATTCTCTGTACCAGGCTGGAATATCTCAGCTCTGTACTATAATGATCCGGTCCCTGTAATTCAGGGGCAGAAAAACCGGTAGTGTACGATTGGCAGAACAGGCAGATTATGTAAATTATCTGAAAAGAGAGTTTCAGAATGGAATTGATATATTGACCCGCCGCCGGATGTTCTGCATAGTCATATCGTTAACATGAAAGAAGCTCTATTTTGGAGCAAGCAAAGGAGGAGCAACCATGGCAGATCCGAGAGACATGATACTGGGCGAGATTCAGGTGGCAGCTTCAAAGGCGATGGGAAGCTCTGCAGGGGCTATGATGAGACAGGCAGGGCTGAAAGCCTCCCACAAAATATGGCCTGAGCTTCCTGCAGGTCTCTCTGTGGAAGAAGCCGGAAAAATCATGCGGGAAGGTATTAGCGGAATCAAGGGTTTCGGCAGTTTTTCTGCCTGTGAAGAGGACGGTCTGGTGAAAATAGCGTTTTCCGACTGTTATTTTGCATCATTATCAGCTGATTCAGGCCAGCCATGCGGACAGCAGCCAATTTGCTATTTCGGATTCGGCCTTGTTGAGGAAACTCTTGCAAGGCTTACAGGAAAAAGAACAAAAGTTGAGCTGATCAGCAGGGATGAAGCCAATGGTGTGTGTCATGAAACAGCGACTCCAAGATAAATTTTCCTTGCAGAGCTGGAGTATTCAATGTTGTTGTATCTTCAGTATTAAACACAGAGGAAGATGTGCCTTGCCTGTAAAATGCAGCAGTTAAGCCCTTCCAGAGCAGTTTGTACTGCGGGAATTGTCTCTTTCTGATTCCACATGTGCTGACAGTTCATAACTGATATGTTTTCGGCATAATGGCTGCATAGGCAGCCTGGTTTTTATTCTCCGGTTTGGCGGCTGCGCTGCTTTAAATTATAAACTTCAGCTGCAAACTGTTGAGCTTCCACTTCAGTTGTTTCTCATTTTCAGGCAGCTGTGCTATGCGATTTTGTTTTCTGAAAACCTGTACCTCTGTTGGTAATTGTTTACAGTTATTCTGATTTGTATTGCATTGGATAATGGTGCAGCAGGTTGGAATAGTTGTGGTGTTGTCAGCAGCTGCCCTGGGAGAGTTTGCCACTTTTTCCCGCGCGTTTCTCAGGGTTCAGAATATCGTCCTGTGAAGGGGGCCGGAACATGAAAAATGTAACAATCATATCGTCACATGACGATCTTGCGGCGCTTCTTGGAGAGGAAGTCGGCCGCTCAAACTGGCGTTTAATTCCCCAGGAAATGATAAATGCCTTTGCTGACGCAACAGGCGATTACCAGTGGATACACACTGATACAAAGAGGTCTGCTGAAGAGTCACCTTACGGTAAGACAATTGCCCACGGTTTTCTTGCGGTATCACTTCTGCCTTCGCTGCTGGATGAGATAATTGAGGTGCGAAACTCAAAACTAACTGTGAACTATGCCATGGAGAACCTCAGGTTCGGAACACCTGTGCTTGTAAACAGCAGAGTGCGGCTGATTCTCACGGTTGAGAACATCAGGGATCTTCGAGGTACCACAAGGGTAACTTTCGGAGTGACCCTTGAGATTGAGGGAGAGAAAAAACCGGCATACAAGGGAAATGTGGTTCTTCTCTATCATTTCAAATAGTATTCAGCAGCTTCTTTAAGGGTCTGTTCCGGCGATCTTGACGGCCTCCATCCTGTCAGCTCCTCCACCTTATGCTGAAGCAGCGGCCATGAACCGGCGGTTAGTTCCTTTGCCTTTTCACGGGTGACCATTGGGCAGCTTCCTGTAAAGTAAGCGCTTATTTCTGCAAAGGCTCCTGCTGTACACACCAGAAATTTTGGCAGGTGTACTCGAAATATTTTTCTTCCTGCAGCCTGTTCAAGGGCCGCATGAAACCTTTTCCATGTTATGTGTTCAGGCCAGGCAGGGGTCAGTGTCTGCCCCCAGGAACCGGAACAATTCGGAAGAGATGCCATCAGCTCTCCAAGATCGTCTGCAGAGATCATGCAGAAACTTCCATTTGAACGCCCCATGGATACCGTGAACCCTCTGGCTGCCCATCTGAACAGAGGTTCTGTGGCCTTGTCACCAGGGCCCAGTACAGCCGGAGGACGAAGAATCACATACCTGCTGAAGCCTGTAAGAGCTTGTTCAGCAAGTACCTTACTTCTGCCGTAGGGTGTTACAGGGCCAGTTCCGCATGGGCCTGATGCTGCCTGACTTGAGGTAAGAACAAAAAGGGCTTTCGGACAGGCGGATAAGGCAGCTTTTACTATTGCAGCAGTAGAACCGGCATTTATTCTGTGGAATTCTTCGGTGGTTTTGGCCTTTACTGCTCCTGCCACATGATAGATTATATCTGCTTTCTGAATGAGTGGAGCTATTTCATCAGGATTGAAGAGGTTCGTGTTGACAATGCGGCATTCTTCCGGAATAACCGATCTGTCAGAGGAACTGCGGACAGCAGCTGTAACTTCATGCTTCCGCTCCACAAGGATTCGAGCCAGCCTGGAACCCACAAACCCGGAAGCGCCTGTAAGAAAGACTTTCATTTACCATCCCTTCAATGAAGAGGAAATATGCTTCTTATGGTTTGTTTCGCACAGGTTTGTGATTAGATTCATAGGTCAATTTGTTTTATCTGTACACATCATCACAGGCGGGTTTTAATGGACATCTTTCAGAAATGCTTCGAGTACGACAGGGCTGACAAGGTTATAGCAATGGGGCTCTATCCTTACTTCGTCCCGCTCCAGGGACATGTGGGAGCTGAAATGGAGATCGCAGGTCACGGGCTTATCATGCTGGGCTCCAATAACTACCTTGGTCTTACCGATGATCCGTATGTGATGCGGAAAGCATGCGAGGCAATAGAAAAGTACGGCACAGGGTGTACAGGGAGCCGATTTCTTAACGGCACACTGGATCTGCACATTGAACTGGAGGAGAGGCTGGCCGGCTTTCTTAATAAGGAAGCATGCATAACCTTCAGCACCGGCTTTCAGTCCAATCTGGGCACTATAGGCAGCCTGGGAACGAGGAATGACATTCTTTACCTGGACAGGAAGAATCACGCCTCAATCATAGACGGGGCCAGAATGGGGTATGCCGAAGTGGTGAAGTACCGTCACAACGACATGGATCACCTTCGGCACATTCTTGAGAAGTACCGTGGACGCAGCGGCATGATAGTTACCGACGGTGTGTTCAGCATGGAAGGTGACCTTGCGGACATCAACGGCCTTGCAGACCTGGCTGAAGAGTTCGGAGTAAGGCTTCTGGTTGATGATGCCCACGGTGTAGGAGCAATGGGAGCCACCGGCAGGGGCACTGCAGAGCATCAGGGATGCCACGAAAGGGTTGATCTGCTTGTGGGCACCTTCAGCAAATCCTTTGCCTGCATCGGCGGTTTTGCAGCAGGGCAGAAGGAAGTTATTCACTATCTTCAGCATGTGGCCAGGACTGTTATCTTTTCAGCAAGTCTTCCTCCCTCAGCGGTTGCCACTGTGCTTGCTGCCCTTGATGTACTTGAAAGAAAACCTGAACTTATTGCACAGGTGCACAGGGCAGCTGAAAGATGCAGAAACGGCCTTGCAGACCTGGGATTCAATGTAGGTCAAAGTGAAGCTCCTATAGTTCCCATAATAGTCGGAGATGATCTGGACTGCTTCAGGTTCTGGAAAGACCTGTTCGACAACGGGGTATTTACCAATCCTGTAGTATCACCTGCAGTGGAGCAGGGGCAGGCTATGCTCCGCACCAGCTACATGGCAAGCCACACCGATGACATGATAGACAGGGCGCTTGAAGTGTTCGAGAGGGTCGGCAAAGCCCACGGTCTGATCGGAGTATAGCGTGAACTGTAACATCGAAGTGGTGTCATCGGCGAAGCAGAGGCGTGAGTTCATCATGCTTCCTTTCAGAATAAACAGGGATGATCCCCACTGGATACCGCCGCTTCTCATGAATGTCAGGGCATTAATGAACAGGAAGCATCCCTTTCACGAGCATGCTGATGTTGAGTTCTTTCTGGCCAGAGACAGGGAAGGAACTGTTAGAGGCCGTATCAGCGCAGCTGTGAATCATGCCCATAACAAGTACCACAATGAGAAGACAGGCTTTTTCGGCTTTCTTGATTGTGAAAACGACAGTGAGACAGCAGAGCAGCTCCTTCATACTGCTGAAGAGTGGGTAAAGTCCAGAGGAATGAAGAGAATAAGAGGCCCTTTCAACCTCTCAACCAATGAGGAATGCGGCCTGCTTGTTGACGGTTTTGATACCGATGCAAAGCTGATGATGCTTCACAATCCCCAATGGCTTGGCGGTCTGGTCGAGCAGGCAGGTTACAGCAAGCTGATTGATATGCTGGCTTACTGGGTGGACGGTGATGAAACCGACTTCAAAAGGCTTTTCAGAATAGCTGATATGGTGGAGAAGCGTGGAAACTGGACAATCAGGAATATCAACCTGAATGAACTTCCTTCCGAGATGCGCAAGATAATGGATGTGTACAACGAGTGCTGGTCTGACAACTGGGGTTTTGTTCCCATGACCAGCCGTGAGTTCAAATCCATGGTTGATGAACTGAAGATGCTCATCATAGACAAACTGGTTCCTATTATTGAACTTGAAGGCGAGGTGGTTGCCTTCGGTGTTGCGCTTCCAGATGCGAATGTGGCGTTCAGAAAGGGCAGAGGCAGGGCAATACCCACAATACTGGCTCTGAAGGTTCCCCCTTTCAAACAGAAGATCGACAGGGTTCGAATGCTTCTTATGGGTACAAAAAAGAAGCACCGGAACAAGGGGCTTGAGGCTCTGGTTATTCGTGAGATAGTGAATAACAGCAAGATTCTCGGTATGGGCAGAGGAGAGCTGTCGTGGATTCTGGACAGCAACCGTGAGATGCGTGCCATCATGGAGAAGCAGCTCAAGGCAGATGCCTACAAGACCTACAGGATATACGAAAAGGAATTCTAATGACCGAAAGAGAGCTTGTAGACCTTTATATCAGGTTCTTTGAGAGCCGGGGACACAAAAGAATAGCAGGCGCTTCCATAATACCTGAGAACGATTCCACAATACTCTTCACTCCTGCAGGCATGCAGCCTCTTGTGCCTTTCCTGCTTGGAGAGAAACACCCTTCCGGCTCCAGGCTTGTGGATGTTCAGAAATGCATTCGTACAGGGGACATTGAAGAGGTGGGCGATGATACCCATCTCACCTTTTTCAGAATGCTTGGCAACTGGTCCCTTGGAGAGTACTTCAAGAAAGAGGCTATTCAGTGGAGCTGGGAATTCCTCACAGGAGAAGAGTACCTGAACTTCGACCCTGACAGGCTCAGTGTAACTGTTTTTGCCGGCGAGAACGGCATTCCTGCAGACGATGAAGCTGCACGAATATGGAACGAAACGGGAGTTCCAGAGGAACGGATTTACCGGTTCGGCATGAAGGACAACTGGTGGGGCCCCACAGGAGCCACAGGTCCCTGCGGCCCTGACACTGAAATGTTTTATGACACAGGTAAAGAGCCCTGCGGAGAGAGTTGCAAACCAGGCTGTTCCTGCGGCAAATACTTTGAGGTCTGGAACGATGTTTTTATGGAATACCGTAAAACTGAGACCGGTGAATACCAGCCGCTGCCTCAGAAGAATGTGGATACAGGCATGGGGGTTGAGAGAACAGTTGCCATGCTCAACGGCTGCGGAACTGTCTACGAAACAGGCGTATTCAAACCGCTTATCAGCAGAATAAGGGAACTCACCGAAGAAACCGATACAACAAAGAGCGAGAGGGTCATAGCAGATCACATCAGAGCAGCTACTCACATCCTCGGCGATGACCTGGGTGTGGTTCCTTCAAATCTCGACCAGGGTTATGTGCTGAGAAGGCTGATCAGGCTTGCTATAAGACACTGCATGAAGCTTGGTATCAATCCTGAGGAACTCACAACCCTTGCAGACACAGTAATCAGTGCAGAGGGTGAGGAATACCTGGAACTCAAGAGAAACAGAGACAAGGTCATTGAGGAACTGCGACTAGAGGAAAATCTCTTCAGCAAGACCCTTAAGGCAGGTATGAAGCAGTTTGAAAAGATGATACCCAACCTGCTGAAGAACCCGAAAAAGGAAGTTGCAGGAAGGCTGGCCTTCAAGCTCTATGACACCTACGGATTCCCTGTTGAACTCACAGCAGACCTTGCGTCTGAACACGGCATGACTGTGGATATGGAAGGTTACAGAAAAGCTTTTGAAAAGCACAGGCAGCTCTCCAGACAAGGCGCAGACAAGAAGTTCAAAGGCGGTCTGGCTGATAACAGCGAGATGGTCACAAAACTCCACACAGCAACCCACCTGCTCCATGCAGCATTGAGAAGAGTTCTCGGAAACCATGTTCAGCAGAAGGGCTCCAACATCACAGCTGAAAGGCTCAGATTCGACTTCCTCCATTCCGAGAAGATGACCGATGAAGAGAAGAAGCAGGTGGAACAGATAGTCAACGAAGCCATCGAAAAGGGCATAGATGTCCATGTCTGCCAAATGAGCCCTGAACAGGCTGATGAAAAGGGAGCCCTTGGTTTCTTCAGGGACAAGTACGAAGATGTTGTAAAGGTGTACACCATAGAGGGCTTCTCAATGGAGATATGCGGAGGCCCCCATGTGGAAAATACCGGAGATCTGGGAAGGTTCAGGATTGTATCTGAAAAGAGTTCATCAAGGGGCGTTCGCAGAATAAAGGCGGTTCTTGAATGATGATACCGGCGCCGGCTGAACTCGTTTCAGGAACACTGCAGACCGTCTGCGGTGAGATGATCCTTGAGCAGGACGGCAGCGCCATTATCGAGTTCTACTACCTGAACAGAATACTGGAAAACGGAGATACTCCGGAAGAGGCTGCGGAAGCCCTTCTTAACGACATAGCTTTTGCAGGAAGCCCAGGCTATCCCTGAATGGATGGCGCAGGCTTTCAGATAAGAACAAGCTGACAGCATGAAAGAGGACCAATGAAATTTCTTAAGAAACTCTGCGAGACCGACGGCATATCAGGAAGGGAAGATGCTGTTGCTGAACTCCTGAAGGAAGAACTCAAAGAGTATGCCGACGAGATAAGAACCGATGCCATGAAGAATGTCATCGCTCTGAAGAAGGGCACTGCAGGCAATAACAGAAAAAAGATAATGCTCGCCGGTCACATAGATGAGATAGGTTTTCTTATCTACAACATCAATAAGGAGGGTTTTGCCTCCATTTCACCTGTAGGCGGCTGGTCTGCAGGTTCCATTGCAGGCCATACAGTTAAGGTATACACCTGCAAAGGCGAGGTTCTCAGAGGTGTAGTCTGCGCCAAAGCTGCGCTGACCCCTGAAGAAGCGGCAAAAGCCCCTGACCTCAACAGCCTTTTCATCGACTTCGGCATGGATGGAGATACCGTTAAGGAAAAGGTGCAGCGAGGCGACTGGGTTGCTATGGACTCCCCTTATCAGGAACTGGGAGACTGCCTTGTAGCAAAGGCATTTGATGACCGTGTAGGGGTATACATCATTACTGAAGCCTTCAGAAAATACCGCAACCCGAATATTGATGTGTACTGTGTGGGCACAGCACAGGAAGAGGTCGGTATCAGAGGAGCAACAGTTGCGGCACAGTCAGTCAGGCCGGACATAGGCATAGCTGCAGACATTACAGTTGCAGGAGACACTCCGGGATTCCCTGCTGAGAGGAAGGTAACCGACCTCGGCAAAGGCGTTGCCATAAAGCAGCAGGATTCCAGCGTAATCTGCTCCACCAGCCTGGTTGATTTCATGCGAACCATCGCTGAGGAAAAAGGGATAGACTATCAGATGGAGATACTTGTCAGAGGCGGCACAGACACCAGCGCCATGCAGAAGTTCGGCGGCGACACTTACGCAACCTGCCTCTCTGTCCCCACAAGAAACGGTCACAGCCCTGTAGCCATCATTCACAAACACGATGTGGAAACAGCCATCAAGCTCCTCACAGAGTTCCTGAACAGAGCACACCTGTTCCAGGGCTGACAACCAGCTTAATAAGGGGCACGCTGATGCCCCTTCGCGCATCCTGAAAACTGAAACGGCAGTTTCAGACACCGTTTCCGATTTTCTGGTATTGTAAGGCGCTGTGCTGAATTTATGGAAGAATGAACCTGGAGCAGTTACAGATGATTCACAGCTATATCCGGTTTCGTCTCACAAAACCTGCAGCAGCTCCTGAAGAGACAGGTTAGGCTGAATGCGTACAGGTGTTATTCTGTTTTCTCTTGCATGCACTGTTTTAATCATCTCCTGCGAGAAGGGGCCTGTGGATCAATCGAAAGTATCCTTTGTTCTTAGAGCGGTGGACTCCCTTGGAGTAGAGTACGGCGACAGCACAGAGATGTTCGGGGACATTGGTTGTGTCTGCTTTCTCTCTGATTCTGTGTTCGTTGTGCTTGACAGGCATTGTCAGAATCTGCGTTATTTTACCCTGGAAGGGGAACACCTTCTTACTGAAAGCCATCTCTTGGGGATGGCCCGTTTGAGTACAGGTTTGCCGGAAACATTGCTCCATGCGGTTCATCTGCAGGAGTCTTTGAGTTCGGGAGGCCCCCCAGGTGCATCATCTTCGATTCTCAGGGTTGTGCTGAACGAAGTGTGACTATTGAAGGTGCCAGGGCTCTGATTAATTCTGTTTTTCTGGGAGAAAGCCGGATTGTCGGCAGTATGGGAAAGTTACAGAGAACCGGCGGCTCTGTAGAAATCGGTATTGATGTCTGTCTGTGGAACACAGAAGACGGCTCTCTTGAATTGGTGTTCTACTCACAATCAAGACCATTGGGATCAGTGGAGGAAGCATACGGAGAGTTTGTAAGACTTGATCATTGCATTGCAGCATACAGGGATAGTCTGATTTTCCTTGCTCCTGACCTTGACAAGCCTGAGGTACTGGTGTTTACCGCAGACGGAGAATGTACCGATACTGTTTCATTTCAGTTGGAACGGCAGGCCAGGTCAATGGAAGAGATTGAGCTTGAAGTGACATGGCGAAAGCTCCGAGACGGTAATCTGGGAGAATGGTTCCCGTCAGAGCTTGAACCGGGAATAACACAGCTGCAGGTGCAGGACTCTGCAGGCTTGCTCTGGGTATGTCACGGATCTCTCTTAACCCCTGAGTTTGAGGTGTTCAATATAAACGGTGAACATGCTTTCAGCTGCAGTTGCACCGGGCTTCCTGCCAGGGACTTCTACAGATTCTGTATTTCAGATGAGGGCTGTCTGGCTTACACTATGTATCCGGAACTTTATCCCCGTGTCTATTTCCTTGAGCTGCTGCAGAGATGACTTAAACCATGAAACTGACCGATGAAGTGGCAGAATACTACCGATCCCTTGCGCCTGTATATCACAGCAGATCACGATACCCGAAAACCTTCTCAGAAGCCGATACAGGTACCCTTGAGAAGAGAATCGTAAAGCTCTTTGAGGGGCGCAGGGTTCTTGAAATTGCCTGCGGCACAGGGTACTGGACTTCACATGCGGCCAGGTCGGCCAAATCGGTACTTGCCACAGACCTGAATAAAGAGATGCTCAGAGAAGCCGAGAACTATTGCAGAGGTTCTTCCAATGTAACATTCAGAGAGTCTGATGCTTACACCCTGGAGGGAATACCGGAAGGTTTCACCGGCGCATTCTCGGTACTGTGGTGGTGTCATATGCCGTGTAACATGGTAAGTGTTTTTCTTAAAACACTTCACAAGAAACTTGAGCCTGGCTCAAAGGTCATACATGCCTGCCAGCTGAAGGATATGGATACAGCTTACCATCTGCCTGACGGACAAGGAAATATCATTGCAGAAAGAAAACTGAAAAACAGAGCTTACCGCATAGTGAAAAATGTTCCGGATGAAGAGAGAATCAGAGAGATTTTTCTTGACCTGAAAGTGGATTACTCGGTTTTTCCAGTTCAGGGTATGTGGAGTGTTGAATACACAATATGAGCCAGCTTACTTCAGTTCAAAGGAGCTCTCAGCCGACCACAATCTCATGCTGCGAAAATAATGATTCGCTAACAAGTTTCCTTTCAGAAACAGTCCTTTCAGACAGTTTCCTGAGAACCTGTTTGTTGCGCGTCTGCTGAGTTGACGCACCTTGTTTCATTCCATTCTAATTATTACTGCCCTGATGAATCTCCAGCACATTCAGTGGATGAACGAACATTGTCTTTTGTATCAATGTAGTCCTCAATATGCTCAAGCTTAACATTGGGGACTTCATCTAACCTATTGTTTAACCAGTGTTTATGCTTGATACCTACAGTTACTGTTATTCTTTTCTCTCTGTTTGATTCTATCGTTTTTGTGATTCGATTAAGAAACTCAATGTTCCAGATTTCTTTGACATTCCAGAATTCTGGAAAGAGTTTTGCCTGGTACTTCTCCCAAAGTATTTCCATCCAATGGTCGTATGCCCTTGATTGAAGTGAATGAAGCGATAGAGATTTAGCTTCAGATGCGGTTTCGAACAGTTTCTTCCTGAGCTTCCATCTGGCCAGGGATTCAGGATCGGAATTAATCATCTCCATAACCTTCCTGTTTCTTTCTTCCTGCCTGTAACCTTCTTCTGTGGGTGGCTGGATCGGGATTACTTCAATTCCATTCTCATATGCATAAGGCAGGATCGCCTTCGGGTATTCCGGTTTGGAGTTGCATGTGGTTTTTCCGAATAACTGTTCCGGACTGAGTTCTGCACAGATAATGTCCGGTTTCGTTGCATGTATCAGTTCAACCAGTTTTGAAAGATTGAAAACTGGATCCACCAGGTGCAGTTCATGCTGTGTTCCTATGACAATCAGATTAGCCAATACAATAACCTCTTCTGCGGTTAACGCTCTTAATCATCAGACTGCGATAACCAGTTTTCCATCACCATATGGCAGTTCTACTGCATTCTGTCGTTCTACCTTAATCTGGATTATATCAGGCTTTCATTCTGTAATCAAGGATGTTAGGAGACTTAATGAGCTGCTCACCTGGATTTCTCATAAACACAATTGAAAAGGTCGTTTCAAAGTGTTATATCATATTTTAATCTAACAATGACACTCAAAAGAAACTGTCTGATCATGAATGCAAAGTGTCACTCCGATAATGGTCAGCTGTCTGAGGTGGCCTGGGTTGTCAAGAGAGAAAACCTCTCTGTTTAAGGTGGATTTCCTGCCTCTTTCTTCGGCCGCAACGGAGCGGAGGGCGTAGCCCGGAGCGGAGTGGCGGCCGGTTCGTTCTTTCATGCTGATTCTCTCTGATCTCTTCTGTAACCGTGGTATCTCTCTGCCGGTGTCTGCTTGTCCAGACTGGAATGTATCCTCTCGTTGTTGTAGAAATTTATGTACCGCTCGATGTTCGTGAGCGCATCGAAGTAGTCGCTGTATTCGTTCAGATAGACCTCTTCATACTTGACCGTCCGCCACAGGCGCTCAACCATGATGTTGTCGAAAGCTCTCCCTTTGCCGTCCATGCTGATCCTCACACCGGCTGACTTCAGACGGTCAGTAAA